>JAVKSQ010000027.1:0-44195 GCA_039583615.1 Acidimicrobiales bacterium
CCCCCCCGGCCAGCACCGCCCCCCCGGCCAGCACCGCCCCCCCGGCGGCGGCCATCCGGCCATAGCCATCCACCCAGGCGGCGCCGGCGGAGGCCCCGGCGAACCGATCACCCCGTGCAGGAGTAATCGCCGTCGTAGGGGTTGGCGAACCACTGGGTGAGGGTGACCGTGCCGCCCGTGAATGAAGCCAGCGAACAGTTGGACGCCGCTCCGCCCTCGCTGCGGGCGCCCGGGATCCACACCGGCCGCCCGGCCAGGCTGCCGGCGGCGGTACCGGTGGGGCTCCCGGTGATCTGGCCCCACTGGGAGCTGGTGGAGTACACGCCGACCGGCTGCGGGGTGGCACCGGCGGCGGCAGCAGCAGCGTCGACGGCGGCGACCATGCCCTGCAGGTCGGCGACGTTCATGGTGAGCCCGCCCGTCCCGCTCTGCCAGGTGTTGCCGGTCTCCACGTCCAGCCAGACGGGATCGTCGTACAGCGCCTGGCCGGTGGTGGTGGTGAACCACGACAGGTCCCCGACGACGTTGCCGCCGCTGTAAGCGATTCCGGCAACCATGTCGTAGCCGTAGACATAGGCGCAGGCGGCGGTCTCCGCCCCGGGACCGGTACCGCTGGCGCTGGCGTACCCGCAGCTGCCGTACGGGTCCGTGACGGAGGTCTGCTGTCCGAACGAGCCGAGCTGGCCGGGCGACGGCCAGTCGGCCACGGTGTTGCCAGGGTCGGCGGTGTTCAGGTACAGCTGGGCCTTTGCCTGCTTGCTGGCGCCGGTCGAGGACTCGGCGTAGGCGTACTCGTTGCCCAGACAGGTGTTGTAGTCGTTGGCGAGGCCGCCGTTGACACCGACGACGGCGAACGCCTCATCCGCTGGCAGGCTCGTGCCCGGGCACTGCGGATAGGACACGTTGATCCCCGTCGTGGTGACCCCGCGGCCGCCATGGTGGGGGTTGGCAGCCCAGGCCGGGCCGGCGCCCGCCAGCACGCTCGCCACCAGACCGGCAGCCGCCGTCGCACCGAGAAGCGTCTTGGTCCTCATGGTCTGCCCCTGCGAGATCGCCCGCCGCCGGCCTGTCCGGCGGCGGGCAAATGGTAGCCGTCTCTGGCCGTCCCGGCCGGCACTGTGGGCACCATCGGGTCCTCGGCGCAGTCGGGCCAGGTCTTCGGGCCACCCTCGGTTGGACGGCGCCTACCCTTACCCCGGTAGCGTGCACCGAATGAAAGTCTGGCCGGGGGCCCCCTACCCGCTGGGCGCCACCTACGACGGGATGGGCACCAACTTCTCCTTGTTCTCGGAGCTGGCCGAGCGAGTGGAGCTGTGCCTCTTCGACGAGGTGGGGATCGAGACGCGCGTCGAGCTGCCCGAGGTGGATGCCTTATGCTGGCACGGCTACCTCTTGGCGGTGGGCCCCGGTCAGCGATACGGGTACCGGGTCCACGGGCCGTCCGACTGGTCCAAGGGTCAGCGTTGCAACCCGGCCAAGCTGCTGCTCGATCCGTACGCCAAGGCCGTGTCGGGTGAGGTCAAGTGGGACCCGGCCGTGTTCGGCTACCAGTTCGACCATCCCGAGGTTCCCAACGCCGACGACAGCGCGCCGTTCACGCCCCGCTCGGTGGTGGTCAACCCTTACTTCGACTGGGCCCACGACCACCCCCCCAAGACGCCGTGGCACGACACCGTCGTGTACGAGCTGCACGTCAAGGGCTTCACCATCTGCCACCCCGAGGTCGATCCGGAGCTGCGAGGCACCTACGCCGGACTGGCCAGCCAACCGGCCATCGACCATCTCCTCCACCTCGGTGTGACCGCGGTGGAGCTGATGCCCGTGCATCAGTTCGTCCACGACGCCGGCTTGGTGCACCGGGGCAGGCGCAACTACTGGGGCTACAACTCCATCGGTTACCTGGCCCCCCACGCCTCCTACAGCTCGGTGGGCGAAGACGGCCAGCAGGTCCAGGAGTTCAAGGCCATGGTGAAGAACCTCCACCAGGCCGGCATCGAGGTGATTCTCGACGTGGTGTACAACCACACCGCCGAGGGGAACCACCTGGGGCCAACCCTGTGCTTTCGCGGCATCGACAACCCGGCCTATTACCGCCTGGAAGGCAACGACCGGCGCTACTACACCGACTACACCGGCACCGGCAACAGCCTCAACATGCGCAACCCGCATGTTCTCCAGCTCATCATGGACTCGTTGCGTTACTGGGTGACGGAGATGCACGTGGACGGCTTCCGCTTCGACCTGGCGTCGGCGCTGGCCCGCGAGCTGCACGACGTGGACCGCCTGGCCAGCTTCTTCGACCTGATCCAACAGGATCCGGTGGTCAGCCAGGTGAAGCTGATCGCCGAGCCGTGGGACGTGGGTGAAGGGGGCTACCAGGTCGGCAACTTCCCCCCGCTGTGGTCCGAGTGGAACGGCAAGTACCGCGACTGCGTGCGCGACTTCTGGCGGGGCGAGGACCGTGCCCTGGCCGAGTTCGCCTACCGCATCACCGGCAGCTCCGACCTGTACGAGCTGTCCGGGCGCCGCCCCTACGCCAGCATCAACTTCGTCACCGCCCACGACGGCTTCACCCTGGCCGACCTGGTCTCCTACAACGAGAAGCACAACCAGGCCAACGGAGAGGGCAACCGTGACGGCACCGACGACAACCGGTCATGGAACTGCGGGGTCGAGGGACCGACCGACGACCCCGACGTGAACGAGCTGCGAGCCCGCCAGCAGCGCAACTTTCTCACCACCCTGGTGCTGTCCCAAGGCGTCCCGATGCTCCTGGGAGGCGACGAGATCGGCAACAGCGAGGGCGGCAACAACAATGCCTATTGCCAGGACAACGAGCTCTCCTGGTTGAACTGGCAGGAGGCGGACAGTGCGCTGTTGGGCTATACCACCGACCTGTTGGCCCTGCGGCGGGCCCACCCCGTCTTCCGCAGGAGGCGGTTCTTCCACGGGCGGCCCCTTCGGGGCTCGGGGGTCGGCGACATCGGCTGGTTCACGCCCGACGGGGTGGAGATGGCCGACGGGGACTGGCGTGCCGGCCTGGCCCGCTCCATAGGGGTCTTCCTCAACGGCGAAGCCATCCGCAGCCCCGACAGCCACGGCGAGCCGGTGACGGACGACAGCTTCCTGGTGTTGTTCAACGCCCATCACGAACCCACTGACTTCGCCCTGCCCAAGGGGGGCTGGGGTGAGGCGTGGGCCAAGGTGCTCGACACCTACACCGGGGTGATCACTGATTTCCCACCGCCCGACGCAGTGTGGCACGGTGCGGGCGAGGAGCTGGCGGTGGCCGAACGGTCAGTGGTACTGCTTCGTCGTGCCGGCTGAGCCGCCCGCCGCCGTGCCGGCTGAGAGTGCCGTGGCGGCATCGCCGCCGGGCCATCCGCCCCCTCCGCCCCTCTCGACCTACCGGCTCCAGCTCGGTCCTGACTTCGGCTTCGACGCGGTGTCCGAGGTGGCCGGCTACCTGGCTGACCTGGGGGTCAGCCACGTCTACCTGTCGCCCTGCCTGCAGGCCGTTCCCGGCAGCACCCACGGCTACGACGTCGTCGACCCCACCCGGGTGAGCACCGACCTCGGCGGCCCGGATGCCCACCGGCGCATGTGCACCGCGTTGGGCCGAGCCGGTCTGGGACAGGTCCTCGACCTGGTGCCCAACCACATGGCCATCACCGGTCCGGAGAGCGCCTGGTGGTGGGACGTGCTGGAGAACGGCCAGTCCAGTGTCTACGCCTCCTGGTTCGACGTGGACTGGGACCCGCCGGAGGCCAGGCTGCGCCACACCGTGCTCCTCCCGGTCCTCGGCGACCACTACGGGAGGGTCCTGGAAGCAGGGGAGCTGGTCGTCTCTCGAAGCGGGGGTAGCTTTCTCCTCCACTACCACGACCTGGTCTTCCCAATCGCCCCCAGCTCCGTCGACACCCTTCTCCTGGAGGCGGTCGGGGACCTGGTGGCCGGCGGCCTCGGCGGCACCGCCGGGAGCGACGAGCTGGAGAGCATCGCCACCGCCCTGGGCCGCCTGCCGCCGGCATGGTCGACCGACCGCTACAGCGTGAGGGAGCGCCACCGGGACAAGGAGGTGCTGCACCAGCGGCTGGCAGAGCTGTGCGAGCGAGCGTCGACGGTGGCCGGGGCGGTTGACCAGACGGTGCGCAGGCTCAATGCCGACGCTGACTGCCTCGACGCCCTGCTCGAACGCCAGAGCTACCGCCTGGCCTACTGGCGATCGGCCGGCCAGGACCTGGACTACCGGCGCTTCTTCGACATCTCCAGCCTCGTCGGCCTCCGGGTGGAGGACGAGGAGGTGTTCGCCGAGACCCACGCCCTGGTCCTGGCCTGGGTGAGGGAGCACGTCGTGGACGGGCTGCGGATCGACCACATCGACGGCCTGTGGGACCCGGCCGCCTACCTGGCCCGCCTCAGCCAGGCGACCGGCGGTGCCTGGGTGGTGGTGGAGAAGGTCCTGGGACGGGGGGAGCACCTGGTGACCGACTGGCCGGTGGCCGGCACCACCGGCTACGACTTCGCTGTCCTGGTCGGCGGCCTGTTCATCGACCCGGCTGGCGAAGGCCCTCTCACCGAGCTCTACTCGGAGCTGACCGGCGAGGACGACTCCTTCGAGGAGGTGGCCCACCGGACCAGGCACCAGGCCATGGCCGGCGGCCTGGCGGCCGACCTGCGCCGCCTCACCAGCCTCATGGTGGCAGTGTGCGAGCGTCACCGCCGCTATCGGGACTACACCCGCCAGGACCTGTCCCGGTTGATCGAGGAGGTGGCCGCCTGCTTCGACGTGTACCGGACCTATGTGGGCGAGCACGCCGCAGGCGGGCCAGGAGCCGGGCGGTCGACCGCCGCCCGGCTGGGAGCTCGTGGGTCCGACAGCCCTTCTGGGACCGCCGAGCGCGCCTACAGCTCACCTGGCGGTCCGAGAAGCCGCGCCCCCGCCAGCGCCCCCCCCGCCAGCGCCAGCCCGGTAGACGTCGCTCGTATCGACCACGCCCTGGCCGAGGCCTGCCGGCGCCAGCCCGAGCTGGACGCCGAGCTGGTCTGCTTCCTGGGCCGCCTGCTCGTCGGCGACCCTCCACCACCGGCCGGCTGGCCGGAGACCGAGCTGCGCCTGCGCTTCCAGCAGTTCACCTCGCCGGTCATGGCCAAGGGCGTGGAGGACACCGCCTTTTACGTCTACAACCGCCTGGTGTGCGCCAACGAGGTGGGCGGCGACCCGGCTCGACCGTGCACCACCACCGCCGAGTTCCACCGGGCGTGCGGCTTGGCCCAACGGGACTGGCCGGCCACCATGGTGACCACCTCCACCCACGACACCAAGCGGGGGGAGGACGTGCGTGCCCGCATCTGCCTGCTCTCCGAGCTGCCGGCGGCATGGGGCGCCTCGGTCCGCCGGTGGGCCGCCCGCAACCAGGACCATCGCCTCCAGGGCCACCACCGCCCCGACCAGCCCGACCGCAACGCCGAGTACCTCCTCTACCAGACCCTGGTGGGGGCCTGGCCCATAGCCGTCGAGCGGGTGGTGGCCTACATGGCCAAGGCCACCAAGGAGGCCAAGCAGCACACCTCGTGGACCGACCCCGACCCCGAGTACGACACCGCCGTCGAGGACTTCGTGCGGGCGGTCATGGCCGACCAGGCCTTCCTGGCCGAGCTGGACGCCTTTGTGGCGCCCCTGGTGGAGCCGGGCCGGGTGACCTCGCTGGCCCAGGCCCTCTGCCGCCTCACCGCCCCGGGAGTGCCCGACACCTATCAGGGCTGTGAGCTGTGGGAGTCCAACCTGGTCGATCCGGACAACCGCCGCCCTGTCGACTTCCAGCGACGCCGGGCCCTGCTGGCCGAATTGACCGAGCTGGCCGGCCAGCCAGCCCAGGTAGCTGCCCACCTGTCGTCCCGCGCCGGCGAGGGCTTGCCCAAGCTGGCTGTCGTCAGGGCCGCCCTCCGCCTGCGCGGCCACCATCCAGAGTGGTTCGGGGCGGCCGGCAGCTACCGACCGCTACCGGTCGGCGGGGACCAGGCCGGCCACGTGGTGGCCTTCGCCCGGGCCGAGTCGGTGGTGACGGTGGTGCCCAGGCTGGTCATCGGCCTCGACCGAAGCGGCGGTTGGGGCGACACCTGCGTCGAGCTTCCTGGCGCCGAATGGGACGAGCAAGTGACCGGCGCCTGTGTCGCCGGTGGCCGGGTGCGCCTCGACCACCTGCTGGGCCCCTTTCCGGTGGCCCTGCTGGCCCGGGCCGACAGGGTTCGGGCCCGCAGTTGACCCTCCTGCGGGTGTGGGCACCCAACGCCGCCTCGGTGCAGGTCCAGGTCCGCCCGCCGCCCCTGCCCCAGGCCGGGCCCGCCTTGGACCTGGCCTGGCACGACGTTGCCATGCTCGGGCCCGAGAGCGGCGGCTGGTGGCAGGCGGAGGTGGAGGAGGCCGGGCCGGGCACCGACTACCTCTACCGCCTCGACGGGGCGCCCGGCCTACCCGACCCCCGCTCGCCGTGGCAGCCGCAAGGGGTGGACGGCCCCTCTCGGCTGGTGGGCGACTTCGAGTGGACCGACGCCGGCTGGCGGGGCATCCACCTTCCCTCGGCCGTCATCTACGAGCTCCACGTGGGCACCTTCAGCCCGAGGGGTGACTTCGACGGGGTGGTGGAGCACCTCGACCACCTGGTCGCCTTGGGCGTCGACGCCGTCGAGCTGATGCCGGTGGCCGAGTTTCCCGGCGAGCGGGGCTGGGGCTACGACGGGGTGGACCTCTACGCCCCCCACCACGCCTACGGCGGGCCGGCCGGGCTGGCCCGCTTGGTCGACGCCTGCCACGCCCGGGGCCTGGCGGTGGTGATGGACGTTGTGTTCAACCACCTGGGCCCGGCCGGGAACTACCTCGGCCACTTCGGGCCCTACTTCACCGACTTCTACACCACGCCGTGGGGCCAGGCGATCAACCTGGACGGTCCCGGCAGTGACGAGGTCCGGGCCTTCCTGGTCGACAACGCCCTGCACTGGCTGGAGGACTACCACTGCGACGGCCTGCGACTGGACGCGGTGCATGCCATCGTGGACACCTCGGCCACCCACCTGCTGGAGGAGGTGGCGGCCCGGGTCCACCAGCTGGCCGGCCACCTCGGTCGCTCGCTGTTCGTCATCGCCGAGTCCGACCTCAACGATCCCCGCCTGGTCCGCTCGACCGAGGCGGGCGGCTACGGCCTGGACGCCGCCTGGAGCGACGACTTCCACCACGCCCTGCACGTGGCGCTCACTGGCGAGCGTCAGGGGTACTACGCCGACTTCTGGGGGCTGGCCGACCTGGCCGCCGCCCTGCGCCACACCTACGTCTATGTCGGTCAGCACTCCCGCTACCGGGGTCGTCGCCACGGCCGGGCCGCCACCGGCCTGCCCGCCTCCCGCTTCCTCGGCTACTCCCAGAACCACGACCAGGTGGGCAACCGGGCCCTGGGCGAGCGCTCCAGCGCCCTGCTGAGCGAGGGCCGCCTGCGAGTGGCGACCGGCCTGGTGCTGACCGCCCCCTTCGTGCCCCTGCTGTTCCAGGGGGAGGAGTGGGGGGCCAGCACTGCCTTCCGGTACTTCACCTCCCACTCCGACCCCGAGCTGGGCCAGGCGGTGCGAGAGGGTCGGCGGCGGGAGTTCGAGGCCTTCGGCTGGGACCCTGACCTGATCCCCGATCCCCAGGACCCGTCCACCTTCTTGTCCTCGCAACTGGACTGGTCCGAGCTGGCCACCCCTGCCCACTCACGCCAGCTGAGCTGGGTCCAGGAGCTGGTCCGGTTGCGCAAGGCGGTACCTGCCCTGACCGACACCCGACCGGGCCAGGTCCGTACCGCCGTGGACGACGACGCCGGCTGGCTGGTGATGGCCCGGGGCGACGTGGCCGCCGGGGAGGTGGTGGTGGCAGCCAACATCGGCCCGGCCCGGGCCCGGCTGGACCTGCCCGGGTTGGTCGGCCCCGCCGGCGCCAGGGCGTTGCTGGCCGCCTCGGAGGCGGGAGTTGCCCTCTCCGGCCACCACCTGGAGCTGCCTCCCGACTCCCTGGCCGTGGTAGGGCCGGGATGAGAGCGACCGTCTGTGGCTGTCGGCACGTGCAACTGGCCGTTCGGGCCTGAGGCGCCTCTGGCCCAGGCGCTGCCTCGGCGCCCGACCACTCCCCGCCAGCAGACGGTGGCCTATGCTCCCGGCCCATGGCCACGAGCGGCTCCGGCCTGGCCCATCCGGTCAGCCTCGACCTCCACGCACCCCTGCGGGTGGCCAGATGGCGGCCGCTGGTGCACTGGCTGCTGGCCATCCCCCAGGTCCTGGTCGTCTACGTCCTCGGGATCGCCCTGTGGGTGCTCACCTTCGTCGCCTTCTTCGCCATCCTCTTCACGGCGAACATCCCCCGGGGGATGTTCGACTTCATGGTCATGGTGCACCGCTACCAGTGGCGGGTCTCGTCGTACATCATGTGGATGCGCGAGAGCTACCCGCCGTTCGAGCTCGTCGACACCGCCGTCGACCCCGGCGACGACCCGGCCGTGCTGTCCATCGTCTACCCCGAGCGGCTGAGCCGGCTGCTCCCGTTCGTCAAGTGGCTGCTGGCCATCCCCCACATCGTCGTCCTCTTCGTCCTCGGGGTGGGCGCCTTGGTGGTGTGGGTGGCCGGCTTCTTCGCCGTGCTGGTCACCGGGCGCTGGCCCCAGGGTCTGCGGGACTACATGGTGGGGGTCACCCGCTGGCAGACCCGGGTCCAGGCCTACGCCTACCTGCTCACCGACCGGTACCCACCCTTCTCCCTGCGATAGGTCTGGTCAGGCCAGGAGGGTCTGGCCGGCCAGGATCAGGTTGGGGTTGGCCAGGTGGTTGGCGGCGGTGAGGGTAGCCAGCGACGTGGAGTAGCGAGCGGCGATGGCGCTCAGGGTGTCCCCGGGCTTCACGGTGTAGGGGACCAGGCCGCTCATGGCCGAGGCGACCGCCCGTGACGCCGGGACGGTCGTGGTGGCATGGGTGGTCAGGGCCGGTCGGTCAGCCGGGGCCGCCGAGGCGGAGCCAAGCCGGCTGGAGCAGGTGGGCCACTGCGACAGGCCGGACCGCTGGGCCAGCTGCTGGGCGGCCTGGTCCTGGGTGGCGGGCGAGGCCTGGCTGGGCAGGCCCGAGTAGCCCAGGCTGTGCCAGGTGGAGGCAGAGAACTGGTAGGCACCGTAGTAGCCGTTCCCGGTGTCGGTGGAGTAGTTGCCGCCCGACTCGCACTGGCGAAGGGCCTGCCAGCCACCGGAGCCGGTGCTGGTGGATGCCCCGGCCGTGCTGGCCAGCGGACCGGCCGCCGCGCCGGCGGTGGCTGCCGAGGCAGCCAGTATCAGCAACGAGTGCTTGTGCATGAAGGAACCTCCTTGGACCGGGCGCGCCGAAGCAGACGGCAGGCCCTGCAGGTATGTGCCGTCCACCGGCGCACGCGTTCGTGCGCCGGTGGCGGGGTGGGTGCGGTCCGGCGCCGATGCCGTCGGGCTGGGTTGCTCAGGCCCGACGGCGGGATGGCATCATGGGCACCACAACGTGGGCCCGTCATGACCGGACGACGGATACCCTAACCCGGCCGGGCAGGCCGTGCAAATCGCCCCCTGGCGATGCACCGCCATGGGCAATTGGTCTATAGTGCCCGCACTGACTCACAAGGGGGAGCGAGGGTGGTCTGGGAGTGGATAGGCGTCATCGTGGGCTTCGTGGTGGTCGTGCCGTTGCTGTTGGTGTTCCTCACCCGGCTGCTGCGCCCCGCCCTGGTGATAAAGGCCCAGGTGGACGACATCCTGGTGCACGCCGTGGGCCTCAATACGAATCTGGACTCGATTCAGGCGTTGGCGACCACCGCCTATCTCACCGCCGCCGCCCGCAAGACGGCGCCTCGCTACGTCACCGCCGTGGGCAAGGTGCTGGCGCTGTGAGGTCGCTCCCAGGACCCTGGACCGGCAAAGGGAGAGGATAGGCCATGCTGCTCGCATACTCGCTGAACGTGGACGCCCCCACGATCCTTTACTTCATCCTGGCCTTTGTGGGGGTGGCCGCCCTGGCCATCTATCTCATCGCCATCATTGCCGTCCTGAGCACCGTGTCCCGCAAGCTCGGCACTGTCGTCGGCGGCGTGGGGGCCATCGTCGACAAGCTCCGGCCGGTGCCCAGGGTGGTAGGGGAGATCGCCGGCAATGTCGGTGCCATCTCCAGCGCTTTGGGTGTCGCGTTGGGAGAGGAGGGGCCTGCCGCTCGCTCGGCTCGCCCGGCTCCCGCCGCTCCGGCGACCAGGAGACGGTCCGTGCGCACCGGCCGCGGCGCCACCCCCAGGCGCCCGGCTCCCGCCCCTGCTCCACCTCCCCCTCCGCCGCCTCCGGTCGCAGAGGAAGAGGAGGAGCCCGAGGAGGAGCTGGCGCCGGCCAGGGCGGGGGCGGTGCCCCTGCGGATCTCCACCGGCTCGGAGCCGGGGCAATGGCGGTTCGAATGAGTGAGAGCCGTTTGACCAACATGCCGGGCGCACCTAGCGTGCCCCTGGCCGAGCGGAGAGGGGGCGGCCACCGTGTTGCTGGCTGATTCTGGTTATGTGGGCTGGTACGTCGGCTTCGCCATCTCGGGGGCCGTCATCGTCGTGGTGGTGATCCTGGTGGCCCTCATCTTGATGCTGGCCCGCAAGATCGGTGAGCAGGCCGCCGAGATCGCCGTCGGCCTGGACGAGGCCAGGAACGCCACCACCGTGCTCTCCCAGATACCCAAGCTGAACACCACCGTCCTTACGATCAACCGCAGGGCGGCCGCCGCCCGGGAGGCCGCTACCGCCAAGGTCCTCCAGCTCGGCCTAGTGAAGGAGTCAGACCTGTGATCTACACCCTCGACGTCATTCAGAACCTGTCCAAGAACAATTACACCTTCTGGTGGGTCGCCCTCGGGATCGGCTTGGTGGTGATCCTGGTGGTGGTCGTATTGCTCTCGTTGCTGGTCTCGTTCGTCAAGGACATCGACGCCGAGGTCGGCAGGGTCCTGGAGGGAGCCGGCCGGGTGGCCGCCAATACCACCACCCTGCCGCAGCTGGACACCACCGCCGTCGCCGCCGAGGCCCTGGAGGCCGAGGTGAAGAACCACGTCGCCCTGCTGGGCAAGCTGGCCCCAGCCGAGGAGCCCAGCGGAGCGCAGCCGGCGCACGTACAGGCAGGAGTAATGTGATGCTTATCCACGCTGTTCTGACCGCCATCGACGTGCTGCTGTTCGCGGTGGTGCTGTTGTACTTCCTCAACCGCATCGCCATGCTGCTCAGGCGCATCGGGGCCAACCTGGCCGAGGTGGCCGGTGGGGTGAGGGCCCTGGAGAGCGGGACGGCGGTCATCGCACCGGCCGCCCACCGGGTCAATGGCTCCCTGGTGCAGGCCGAACAGGGCCTGCGGGTGGGCACCAACGTGGTAGAGGGCCTGGTCGGCGGGCCTCAGTGAGCCGATCGGCCCACTGACCGACAGCCCGAGCCCCCTCACGGAGATCGGGCGTTGACCAGGGCCCGGCTCCGGCTGGTCCAGAGGACCGTCGGCACCCTTGCCCTCCTGGTGGCGGTGGCGGCGGCCGTCACCGTCTTCCTGCCCTTCCGGGTCCTTGACATCCAGTGCGGCCCGGCCATCAGCGGAGCCAAGGTCGAGATCGGTGCCCCCCGAGGCAGCCTGGTCCAGGACCACGAGGCACCCGTCTGCCACCACAAGGGCGACAGCCGCCTGGTGGTGGCCGGGATCGTGTTCGTCCTGGCCGCCGTCCTCGGTTTGGCCGGGTGGTTCCTGCCGCTTGCCTGGTGGATCGAGGAGCTGGTCGAGGAGGGGCCCTCTCCGGGCCGGGGCCGCCGGCCGGTGGCGGCCGGGCGGGACTCGGGGCGCGACTGGAGCGAGGGCCGGGACTGGAGCCAGTAGGCAGCGGAGGCCTCGGGGAGCAGCGTTGTGAAGAGACAGTTGCGGTTTTGACCACAGATGGGGTATTGTGCGGCGCCCGAAGCCAAGTCGGCTGGGGCCGGGGGAATGGAGCGCACTATGGGCGGTGTCGTGTCGGAGCATCACCGACGGGCCGGTAGGCGATGGGGCGAGGAGGGTCAGGCCACCTTCTCCCTCATCCTCGTCCTGATCGTCGTGGGGGCGGCCATCTTCCTGCTCTACCGTACGGAGGCCAACGCCGCCGCCGTCAACGACGAGGCGGCCACCATCGCCAAGACGGGTGGGAACATCAACACCGCCACCCGGTCGGTGATGCAGCTCAACCAGACCAACACCCTGGCCAGCTCCATCCTCGGCTCGGCCCAGCCCCTCCAGGGCGAGCTGGCCCACATAGTGAGCCTGGCCCAGCAGGTGGACGGCACCGCCAAGTCCATCAACGGCAGCGCCGTCACCATCAACTCCAGCGCCAACTCCATCAACGGCAGCGCCGGCTCCATCGCCGGCAGCGCCAACTCCATCTCGGGCGAGGCCACCTCCATCGCCGGAGACGCCGGCACGATCCTGGGCAGCGCCCGGGCCATCAACGGCAGCGCCGGCTCCATCGCCGGCAGCGCCAACGACATCAACGGCAGCGCCCGGAGCATCAACGGCGACACGGCCAGCATCCTCGCCACCGCCCAGTCCATCAAGAGCGGCGTGGCCCTCATCAACCAGAACCTCGACGTCACCATCGGGGTGGCTGGCAAGATCCTCGGCGATGCCAACGGCATCCTGGGCAACGCCGGCACGGCCAACCACGAGGCTTCCTGCATCGCCCAGGCGGTAGCCGCGCCCGCTAGCCCTCCATGCCCGTAATCGCCATGACGACTCGAACCCGTCCCCACGCCACCCGCAGCCCACTGACCCAGGAGGGAATGGCATGACTGCCGCCACTAGCGCAGGAGTCCGAGCCGGAGCCGGAGCCGGCGAGGCCGGCGCCTTCATCGCCCGCTGGCTCAAGGTGTGGGTGGCCCTCCTGGCCGTGGTGGTGCTGGTGGTGGTCGTCTACCTCATCTTCATCTCCAACGCGGTGGCCGGTATCAACACCAACCTGGCCGTGGCCACCAGGGCAGTCACCGGCATCGGCGGCCACGCCAAGACCCTCCCCAGCCAGATCTCGGGGATCAACGGCTCGCTGAGCGGCATCGACCCCGCCCTCAAGCCCATTGCCGGCCAGGCCAACCAGATCATCTCCAACCTGACCGACATCGAGGGCAGCCTGACCTCGACCGACGGCTCGCTCAAGGACACCTCGTCGGTCCTCCAGGGCACCTCGGGGACCCTCACCGGCATCGCCTCCGCCCTGACCGGCGTCTCCTCCTCCCTGGGCGGGGTGACCAACAACCTCGGCGGCATCAACTCCTCGCTGGTCAGCACCAACGGCATGCTGGGAGGCATCTCGTCCTCCCTGGTCAACACCGCCTCGGTGCTGAGGGGGGTGCTGGGCACGGCCGGGTCGATCAACTCCACCCTGCAGGCGGCCAACCTGCCGGCCGGCAACTGCCCCAACGCCCCCGAGACCAACGGCGTCTTCCCCGGGGGCAACGCCAGCTCGCCCGGTGGCAGCCCCTGCTCCCCCAACCAGTTGGGCGCCCAGAACATCCACCAGCGGGTGGCCTTCGCCAACAGCGAGCTGTCGCCGGCCGAGATCGACCTCACCAAGATCAACGGCGGGCTGACCAGCATCAACGCCAACCTGACCGCCATCTGCCAGTCGGGGGTGCTCAGCAGCAATCCTGTGGTCCCGCAACTGCTGCGGACCCTCGGCCTGACGGCGGCACACGGATGCTGAGCGACCCAACCCCCCGCCGGGGGGAGAGCGGCATAGTGGGGGTCAACCTGGTGGTGGTGATCGCCTTCGCCCTGTTCGCGGTGGTCCTGCTGACCCGGGCGTTGGTCGCCGCCCAGGCCATCAACCACAACGTGGCGGTGTTCATCCGGCCCGAGGTGGGCAGCATCAACCGCAGCCTCAACACGCTGCCGGTGCTCGACCAGGTCAACTCCACCGCCGCCCAGATCCTGACCGCGGCCCGGCCGCTGTCCGGCCAGGCCGGCCAGGTCCTGGACGCCACCCAGAGCATCAAGGCCACGGTGGGCTCGATCAACGGAGCTGCCAACTCCATCAACGCCGACGTCCGCTCCATCGGCAGCGACGTCAACACGGTGAACGGGTCGGTGGGCACCATCTCGACCAAGGTCAACGCCATCAGCGCCACCGTGGGCGGCATCGCCGGCACCGTCGGCTCCATCCACTCCAACGTGGGCACCGTCTCCGGCGACGTGGGTTCCATCAACTCCAGCGCCCACGACATCGCCGGCAACCTGGGCGGGGTCCTGTCCACCGCCCAGGACATCAAGGGCCAGCAGACCCCGGGTCTGATCAACGGCACGGCCGGCAACGGCGTGTCCGGCATCAACGGCCGGGCCGACCAGGTCATCGGCGTGGTCGGGCAGGGCCAGTCCAACACCATCAAGGGCGACACCGCCGCCATCCTGGGTACCGCCGGCTCCATCAACCACAACGCCAGCGCCATCTGCCACTCGAACGTGTTCCAGGGCAACATCGTCGCCATCGTGCCTCTACTGCCCCCCAGCATCGCCTCGATCCTGGGTGCGATCCTGAGTCCGATCACTGGGATCACTCCGGCGGCCTGCCCCTCCTGATATCCCACGGAGCGGGGCCTCAAAGAAGGGGCTCCGCTCTGGCCAGACGGCCAGTACCGGACGCTGACCTGACCAACTGGCCGGGGTGACGCGCACCGCCAGGGCTCGGTGGTGTCGTAGATCAGGCCGTTGGCGCCGCCGCCCAGGCGCCTTCCCGGCTCACGCGGTCGGTCAGGAAGGTGTGTCCACCAGCAGGTGCCTCAGTTGGGTTCCTCGATCGGCAGTGGGTATACGCGGCGTACGTTAGCGTCGGTGATGTATGGGTGTGCTGGTACAGGTCCGTGATGTTCCGGAGGAGGTGCACCGGACGCTCAAGGCCCGTGCCGCTCGTGAGGGAGTCTCCATCTCCGAGTACCTGAGGACCGAGCTGCAGCGCGTGGCGGAGTCACCAACGCCCGATGAGTTGCTCGGCCGCCTTCGATCGCGCCAGGCGGTCGGGCAACTGAGAGCAGCGCCAGAGCCTTGCGAGCCCTTCGCACTGAGCGGGCTTGATCGTCGCTGACGCCTCCGCAGTTCTCGATGGCCTGCTCGACGCGGCCACCCACGACAGCATCGCCGCGTGCCTCGCCGGCGCCGCCGGACCCCTGGCCGCGCCCGATCTGATCGACGTCGAGGTGCTGAGCGTCCTTCGGCGATGGGAGCCGCAAGGAGGTCAGCTCGACGCGGGCCAGGCAGGCGCTTGATGACCCGCGGGTTCTCCCGGTCATCCGTTATCCGGCGCGAGCCCTGGTCGACCAGGCGTGGCGGCTACGCCACAACTTCACTGCCTACGATGCGCAATACGTGGCGCTCGCCCAAGTCCTCTCCGCCAGGATCATGACGACCGACAGGCGGATGGCGCAGGCGGCGGCCAGGGCGCACGTAGCGACTGACATCACCTCTGGATAGCGCGTCGTGACGCTCGGCGGCGGCCTGGACCGCTTAGCCAGGGGCGGTTCCCGGTCCCCGGATCAAGGCTCGGCTCCGTGCCGGCTAGGGAGCAGCGGTGGACGCGGTGGTGGTCGGCACCGTGGTGGACGCCGCCGGGGCAGGAGGCGCGAAGCCCGGGGTGCTGTGGAAGGTGTTGGCCACCTGGTCGAAGACCGGAGCCAGGTGGGCGAAGTCGCTGGGTGGGACGGCCTGGAACACCAGCTCGTTCATGGCCCGGCCCTGGAAGACGAAGTACTGGGCGTGGACGCCCCCCGAGGCGCCGTTGGTGCCCGGGAACGTGTACAGGTAGTAGTAGCCGGGCATGCCGTTGAGGGTGAACGACTGCTGGTGCAGGACCTGGATCTGCCCCGCCTCCCCCAGGATGCCGTCGGTGACCGACTTGACCGCCGCCAGCTGCTTGGCCGTCTGGACGGGGGACTGCAAGCCGATCACCCGCACGCTGACGGCGTCCTGCCCCCCCACGTTGAGCAGCAGGGCCAGCCCGTTGGCCGGCGGGGTCACCCGGCTCCAGGTCCTCGGGTAGCTGATGGTGAACCCGTCGGCTGGGTCACGGTAGGTGACGAAGTTGGCGGGGGTGGTGGCCGCCGCTTGGTGGGCGACCGGCTTGTGGGCACCGGAGTGGCGGCCCAGCACTATGGCACCGGCGCCGGCCCCGATCACCACCACGATGGCGATCGCCGCCACCACCGCCCGGCGACGCAGCCGGGCCCCCCGGGCCGCGTCGGCGGGAGGGGCCGTGACGCCTTCGGCGGCAGGCCTCTGCGGTGCTGGAGCTGAGACGGCGGCCGCCGAGTCGCCTTGGCCGACCGGGCCGCCAGGCTGTACCTGGGGCCCTGGCGCCGGCCCGGGTGGCTCCGCCACCGCCGGCTCGGGTGGCTCCGCCACCGCCGGCTCGGGTGGCTCCGCCACCGCCGGCTCGGGTGGCTCCACTCGAGGAGCGGTATCGCCTCCGCCGATCAGCACCATCGCCCGGCTGCTGCCTGGCTTCCTGCGAGCGGCGCACCGGCCCGCGTTGACAATGACGTCATTGGCCCTTACCCTAGCTTCGACGGCACGGGAGGCAGGGGTCGGTGCGCATACACACAGCTCTTGGCTGGGCCGCTGGCCCATGGGCTCGGCCATCGGCGACGGCAGGGTCGCAGTCACAAGACCCCTGACGGGGAGGCTGGCATGATCCTCGCCCTCACTCACAGTCAGCTCAGCACCTGGTGGATAGCCATCGGCGTGGGCTTCGTGGTGGTGGTCGTCCTGGCCGTCCTGCTGGCTCTGCTGGCCAGCTTTCTCGCCGACGTCGACCGGTCCGTGAACCAGGTCTCCAAGGTGGCCAAGGCGCTGGAGGAGGAGCTGTCCGCCGCACCCCTGCTCGACCAGACTGCCGAGGCCACCGCGGCCCTGAGGGACGAGGCCAAGCTCCATGCCGATCTCGTGGACAGGAGCGGGTCGGACGGGAATGGGGCTCAATTGGACACCGACATCAGATGAGCACCGGCATCAGATGAGCACCGGCATCAGATGAGCATCGACCTGGCGGGGCACGCCGCTCTGAGCGCCCTCGACGGGATCTTCCTGCTCGTCGTCGTGTTCTACTTCCTTGACAAGCTGTCGGCCCAGCTGAGGAGCGTCTCCCTGAGCCTGGCCGACATCAGCGCCGGCATCCAGTCGAGTGAGGTCCACGGCTCTGGGATCGGCCCCGCTCTTGGCTCCGTCAACGTGAACCTGACCCGGACGGTCGACTCCCTGAGGGTGGCCGCCACCGGGGCTGAGCGCATCGCTGGATCCATCGTCTCTGGGGGCACGGCGCGGCGCGCCCGGAGCCGGTAGGCAAAGGCCGAGCCGGCGAGCGCCACCGATGTCGAGATCGAGGGGAGACGCCTGGCGCTCTCCAACCTCGACAAGGTCCTCTACCCCGAGGCTGGTTTCACCAAGGGCGAGCTGGTCGACTACTACGTCCGGGTGGCGCCCTACCTGCTGCCCCACCTGCAGGGTAGGCCGCTCACCCTCAAGAGGTACCCGGATGGCACCGGCGCTTCGTTCTTCTACGAGAAGCGATGTCCCCCCCACCGTCCCGAATGGGTACGCACCGTGCCTGTCTCCTCTCGCTCGGGAGGAGGCAGCGTCGAGTACTGCAGCGCCGACGACCTGGCCACCCTGGTGTGGCTGGCCAACCTGGCGGCCATCGAGCTGCACCCGCTGCTGGCCCTCGGCACCGACGTGGAGGCGCCCACTGCCGTGGTCTTCGACCTCGATCCTGGACCGCCGGCCGGACTGCTGGACTGTGCCAGGGTGGCTGGCTGGTGCCGGGAGGCCCTGGGCCGGCTGGGCCTGACCAGCTGGGTGAAGACCTCGGGGTCCAAGGGCCTGCAGGTCTACGTACCCCTCAACTGCCCTCACACCTACGACGACACCAAGCCGTTCGCCCACCGCCTGGCCCTGGAGATGGAAAAGGAGCATCCCGAGGCGGTGGTGGAGAAGATGGACAAGGCCCGGCGACGGGGCAAGGTCCTTATCGACTGGAGCCAGAACCACATCTCCAAGACCACGGTCAGCGTGTACTCCCTACGGGCCCGTGCCCGGCCGACCGTCTCCACTCCCGTCACCTGGGAGGAGGTGGAGGAGGCCCTGGTGGCCGGCCGGCCCGAGCGCCTGGTGTTCGAGGCGCCCGAGGTCCTTGACCGGGTGCGGGAGCAGGGGGACCTCTTCGAGCCGGTGACCCAGACGGAGCAGCGCCTGCCCAGCCAGGCAGCGTGACACCCGCACCACGACGTCCCTCGACGCGCTTGGGCGGTCTAAGCGCGGTGGTCGGGTCGGCCCTGCCCGACGGGCGGTGGGTCCGCGCTGCCAGCGGGTAGAGCCAGGTGGTGGTAGCCAGGGCACACGCCGCCAGCTTCGACTCGGCCACCGCCATGGTGGGAGCCACGGCCCGCTTCCTCGAGGGGAAGGACTTCCCCCTGCTGGGCAGCCCCCGGGCCGGCTGGTTGCGGCCCTTCCTGGTATCGGCCAACGTGCTGCCCGACGATGCCCGCAAGTGGCTGTACCGCATGGGCAGCGGGCGGGACGCCCTGGCCGCCGACGTGGTGGCGCGGCTGTCGGCCGAGGACCTGGCCAGTCAGGTGGTGGACCGCTACCCTCCTCGGAGCTACCCGGCGGCGCTGGTGGGCTCGACGCCGGGGTCGGCCGTCCACCTGTGTGCGGCGCTCGGCGCGCCGCTCCTGCCCCAGACACTGCTCGTCCCCCTGCGTCGGCGGGGTGTGTCCCCCGATGATCCCCAGGCCGACGTGGTGGCCAGCCGGGAAGCGGCTGCCGCCATGCTGGAGGCCAACCCGGAGCTCGTGCTCCACCACATGTTCGATCCCAATGCCGACCGGATCACCCTGGCTCGCTTCACCTACTTCAGGATCAAGTGGATCCGCCTGAGCCTGGCCTACCGCCGCTTCCTCGTCCGCCACCTGGCTCCCGGGGCGGTGATCCTGGTCTCTGACTGCCGCCACCGCTGGCCGGTCACCACCGTGGGGGAACGCCACCTGTTCCAGTTCGGCGGGGTGGGCTCGACCCGGAGGAGCTGCGTCAGGGCAGCGACCGCATCGCCAGGTTCCTCCAACAGGAGGGCTCCTCGCGCCGTTCATGGATCCCGCCAGAGCCCGACAGGCAGGCGCCGGAGGCGGAGTGGGGCTTCGATCCTGAGCTGGGCGACGACGTCGAGCGCTTCGCCCGCCGGCACGGCTACCAGGTGCGCCGTATCTGCTTCGAGCATGCCGACCACCTGAGCGGCCTGGTAGCCGACCTGTACCGCTGGTGGTACGCCCGGCGAGGACTGCCGACCAACCGGATGTTCGTGGAGTGCTTCTTGCTCCTCGACCCCTGGTGGGTGCTGAGGGCAGGGGCGGTGCCCTACTGGATGACCTTCAACAGCCAAGCCGGGGCTGACACCCTCGAGGCCTACCTGGACGCCGCTGACCCCTACCACACCATCGAGCTCACCCTGGTCTCCAACGGGGTCGACGCCATCGGGCTGGCCCCCGTCGAGCGATGGCGCAGGCTGCTCGACCGGGCCCTGGTGGACGGACGCTTCGCCGGTGTGGACCTGGCGCGCTTCCCCCGGGACCTGGGCGTCTTCGCCCGCTACCGAGACACCCTGCGGGCTGGGCGCAGGTGGCCTGTGCCGGCGCCGTTGGGGCTGGGCGAGCTGGACGACTTCTTGGCCACCTGTGGCCAACGCTACCCGGTGGCGGTCGGCTGACCCGGCTTGCACGTGCCGTCGGTCTGGTCCCATGCTCAGGTATGGCGCCCGTCCCGGCTGGGAAGAGTAGGGGCTGTGGCTGTCCGCAACGTGCTGGTGAGCGCCTCCCCCCAGGACGTGTGGGCGGTGCTGGCCGACGGGTGGTCCTACGATCGCTGGGTGGTGGGCACCACCGCCATCCGAGGGGTGGACCGGGATTGGCCGGCCGAGGGGACCAGCCTGGAGTACACGGTGGGGTTGGGGCCAGTGCACCTGGACGACCTCACCACTGTTCGCATCGCCGAGCCCAGGCGCCGCCTGGAGCTGGAGGCCAACGCCTGGCCGCTCGGGACGGCGCGGATCTCCATCGAGGTGCTGCCGTGGGGGCAGGACTCGGTGGTCGTCATCGACGAGCACCCGCTGCGGGGGCCGGGGTGGCACCTGCAGAACCCCCTGCTGGAGATGGCCCTGTCACTGCGCAACCGCCGGATGGTGCACAACCTGGCCGAGCTGGTGGAGAGCCGGGTCCCGGCTCCCCGCCGGCCCGACCACCACCGGCCCGACCAGCGGCGGGCTGAGCGCGGCCGGCCGGCGGTCAGTACCCGCTGACCAGGCGGCGAGCCGCTATACGGACGGGCCGGGCGACCAGCCGGCCGGCCCCTTGCTCCTGGCGGAGGGCGGCGCGGGCGGCGTTGGCCCCACAGGCCCCATGGACCCCCCCGCCGGGATGGGCCGAGGAGCTGGCCAGGTAGAGGCCACGTACCGGGGTCCCCGGCCGGCCCAGTCCCGGCGTGGGGCGGAAGACCAGCTGCTGGTGCACGGCCGACGTGCCCCCGTTGATGGCCCCTCCGACCAGGTTGGCGTTATGCGCCTGCAGGTCGGGCGGGGCGAGTACGTGGCGGGTGGTCACCAGGTCGGAGAACCCGGGCGCGAATCGCTCGATCCGCTGCCCGATGCGGTCGGCGATGGCCTCCTTCTCCCGCTCGTCCCAGCGTCCGGTGATGGAGTCCCCGCCGGCGTCCCCCCTGACCTGGCGGGGGACGTGAGAGTAGGCCCACACCACCTCGGTCCCGGCGGGGGAGCGAGACCGGTCGGAGGTGGTCATCTGGCCGACCAGCACGAAGGGACGGCCCGGCACCCGGCCCATGGCCAGGTCGGCGCAGTACCCGGTCATCTCGTCCAGGTCATCGGCCAGGTGGACGGTGCCGGCCCCGGCGACCTCCGGCGCCGCCCACGGGACCGCGCTTCGCAGGGCAAAGTCCACCTTGACGGTGGAGAAGTCCCACTGGAACCGGTGCATGTCGTCCTTGAGGCGCGCCGGCAGGTGGTCCCAGTCCACCAGCCCGCCGTAGAGGAGGGGGGCGGTGACGTCGGCCAGGACGGCGCGGCGGGCGGTGATCTCCCGGTCGTCGGCGGTGACCACGCCCACCGCCCGGCCCCCGCGCACCACGACGGAGCGGACCGCGCAGCGGCACAGCACCCGTCCCCCCCGGCTGTCGAGGCGCCGGACCAGGGCGGCGGTCAGCTGGCCGGCGCCGCCCCGTGGCACCGGGAAGCCCACCTCCTGGCCCAGCATGGCCAGCAGCCATCCGTAGGCCGAGCTGGCGGCCGACTCCGGGTTGAGATCGGTATGGAGGGCCGACCCGGCCAGCAGCAGGGCGCCCGGGCCCCGGAACTCCTCCTCCGCCAGGTGGCGCACCGGCAGCAGGGAGAAGCGGGCGAAGCGCAGGCCTCCGGCGGCCCGCAGGTGGGCGGCCAGTCGGGCCCCGGCCACCACCGGCGGAAAGGGGGCCAGCAAGGCGTCCAGCAGTGTGTGGCCCACCTGCTCCCACAACCCGTACAAGCGCCGCCAGGCGTCGCCGTCACCTTGTCCCAGCGCCTCCACACTGGCGGCCGTCTCGTCCACCCGGCGGGACAGCACGGCCGCTCGGCCGTCGGGCAGGGGATGGGCCAGGACCGCCGGGGCATGGCACCACTCGAGGCCGTGGTCCTCCAGGCCCAGGCCGGCGATGTGGGGGGAGGCGGCCGCCAGGGGGTAGAAGGCGCTGCACACGTCGGCCACGTAGCCCGGGCCCAGGTAGTCGGCGCTGGACACCGCCCCGCCTGGTTGGTCCTGCTGCTCGCACACCACCACGTCCCAGCCGGCGTCGGCCAAGATGTTGGCGGCCACCAAGCCGTTGTGCCCGGCCCCCACCACCACGGCGTCAGGCACGGCGACCTCCGCCGGGTGAAGTGGTCACCGGGCGTCTCTACCCGCCGAGGCCGGGCTTGACCCACCAGCCGGCGTGGGTGGGCGTGGAGCTCATGGGCGCGCCGGTTGCGCCATAGTCTCTGATGGGCAACCGTGGGCTGAGCGAGGAGGAGCCATGGCCGCAACCGCTGGTTCACCGTGAGCGCGGGCGGGGCGCCCTTCGACGGCCAGGAGTTCTCCCGCTGGCGGGCGGCGGCGAACGACGCGGCTGAGACCGCCCATTTGCTGGCCGGGACCGGCAGGCACAGTGATGCCTGCTTCCATGCCGAGCAGGCGGCCCAGCTCGCCCTCAAGGCCCTGCTCCGTG
Source organism: Acidimicrobiales bacterium (assembly GCA_039583615.1). Classification (GTDB taxonomy): domain Bacteria; phylum Actinomycetota; class Acidimicrobiia; order Acidimicrobiales; family QHCF01; genus QHCF01. Next base: position 22,335 of record JAVKSQ010000027.1, read on the forward strand.
GGCTGGGCCTGGAAGCCTGGGGCCATGACGTGATCGCCCTGGGCCGCCGCTGTGCGGCCGAGCTCGGTCAGTCCTGGCCCCGTGACATCGACCGGGCGCTGGTCGAGCTGTCCCGCCTTTACATCCCGACCCGCTACCCCGATGCTCACCCCGGCGGCACCCCGGCCGACCACTACGGGGCGCAGGACTCGGCCGCCGCTTGCCGACAGGCGGGGGCAGTCCTGGATGCGGTGAGCGGCATCTGGTCGTCCCTGACCCAAGGCCCAGGCCGATGGGCGCCGTGAGGTTGGGCGTCCTGCCCGCCGACCGGGCTCGTATCTGGGCCCGGCGGCGCGCCGAGCAGGAAAGCCTGCTGGCGCTGGCCCGGGAGTACGAGCGCCGGCTCCACCTGGCGGGTGTACGGGCGGTGGTGGTCTTCGGGTCGGTGGCCAGAGGCGACTTCAACCGCGGGAGCGACGTGGACGTCCTGGTGGTGGCGGACGGGCTGCCCGAGGGGGTGGCGGCGCGCATGGAGCTCCTGGGCTCTCCGGTGCCCCGCGTGCAAGCGCTGGGATGGACACCGGCCGAGCTGGTCATCCAGCTCGCCCGCCGGGACCCGATTGCGGTGGAGGCCTATGGGGCGGGCGTGGTGATCCGGGGAGCGCTGCCGGAGCGGTGAGGCGATGAGCTCGAAGCCGTGCTCGGCGGAGTGCTCGCCGAACGCCTCAGGCCAGCCGGTCGAGCCAGTCCTCCACCACCCGTAGCCACCAGTGGGGATCGCCCAGCTTGACCAGGTGGGGCGTGCCCGGGAAGGTGTGCAGCTCCCAGCGGGGGCGGCGCTGCTGGGCGAACTGGGCCCATTCCACCGGCACCGACGAGTCTTCCTCGCCGTGCAGGACCAGCACCGGACAGCCGATGTGGTCGTACAGGCGGTTGACCGAGGACGGCCGCAACGACATGGCGACCAGTGACGCCACCGCCTGCGACTGGGCCGCCAGGTGGCCCCGCCGGGAGGCGCCCCGGGCGCCGGCTGAGGGCTGGTGGTCGGGGGGCGGCTCACTGCGGCGGACCTGTTCGGTCTGGACGTCCAGGCCGGGCGAGGTTCCCACCGCCGGGCTCAGCCAGGACTGGCGCAGGGCCTTGCCGGCTTTGCCCAGCTGCTCGGCCAGCAGGGCGGTGACGACGCCGGGGGCCCTCCATCCGCCGTAGAGGGGCGGCAGGTAGCTGCTGGAGAGGACCAGGCCCAGCGCCGACTCGGGCTCGACGCCCGCCTGGCGGGCGCAGACCACCCCTCCGAAGGACGACCCCATCAGCACGCTCGGGCCGTGGCCCGTGGTCCGCAGGAGCTCGGAGAGCCGCTGCTGGGCTCCCTGCGCCGTCGCCCGGCGCCGCCGCAGGGGGGTGGCCCCCGATCCGGGCAGGTCGACGGTGAGCACCCGGGCCCGGCGGGTGAGGGTGGGCACCACCGGCGCCCACATCTCGTGGGTCGCCCCCAGGCCGTGCACGCACACGATGGTCGGGGCGTCCGAGCCCGGCCCATCCCACTCCCAGTACCGCAGCGGGCCTTCCGCCGAGGTCTCCGGCGTACCGGCGGGCGGATGGGCGGTGCGGTGGAGCCGGGCCCCGATGTCGTCCAGCTGCCAACCCAGGAAGCTCACCGAGATGCCGTCCCAGTCCGTCCACCCGTGCTGCGGGGCGGATCGTTCTTTGCTACCGCGCCCCCACGGACACGCCCGCAGCATGCGTCTTGGCGTCGCTCTGTGGGGAGGTCACTGCCGTCGGCATTCCTGATGGTCTCATCGTGATCTCGTCCGGTCCGACCACGTGTCCGGCGGCACAGCAGACCTTCGTCGAGATGGGCTGGCCGCAGTTGGCGTGGCTGAGCGCCACGGCTGGGCCCGACTCACCCTGCAGGTACGCATCGCCCCACTGCATGAGGGCCACGATCGCCGGCATGAGGTCGAGCGCCATTTGGGTCAGGTGATATTCGAGGCGAATTCGCTGTCCCGGCTCCTGGTACGGTTGCTTGCTCAGAAGGCCGACCGCCACCAGGTCGCGCAGCCGGGCCGCGGCCACTGCTTCGGCGATGCCTGCCAGTCGGGCGAAATCGTCGAAGCGCCGTGTGCCGAGATAGGCCTCGCGCAGCACTCCAGCGGCCGAACGGGTGCCGATCACGGCGAGCGCCTTGGTCACGGGGCAGCGCCGGGGGCTCCAGGTGTCACGGTCGGCGAAGCTGCCTTTGAGGACGAACGTCATTTCGCCATCTTACCGCTGGGCGCCCTGGAAGCCTCGGAGGTGGCTCGGCCATGCCGGGTGCCCCTTCAGCCCACCTGACTACTGCCTCCCAAAGTGAGATGTGGTACCGTCTCTTTGGTGGGGCCAGAGCGGATTCAGACCCGAGTGCTCGCGGTCCTGTCGCTGGCAGCCTTTATGGCCAGCCTTGACTTGTTCATCGTCAATGTGGCGTTCCCCGACATCGGTCGAGACTTCCACGGCGCGTCCCTGTCCAACCTGTCGTGGGTGCTCAACGGCTACGCAATAGTGTTTGCCGCTCTCTTGGTGCCAATGGGCAGGCTGGCTGACCGATATGGCCGCAAGAGGGGCTTTCTAGTGGGTATGGCAGTGTTCACTGCTGCTTCGGCGGCGTGTGCCCTGTCTACGTCACTGTGGATGTTGGTTGCTTTCCGGTTGCTGCAGGCGGCCGGCGCCGCCCTCCTCACGCCGACCAGCCTCGGGCTCCTGCTACCGGTGTTCCCGCCGGATCGCCGCACCGGAGCCGTCAGGATCTGGTCAGCTACGGCGGCGGTGGCCGCCGCCGTCGGGCCGGTAGTCGGGGGACTGCTGGTCAGCCAGTCGTGGCGTTGGGTGTTCTTGCTGAACATACCGATCGGAGCCTTGGCGTTGGTGGCTGCAGCGCGGTTCGTGCCCGACTCACGCGACGAGGCACCGGCCAAGCTACCCGATCTGGCGGGCGCCGGGCTGCTGACCCTGGCGATCGCCCTGCTGGCGCTCGGATTGGTCAAGATCAACGACTGGCCCAGCGGGCAGACGGCGTTGGTCCTGGCGGTAGCCGCTCTTGGCGTCGTTAGGTTCTGGCGGCGATCGTTGGGGCACGACTCGCCAGTGGTCGAGCCGGCCCTGCTGCGGGTGCGGGCCTTCGTCTGGTCGAACCTGACGATGATCGGCTTCAGCCTGGCGTTCGCCGCCAACCTGCTTGCTGCCATCTTGTGGATGCAGAACGTCTGGCACTACTCGCCGCTGGAGACGGGGCTCGCCATCGCGCCAGGCCCGCTGATGGTGCCCATGTTCGCGATTGTCGCTGGGAAGTTGGCCAGCCGGGTCCCGATCGGCAGAGTCGCGACGCTTGGTTGCCTGCTCTTTGGCGCCGGGGTCTTGTTTGTCGTGTTACGGATCGGACCGGCCCCGCACTACGTCGGCGAGATGCTCCCCGGTTTTCTCATTGGCGGTATGGGAGTCGGGATGGCGCTGCCGACCATCCTGGCTGCCGCCACCGCCGACCTGCCGCCTGGACGGTTCGCGACCGGGAGCGCTGTCGTCAACATGAGCCGACAGATCGGGAGTGTGTTGGGTATCAGTGTGCTGGTCGCGGTGGTGGGTACCCCGCGTAGCTATCCTGCTGCCCATCGTGTCTTCGTGCACGTCTGGCTCGCGGTCGGCCTGTTCGCGTTGGTGGGGGCGGTAACTGCAGTGGGCATCACTCCTCGCCGAGCGCCGATCGACCTGGTTCCGGCGGCAGTTTGAGCCGGATTCGCGTAACTGAGCAAAGTTGTTAACTAAACCGCTATATAGCGTTTACCCATAGGAAAACAACATCAACTAGCATTTGGAACCGTTAGGCACTGCCCGGCCCGTGGAACGGGCCACAGAGACGATTTTGGGTCGGGACTACCGCAGGAGATCAACCAGGAGGAAGTCCATGAGCAGTGCTGGTGTTCTTGAAGAGCTATCCGCCGCCAGGCCGACGCTTCGTGCCGCGTTCGTCGGTCATCTACCGGCTGTCGAGCTGGGTGATCACGTGTCATCTAGCCGGTTTGGTCAGGTTGGTATCGACCAATTACAGCCTGATACCTTCGAGCGCTACCTGCACGAGCTTCCGGACAGCGTCGATCTGGCAGTGGTCTTCGTGGAGGATGGGTCCGAGACGCTGGAGTCTGTACGACAACTACGGGCAAGACAGAGGTTTGCAAAGGCTCGGGTGTACGTGGTCGGGACCCATCCCGGTGCTCGGGTTCCTGGCTGGGCCGAGGCACTCGACGTGGAGGACATGCTGACCTCGTCGGTTCTCGAGGGCCGCGAGCTGGTGGAAACGATCGAGCTCGGGTTGCGAGCTCACCACTCATTGGTCCGGGATCCGCTCTACACCGACTACTACCTGGACTCGACGTTCAACCGCATCTTCGACTGGTTCGAGACAACCCGGTGGAATTGGAAGGAGATCAGGCTCGACGAGCTCAATCCGGAGCTGCTTCGCGATGACGAGCGTGACTACCTGACCGAGGCGGCAATAATCGAGTTCGGCACCTTGCCCGGTGCGCACAACTTCCTACGCGAGTGGGAGGGCGAGATCAGCTTCTCTTCTTGGGCCCTGCAGTGGGGAGCCGAGGAGGGCCGGCACTCGTTGGTGCAGGCGAGGTATCTCGACCAGCTGGGCATCAAGGTCCGAACCAAGCACGCGTTGTACAAGCGGGAGCCATATCCGATGGGGGACACCTGGGCAGGCACGCTCATGATGAACATCATTTCCGAAGCCCGGGCTTCGGAGTACTACCGGCGTCTGGCGGCGGATACCAACGAGCCTGTCATCAAGCGGATCTGGAAGCTCCTCGGGCGCGACGAGGCCCGTCACTGCCACGCCTTCTATTTGTTCAGCAAGGAGTTGTGCGAGGGCAACAAGGACAACCAGATTGCCGCGCTGAAAATGGCTTACGTCTGGCTCGCCGACCGCAGTGAGGGGATCAAGCATCCGGCTGGCCATTTCTATCCCCACTCGACGTCAGCCGCCGGGATCCGGCGCATCGAGAAGCTGGTGGAGGGTGCGACTGACGCCGCTGATCATCGAGTAACGTCCCTCGTTCGTCGCTTGGCCGAGGACGACTCGATTGAGTCCACTCGGGACATGAAGAAGAAGCTCCGCTCTCTGATGCTATCGGCCTAGGGAGCGCCCCAGCGTGGTCGAGTCGCTCACTGTGGGGGCCGAGTTCAACTGCTTCGGGTGCGCTCCGAGGAACGCCATCGGGCTCCGCCTCGTCTTCGAGGACCGCGGGGAGGGCGTTGCCGCCAATGTCGCTCTCGGGAGAGACTACGAGTCATTTCCTGGGGTGGTCCACGGAGGGATCGTTGCCACGGTCCTGGACGAGGTCCTGTCCCAGGCGGTGTATCGCTCCGGTCGGATCTCGGCCTTCACTACGGGTCTCCGGATACGCTATGCCCGGCCAATGGAGACTGGCATGGCCCATGTCGCCTACGCCGAGATCACCAAACGCGATGCGACATCAGTGCGGGCAGCCGGCCGGATCGAGCTACTGGATGGGAGCCTCGTGGCTGCCGGCGACGGCGCCTTTTACCCACTCAGCAAGGACGTGCTCGACCAAAGCGCGTTCAATGGGTACCTGTCGGCCATGCGCCAAGCGGTCGGGACGAGATTGGATCAAATAGTGCACGGAGGTGACCGAGATGGATACTCATGAGGACGTGTATAGGATCGTTAGCCGAGTATTGAAGGTGGCGGAGGCCGAGCTCCTACCGACGACCCGCTTCCGCTCGCTACCCAACGCTGACTCGATGCATATGTTGCAGGTCATCTTGGAGACGGAGAACGCATTCGAGATCGAGATCGACGCGGACGCGACCTTCCGGATCGAGACAATCGGGGACTATGAGCTTCTGGTCCGCGAGCTCTGCAACGAGGCGGTGGCGCCATCAGCTTGACGAACGCGCTGGAGGCGGTCGCGAACCGCGGCACCGGCCACGGGATCAGGCTCCTGCGGGGCGATAGGACCAGGGAGCGCCTGAGCTTCGACCAGCTGTACCAGGAGGCCGGGAGGCTGGCCTGTGGCCTGCTCGAGCGTGGGGTCCTGCCCGGCGAGCGAGTAGGGATCGCCCTGCCGAGCTCGCTCGACTTCGCCCGGGCCTTCTTCGGGGTCCTAGCCGCGGGGGCCGTGCCGGTACCAATTCCGCCACCGTTTCGGTTCGCGTCTCTGCAGATCCATATGCGCCGGATCGAGCTCGTGTTGCGCCGATCACAAGTGAGGACGGTCCTGGCCAATTCGACGTGGGGCGGCGCATTGGGAAGCGGGCTTGGTGACGCTGGCAGCCGGCAGCTCACCGTCCTCGGCGTCGGGGAGCTGTTGGCCAGCATGCCCGTCTATACCGACGTTGCGCCAGCAGACACTGCGCTGGTTCAGTACACGTCGGGTACCGTCTCTGACCCCAAGGGTGTGGTCCTGAGCCACGCCAACCTGCTGGCCAACGTGGATTCAATCAGCCAGGCCCTCGACTGCTCGGATGCGGACGTGTGCTGCACGTGGCTGCCACTGTTTCACGACATGGGGCTGATCGGGGCATTTCTATGCGCGGTGCTCAACGACATCGAGATCTGCATGCTGCCTCCTGAGGACTTTCTTCGCGATCCAGGACGGTGGGTCAGGATGATCAGCCGTTTTGGCGGTTCGATCTCGACTGCACCCAACTCCGGGTATCTGCAAACCATGCGCAAGGTATCCAACGAGATGGTTTGCCAGCTTGATTTGTCCACTTGGCGGCTGGCCCTCACGGGTGCCGAGACGGTGGAGGCCGAGGTCCTGCGCGAGTTCTCCGCCCATTTTGCCCCGGCTGGTTTCCGGGCGACGGCATTTCTGCCGGTGTACGGGCTGGCTGAAGGCTCACTGGCGGTGACCTTTCCGCCGACCCGGCGACCGGTGAAGAGCACCTGGGTGAGGCGGGACCTGCTCAGTGAGGGCAGCGTGGCTTTCACCCAGGAGAACGCGGAGTCTGCCCGGGAAGTTGTGTCGGTAGGCACGCCCGTGGCCAATACTCGGGTCCGGCTGGTGGCGGAGGGCGGGACGGTTCTTCTCGACGAGGGCCAGGTAGGCGAGATCGAGATTCGGGGCGCGTCGGTGATGCGAACCTACGAGGGCGATCAACATGCCGACGCATCTGCCGGCGAGGATGGCTGGGTGCCAACCGGTGATCTGGGTTTTCAACAGGACGGTGAGCTGTACATCGCTGGCCGGAAGAAGGAGATGATCGTCGTCTTCGGTCAGAACTACTATGCCAGCGATATCGAGGCGATTGCCGGGGGCGGGCCAAGTGTCGGGAGTCCGGGTGGCGGGAGACCGGGTGCCGGGATACATGGTGTCCTCGCCGCCGGGCTCCCCTTCACCGATGGCGAGGAGCTGGTGCTGTTCGTGGAGACACGGGAGACCGAGCCGGAGGCTCGGGAGGAGCTCGTAGCGCAGATTAGGTTCGCGGTGTCGGCCAGCCTCGGAGTCACGCCCCGCGACGTCGTTCTCGTCCCCAGGGGCAGGTTACCCAGAACCTCGAGCGGAAAGCTCCAGCGCCGAGGTGTCGATGCTCTCTACAGGCAATGTGCGACAGCCAACAGTCGGGCTCAGGCGTGCCCCGTAGGGGTCGAGGGGAGTAGTGAATGATGACTCGCGAGGAGACGCCGGTAGGACTATCGTCCAGGCAGAGGGAGGAGCTCCTCCGGAGGTCCTGGATGGCGACTGATGGCCTGTGGTTTTACCACACGGCTACCGCCCGCGGCATCGACGGTGCCAACGAGACGAACACCCGTGTAGTTCGCGAGTTCGCCCGCCAAGAGATGCGGCGCCTGATGCGTGCCCTGCGGATTGGGAATGTCGAGACGATTGAACAGTATCGTTGTCTTATCGAGGCTGCAAAGGATCTGTACCTCGGCTCACTATTCGACTCCGAAGAATCAATTGAGGATGGGATCCACCACATAACCGTGAACACATGCTTTGCCTACAGAGGAGCCAAGAGAGCCGGGATCGACAAGGTGTACCACTGCGGTCCTGGCGAACGCCTCATCGGTTGGCTGGAAGCGATGGGCTTGCCGGCGGAGATCGACCCCGACGTTGGGCTGTGCCAAATGGCGCATATCGGTTCATGCCGCTACCAGGTCAGGGTACATGCTGCCGCCGGCCAGTGATCATCCAGCATGTGGGGGAGTAGGCGCCCGGTCGTTGCAATCACCGGAGGATGCGGTGCACGGCGTGCGCGAGGCACGCATGTCGCGAGCCCTGCCGTTGGCCGTCGAACCACTCGGCGACGTGCAGCCCGGAGTCGGGCTTTGGGCGTCTTGGCTGGACCTGAGTACCGAGAACATGCGGCTTTACGCCTGGTTGTCCTACGACGAACGGGCCAGAGCGGCAAGCTTTCTGGAAGTCGCCGACCGCGATCGTTTCGTGGCCTGTCACGGGATATTGCGGGGCCTGTTGTCAGACGTTGTGGGAGAGGAGCCGGGGCAGTTGCGCTTTGACATCGAGCCGGGCACGGCTAAGCCTCGGCTCGCCTGGCCACCCGCACCGGTGCCGTTCAACCTGAGCCACTCGGGGGGTCGAGCCCTCTTTGGCATCGCAGCGCCCGGCACTGTCAACGGGATCGGGGTCGACATCGAACGGATGCGAGCGGACGTCGACTTCGATGGTATCGCAGCCCGGTGCTTCTCGGCCCAGGAGCAAGCCAGCCTTAGCTCCATCGTTGATCGTCCCCGGCGCTTGGCCGCCTACTTCAGCTGCTGGACCCGCAAGGAAGCGGTTGTGAAGGGGATGGGAGTCGGACTGACGATGCCGCTGCACCACTTCGACGTGCCCGTTCTCAGCCCGCATGCGACGCGCGTCACGGTGCGGGGTCCGGGCGCCGAGCGGACGTGGACGGTCCAGTCGCACGACCTCGGGCCGGGCTGGGCGGCAGCGGTGGGTACTTGCCCGACACCGCCCGGGAGGGTGTACCGATAGGTCGATTCGCACCGAGCCACCAGGCCTTGTGGTGGCTCAATCGAGGAGGTTGATTCCCAATGTCAACAACGAGTGCACTCTCGACGACGACGGAGTCGGGTGCGGCGGCGATCAGCCAGTCGGCCGCAGCCATGAGCGAGCTGTTCAATCCCGCCAACCGGGCCAACCCGTACGGGCCGACCAAGGTGCTGCGCGAGCTGGCACCTCTGCATCGGTCCCCGCTGGGCGTACATCTGGTCACCCGCTATGCGGACTGCTCGACCATCCTACGGGACGCTTCCTGGAGCCATGCCGGCGAGGCGGCCCTGTTGCACTCCGAGATCGACTCCGAGGACGTGGCAGCCGAGCTGCCTACCTCCTTTGTGTGGATGGATCCACCCGACCACACCCGCCTCCGCGCCCTGGTGGCCAAGGGGTTCACGGCGAGAATGGTGGCTGGTTTGCGCCCAAGAATCGAGGAGCTCGTCCTCCGTCTCATCGACGAGGCCCTTGCCGCGGGCGACATCGACCTCATCCAGCGCGTGGCCTACCCGCTGCCACTCACCGTCATATGCGAGTTGATCGGTATTCCCCGCTCCGATCATCAGCTGGTGCAAGGCTGGTCGCAGCATCTGGCACGGGGCTTCGATCCAGACGTATTGATGGAGCCGGACGCCAAGCAGGCCCGCAGCACCGCGGCGAGCGAGCTGTTCGCCTATTTTCGCAGGCTGATCACCGAGCGGCGTCGCCGGCCGGCCGACGACCTGCTCAGCGCACTCGGGGCGGTAGAGGACGCCGGTGACATGCTGTCCGCGACCGAGTTGCTTGCCACCTGCGTCACCATCTTAGTGGCGGGCCACGAGACGACGGTGAACCTCATAGGCAACGGGCTGCTGGCATTGCTGCGCAATCCCGATCAGCTCCAGCGGTTGCGCGAGCGTCCCGAGTTGATCCACAGCGCGGTCGAGGAACTGCTTCGATTCGAGCCACCTATACAAATGACCACCCGCACGGCAACGCGAGACATAACGCTGGCTGGCCACGACTTCAGCCCCAACAACGGCGTGGTAGTGCTGCTCAACTCGGCCAATCGGGACCCAGCGGCATTTGCCGACCCCGACCGCCTCGACGTGGGCCGGACCCATGACCGCACCGGTCCTCGGGCTCGTCACCTCACCTTCGGCCTGGGTATCCACTACTGCCTCGGGGCCCCCCTGGCCGTACTCCAAATGGAAGTCCTCCTGCGGCGCCTGACGGAGCGCGTCCCGGTGTTGGAGCTCACGTCCGCAAGGCCGCAGTACCGACCGAACCTGGTGTTCCGCGGGCTGTCGTCTCTCCCAGTCTGCTTCAAGGGCTGAGCTAGCGCCCTGTACCCACATATCGTCGCCACCTTCCGCCGAGCGGTCGAACAGAGCGACGCGTCGTCGGTTGTCTCAACGCTGGCGCCCGACGTCACCTTCAGGGGCCCCGTCACTCTCCGTCCTTTCGAGAGCCTGACCGTCGTCCGTGCGGCCGTCCTGCCAGTATTGACCGTCTGGCAAGACCTCACCTATGTGGCCGAGCTCCTCGGCGACGACACCGTCGGACTGTTGTTCAAGGCCCGGGTCGGCAAATTCGACGCCGAAGGAATCGATGTCCTGCGATTCAATGACGCGGGTCTTATCGGCGAGATCACCGTCATGGTCCGGCCCCTCACTGCCCTCCAAGCCCTGGCCGAAGCCATGAGGACGGCGCTGTCCGCCCAGAGCTCCACTCCACTCCCCGGTGCAACCGTTCTCGGTGAAACGTCACCGACGTAAGCTCGTTCTTGTCGATAGGGCATGACCGGAACCGCCTGCGGGACTCCTCGGCCCAGCTCCCGCCGCCGTTGACGTGCAGGACCTCGCCGGTGACCTAGGACGCCGTCGGGCAGGTCAGGTAGCGGTCATCGGCGCTGGCTTCGGCGGTCACGTGGTCAGGCCGCTCGACGGGCCAGCAGGAAGGGGGCGACCAGGTCGGCCACCGGGTCGGCCGCCAGGTACTGGGCCGAGTGGTTGGCCCCGCCCACCTCGGCCAGGGTCCCGCGGGGCAGTTGGCGGGCCACGCTGGCGGCCCAGTCCGCCGACACCACCCTGTCGTTGTCTCCCCGCAGCACCAGGGTGGGGGCGGGGATGTCGGGCAGTCGCGCCTGGATGTCGTCCACGATGGCATAGCCAAAGGTGGCCAGTGCCCGCACCAGCCCGGTGCCCAGGTACTCGGCCAGGGTGAGGGACCGAAGGGGCGGTCGCAGCCCCTGGTGGACCCAGCTCCAGGCCACGATGCGTTGCTCGGCCCTGGCAGCCAGCCTGGCCGAGGGGGAGGGGGGCGGCGGGGGGCCGCCTCCCGGCGGCTTCCCCATGGGTCCCAGCAGGGCCAGTCCCCGCCGGCGCTGGACCGGGTCGATGGTGGGGGCGAGGAGCACCAGCCGCCGGACCAGGTGGGGATGGCGGGCGGCCAGGGCGGCGGCCACCTGGCAGCCGAAGGAGTTGCCCACCAGGTCCACCGGGCGTCCCTGGCGTGCCGACTGGCGTCCCGACTGGCGTCCCGACTGCGGTGCCGGCTGCGGTGCCGGTCCCGGCGCGGCGAGGGCGCGTCCCAGCCAGCGGGCCAGGCTGTCGGCCAAGCCGTCCACGTCCAGGGGGCGGGCCGGCCGCCCGCTGCGTCCAAAGCCCGGCAGCTCGGGCGCCCAGGCCCGGCAACCCCGGGCCGCCAGGGCGCTGCCCAGGGGGACCATGGACCGCCCGGCCACCACCATCCCGTGCACCAGGACCAGGGGCGGGGCCGAGGGGTCAGCGTCCGGGACCGTCCACCGCAGCGAGCTGACCCACAGGTCGCCCAGGTTGGTCCACCGCTGCTCGGGGTCGTTCACGCCCCTATCGTAGGCCCGGCCCGGTCGGCGAAGGCGGCTGGACCAGGCTGGGTCCGGGCTCCTCGATCCGGCGGGCGCTGGGCAGCTCGACCACGAAATTGGCCCCCTTTCCGGGCCTGCACTCGACCCGCGCCCGCCCGCCGTGGGCCTCGGCCACCGCCGCCACGATGGACAGTCCCAGGCCGGTGCCGCCGTGGCTGCGGGACCGGGAGGCATCGGCCCGGTAGAAGCGCTCGAAGGCATGCTCGGCCGCCTCGGGGTCCAGCCCAGGCCCCTCGTCGGCCACCTCCAGCACGGCCGACCCTCCCCGGGGGTAGGCGGCCACTCGCACTGGGGTGCCCGGCGGGGTGTGCTGGCGGGCGTTGGCCAACAGGTTGCCCACCACCTGGCGCAGCCGTGACTCGTCACCCTCCACCTCCAGGGGGCCGTCGGCCGAGACCTCGATGGGCCGTTCGGGCTCCACCGCCCGGGCGTCGGCGGCGGCGTCCCTGGCCAGTCGGGAAAGGTCGACCGGCGTCCGCTCGAGGGGCCGGCCCTGGTCCAACCGGGCCAGCAGCAACAGGTCGTCCACCAGGCCGCCCATGCGGGCCGACTCCTCCTCGATCCGGCGCATGGCGGTGGCCAGGTCGTCGGGCCGCTGGGCGGCACCCTTGCGGAACAGCTCGGCCCATCCCCGGATGCTGGTCAGCGGCGTCCGCAGCTCGTGGGAGGCGTCGGCCACGAACCGGCGCAGGCGCTCCTCGGAGGTCCGCCGGGCGGCGAAGGCCTCCTCGATCTGGCCCAGCATCTCGTTCAGGGCCAAGCCCAGCCGCCCCACCTCCGTCCCTGGCTCGGCCTGCTCCACCCGCCGGCTGAGGTCCCCGTCGGCAATGGCCCCCGCCACCTGGCCGATCTTCTCCAGCGGGCGCAGGCCCCGGCGCACCAGCCACCGCGCCACCAGGCCCACCGCCGCCACCACCGCCAGGCCGGCCAGGCCCTCGATCGCCACCAGGCGGCTCAGGGTCTGGGCCACGCTGCCCACCGGTATGGCCACCACCAGGGTGCCGGCCGAGACCGGGGCGGCCAGCACCCGGTAGTGGACCGACCCCCCGCCCACCGAGCCGGTGTCGAAGGCCGGCCGGCTCGCCCCGCCGGGCCCCGCCGGCAGGCCGTGGGGCAGGGCCGGCTCGGGGAAGGAGGCGTCGGCCTGGGTGGGCGAGCCGGCCACGATGGCCCGCACCACGTCGCCGCTCGGGTCCAGGAAGATGCCGTAGGTGCCGGTCGGGATGGCCGCCCGGGCTGACGGCCCCAGGGGGTGGGGATGCAGGAGGGCCAGCTCCTCGGCCACCGGCGCCTGAGCGGCCGCCAGCTGCTGGTCCACCCGCTCGTAGAGGAAGGAGCGCAGAGCGCCCCAGGTGGCCACGTCGGCCACCACCAGGCCCACGACCAGCAGGGCGAGCAGGCTGGCCAGCAGCCGGGCCCGGAGGGACACCGCCCGCCTCACTGGCGGGCGGGCAGGCGCAGGCTGTAGCCCACGCCGCGCAGGGTGTGGATGAGCGGCGGTCCGCTGGCGTCCACCTTCTTGCGAAGGTAGGAGATGTAGGTCTCCACCAGGTTGGCGTCCCCGCCGAAGTCCCTGCCTCTCAGGTCGTAGTCCCATACCTGGTCCAGGATCTGCGTCTTGGACAGCACCCGCCGGGCGTTCTCCATCAGGTAGCGCAGCAGGTTGAACTCGGTGGCGGTCAGCTCGATCAGCCGCCCCGCCCGCCACACCTCCCGGGTGTCGGTGTCCATCTCCAGGTCGGCGAAGGCCAGCCGGGCGGCGCCGGGTGCCTCCCGCCCGGCCCGGCGCAGAACGGCCCGGACCCTTGCCACCAGCTCGCCGATGCTGAACGGCTTGGTGACGTAGTCGTCGCCTCCCAGGGTCAGGCCGCCGATCTTGTCCTCGGTGGCGTCCCTGGCGGTGAGGAAGACGACCGAGGTGTCCATCCGCTGGGCCCGGAGGCGGCGCATCACCTCGAAGCCGTCCAGGTCGGGCAGCATCACGTCCAGCACGATGAGGTCGGGCCGCCACGCCGCCGCCCGCTCCAGCGCTTCCCGGCCGCTGGCGGCGGCGGCCACGTCGAAGCCCTCGTAGCCCAGGGCGGTGGTCACCAGCTCGGTGATGGTGGCCTCGTCGTCGACCACCAGTATCCGTGACGCACCGGCTGTCATGGCCCTATCCTGCCCGGCGCGGCTGGGAGCGGCCTGAGCGGCAGAGAGGATCCGGCGGCCAGCGTCCAGCTTGCGCAAGACGGCGTTCTACCGGCGACCGTCCTCCGCCCACCTCGCCCGCCCGCCGGGTAGCTTGGGATCGTGTGCGGACGCTTCGTGGCTACCTCCCCGACGCCGTTGCTGGCAGCCCGCTTCCAGGTCGACGAGGTGACCGACGAGGGGCCGCCGCCGAGCTGGAACGTGGCTCCCACCGCCGACGTGCCGGCGGTGGTGCGGTCCCGGCGGACCGGCGCCCGCCGGCTGGGTACCCTGCGGTGGGGGCTGGTGCCCCACTGGGCCGACAGCCCGTCGGTGGGGGCGAAGATGATCAATGCCCGAGCGGAGACGGTGGCGGAGAAGCCAGCCTTCCGTGACGCTCTGGCTCGGCGGCGGTGCATCATCCCGGCCGATGCCTTCTACGAGTGGCAGTCGGTGGGCCGGGGCAAGCTCAAGCAGCCGTACCTGGTCCGCCAGGCCGACGGTGAGCCGATGGCCCTGGCCGGGCTGTGGGAGGCCTGGGAGGCCCCGGACGGCGGCTGGCTGCGCACCTGCGCCATCGTCACCACCCGGGCCAACCAGGACCTGGCCCCCATCCATCCCCGCATGCCGGTGGTGCTGGGCCCCCAGGCATGGGCAGAGTGGCTGGACGCCCCGGCGGTCGACGCCGAGGCCGCCCTGGCTCTGCTGGGCCCGGCCCCGGCGGACGCCCTGGTGCACTACCAGGTGGCCAGCTCGGTCAACGACGCCCGCCGCGACGGCCCCGAGCTGGTGGAGCCCCTGCGGAGCAGTGTCGCCTGAGCCGCCGGAGGCGGCTGTTGCCCCTGCGCAGCAGTGTCGCCTGCCGCCGGAGGCGGCCGTTGCCCCTGCGCAGCAGTGTCGCCTGAGCCGCCGGAGGCGGCCGTTGAGCGGCGGGTCGTCCCGGTGGGCCTCTGCCCGGCCTGGCACGGATCACGGCCTGGGCGATGTGGAGGCAGGGCGGTCGCCGCTCGCCTGGCGGCCTGATGCGCCTCGACTCCCGAGCACCAGGGTGCGCCCGACCACCTCGCACAGAGCCATGAGGATGAGGGCGGGTCCCCACGCTTGGACACTGACGGCATGCGCTTTGCTGAAGGCGGCGATGCCCGGGCCGCCGCCGTGCTGGGCGTAGAGGCCGAACACCAAGCGGCCGATGGTGCCCAGGACCCACAGCAGGATCGTGGCCGACGTTGCCTTGGCCATGAGGGCCCCGTCGCCTCGACGGTAGAGCGTGGTGAAGGTTCCGGCGAGGCTCCCGAGCACGACGCCGAGGACCGCGGCGGCAACGATCAGGGCGAGGTCGGGCGCGGTGGTGGGAAAGCCATGCAGGTACTTGTCAGCGGCCCAAGCGACCAGGGCGATCGGCCAGGCCAACTGGAACCAGTTGAGGTGCTTGCCTCGAACCTGGCGGACGACGGAGAAGATCAGCAGCAGGGGGAACAGGAAGTCGAAGGCGCTCACTGGCGAGCACCTGTTGTGTTGGCAGCGGTCTTCGCTGCCCAGCACCGGCGGCGGTGGCCGGGGGCCGCCCTTACCATCGGTAGAGGCAGGTAGACGAGCAGTGGCCAGGGGGCCAGAGCGACCTTGGTGGCCTTTGGCGTTCCGTCGGTGGGGCAGCGACCGGCGCGTGGTTGGTGGAGGGGCACGGTTCACCGTAAGAGATCGCTGGCGCGCTGCCATCAGCCCGGGGACCGAATGGAAGGGTGGAACCTCGGCGCACCCTCCACCCGTCCTCCACCCGTCCTCCCACCCGTCCTCCACCCGTCCTCCACCCGTCCTCCACCCCGGGGCGCAGGACGGGCACCGGAGGGCGTCGTACTGTCCTCGCCATGGCACAGAGGACCTGCGATATCGGCGGGGAGGGCTCGAAGGGGCCGGCCGTCCCCCGTGCAGCCGGGCTCCCGGGCGGCGGCTCGGCCCGGCGGCCGAGCGGTCGCCCCGGGGTCTCATGATCGACCTTGACGAATGGCTGCGCCGCAGCATGCCCAGGCCGGGGTGGCTGGTGCCAGCACTTCGCCTGGCTGCGCTCGGCGCGCTGGTGTTCTCGGTCGTCGGCGCGTCACCAGGGCCGGGCTGGAGCGGCCGGGGTGCGTGGATCCTGGTCTGCTTGATCCTCGCCAGCGCGGCGTGGATCGGGTGGACGGCCAGGGGCAGTCGGCCCGTGGCCCAAGTCGGCGCTTGGCTGCCGGTCTTGGTGATCGTCGGGGTGTTGAGCCTGGCCGGCGGGTTCTTGGTTGGCCTCAGCCCGAGCCGCTATGTCGAGGCATTCCCCTGCATCGCCGTCTTCTCCGCCAGCGTGCAGCTGCCTCTTCGCTGGTCGGTCCTGAGCCTGGTCGTGGCCGTAGCTGCGATCACAGCCGGGTCGCTTCCAGGAGCGATTCCCTCCGGTGGGCTGGTCCAGGCCACGTTGATCCCCGTCGGGGTGCTCCTGGCGGGGCTCAACCGGCGCCAGCGTCTGCTGCGGACCGAGGAGGAGGCGCGCAGCGCAGCGCTCGCCGAGCGTGCCCGCATCGCCCGGGAGGTGCACGACGTGCTGGCCCACTCCCTCGCCGGGCTCACCATCCAGCTGGAGGCGGGGCGGGCGCTCCTGGCCGACGGCGCCGATCTTGCCAGGGCGCTCGCCCATGTCGAGCGGGCGCACCACCTCGGGGTGGAGGGCTTGGCCGAGACCCGTCGAGCCGTCGCCGCCTTGCGAGATGGCACTCCGCCCCTTGCCGAGCTCCTCGGCTCCCTGGTGGACGGTCACGGCTTGGATACCGGCTTGGAGGTGAGGGGGCGGTCGCGCCCGCTGTCGCCCGACGCTGCCCTGACGGTGTACCGCGTCGCCCAGGAGGCCCTCACGAACGTGTCCCGCCACGCCCCTGGCGCCAGGGTCCATGTCGAGCTCGAGTACGAGGAGCACGAGACGGTTCTGATCGTGAGCGACCAGCGCCCGAGCGGCGCCGAACCGTCGCCGAACCATGGGGGCGGCACTGGCAGCTACGGCCTGCTCGGCATGCGGGAGCGAGCCGAGCTCGCCGGCGGCATCCTGCGGGCCGGCCCCTGGGGCAACGGATGGCGCGTCGAGCTGCGGGTCCCCGTATGAGCAGCGACCGAGCGGGGATGCTTCGAGTCGTGGTGGTCGACGACCAGACCGTGGTGCGCGAGGGGCTGGTCACCATCCTCGGCCTGCTGACCGACGTCGAGGTGGTGGCCGCTGGCACGAACGGCGATGAGGCTGTCGCTCTGGTCGAGCACCATCATCCTGACGTGGTGCTCATGGACCTGCGCATGCCCCGCTGTGATGGGGTGGAGGCCACCCGGCGCATCCGGGCGGATCATCCCGGCACCGAGGTGGTCGTGCTCACCACCTACGAGGACGACGAGTCAATCGTCGCAGCCTTGCAGGCCGGAGCCCGGGGCTACCTCACCAAGGACGCCGGCAGCCGCCAGATCGCCCAAGCCCTCCAGGCGGCGGTCAGCGGCCAGGCCGTGCTCAGCCCCGCCGTGCAGGCCAAGCTGCTCGCCAGGGCCAGGACAGGCGACGCCTCGTTCCGGCTCACCGAGGCCAGCAACTCGCTACCGGACGGTCTCACTCCCCGCGAGGTCGACGTCTTGCGCCTCGTCGCAACCGGGCGTTCCAACGCCGAGATCGCCGCCACCCTCTTCGTCGGCGAGGCCACCGTCAAGACCCACATCAACCATCTCTTCGCCAAGACGGGCCTGAGAGATCGCCCCCAGGCCATTCGCTACGCCTACGATCACGGCCTGGCCCACTGACTGGTGCGGGCTGGGTCAGTCGTCGGCGGGGACCTCGACGGCGGCGCCCTCTCGGTCGAGGGCTCGGCGCACCGAGCGGGCGATGCCGGGACCGTCCAGGCCCAGCCCGGCCAGCAGCTGGGCCTGCCTGCCCTGGGGGACGTAGGCCATCGGCGTACCCAGCACCACCACCGGTGGGGTTCCCCGATGGTCGTCCAGGCCGGCGATGGCGTCGGCCAGGAAGGCGCCGGCCCCTCCCACCCGCAGGCCGTCCTCCACCGTCACCACCAGGTGATGGCGGGCGGCGTCGGCCAGCATGGCCCGGTCCGCCGGCTTGACCACCCGCACGTCCCAGACGCTGGCCTCCAGGCCCTGGCCGGCCAGCTCGGCCGCCGCCTCCTCGGCCGCCTCCAGCATCTTGCCCACGGCCAGGATGCACACCGAGCCGTCCCCCTCGCTGACCTTGCGCCCGGCCAGCCCCGACCCGACCTGGCCGGGCGGTAGCTGGCGGGCCGGGGTGTTGGGCCAGCGGATGGCGGCGGGCGCCTCGAGGTCCAGGGCACTGGCCAGCATGACCGGCAGCTCCTGGGCCGACGAGGGGGCGAAGACGGTCATGCCCGGGATGGACAGGCACAGGACCAGGTCGAGCAGGCCGTGATGGGAGGCGCCGTTGTCACCGGTGATGCCGGCCGCGCTGAGGGCGAAGACCACCGGCAGGCCGTGCAGGCCCACGTCCAGGTTGGCCTGGTCGAAGGCCCGGCTGAAGAAGGTGGAGTAGACCGCCACCACCGGGCGCAGACCCCCCAGGGCCATGCCGGCGGCCGCCGTCACCGCGTGCTGCTCGGCGATGCCCACGTCGAAGCAGCGGTCCGGGAAGCGGGCCTGGAAGGCCAGCAGGCCGGTCGAGCCGGGCATGGCGGCGGTGAGGGCCACCACCTGGGGGTGGCGTTCGGCCAGCTCCAGCATGGTCTGGGTGAACACGTCGGTGTACATGAGGGGGGCTGCGCTGTCCTGATCGGGGCCT
Source organism: Acidimicrobiales bacterium (assembly GCA_039583615.1). Taxonomy (GTDB): domain Bacteria; phylum Actinomycetota; class Acidimicrobiia; order Acidimicrobiales; family QHCF01; genus QHCF01. The sequence goes on from JAVKSQ010000027.1 coordinate 41,191, forward strand.
CCTGGAGCCGGGGTGGGGCGCACCTTGAGGTCGTGCAGGCACTGGACGTCGTCTTCCTCGGCCGGTGCGTAGCCCTTGCCCTTGTGGGTGAGCACGTGGACGACTATGGGGCCGTCCCACTCGGCCGCGTTGCGCAGGGCCTGCTCCATGGTGGGGATGTCGTGGCCGTCGATGGGCCCGGTGTAGCGCACGCCCAGGGCCTCGAAGAAGACATGGGGCTCGACTGCCTCTCGCACGGCGGCGGTGAGGGCGGCCACGCTGGAGTAGGCCAGGCCGCCGACGGCCGGCAGCTCGCGCAGGATCTGCTTGGCCCGGTTGCGGGCGTGGACGTAGGAAGGGTTGAGGCGAAGGCGGGTGAGGCTCTCGGACAGGCGGGAGACGGTGGGGGCGTAGGAGCGGCCGTTGTCGTTGAGCACGATGACCACCCGCCGCCCGCTGTGGCCGAGGTTGTTGAGCGCCTCGTAGGCCATGCCCCCGGTGAGGGCGCCGTCACCGACCACGGCCACGATGCGCCGGTCGGGGCGCTGGGCCGACGGGGTCGGGGCCTGGGCAGCGTCGTTCTCGTCCGTCGCCGGCGTGGCCCCGCCGGGCGCCTCCCGCTGGGCCCCGTCCTGGTAGGACCTGGCCAGCTCCATGGCGGTGGCCAGGCCGTGGCTGTAGCTGAGGATGGTGGAGGCGTGACTGTTCTCCACCCAGTCGTGCTCGGACTCAGCCCTCGACGGGTAGCCCGACAGCCCGCCGGCCTGGCGCAGCCTGGCGAACCCGGCCCGCCGCCCGGTCACCAGCTTGTGCACGTAGGTCTGGTGACCGGTGTCCCACAGCAGGATGTCGCGCGGCGAGTCGAAGACCCGGTGCAGGGCCAGGGTGAGCTCGACTGCTCCCAGGTTCGAGCCGAGGTGGCCCCCGGTCAGCGACACCGACTCGACCACGAAGGTACGGATCTCCTCGGCCAGGGCCTCCAGCTCCTCCTGGTCGAGGTCCCTCAGGTCGGCGGGGCACGTGATGCGGTCGAGGATCATTGTTCGCGCATACCTCCCAAGCGACTCAAGCTAGCCGGTCGACCGAGGTGCGGCCGCTCACCCTGCGCAGCCCAGTCCCCCGGGCTGGTGGTGGTACTTCGTGGTTGTCCGTCGTGGCTAGTGCCCGTTGTTCCCGGAGACCCTCCAGGAGTCGGCCGGCGGTCGGCAGGCAGATACCAGCGTTCGGCCCGCTGATCGCCCCACAGGTCGTCGCCCGAGGTTACCGGTCAGGGCGGACCCTGACAGGGCCGGGGGCGCCGCCACCTGGTGCAGTCGCAAGGAACAGGAAGCGGTCCTCGGCCACCTCCACCGTCGCCTCGACAAAGCCGGCGACTGCGAGCCGGTTCTCCAAACCGGCGGGGTCGATGGGCTGGTAGACATCACCGGCGTGGAGCTCCCGCCGTGATGGCGTCTCGATGCTGTCCGTGCCCACCAGCAGCCCGCCGGAGCGCAGCACCCGGCGCAGCTCGGCCAGCAGGCTGTCCTGAAGAGTGACAGACGGGACGTGGTGGAGCATGGTGAACAATGTGGCACTGCTGAAGCGACCCGCCTCGAAGGGCAACTGCGTCCCGTCGGCGAGGACTACATCAACATTCTTGCCGTCGAGGCGGGCCGCCAGCTCAGCGGCGAGCCGCTCGTCGATCTCGACCGCCGTCAGGCGGCGCACCCGTCGCCGCAGGACGTCGGTAGTCAGGCCGGGCCCGGGGCCAACCTCCAGGACCTCCTCCCCGAGATGGCGGTGCCCCACCGCCCACGGCAGTGCTCCCTCTCCACGAACGCTGACCATTCGGGGCTGGAGCAGATCCGCAGGTGGGCTTCGTTCATATCGTCCTCCTTGTCGCCATTCTGAGGCAGGCGACGCAATCGGCATCGGCACATCTCAGGGCAGTGCCGCCAAGTCACGGGCAGGGCCGTCGCTTAGGCTGCTCCGGGCATGGGCCGCTTCCAGTACCTCATTCTCATGGGTATCTGCCTGGCCGTCACCCTGCCTCTCGAGCTGGTCCTGGGGGCAAGGGTCTGGCGTCGGCCCAGGCGCCTGTGGCTGGCCCTTTGGCCGGTGGTGGTCGTGTTCTCGGTGTGGGACGTGGCGGCCATCAGCCGGCACGAGTGGTCCTACAGCCAGCGCTACACCACCGGCTGGGACCTTCCCGGCAGCTTGCCCGTCGAGGAGGTCGTCTTCTTCGTCGTGATCCCGCTGTGCGCGCTGCTCACCTTCGAGGTGGTGCGCCGGGTCCTCCAGGATCGCTGACTAGCCGGACCGAAGTGGGCGAGTACACCCTGGCTGCCTTGGCCGCCGCCGCCGCGGTGGTGCTCATGGAGGTCGTGTGGCTGAGGACAGGGATATTCCGGCGGCGGTCCTACTGGGTCACGCTGGCCATTGTCTTCGCTTTCCAGGTGCCGGTGGACGGCTGGCTCACCAAGTTGAGCGCTCCTGTAGTCATCTACCGCTCGAGCCAGTTCAGCGGCATCCGCTTCCCGCTCAGCATCCCGGTGGAGGACTTCCTCTACGGCTTTGCCCTGGTCACCATGGCCATCCTCCTGTGGGAGCGGGCCAGGCTGGGGGAGGGGCGACGGCGCTGATCCAAGACGCTCGGCGAGCCCGTCCCTGGATGCCAGCGGGCTGGCCGACGGAGTGATGCTCCTATGGCTGTCAAGCGGCTTTTTGGGAGGTGAGCCACAGCTGGTAGCGGGTAGCCAGCTCGACGTGGTGGGTGAGCCCGCTCAAGCTCGGAGATGCGAGTAGGCCAAGTGCTCAGCTGTTCAGCAATCACAGCCAGACTGATCCCGGCGGCCAGGCGGCCCACTCGCAGGTCGGCGCCGTTGGGGACGTTGGGCGGATTGGTGAGCAGTCGGAAGACCTCCCTGGCCACGTAGCGCTTGAGGCAGCGCATGATCTCTTTTTGGGTTTTGAACCGTCCCGGGTTTCGTGCACACCTCCCAAGTTGGGAAGGATGGCGCAATGGCAAGCAGGTACGACAAGGAGAC
>JAVKSQ010000028.1:0-39273 GCA_039583615.1 Acidimicrobiales bacterium
GCCACCACCGGCCCCCGCCGACCGGGCCAGGGCCACCGCCCGGCCGGCTGCCGCCGGAGCTGCCCGCCGGACCACCGGCGACCCGGCCACCGCTGCCCGCCGGGGCACCGCCCGCCCGGTCACCACCGGCCCCCGGCGACGGGGCCACCGGCGACCCGGCCACTGCTGCCCGCCGGACCACCGCCCGGCCGGCCACCACCCGAGCTGCCCGCCGGACCACCGCCCGGCCGGCTGACGCCGGAGCTGCCCGCCGGACCACCGCCCGGCCGGCGACCGCAGCCGGGCGACCCACCGCCCCCTGACCGGCGGATGGTCGACGTAGCCAAGTAGGTTGGGGCACCAGTGCAAACAGCCCTGGTCGCAGCAGTCAGCTTCGTGGTGATGGAGCCGGTGACCTACCTGGCCCACCGGTTCGTCATGCACGGGGTGGGATGGGTGCTGCACCGCAGTCATCACCTCCCGGCTGCCCGTGCCTTCGAGGCCAACGATGCCTTCCCCGTGATCTTTGCCGCCGTCACCGTCTTGGCCATGGCGGCCGGAGCCACCCTGCCGGCGTTGCGCTCAGTCGAGGTGGTGGGGGCGGGCGTGACCCTGTACGGCCTGGCCTACATGTTCGTCCATGACGTCTACATCCACGCCCGCCTGGGGCGCATGCCGAGGTCCGCCGTCCTGGACAGGCTCAAGGATGCTCATGCCATTCACCACCTGTACGGCGGCGAGCCCTTCGGGATGCTGGTGCCGGTCGTGCCCCGGCGCCTTCGGATCCGGGCCGCAGCGGTGTCCTACGACCCGGGCGCTCGCCGGGCGCAGCGGGTAGGGCGGTCAGGCGAGATGGCCGGGAGCGCTGCCTGAGGGTCTTCGGCCTTTCCAGAGACCATCCACACCGCGGTTGCGGCCAGCCACGCGTCACCCAGCGTGAGGCCGATCCGCTGCGCCAGCCCGCGGGCCGGGCCGATGGCGGTGGCGACCAGGCAAAGCCCGGACGCCACTCCGATCGCCGACGACATCCGGGCTGCCCGGCGATGGCCGGCGGCGGCGAGCGGATGGGCGGCCAGCACCGGAGTGGCGGCCAGGCTGGCGTAGGCGAGCGCCGAGGATCCGGCGTGGGCAACGTCGGTCCCAGCGGACGCCCCGAGCGGGAAGGCGGCGACACCCAGCGTGGCCAGGCCGGTGGCGACCGCCGCCTGCCATGACGGGCCGGGGACCGACCCCCGCAGGGCCGCGGCGTAAACGGGCACCCCGACGCCGAATGCCAGTAGGCCCGCCGTCATCAGCGGGCGGGTCGGCGCTCCGGCGGCTGCCAGCTGGCTGATGGCGTCCTCCACCGCCGAATAGTCCGGCCGCATGGCGCCGCCAACCACCCAGGCCGAGACGAACGCGGCCGGACCGGCGATGCCGCCCCAGGCGCAGCGACGGTGGGACACCGGCCGGTCAGCCGACGCAGACGGGAGAGGCGAACCCACTGTGGGCGCGATCCGCCCAGTTGACGGCCAGGCTGATGGTTTGCCGGTAGCTGGTCCAGGTGAGCGCCGGCAGGCGCTTGTGCACTGAGTACTCAGGGACGGTTATCTGGTAGCCGGAGACCCAGGTGTGCGGCACGTACCGGCCGTCCATGGCCCGGACCCAGCGGGGGAAGTGGGCGGCCGCGGCCAGGACCTCGGCGTGGGCCGAGTCGGGACCGCGTAGCTGAGCCGGGCGGAGGTGGCGACCGGGCTTCCAGTGGGCGGCCAGGTCGACGGTGACCCGGCGGATCCCCGGGCGGTGGACGATACCGGCGAGGAGGCGCACCGGCTTGGGGCGCCTGACCCAGATGTCCCAGGACCGGTCCCAGCACCACCAGTTGGGTTGCTGTTGGGCAGCCAGCAGCCACAGCTCGTGGCACGTGTGGCGGACGCCGTCGAGGCCCTCTTCGTCGGCGCCGAGGTAGAGATAGTCAAGGTACGGGACCACGACGTCGACGACCAGCCGGCCGGGGTGCGAGCGCGGGGTGGGGTCGAGGGCGGCGAACTCCTCCTCCCCGAAGCCCCACTCGAGATCGTCGTTCCACCGCCGCACGTTCTCGATCTGCTCGGCGACGGGGATGAACAGCGTCGCCGGTGGCGTGCGGCCGTTGGTGGTGGGAGGCGACGACGCACGGTCGGCCCGTACGGCTGTCGGCGTGTGCCCGTTGCTGGAGGGAGCAGCCGGCAGACGGTCGTCCATTTGGCGGGAGAGTACCAGCGGTCTGCGCTGGCTGACGCCCGTTTCTCGACCGACGCCGCGGGCGCAGGGCCCTCGGGTACCGGTGCAACGGGTGCCCCGCCTCACCGCAACCCCTCCGACGGGGGGTTTAGCTCCGCTGCGAGCCGGGGTACCTCACCTACAAGCCGATCCACGGGAGCCTTTATGGAGTTGTCTGCTACGCAGGAATCCTCGCCCATGGCGCGGGCCTGCGCGGTGGCCGACGCCATTCTCTACGAGGGGTACCTCCTCTATCCCTACCGCAAGTCTTCGGGCAAGAACCGGGTCCGCTGGCAGTTCGGGGTGATCGCCCCCCGGCCCTGGATAGAGGCCGGCGGCCCGGCCCGGGCCACGGTGGCCGGCTCGGCCGAGTCCTGGTACCAGCACACCGAGTGCCTGCTGGAGGCCCCGCCGACCGCCGAGGTCCGGGTCCGGGTCCGCTTCTTGCAGCTGCAGGTCAAGACGGTGGAGGGAGCCGAGCCGGGCGGGGGCTTCACTCCGGTCGACCAGCTCAGGGTGGGCGACAGCGATGTCCTCAGCTTCGAGGAGGCGGTGCCTCGCCAGGTGGACGCGGTGGCCACTCTCGGCGAGGTCGTGGAGGCCGAGCGCCGGGTGGCGGTCGAGGTCCCCGCCGGGGAGGACGTCGAGGCTCTGGTGGACGCCTCCGGGCGCCAGGTCGGGCGGGTGGTGCGTCGCCGGCACCCGCTTAAGGCGGCCCTGCGGGTCTCCGGCGAGGTGGTGCCGGCACCCTTCCGCCTGGTCCGCCTCGGTGTCAGCGTCGAGAACCTTGACGAGGCCACCAGCCCGGGGACAGCGCGCAACCAGGCGCTGGCGGCCTCCCTCATCGCCACCCACTGCCTGATCGAGTGCACCGGCGGCTCGTTCCTCTCCTTGCTGGAGCCGCCGGAGTGGGCCGGGACGGCAGCCAAGGAGTGCACCAACGTCCACACCTTCCCGGTGCTGGCCGGCCCTGGGGGCGGCGACGACCGGCTGGTCCTGTCCTCTCCGATCATCCTCTACGACCACCCGGCGGTGGCCCCCGAGAGCCCCGGGGACCTGTTCGACGCCGGGGAGATCGACGAGATCCTCTCCCTGCGCATCCTCACCCTGAGCGACGACGAGAAGCGCGAGGCGCGGGCCACCGACCCCCGGGCGGCCGCCATCTTGGACCGGGTGGGTGACATGCCCCCCGACGTGCTCCGTGGGCTCCACGGGACCCTCCGGGACGCCAAAGCGTCGGACCTGGAGGCCTCGGACCTGGAGGCCTCGGACCTGGAGGCCTCGGACCTGGAGGCCTCGGACCTGGAGGCCTCGGACGCCGACCGCTCCGAGGCTCCCCCGTGGTGGGAGGCGGCGGCCGACGCCACGGTGTCGCCGACCACCGACAGCATCGTGGTGGCCGGCACCCCGGTGACCAGGGGCAGCCGGGTTCGCCTCCATCCCCGCCGGCGGGGTACCGACGCCCACGACATGTTCCTGGCCGGGCGGGCGGCGACGGTGGACGCGGTGCTGTTGGACGTGGACGGCTCCAACCACGTTGCCGTGACGCTGGACGACGACCCCGGCGCTGAGCTTCACCAGTGGTACGGCCGGTTCCGGTACTTCTCGCCCGAAGAGATCGAGCCCCTGCCCGAAGAGATCCAACCTATGGAGGTGTGATGGACGCTATCGAGCTGTTGAAGCATGACCACCGCATGGTCGAGCAGTTGTTCCGGGACTACGACGCCGCCGCCTCCGAGCAGCAGCGGCGGGGGGTGGTGGACATCCTCATCCGCGAGCTGTCCAAGCACGCCGCCCTCGAGGAGCTGATGTTCTATCCGCTGGCCAAGAAGGTGCTGCCCAACGGAGACCAGGAGGTCAGCGAGGAGCTCTCCCAGCACATGACGGTGAAGAAGCAGCTGGCCGAGCTGGACGACCTCGAGGTGGGCGACGCCCGTGAGGCTGAGCTGGTCGGCCATCTCGTCGCCAGCGTCGGGGAGCACGTCCAAGACGAGGAGGGCGAGTTCATGCCCAAGGTGCGAGAGCACCTGGACGAGCAGGCCCTGGAGGAGCTTGGCCAGCAGCTGGACAAGGCCAAGGCCGTGGCTCCCACGCGGCCCCATCCGGCCGCACCCGACGAGCCGCCCGGGCTGACGCTGGTCGGCCCGGTGGCCGCCATATACGACCGCCTTCGGGACCGGCTCCAGGGAAGGCCCCTCACATGACCGCTATAGACCAGGAGGTGTACCGATGACGGTACCGAGCAGCACTTTCAGCTTGGAAGGCCAGCGAAGCTCGCGGAGCAATGGCAACAAGGGATTCGACGAGGTCCACATACTGTGGATCTCCGAGGGCATGAGCTGTGACGGGGACTCGGTGTCGGTCACCGCCGCCTCCCAGCCTCCTATCGAGGACGTGGTCAACGGGATGATCCCCGGCCTGCCCAAGGTGAACCTCCACAACAAGGTCCTTTCCCCCACGGTCGGGGGCGAGTTCTTCCTGGCCCCCTTCCGGGCTGCCGCCCGGGGCGAGCTGGAGCCGTTCATCTTGGTGATCGAGGGGTCCATCCCCAACGAGAAGATCAACGGGGAGGGGTACTGGACGTCGTTTGGCAACGACCTCGAGACCGGCGAGCCCATGACCTTGAACACCTGGATCGACATGCTCGCTCCCCAGGCCTGGGCGGTGGTGGCCATAGGTACCTGCGCCGCCTACGGCGGCATCCACGCCATGGCCGGCAATCCCACCGGGTGCATGGGGCTGGCCGACTACCTGGGTTGGGACTTCAAGTCCAGGGGGGCCCTGCCGATCGTCAACATCCCCGGCTGCCCGGTTCAGCCCGACAACTTCATGGAGACCCTGGCCTGGGTCCTCTACCACGCCGCCGGAGCAGCTCCGCCGCCGCCGCTCGACGAGCTGCTGAGGCCCCAGTGGATCTTCGGCAAGACGGTGCACGAGGGCTGTGACCGGGCCGCCTATTACGAGCAGGGCGACTTTGGCAAGGACTACAACTCCCCCAAGTGCCAGGTGCACATCGGCTGTTGGGGGCCGGTGGTCAACTGCAACGTGCCCAAGCGGGGATGGATGGGAGGCATAGGCGGCTGCCCCAACGTGGGCGGCATATGCATCGCCTGCACCATGCCCGGGTTCCCGGACAAGTTCATGCCGTTCATGGACGCTCCACCAGGGGGGTCCCTCTCGTCGATGCTCATCAAGCCCTATGGAGCATTCATCCGGCGAATGCGTTCCATCACCAACCACAGCGCCAACCGGGAGCCCAAGTGGCACCACAACCGCGAGGCGCTGACCTCCGGCTACGACCCCCGCTGGCGCCCCCAAGAAAAGGAGAGTTAGAGACCATGGCCGTAACAACCCAGCGCAAGCCGGCCAAGCGAGCACCTGGCCAGTTGGTGGAGATGTCCTGGGATCCCATCACCCGGATCATCGGCAACCTCGGGATCTACACCAAGATCGACTTCAAGAACCAGCGGGTGGCCGAATGCCACAGCACCTCCTCGCTCTTCCGGGGCTACTCGGTGTTCATGAAGGGCAAGGACCCCCGGGACGCGGGGTTCATCACCAGCCGGATCTGCGGCATCTGCGGGGACAACCACACCACCTGCTCGGTGTACGCCCAGCAGATGGCGTACGGCATCAAGCCCCCGCCGTTGGCCGAGTGGATCCTCAACTTGGGTGAGGCAGCCGAGTACCTCTTCGACCACACCCTCTTCCAGGACAACCTGGTCTTCGTCGACTTCTGCGAGGCCATGGTCAAAGAGACCAATCCCAGCCTGTTGGCCCGGGCGGAGAGCACCGAGGCCCCCCACGCCGACATGCACGGCCGGCGGACCATTGCCGACATCATGCGATCCTTCAACCCGTTCGAGGGCGACTTCTACAAGGAGGCGCTCAGGGTGAGCCGCACCACCCGGGAGATGTTCTGCCTGATGGAGGGACGCCACGTGCATCCCTCGACCGTTTATCCCGGAGGGGTGGGCACCATGCCCGAGCCGACCCTCTTCACCGACTACCTGACCAGGCTGCTCTCGATCCTCGACTTCGTCAAGGAGTCGGTGGCCCTGAACGACGACGTGTTCGACTTCTTCTACGAGGCCCTCCCCGGCTACGAGGAGGTCGGCCGGCGGCGCGTCCTGCTCGGCTGCTGGGGAGCATGGCAGGACCCGGCCGTGTGCGACTACCGCTACGAGCGCATGAACGAGTGGGGCAAGGCCATGTACGTCACCCCCGGAGTGGTGGTCGACGGCGAGCTGGTGACCACCAACCTGGTCGACATCAACCTGGGGATGCGGATCCTCCTGGGCAGCTCCCACTACGACGACTGGGTCAATGAGGAGCCCTTCGTCAGCCGTGATCCCCTCGGAAACCCGGTGGACATGCGCCATCCCTGGAACCAGACCACGCTCCCCGCCCCGCAAAAGCGCGACTTCTCCGACAAGTACAGCTGGGTGATGAGCCCCCGCTGGCTCGATCCGGCCAGCGGTGAGCACCTGGCCCTGGACACGGGCGGAGGTCCGTTCGCCCGGCTGTACTCCACCGCCCTGGCCGGCCTGGTGGACACCCCTTACGTGCAGGCCACCGGGCGGACCGTGAAGATGTCCCTGCCCAAGAGCGGAAAGCACCCGGAGTCCACCCTGGAGTGGCGCATCCCCCAGTGGTCCAACGCCATCGAGCGTGACCGGGCCCGGGTGTACTACATCGCCTATTCGGCGGCCATGGCGGTCTACTTCTTGGAGAAGGGGATGGAGCATGTGAGGGCTGGGGACACCCGGGTCTTCACCGACTTCGACGTTCCCGACGAGGCCATCGGCTGCGGCTTCCACGAGGCGGTACGCGGCGTGCTGTCTCATCACCTGGTGATAAAGGACGGCAAGATCGCCAACTACCACCCGTACCCGCCCACCCCCTGGAACGGCAGTCCGCGGGACAGCTATGGCACCCCTGGGCCCTACGAGGACGCGGTGGCCGACATGCCCATCTTCGAGGAGAACGGGCCGGACGACTTCAAGGGGATCGACATCATGCGCGCCGTGCGCAGCTTCGACCCCTGTCTTCCCTGTGGCGTCCACATGTACCTGGGAGGGGGCAAGACGCTGAAGAAGCTGCACTCCCCCAGCTGGTACCAGCATGGATGACGCCGCGGTACACCAACGGCTCGATCGTATCGACCAGCTGCTCGATCGGCTGGAGGCGGTGGCCAGCCCGACCGGGGAGTCGGCCATGGAGGTCATCGGTCTGCTCACCGAGGTCTACGGGGAGGCATTGGCCCGCATCATGGGTCACGTGGGGCAGGCACCCGACATCCCCGAGGCGTTGGCCGGCGACGAGCTGATCGGGCACCTCCTGGCTCTCCACCAGGTTCACCCTCACCCCGTCGAGAGGCGCGTCGAGCAGGCTCTGGCCGAGATCGGTCCCTACGTGCAGTCGAAGGGGGGCGAGGTGAGCCTGGAGGGGATCAGTGACGACGTGGCCCGCGTTCGCCTGTCGTCGGGAGGCTGTCCGAGCTGCTCGTCCTCGACAGGCGGTTCCCAGGAGGACATGGAGGAGACGGTGAGGGACGTCGTGCTGGCCGCCGCCCCCGAGCTGGCCTGGGTGGAGGCGGTGGCCGCCGCAGGTTCGTCGGCCTTGATACCGGTGGCGTCGCTGGTGCGCAAGACGGCTCCGGCACCAGGCAGCTCTCCAGTGCCAGGCACGGCTCCGGTGCCGGACACGGCGGTGGTGGGCGGCCAGTGACCACCGGGGCCCTCGAGAGGGTGGTGAGGCGGGGGGGCGGGGGGGCTTCCCCGGGGGAGCACTGCGGTCTGTGCGCCGCCGCCCTCAGCGATGCCCACCGCCACGTCCTCGACGAGTCGGAGGGCAAGGTCATGTGCGCATGCCGGGCCTGCGGGCTGCTCTTCGAGCGGGAGGCGGCGGCCATGGGACGCTACCGCCTGGTTCCCGAGCGGCGGCTCAGGCTCAGCGGGGCTCCGGGCAAGGAGATCGGAGCTCCCGTAGGGCTGGCCTTCTTCGTGCGGGGCGGAGACGGGACGGTCACCGCCCACTACCCGAGCCCCATGGGCGCCACCCGGTGGGAGGTCGACCCGGAAAGATGGCAGGCGGCAATGGAGGGCTGCGCCGACCTGTCCGAGCTGAAGCCCGACGTCGAAGCCCTGCTGGTCAATACGGTACGGGGATCCAACCACAGCTGGATCGTCCCCATCGACGACTGCTACCGGCTGGTGGCGATCGTTCGCCAAGAGTGGGTGGGGCTGTCCGGCGGACGGCAGGTCTGGAAGGAGATCGAGGGCTTTTTCGATAGGCTGAGTCGAACGGAAAGGAGAAAGCATGGCTGAGATCAGGGTAGGTAAGCCGGACATAGATCCCGCCACCCCATCGCATACCAGTGGAGTCAAGCGGGGCAACCGCAAGGGAGCCTACGAGAAGCAGGTCGGGCACCACCCCGATGGCACCGCCGACGCCCGTCGCTCGACCGGAGTGAGCCCCAAGAAGCACAACTGCATCCTTTCGATCATGCCCAACTTGCCCCCGGGGTGAGCCGAGGAGGCCCGAGGATGGGCCACAAAGGAGAGCCAAATGATCATCCGCAGGGTCTTGCCCTTGCTGGGCCTACTGGCAGCAGTCGGCTTGGTGATGAAAGAGCTACCGGACATCCGGCGCTATATCAAGATAGAGAAGATGTGAGCCGGTAAGTTCCAGCCAGCCAGCGCGGCAGCGGGTCGGGGCGGTCGCCACCCTGCCGCCCCGCTCCGCTGCCCCTGAGCGGGTCGCTCAGGGGTGAGCCAGGCGGGCCGCCGTCGCCAGCTTGCGCCAGGTCGGCACCCGTGCCCGGGTGGAGAACACGTCGTAGCCACCCGTCTCGATGCGATCCAGGATGCCAGCATAGAGGGCCAGGGCTCCGGCGATGCAGCGCGCCGAGGTGGCCGGCAGCAAGCGCAGGCCGGCCTCGGCTGAGGCGTAGTACGACCTGGTGCGCTCGATCTCGAAGCGCATCAGGGCCACCCACTCCGGGCCCACCCGGCGGGCCTCGACGGCCGCTTCGGCCCCGAAGTGTCCCACGTCCTCCAGCGGGAGGTAGAGGCGCCCCCGGCGCAGGTCCTCCCCGACGTCTCGCCAGAAGTTGGTGAGCTGGAAGGCGATGCCGAGGTCCCGGGCCGGTCGGAGGGCGGCGGGGGAGAGGGGTTCGAGGATCGGCAGCATCATCTCGCCGATGACCGCCGCCGAGCCGTCCACGTAGTCGAGCAGGTCCTCGAACCGCTGGTAGCGCCCGGTCGACAGGTCCATGGCCATGGAGCGCAGGAACCGGCGAAAGCAGCCAGGGTCCAGGTCGAAGGCCCGCACCGTGTGGACGACCGCCTTGAGGACGGGATGGTCGGAGCGGCCCTGGTCGAGGTCGGCGAACAACCGGCGGCCCAGGTCGGCCAGGGCCGCCTCCCGCTCGGCCACCGGCGCGGGCCCCAGGTCGTCGACGATGTCGTCGGCGTACCGGCAGAAGCCGTAGAGGGCATGCACATGGTGGCGCTTCACCCTGGGCAACAAGGTGGTGGACCAGTAGTAGGTGGTGCCATGGCGCCGGTTGAGCCGCCGGCAGCGCTCGTAGGACTGGTCGAGGGTGACCGTCGCCGCCCCGTTCAGCACAGCTGGCTCACTCGCTCGGCGGCCAGCCGGCCGGACAGCAGCACCATGGGTATGCCCACTCCCGGCTGGGTCCCCGAACCCACGAAGGCCAGACCGGGCACCCGCCGGTCCACGTTACCGGGCCGGAAGGGCCCGGTCTGGAAGAAGTGGTGGGACAAGGCGAAGGGCGTGCCCCTCTCCATGCCCTGGCGCTCCCAGCCCACCGGGTCACAGAAGCGCTCCACCTCCACCGACTGGAGGCCTCCATCGCCCAGGTAGCCCAGGGCCTCCACCCGCCCGGACAGGTCGGTCCGCAGCCGCTCACCCTGGCTGGCCCAGTCCAGCGCTCCGTCCAGGTTGGGCACCGGCTCGAGAACGTAGAGGCAATGGCGTCCGGCCGGGGCCAGGGCGGGGTCGGTCACGGTGGGGACGCTGACCAGGATGGAGGGGTCAGGCATCAAGGTGGCGCCGGTGGCCCGTCCCCGCCCCGCCCCCGGTCCCGCCCCCAATCCCCGCCGCGCTCCTCGCCTCGCCCCCCTGCCCAACAGGGCGGCGAACGAGTCCTCCCAGCTCTCCCCGAAGTGGAGGTTGTGATGGGCGGCGCCGTCCGGGACGCCACCGTCCAACCCGGCCAGCCACACCACGCACGACGGCGAGTAGCGGCCCCGGCGGGCTGCCCGGGGCGCCTCCAGCTCGGGCAGGAGCTGGCGGTAGGCGACCGGCAGGTCCAGGTTGCAGACCACCGCGTCGGCCGGCACGACCTCGCCGCCGTCCAGGCGCACGCCGGTCACCGCCCCGCCCTCACCGGGCCGTCGGACGATCCGCTCCACACCGCTGCCCAGCTGGATGCGGGCCCCTGCCTTCTCGGCCGCCTGGGCCAGCCCGGTGGCCACCGAGTGCATCCCCCCCCGAGGGAAGAGCACCCCCTGCACGGTGTCCATGTAGGTGATCACCCCGTACAGCGCCAGCGCCTGCAGCGGTGAGAGCCCGGCATACATGGCTTGGAAGGAGAACAGCCGCTGCAGCCGGGCATCTTGGAAATACCCGGCCACCACCGACTGCAACCGGCGCAGGCCGCCCAGGCGTACCAGCTGCCAGATCGGCGCCAGTGGGCGGGTGATGTCCAGCCAGGAATCGTAATTTCGATCGATGAACGAAGGCATCTCCAGGCGGTAGAGGCGCTCCAGCCAGTCGCAGAAGGGGCCGAACGAAGCCGCCTCCCTCGGTCCGCACACCGACCGGATCTCCTCGGTCATGGCCTCCCGGCCCGGCCGCAGCCGCACCACCCCGGCCCCCACCGGGTCGCCGGCCTGGGCGAAGCAGGCTCGGTACATGGGATCCAGGGCGACCAGGTCCACATGGTCGGCCATGTCGGCCCCGGCGGCGGCGAAGGTGTCGGAGAGGATCCCGGCCATGGTGAGCACCGCCGGTCCGGTGTCGAGACGGTAACCGGCCTCCTCCACCAGGCCGGCCCGTCCTCCCGGCCGGGCGGCCCGCTCGATCACCCTCACCTGGTGGCCCCGGCCGGCCAGGTGGCAGGCGGCCGACAGACCCCCCAGGCCGGCCCCGACCACCACCACCCGCACGGCTCAGCGCTCCCGGCTACCCACGAAGTAGGCCAGCTCGCTCAGGTGGTGGCGAGCCTCAGGGGTGATCCGGGCCGCCCGGATGGCCAGGAGGGACCGCTCGACCAGGGCGGCGATGGTGGCCTCGGTGGCCTGCCGGGCGCCGGTGTCGACCAGCACCTCCTGGAGGCAGGCCACCTCCTGCGCACTGAGGTCGGCCGCCCCGAACCGCTCGGCCAGCAACCGGGCACCTGGCCCCCGGGCCCGCTCGACAGCCAGGGCGTGCAGGACGGTGGGCTTGCCGTCCCGCAGGTCCTCGCCGACCGGCTTGCCGGTCATCGCCGGGTCGCCGAAGGCGCCCAGGATGTCGTCGCGCAGCTGGAAGGCCTCGCCCAACGGCTGCCCGTAGGCCGACAGCTCATGGCCCAATTCGGCCAGTCGGCCAGCCAGGGCCGCGCCCAGGTGCAGGGGTCGCTCGACGGTGTACCTGCCCGTCTTGTACATGCAGATGCGGCGGGCGGCGGCCGCGTCAGTATCCCTCCTGGCGGTACCGACCAGGTCGAGGTACTGGCCGAGGCTGACCTCCACGCGCAGCTGGTCGAACACGTCGATGGCCTCCCGGGGCGCCCCGGCCATCAGCCGGTCGGCGTACACGAACGCCAGGTCGCCGGCCAGGATGGCCACCCCCTCGCCGAAGCGCCGGCCGTCGCCCTCCCAGCCGGCCGCCTGGTGGCGCTCCTCGAACTCCCGCTGGATGGTCCGGACCCCGTGGCGGCGGGACGAGTCGTCCATCACGTCGTCGTGGATGAGGGCGAAGGAGTGGATCAGCTCCAGGGAGGCACCGGCGTCGGCGACCAGGGGGTCGTCCGGGTCGCCGCCTGCCCCGACGAACGACCAGTGGCAAAAGGCGGGGCGGAGGCGCTTGCCGCCGGCCAGCACCAGCCGGCCCAGCGCCTCGAGCGGCAGGGCCAGGTCCCGGTCCAGGGTGGTCCACCGCCAGATCTCCTTGGACAACAGGCTGTCGATACGGGCCTCGACCCGCCGGGCGACGGCGGCCAGGCTGCCCAGGGTCACGGCATCGCCGGGGCCGCCTCCCGGGGAGCCGACCCGGGCGGTGGGTATGCCGGCCGGCGTCACGGCGTGGCTCACGCCGGGTAAGCCTATGCGCCTGGCCGCCCGGGGCCCGGGTCAGGAAGGCGGGAGGTCCCGGAGGTAGCGGTAGACCCCCTGGAAGTCCTCGAGGGTCGCCTCCGGGAGGCGGTGCTCGCCGCCGAGGGCCCGGGCCCCGTGCACGATCTGGGCGGCCCGTTCCACCACCAGGGCCACGTGGAGGGCCTGGCCAGGGGTGGCGCCGATGCTGACCATGCCGTGGCTGGCCAGGAGGGCGGCGCTGGTCGAGGCCAGGTTGCGCACCGCCTCCTCGCCCAGGGCGGCGGTGCCGGTCATGGCGTAGTCGCAGACCGGCACCTCGCCCCCCACGAAGACCACGAACTCCTCCACCGCGGCCGGTATGGGCAGGCGAGCGCAGGCGAACATCGAGGCGTGGAGCGGGTGGGAGTGGATGACGCCACCCACGCCCGGGAAGGCGCGGTAGCAGGCCAGGTGGAGGTCCTTCTCGGAGGTGGGGCTCCGGGCGCCGTCGACCACCTGGCCGTCAGGGTCGACCACCACCAGGTCCTCCCGGGACATGGTCTGGTAGCCGACCGACGAGGGCGTGAGGCAGACGTGGCCGTCGGCGGTACGGGCCGAGACGTTGCCGGCGGTGCCCTCCACCAGGCCCTTGCGGTACAGCTCCCGGGCAGTGGCCAGCACCGCCTCCTTCTCCGACAGCCACCTGGGTGTTGATCCCCCTCCGGCGGGGCCGGTCAACCCAGGACCTCGGGATTGACGCAGTGCACCGGCCGCTCACCGGCCAGCAGGCGGGCCAGGTCGGCGGCGATCATCCTGGAGTGGTTGGCCTCGGTGTCGTAGGTCGCCCCCCCGATGTGCGGGGTCAGCACCACGTTGGCCATGGCGGCCAGAGGGTGGCCGGCAGGCAGCACCTCCCCCTCGAAGTGGTCGAGGGCGGCGGCGCCCACCTTGCCCGAGCGCAGGCCGGCCACCAAGGCGTCGGTGTCGTGCAGCCGGGCCCGGGCGGCGTTGACGAAGACCACCCCGTCCCGCATGGCGGCGAACTCCTTGGCCCCGATCATCCCGGCCGTCTCGGGGGTGACGGCGGCGTGCAGCGACACCACGTCAGAGCGGTCGAGGAGCTCGTCCAGGCCTACTCGAGCCTCGGGTGCGTAGGCGTCGTCGGCGTAGGGGTCGAAGGCGACGACGTGCATGCCCAGCCCCTCCAGTCGCCAGCGCACGGCCCGCCCGGCCGCCCCCAGCCCGACCAGGCCGGCGGTGCGGCCCTTGAGCTCCCAGGCCCGAAATCTCTGGTAGGGGATCGTTCCGTCCCGGAAGACCTCACCGGCGCGGACGTCGGCGTCGGCGGCCACCAGGTGGCGGGTGGCGGCCAAGAGGAGGGCCACCGTCATCTCGCCCACCGCCTCGGCGTTGCGCCCCGGGGCGCGGAGCACCGGCACCCGGGCGGCGGTGGCGGCGGCCACGTCGACGTTGGTGGGCTCCCCCCTGGTCGCCCCCACGGCCAGCAGCGGGACCTCGAAGACGGGGCCGGCGCACACGTCGGCCTCGCAGACCACGATGGTTGCCCCCTCGGCCTCGATCCGTTCGGCCAGCAGCTCGGCCGAGTAGAGCCGGAGCGGGTGGTGGTCTATCCAGGGGTCGAGGACGACATCGGCGATGGAGCGCAGGTGGTCGAGGCCCTCCCCCCGGAAGGGGGCGGTCACCAGGGCTCGAGGTCGCCCGTCCGTGGGCTGGGGGGCCGTGGGCTGGGGGGCCGTGGGCTGGCGGCCGGGTTGGGGGCCGGTGGGCGTGGGTGGGGTCACCCTGGCCATCCAACCAGGTCGGAGTCCGTGCTGTCATGCCGGCGCTCACCGCTAGACTGGCTCTGACTTTCGACAGGATCCAGGAGGAGACCCCATGACTGCTGAGCAGAGGACCGATGCCCGCAGGCCCCCGGTGACTACTACCGATGCCGGGATCGCGGCGTCGAGCGACGACCACTCCCTGACCATCGGCCCCGACGGCCCGATCCTGCTCCAGGACCACTACGCCATCCAGAAGATGGCCCAGTTCAACCGGGAGCGGGTCCCCGAGCGGGTGGTGCACGCCAAGGGCAGCGGGGCCTTCGGCTTCTTCGAGACGACCGAGGACGTGAGCCCGTTCACCAAGGCCGGGCTGTTCCAGAAGGGCAGGCGGACCCCGATGCTGGCCCGGTTCTCCACCGTGGCCGGCGAGCAGGGCTACGCCGACACCGTGCGCGATCCCCGCGGCTTCGCCTTGAAGTTCTACACCGAAGAGGGCAACTACGACCTGGTCGGGAACAACACACCGATCTTCTTCATCCGCGACACCATCAAGTTCTCCGACTTCATCCACTCCCAGAAGCGCCTGCCCGACACCGGGCGGCGCTCGCACAACATGATGTGGGACTTTTGGACCCTGTCGCCGGAGTCGGCCCACCAGGTCACCATCTTGATGTCCGACCGGGGCACCCCGCGCACCTACCGCCACGAGAACGGCTACGGCAGCCACACGTTCCTCTGGGAGAACGCCGGCGGGGAGAGGTTCTGGATCAAGTACCACTTCAAGACCGACCAGGGGGTGGAGAACTTCACCGACGCCGAGGCCCATGCCATGGCGGCCGAGGATCCCGACTACCACCGGGCCGACCTGTGGAGCGCCATCGAGTCGGGCGACCACCCGTCGTGGACCCTGGAGGTGCAGGTGATGGGCTTCGAGGAGGCGGCCGACTACCGCTTCAACCCCTTCGACCTCACCAAGGTATGGCCCCACGGGGACTACCCGCCGGTCAAGGTGGGCCGCATGGTGCTCGACCGCAACCCGGAGAACTTCTTCGCCCAGATCGAGCAGGCCGCCTTCGAGCCGGCCAACATGGTGCCCGGGATCGGCCCCAGCCCGGACAAGATGCTGCTGGGCCGGCTGTTCAGCTACCCGGACACCCACCGGCACCGGATCGGCCCCAACTACCTCCAGCTGCCGGTGAACCAGCCCCGGGTAGAGGTGCACAGCTACAACATCGACGGCCCCATGCGCTACCGCCACTCGGGCAGCCAGCCGACCTACTCGCCCAACAGCTACGGCGGCCCCCAGGCCGACCCGACGGCCGAGCTGCCCTACTGGTCGGTCGAGGCCGGCGAGATCATCCGCAGCGCCTACACGCCTCATCGTGAGGACGACGACTTCGGCCAGGCCGGCACCCTCTACCGCAAGGTGATGTCCGATACCGACCGGGACCACCTGGTCTCCAACATCGTCGGCCACGCCAGCAAGCCCGACGTGCAGCCCGACGTCCAGTCCCGGGTGGTCGACTACTGGCGCCAGGTGGACGAGGACCTGGGCGCCCGGGTGGCCAAGGGCCTGATCAGCGGGGGGTAGTCCGAGCGACCACGGGAGGTGCTGGTGGGACCAGCAACGCTCGCACCAGCTGGGTCCGAGAAGTCACACCCCAGCCTCAGGGCTCGGTCATGCGGAGAATGGGCCTTCTTCGATGTGCACGATCCCGAGAAGGTCGTCGTGATCGATCTTGACCAGCACGAGCGCTATCGACGACTGGTGATCGAGGTGGCGGAGCCACCGCAGACCGCCCGAGCGATCAACCAGGCTCTCGCCAAGCGCTGACGGGCCAACCAGGGCTCCTGTCCCTCCTGGGGAGCGGGCGAGTCACCGAGGCCCTCGGCGGGCGCGGAGGATGGCGGCCGCGGCGTGGTCGTGCACACGGTGGGTCTGGGTGACCTCGACGTCGACCAGGCCGGCGGCGGCGAGGGCGTCGCGGTAGGCGGCCTCGGTCAGCGCCCCGGCGACGCAGCCGGTCCACTGCGCCATGTCCGAGCGGGTGGCGGGGTCCATGTCCGGATCGGCGAGCACGTCGGAGACGGCGAAGCGACCCCCGGGGCGAAGGACCCGAGCCACCTCCGCCAGCACCGCATCCTTGTCGGCGGCCAGGTTGATCACGCAGTTGGAGATCACGACGTCGACGCTGGCGTCGGGGAGTGGCATGTCCTCGATCCAGCCTTGGACGAACTCGGCGTTGGCCACACCCGCCTTGGCGGCGTTGCGCCGGGCCAGGTCGATCATCTCGGTCGTCATGTCCAGGCCGATCGCCCGGCCGGCCGGCGCGACCCGGCGGGCGGCGATCAGGACGTCGGCACCGGCCCCGGAGCCGAGGTCGAGGACGATCTCGCCGGGATGCAGGTCGGCCACCGCGGTCGGCACTCCGCAACCGAGCGATGCGGCCACGGCGGCCTCGCCGGCCTCCTCGGGCGCGCCGGCCCGGTACAGCTCGGGGCCGAAGACCGCGCTGGCGTTCGGGTCGGTGGCCGTCACCGTCGCGCCGCCGCAGCACGGTGCCTCGGCGGCGCGGGCCGGCGCCTGGCCGCCCGCCGCCAGGTCGGCCGCGGCCGCGGCATAGCGCCGCCGCACGGCCTCCCGGATGTCGGTCTGTTCGGTCATCGTTGGCCGGCTCCTTCCAGCGTCGGCTCCGGTTGCCAAGGCCAGGTGGGCTACATTCACCGTAGCGGTTCACCTGGCGCTCGGCCTGCCTCTTTCCCGCCCAGGACAGCCATGCTGGGCGGCATGGCGGCGCTCAGGCGTTCAAGGAGGCCCGGGCCGTCGCCAGGGACGAGGTCGGGGCCCAGCTGGGCTCCCGTCCCCTGTCCCAGGCCCTGGGGGACGAGCTGTACACGGCCCGTGCTGCGCCGCCTGCCTCGCCGGGTCGACCGCATCGGCGCTTCCCTGGAGCAGAAGCGCCTCGGCATCAACGTCAGGCTCTGACACCTGGCGACGCCTCGGTCAGCGCTCGAGGCGTAGGGTGGCGACCTCGAAGGGCGACAGGTCGAGGGCGATCTGGCCGCCTTCCACCGGTACGGTCGCAAGTTGGCGCTCCAGCAGGTCGGTCCGCCACGCCCGCGTCACCGGGAACCCGAGGTGGAGCCGGACCGAGCCCCGCCGGCCCCAGGCCTCGTAGAGGCGGACCACCAGGTCGTCGGTGCCCTCGGCCGCCTTGACCGCCGCCACCACCACCCCCGGGCGGTCTAGGGCGACGAACGACGCCTCCCTGGGCCGGCTGCCGGGATGGGGCACCCCAGCCAGCGCCCGGAGGGGCGAGTTGAGGTCGTGGGCCTCCTCGATCACCCCCGCCTCCCGCAGGTCGCCGGCGTGGGGGAGCAGGGCATAGGTGAAGCGGTGGTGGCCGCGGTCGGCCACCGGATCGGGCCAGGTGGGCGCCCGCAGCAGCGACAGGCGCATCACGTTGCCCCTGATGTCGTAGCCGTACTTGCAGTCGTTGAGCAGGGCCACCCCGTAGCCGGGCTCGGACAGGTCGGCCCAGGTGTGGCCGCAGACCTCGAAGCGGGCCAGGTCCCAGCTGGTGTTGGCATGGGTGGGCCGCTCGAGGTGGCCGAAGGCGATCTCGTAGGTGGCCCGGGCGCAGCGCACCGCCACCGGGAAGGCGACCTTCAAGAAACGGTGGGACTCACGCCAGTCGACCTCGGTGGCGAAGTCCAGGCGAGGCGACCCCGCCTCCAGCGAGACGGTCTGCGCCAGGCGGGACCGCCCGAAGCTCCGCACCATTCGCACCGCCACCCGCAGCGGCCCGGTCTCCAGGACCTCCAGCTGGCCCAGCTGGTCGAGGTCGGTCACCTGCTCCAGGTAGAAGCGGTCGACGTCCCAGGCGTCGTACTCGTTGGGGTAGTCGGCATGGAGCTGGAGAAGGTTGCCCCGGCCGCCGGGCGCCAGCACCTCCCGGTCGGCCAGCTTGTCCCACACCGAGGTCAGCAAGCCCCGGCCGTCCCACTCCACCCGCAGCCGTGAGCTCTCCAGGTGGCGGCGGCTCACCGCCAGCTCGGGGTCGGGCGGGACGGGCACCGGCCCGTCCTCCACCAGGTCGTAGACGGTGTAGCCACACGAGGGCACCCGGGCGCAGAACGCAGCAGTGCCGTCGGCGCATACCTGCACCGGGCTGGAGGGGCCATCGGGGCCCACGACGGCACTCCCGGTGCACCCGAGGGGCAGCGGCGCCAGGCCCAGGCGGTGGTGAGACAGCGGGTTGAGCACGACGAGGGGGCAGGACAGACCGTGGGTGGGCAGCTCGGGCAAGAGCGTGGAGAGGGAATTTTCCGAGATGGCCTCGGCCTCGGCCGCCACCTCGGCGTGGTCGGCCGCCGCGTCCCGGTAGACCCAGTGGATGCCCGAGCCGGGGATGATGTCGTGGAACTGGTTGACCAGCAGGCGCTTCCACGCCTGCTCCAGGCGCTCGGCCGGGTACGGGGCAGGGGCCATGGAAGCCCACAGCTCGGCCTCGCCCAGGGCCAGCTCGCCCCGGCGATTGCCGGCCTTGACGGCTGCCTGGGTGGTGTAGGTGCCCCGGTGCTTCTCGAAGTACAGCTCGCCCACCCACACCGGCGGGTCGTCCATCTCCGCCTCCGCCTCGGCGAAGAACGATGCCGGCCCGACCTGGCGGACCCGGGGGGCGCCCTCCAGGTCGGCCAGGCGGCGGGCCGCCTCCAGCATCTCGGCGGTCGGGCCGCCCCCGCCGTCGCCGTTGCCGAACGGGTACAGCGAGCGGGTGGCCCGGTCGTGGTCCTTGAAGTTGTCGACCGAGCGGGTCAGCTCCTCCAGGCTCATCTGGCCGTTGTAGGTATCGGCCGGCGGAAGGTGGGCGAACACCCGGGAACCGTCCACTCCCTCCCACACGAAGCTGTGGTGAGGCATGGAGTTGTACTGGTTCCAGGACAGCTTCTGGGTGAGGAACCACCGCACGCCGGCTCGGCGCATGAGCTGGGGCAGGTTGCCCGAGTAGCCGAAGACGTCGGGCAGCCAGACATCCTCGGTCTCCACCCCCAGCTCTTCGGCGAAGAAGCGCTTGCCGTACAGGAGCTGGCGGGCCAGCGCCTCGCCCGATGCGACGTTGGTGTCCGCCTCCACCCACATGCTGCCCACCACCTGCCACGCTCCGGCGGCCACCTTCTCCTTGATGCGGGCGTAGAGGCTGGGGTAGTGCTCCTTCATCCAGGCATAGTGCTGGGCCTGGGAGCAGGCGAAGCGGTACTCGGGGTACTCGTCCATGAGACGCAGGGCGGTGGAGAAGGTCCGGGCGCACTTGCGCACCGTCTCCCGCAGGGGCCACAGCCAGGCGGTGTCGATGTGGGCGTGTCCCACCGCGGCGACCTGGTGGGCACTCGGGGTGGCGGGGGAGGCCAGGACCGGCGCCAGCATCTGGCGGGCGGCTGCCACCGAGGCCAGGCAGTCTCCCGCCCCTGGCCACAGGGCGGCCCCGGGGGCGCTGGCCAGCTGGTGCAGGACCTCGAGATCGAGGGCATTGCAGGCCCGGTTGAGGGCCGCCCTCACCTGCGAGCGCCTTGGCTCTTGGTCCCCGATCTCCTCCACCAGCTCGGCCAGCAGGCGCATGTCGTGCCAGAGGGCGGCCACCTCCGGGCGCAGGAGCACCAGCTCGGCGCGGGACAGGGTGAACAGTGCCGGTCCGTCCGGCTCGGGCATGAGCAGGGGCCAGGTCACCAGGTTGGGCGCCGGGTGCGGGTTGGCGGCTGCCTCCACGTACAGCTCGATGCCCTCGCCGCCTTGGGCGTGGGCGGTCAGGACGTAATGGCGGTGGTTGGGCGACAGGCCCTGGACAGGCCGCCCGGCCTCCCAGACCAGGGCCTCGGCGCCGAAGCCGGTATCCCCGGCGTCTCCGATCTCGAAGCCGACGGCCACCTGCTCCCCCCGCCACTCGACCGGCACCGTGCCCCGCAGGCGGAACCAGGTGGTCGACCAGGCAGTGCCCCATCGGTCGCCGACCGAGAAGGGGAGATAGGTGGCGGCCAGCGCCTGGGCCGCCGGCTCGGGCTCCCCCCTCACGTGGTGGGCGGCTACCTCCAGGGCAGCGGACGGGCCGGTCAGGGCCGGCCGGAGGTAGTCGCGCAGGACCCGGCGGACCCGGGCATCGGTGATGGCGTCGGTTTGGCGCATGGGGTTGGGCGCGTTGGCTTAGGCGCATGGCTAGGCTCCGGCTGGGACGCCCGAGGTCGCCGGTATGCCAGAGTACAAGCACAACGACTCGACCGATGGGATACATCGGCCTCCCGTGCCGGTCGCACGCCGGGGGCCAGGTGGGTGGGTGGTGGTGGCCGCGGTCATCGCCGGGGTCAGCCTGGCCGCCGCCGTCGGGTTCTGGGCCCTGGCCGCCCTCAGTCCCCGTGACCAGCTCTACATCGCCGTGATCGGGGCCATGTGGGCGGTGAACGCGGTGTTCTTCTGGTGGCAGTGGGCCCAGGCCCGCCAGCGTCCCCGCTGAACAGGGCTCTGGCCGAGCCCCCCAGACGAAGGGATGGCGGGGCTCGACGTCTTCGCAGCGGCGGAAGTCTCGGTCGGCGGTGCATCTGATGTCGCGCCACCCTCGCCGCTCCCAGCCTGGCTCCCGGTCCGCCTCAGAGGCGGTAGAGGTCGTCGTCCTCGGCTCCGGCCGGGTCGACCGGTCGAGCGCAGGTGGGGCAGTACCAGCGGGCCTCCATAGGGGTTCCGCACGTCTGGTGGCGGACCGCCTCGGCGCCCGGCCAGGCCCCTGCTCCCCACTGGGCCAAGAGGCGTAGCACGCCGGCCAGCTCTGACCCGGTGGCGCTCAGCTGGTAGCTCAGCCGGAGGGGCCGGCGGCAGTAGGGCGCGGTCACGACCAGACCGGCCCGCTCCAGGTGCTTGAGGCGGGCGGACAAGATGTTGGGAGCCAGGCCGGGGATGGCCCGGGACAGCTCCCCGAAGCGCCGGGGGCCGTCCAGGAGGGCCGCCACGACCAGCAGGGTCCAGCGGTCCCCGATCCGCCCCAGCGCCTCCTCCAGGGCTGACGGCAGCGCAGCGGTCGGCCGTTCGGCGTCAGGTGCTACCATGACCAGAGTAGTTTGTAGAGTGCAAGTCACAACCCGTCATCTTAGGGAGGAAGTAGCCCCATGAGCATCCTCGACGATCTCGCTTCGACCACCGTCCGCGTCGCCGAGCGGGCCGGTCCAGGCACCGTCGGCATCGGGTCGGGCTGGGGCCAGGGGTCAGGAGTGGTGGTGGGGGATGGCCTGGTCCTCACCAACGCCCACAACCTGCGCGACGAGCCGGTCACCGTCAGCTTCAGCGACGGGCGGGTGGCCGAGGGCACCGTGCGGGGAGCGGACATCGACGGCGACCTGGCCGTGATCGCGGTGGACACGACTGGTGCCGTGGCGCTGGAATGGTCGAGCACCCAGGTAAGCCTAGGGACGCCGGTCCTGGCCCTGGCCAACCCTGGTGGCCGCGGCCTGCGCGTCACGCTCGGCCAGGTGTCGGCGCTGCGTCAGGCCTTCCGGGGGCCGAGAGGCAGGCGGGTGACCGGCACCATAGAGCACACCGCCCCGCTGGCCAAGGGATCATCGGGCGGCCCGGTGGTGGGCGCCGACGGCCGGTTGGTGGGCGTCAACGTCAACCGGCTGGGCGAGGGCTTCTACCTGGCCATCCCGGCGGACCAGGAGCTGCGCGCCCGGGTCGATGCTCTGGCGGCTGGCTCGTCTCCCGCCCACCGCCACCTGGGGGTGGCCCTGGCGCCGTCGGGCGTGGCCCGCCGCCTGCGCTCGGCGGTGGGTCTCCCCGAGCGCGACGGGCTGCTGGTGCAAGGGATCGAGGAGCACGGCCCGGCGGCGAGGGCCGGCTTGCGGGTCGGCGACCTGGTGGTGGCGGCGGCCGGCCGTCCGGTGGCCTCGGTCGACGACCTGCACCGCGCTCTGGACGCCCTGGGCGACGGTGAGTCGTTGGCCCTGGCGGTGGTGAGAGGAAGCGACGAGCTCGACGTGGCTGTCGGCTTCGGCGCTACGCGCCACGAGGGCTCGGCCTGACATGGGCAGGTTCGAGAGCCTGGAGCGGCCCGACACCGGCGGGTTGGCGCCCGAGCACCTGGTCGACTCCGGAACTGCTCGACCCCTACTCCCTGTCGGTCAGCGGGGTGGCGGTGCTACCGGGGGCCCAGCCGGTGCTTGAGGACCTTGCCGGTGGCGTTGTGGGGCAGAGCGTCGACCAGGGTGATACGGCGGGGGACCTTGTAGTCGGTCAGCCGCTTGGCGCAGTGCTCCTTCAATGCCTCGGGTCCCAGCCCGGTCGAAGGGTCCCTTGGCACCACGAAGGCGGCCACGTCCTCGCCCAGGACCCGATGGGGGACGCCGATGACGGCGGCCTCCAGCACCCCCGGGTGGGCCAGGAGGGCACCCTCCACCTCGGTGGCGTAGATGTTGTTGCCTCCCCGGATGATGACGTCCTTCATTCGCCCGACGATGTAGAGGTAGCCGTCGTCGTCCATTCGCCCCAGATCGCCTGAGTGCAGCCAGCCGTCGACCCAGGTGCGGGCGGTGGCAGCGTGGTCTCGGTAGTACTCCCTCTGGTTGCCCGGCAGGCGGATGGTGACCTCTCCCACCTCGCCCGCCTTCACCTCGTACCCGGCCGGATCGACTATCCGGACCTCCATGGGCGCCATGGGCTGGCCCACCGAGCCGATGCGGCGGGTGGACTCCTCCTTGGGCATGGTGCAGTAGGCGGGGCCGGCCTCGGTCATCCCGTAGCCGTTGGAGACGGTTGCCCCCGGCATCTTCTCCTGGAGCCGGCGCAGGGTGCTGGCCGCCACCGGGGCGCTGCCGATGGAGCACAGGGCCAGGCTGGACAGGTCGGCCGCCTCGAAGGCCGGATGGGCGATGATCAGCTGCGCCATGGCCGGCACGATGAAGGCAGCCCACGGTCGCTCGGCGCCGACCACCTCGAGCCACCGGCCGGCGTCGAAGCGGGGCAGGAACAGCCCGCACAGCCCCAGCTTCATCGGGGTGTAGACGAAGGCGATGCCGGCGAAGCTGAACAGCGGTGAGGCGTGCAGCCAACCGGAGCCGCCCCACGCCGGCTCGTTGTTGGGCAGCAGCGAGGCGTTGCGGTGGCGCACCACCACCGCCTTGGGAGCGCCGGTGGTGCCCGAGGTGTACATGATGTCGGCCACCGCGTCGTCAGCCGTCGGGACCTGTATGGCCGCCTCGTCCTGGTCCAGGACCTCGTCCCAGGGGGCCACCCTGGCCCGTCCGAGGCATGGCTGGGAGCCGTGGGCGCCGGGGTCGGTCGCACCGGCCCCGGTCACCACCGCCTGGCGGACGTCAGGCGCCGAGGGCAGGGCGGCGGCCAGGGTCCCCAGCAGCTCAGGTGAGGTGATCACCACGGTTGCGCCGGAGTGGCCCAGGACGGTCGCCACCTCACCGGCCGACATGCGGGTGTTGGTGGGCACCGCCACCGCACCGGCCTTGTGAACAGCCGCGTAGGACACCAGCCAGCGCAGCACCTCCTCGCCCGGCAGGTAGATGGAGACCCGGTCTCCCCGGGCGACGCCCGCCTGGACCAGTCCCCGGGCCAGGCGGTTGGAGCCGGCCTCCCAGGCGGCGAAGGTGAGCGAGGTACCCTCGTCCAGGTTGCGGTAGCCCGCCTGGTCCGGGAAGAGGCGAGCCATGGTCCGCAGCTGGTCGGGGAGCAGTTGGCCCACGGCTGCCTGCCTGCTCAGCGGTTCACCAGGCTCATGTCCGGGTAGCGCTGGCCGGCCACGCCCTCGGCTGGCACTGCCTCTTCCAGGCGGGACAGGTCCTCGGGGCTCAGCTGCACCTCCAGGGCGGCCACGTTCTCCTCCAGGTAGGCCCGACGCTTGGTCCCCGGGATCGGCACCACGTCGCGGCCTCTGGACGCCACCCAGGCCAGGGCCAGCTGGGCGGGGGTGACTCCCTTCTCGGAGGCCAGGTCCTTCACCTGCTTCACCAGCTGGTAATTGCGCCGGAAGTTGTCGTCCTGGAAGCGGGGCGAGGTCCGGCGGAAGTCGTCGGGGGACAGGTCGTCGGGGCTCTGGAACCGCCCGGTGAGAAAGCCTCGGCCGAGCGGGCTGTAGGCCACGAAGCCGATCCCCAGCTCCCGAACGGTGGGTATCACGTCCTCCTCGACGTCGCGGCTCCACAGCGACCACTCGGACTGCACGGCGCTGATCGGGTGCTCGGCGTGGGCCCGGCGGATGGTGCCGGCACCGGCCTCCGACAGGCCCAGGTAGGCCACCTTGCCCTCTCGGATCAGCTCGGCCATGGCCCCCACCGTCTCCTCGATCGGGACGTTGAGGTCGACTCGGTGCTGGTAGTAGAGATCGATCCGCTCTACCGCCAGGCGGCGCAGGGAAGCGTCGCACGCCTGGCGGACGTAGTCGGGGTCGCCTCGGATGCCCCGGTACGAGGAGTCCTTACCACGGACGTTGCCGAACTTGGTGGCCAGCACCACCTCCTCCCTCCGTCCGGCGATGGCCCGGCCCACCAGTTCCTCGTTGGTGAACGGCCCGTACATGTCGGCCGTGTCGAGGAAGGTGACTCCCAGGTCCAAGGCACGGTGGATGGTGGCCATCGACTCCTGCTCGTCGCCCGGGCCGTAGAACTCGGACATGCCCATGCAGCCCAGTCCCTCGGCCGGCACCGACAGGCCCTCTCGGCCAAGCGGTCGAGTCTCCATCATCTCGCCTCCTCGTGTCTGTCTGGTCACGGTGGCCCTCAAGAGCCTCCTGCCTCTAAGTTATTGGGCGCGAGCGGGAAGTCATGATCGAGCTGGCCGTAGGCATCGACATCGGGAGCACGTCGACCAAGGCGGTGGCGGCCGATGCCGACGGCAACGTGGTGGCCCGGCACCGGGTGCCTCATCCCCTGGTGGTTCGCGAGGCCAACCTCATGGAGCACGACGCCAACCGGGCCTGGCGGAGAGGTCCCGGCTTGGCCCTGGCCGGGTTGGGCCATCTGGCTCCGGTGGGCGTGTGCGTGGCCGCCATGGTGCCCTCGCTGTGTGCGGTCGATCACCGCGGGGTGCCCAGCTCTCCGGGCCTGCTCTACGGTGACGCCCGAGCCGCCAGCCCCGGTGCCACCGCGTCGCCGATGAGCGGCGAGCTGGGAGCCATGCTGGCCTGGGCCTCTGAGCATCACTCCCGGGCCGGGGGCTACTGGCCGGCCCAGGCGGTGGCCAACCACGCCTTGGGAGGTGAGGCAGTGATCGACTCGGGCGCCGCCGCCCTGGCCTTCCCGCTGTTCAACGGCCAGGGCTGGGACGAGAGGGCGGCGGCTGCCATGGGGGTGGCTCCTGCCCAGCTGCCCAGGGTGGTGGGCACCGGCCAGCTGGCGGGGTGGGTGGGACGCCCGCAGAGCCGGCCGGGGAGCGGCCCGGGGAACGGCCCGGGGAGCGAGCCTCGGCCCGGAGACGGGCTGGCGAGGGGGAGCGGAGCGGTCCTGGCCTCCGGGCTGGTGGATGCCATGGGCGAGCAAATGGTGGCCGGCGCCGACCACGACGGCGACGTGCTGGTCATCTGCGGCACCACCCTCATCACCTGGGTGATCACCTCGCAATGGCACCAGGTACCGGGCCTTTGGACCATTCCGCACACCACGCCGGCCAAGGTGATGGTAGGAGGGGCCAGCGGCGCCGGCGGCCTGTTCTTGAACTGGGCCACCAGCCTGCTGGGTCGCGCCGGACCAGTGACCGATCCCCGCCGGGTGCCGGTGTGGGCCCCGTATCCCCGGGGAGAGCGCACGCCTCTGCACGATCCGGACCGCCGGGCCTCGCTCAGCGGTCTGGACCTGACGCACGACGCCGGAGCTGTCCGCCGGGCCGCCTTCGAGGCGTCGGGGTTCGTCGTGCGCCACCACATCGACCGTGCCGGCCTGCCCGTCCGGCGCCTGGTGGCCGCCGGGGGAGGCGTCCGGGTGGCGGAGTGGGTGCAGGCCCTGGCCGACTGCACCGGCCTGCCGGTCGACGTGGCCCAGGTGCCCGAGGGTGGGGCGTTGGGGGCTGCCTTCGTGGCCCGGATGGCGGCTGGCCTGGAGACCTCCATGGCCGACGCCTCCCGGTGGGCCCGGGTGGAGAGGCAGGTGCAGCCGGACCCGGCCTGGGTCGGCCCGGCTGCCCAGCGCTATGCGCGCTTCCGGGAGCTGAGCGACCGCCCAGCCAGCTGAGGCAAGCCAGCCGCACCCCGGCCAGCCAGGCGCCAGCCGCACCAGGCCCGCAGCCGGCTCAGGCCCAGCAGCCGCATCAGGCCCAGCGGGCGGCCAGGCGGCGGTAGAGGCCGGGGGTCAGAGCCGAGATGGCGACGGGCAGGCCCAGCCAGCCCGGGACGATGATCCGGGGGCGGCCCTGGGTGACGGCGGTCTTGACCGCGGCCGCCACCCGGCCGGCCGGGATGGGCCGGGGCCGGCGACGGGCGTACGGCAGCCCCCGGCGCTCGAAGAAGGCGGTCTTCACCACGCCCGGGCTCACCAGGGACACTCCCACTCCGGCGGGAGCCAGCTCGGCCCGCAGCGACTCGGCCAGAGAGGCCAGGGCAGCCTTGGTGGCCGAGTACACCGCCTCCTGGGGGACCCCCAGGTGGCCGGCGATGGAGCCCACCAGCACCAGCCAGCCCCGCCCCCGGGCGACCATGCCGGGGGCCACCGCCCTGGCCAGGTGGACGGGGGCGCACAGGTTGAGGGTGATCAGGCGGTCGACGTCGGCCGGGTCCATCTCGCAAAATGGTCCCGACCAGCCGGCCCCGGCGTTGCTCACCACCACGTCGAGGGGACCCAAGTCGGCTTCGGCGGCGGCCGCCACCGCCTCGGCCGCCCCCGGCTCGGTGAGGTCGCCCTGGATGGTCGGGGCTCCCAGGTCCGCCGCCAGCCGGTCGAGGGCGCTCCGGTCCCTCCCGTGGACCGCCACCCGGGCTCCGGCCTCGGCCAGCAGCCGGGCGGTGGCCCCCCCGATGCCCGACGAGGCGCCGGTCACCAGGCAGGAGACACCGGCCAGGTCCAGGCCGGTGGCCGCCTGGGTGCCGGAGCGGGCGCCAGCCGCCCCGGGCGCCAGCGGGTCCCGAGGCACCCCCGGGGAGGTGGGCGGGTCGGTCCCCTCCCCGCCGTTGGAGTCGCCGGCCGTCGGAGCCGACGGCTCGGCCGTCGGTCGGCGCCGGACGAATAGTGGGCTGGCCATCCGGCGCTGACGCTAGTGGGTGGAGACGGCAGCCCGGAGAGACTGCTTGAGGGATCCCATGGTGGCCAGCACCGCGGTCGGCTCGTAGCCGCAGTGGGCCATGCAGTTGGCGCAGCGGGGATCCTTGCCCCGCCCGTAGCGGTCCCAGTCGGTGGTCTCCACCAGCTCCTGGTACGTCTTGGCGTAGCCGTCGCCCATGAGGTAGCAGGGCCGCTGCCACCCGAAGACCGAGTAGCTGGGGATGCCCCAGGCCGTGCAGCTGTAGTCCACCTTGCCTTCCAGGAAGTCGAGGAAGAGGGGGGTGTGGTTGAGCCGCCACCGCTTGCGCCGGCCGTCGGCGAATGCCTGGTGGAACAGCTCACGGGTCTGGGTGACGCCGAGGAAGTGGTCCTGGTCCGGAGCCTTCTGGTAGGCGTAGGCAGGAGAGAGCATCATGGCGTCGACCTTCAGGTCGTCGTTGATGAAGTCGAGGACTCCTCTCACCGTCTCGGGCGAGTCGGTGGTGAAGAAGGTGGAGTTGGTGGTGACCCGGAAGCCCCTGGCCTTGGCTTCCCGGATGGCTGCCACCGCCTCGTCGAACACGCCCTCCCGGTCGACTGCCTTGTCGTGGCGCTCCTGCAGCCCGTCCAGGTGGATGGTCCAGGAGAAGTAGGGCGAGGGAGTGAACCTGTCCATCTTGCGCCGCATCAGCACCGCGTTGCTGCACAGGTAGACAAAGCGCTTGCGCTCGATGAGCGCCTCCACCATCTTGTCGATCTGGGGGTGCAGCAGGGGCTCGCCCCCGGCGATGGAGACCATGGGAGCCCCGGACTCCTCGATGGCAGCCACCGCGTCCTCCACGCTCACCCGCTGGCGCAGGACGTCGGTCGGGTACTGGATCTTGCCGCAGCCGGGGCAGGACAGGTTGCAGGCGAAGAGGGGCTCCAGCTCCACGATGAGCGGGAACCGCTTGTTCCCGGCCATCTTCTGGCGGAACAGGTAGCTGGCAATCTTGATGTTCTGGCGTAGGGGTATCGCCATCAACGGACCTCCGTGGGTAGGGGGAACTGCACCGACTCGGTGGTGGCTGGACGCTCGGCAACCGTGACCGGGCCGAGGCAGGCCAGGGCGGAGACGACCTGGCGGACCAGTGACTCGGGAGCCGAGGCGCCGGCTGTCACCCCCACCACCTCGACGCCCGCCAGCCAGGCCAGGTCCAGGTCGCCTGGCTCGTCGATCAGCTGCGCCGGGCAGCCGAGGCGGTGGGCCACCTCGACCAGGCGGTTGGAGTTGGAGGAGTTGGGGGAGCCGACCACGATGAGCAGCTCGCAGTCGGGCGCCAGGGCCCGCACCGCCTCCTGGCGGTTCTGGGTGGCGTAGCAGATGTCGTCGGCGGCCGGACCGACCAGGTCGGGGAAGCGGGCTCGGAGGCCCTCGACCACGCCGGCCACCTCGTCGGTGGCCAGGGTGGTCTGGGTCAGGTAGGCCACCTTGGTCGGGTCCTCGACGCTCACGCCCGCCACGTCACCCATGTCCTCGACCAGGTCGACCATCCCGGGCGCCTCGCCCATGGTGCCCTCGACCTCCTCGTGGCCCTGGTGGCCCACCAGCAGGATCCGGTAGCCCTTGCGGGAGAAGCGACGGGTCTCGGCGTGGACCTTGGCCACCAGCGGGCAGGTGGCGTCCACCGTGTGCAGGTGGCGGGCCAGCGCCTCCCGGCGCACTGCCGGGGAGACCCCGTGGGCCGAGAACACGACGGTGGAGCCGGCTGGCACCTCGTCCAGCTCGTTCACGAAGACGGCGCCGCGGGCCTGCAGGCCGCGCACCACGTGGATGTTGTGGACGATCTGCTTGCGCACGTAGACCGGGCTGCCGAAGCGCTCGAGGGCCCGCTCCACGATCTGGATGGCCCGGTCCACGCCGGCGCAGAACGACCGAGGGCCGGCCAGCAGGACGGTCCTGGTGGAGCCGGGCGCCACCGTGGCCGCCGCCCAGTCCTCCAGCACCGAGGCCGCTCGGCGCAGCGAGCGGTAGGCCCGGGCCCCGGCGACCACGGTGGTGGGGCTGACCAGGCCGCCCTCGGGCGTGTCGACGACCGCCCTCACCACCGCCAGGGGGCGACCGTCGGCGGCCGGTGCCAGCCAGGCCGACTCCATGTCCACCACCAGGCCGCCGTGGTCACGGGCCAGGGCCTCCCGCTCGCTCCCGCTGACCACGTGGTCCACCGAGACGACCCGTCCGGTGTGCACGGTCAGGCCGGCCCGGCGCAGCCCAGCGGCCACCACCTGAGCCGAGGGCAGGGGGACGGCCCCCGCCGCCGGACTGGCGCCGTCCTCGCCCCGGCCGGGGGCGGGGAGGACCTCGGTCGCCACCACCAGGTCGCCCGGGGCCAGGCCAGGTCGGAGCGCCCCCCCGAAGCCCATGATCGCCACCGCCGCGGCCCGGCCGATCCGGTCCTCGGTGACCAGGGCCTGGGCCGCCTCGGCCGCCCGGCGGCGCCCCATGCCGGTGACGACCACCTCGGCCGCCGAGGAGCCGCCGTGGATGGCGGCCGCCTCCACCCGCAGTGGGGCCAGGGCCAGCAGCCGGGCGCCACCGGCCGGTGAGGTGGGGTGGCGAGCGGCGGTCACGAGCGGCCCTCCGCCGCCGGGACGGACCCGTTCATCCAGCGTCCCAGGGCCATGACCGGGAAGACCAGGCGGTACAGGTGGTAGTTGATCGAGAAGTCCCAGGGGAAGCCGGTGCCGGTGTACCAGGGCTCGTCCCAGGTGCCGTTCCCCCGCTGGTGCTCGACCAGCCAGGCCACCCCGCGTTGCGCCGGCTCGCCCCGCTCCCCGGCGGCGAGCAGGGCCAGCAGGGCCCAGGCCGTCTGGGAGGCGGTGGACTCTCCCCTTCCCCTCCAGGCCGGGTCACGGTAGGAGCGCAGGTCCTCGCCCCAACCGCCGTCGGCGTTCTGATGGCGTCCCAGCCAGGCCACTGCCCGCCGGACCGCCAGGTCCCCTGGAGCTACCCCCGCCGCCACCAGGGCCGGCACCACCGCGCCGGTGCCGTAGACGTGGTTGACGCCCCAGCGGCCGAACCAGGAGCCGTCCTCCTCCTGGGCCTCCACCAGCCAGCTGACCCCCCGGGCCAGGCGGACCGGGTCGTGGCCCGGCTCGGCCGCCAGCATCTCCACCACGTGGGCAGTCACGTCGGCGCTGGGCGGGTCGATCACCTCGCCGAAGTCGCAGAACGGCAAGGCGGCCACCACCGCCCGGGTGTTGTCGGCGTCGAAGGCGGCCCAGCCGCCGTCGCGGCTCTGCATGCCCTCCACCCAGGTCATGCCCCGCTCCAAGGCGGCGACCACCGACCGTGAGTGAGGGTCGGGGACGGGGGCGGGACCAGCGCCCTTTTCGCCGGGAGGGACCAGGCGGCGCAGCGCCAGGATCACCTCGGCGGTGTCGTCGGCGTCGGGGTAGGTGTCGTTCTCGAACTCGAAAGCCCAGCCTCCCGGCGCCAGATGGGGGCGGCGGATGGACCAGTCGCCAGGCGTGCGGACCTCCTCACCCGCCAGCCACGACCCGGCCCGGGCCATGGCCGGGTGGTCGGCGGGCAGGCCGGCGTCGGCCAGGGCGACCACCGACAGGGCGGTGTCCCACACCGGCGACTGGCAGGCCTCCAGCCGCCGACCCCGCTCGTCGCCGATGACGAAGCTGTCGAGGCCCTCCAGGCCGGCCCGCATCACCGGGTGGTCGATGGCGTAGCCCTGCAGGGACAGGGCGATCAGGGAGTAGACCCAGGGGGGCTGTATCCCGCCCCACGACCCGTCGGCCTCCTGGCGGCGGACGATCCAGCGCTCGGCCCGCCGCAGGGCCAGCCGGCGCAGCGGGCCCACCGCCCGGCGCTGGTAGGTGCGCAGGAACCGGTCGAGGATCCAGAAGCGCCCGGCCACCGTGGCCAGGGTCAGCTCCGGTCGCTCCATCACTCCGGTGCGCAGCTCGTCCAGGCCAAAAGGGAGCTCTCTTGCCGGACGGTGCGCCCCCACCACCGTGACAGCTACCACGGTCTGGCGGGCCCAGCAGGCGAAGTCGTAGATGTTGAGCGGCACCCAGGGCGCCAGCAGGATCAGCTCGGGGGGAAGGGCCGGCAGGTCGTCCCAGGACCACAGGCCGAAAAGAGCCAGCCACAGTCGGGTGAACACCCGGGAGCGCTCGACTCCTCCCGCCTGGCGCACGAACTCGGCTGCCTTGGCCATGTGGGAGGCGTCGGGCGGGTCGCCGGCCAGGCGCAGGGCGGCATAGGCCTCGATGGTGGTGGAGAGGTCGCCGGGGCCGCCGTAGAACGTGGCCCACGTGCCGTCGTCGCGCTGCTGCGAGCGGATCCAGCCGGCGGCCGCCTGGGTCACCTCTTCGCTGCGCACGCCCAGGAACTGGCGCAAGAGGAGGTCCTCGGCGTCCATGGTGACGTTGGTCTCCAGCTCGCCCTTCCACCAGCCGTGGGTGTCCTGGAGCGCCAGCAGGTGGTCCACCGCCCCAGCCAGCGCCCGGGCGGCGGGGTCGGGCAGGCCCGGGGCGGGGTGGGTTTGGGTGCTCGGCTCGGTGGGGGCCGCCACGGCGGCGGGGTCGCTGGGCAAGGACTCAGTGCTCCCTGTCGGCCACGAAGCGGGCCACCTGGGTCAGCTCCAGGGCGGCCGTCGGCTCCAGCGGGACGTGCTCCAGGGCCGCCAGCGCGCTGGTGAGCTGGCGGTTGGCCTCGGCCATGGTCAGCTCCCGGCCGCCGCACTCCTCGACCAACCGGGCGGCGTGGGCCACCTCGGTCTCCGACAGCTCGGCGGTGGCGAGCAGGCTGGAGAGCTCGCCCGCCTTGCCGTCCGCCCCGGCCAGGGCGGCGGTGACGGGGAGGGTCTTCTTGTGCTGGCGCAGGTCGCTCCAAGGGGGTTTTCCGGTCCTGGCCGGGTCGCCCCAGATGCCCAGCAGGTCGTCGACCGCCTGGAAGGCCAGGCCCAGGTGCAGCCCGAAGTCGCTGAGGGCCTCCACCGTCGGGCCAGGGGCGCCGGCCAGGATGGCCCCGATGGACGAGGCGCAGGCGAGGATGGCCCCCGTCTTGGCCGCCTCCATGGCCAGGCAGCGCTCCACTCCGACGTCGGGGTTGGTCTCGAAGGCCATGTCGTCGGCCTGGCCGGCGATCATGGCCATGGTGGCGTCGGCCAGCGACCGGGCGGCCGCCCGACCGGGGGCGCCGGGGACGTCGACCAGCATCCTCTGCGCCAGGGCCAGGAGGGCGTCGCCGGTGATGATGGCCCGTCCCACCCCGAAGACAGCCCAGACGGTGGGACGGTGGCGCCGCTTGTCGTCGCCGTCGATGACGTCGTCGTGCAGCAGGGAGAAGTTGTGGACCAGCTCCACTGCCGCTCCGCCGGGCAGGCTCACCGAGGCGTGGGTACCGGCCGCCTGAGCCGAGAGCAGGGCGAGAGCCGGGCGCACGCACTTGCCGCTGTCGGCGCCGGCCGGCCGTCCGTCCGCCTCCGCCCAACCGAGGTGGTACTCGGCGGCGGGGCGGATCTCGGGGGCAAGCGTCGCCACTGCTGCCCTGAGCACGGGGGTGACCTGCTGACGGGCCACCTCTAGCACCTCGGGGACGCTGCGAACGGCGATCACGTCACCACCTCCGTGGCCTGGCGCCTGGTGTCCGCCGGGCTGGCGGCGTTGCTGAGCGGCTCAGCCGGGGAGGATCTGGGGCGGGCCCCGGCCGGACGGGCGAGGTGGGCGAGGACCTCCCTGGCGGCGGCCCGCCCGCTGCGCACCGCGCCCTCCATGGTGGCCGGCCAACCGGTGTCGGTCCAGGCGCCTGCCAGGGCCAGGCCGGGAATGGTGGTCCTCGTCCCCGGCCGCAGGGCGGCGGTGCCCGGGACCGCCCGGAAGGTTGCCGCCCGTTCCCGGGTGACCACCGTGTCGAGCACCTTGGCCGAGCGGGCGGCCGGGAAGAGGTCGGCCAGGGCATCGACGATGGTGGCGCTCAGCTCCTCGGGGCGCTGGCCCAGCCAGCGGTCGGCGCCGGACAGGGAGACGCCCAGCACCTGCTCCCGGCCGGCGGAGCCGGCGGAGGGCGCCTGGGCTGCCTCGGTCCGGTCGAACACCCACTGGGCCGGCGACCTCAGGCCAGCGGCCAGGGGCAGGTCGGTCACCCGGCGGTCGTACACCACGCCGACGTTGACGATGGGCGAGGTCCCCAGCTGCTGGAGGCGCTCGGGATGGGCGATGGCCCCGGGAGGCAAGAGGCCGGCGGCGGCGGTGTGGGGGACGGCCAGGACCACCGCGTCGGTCCTCAGGCGCTCACCGGC
Organism: Acidimicrobiales bacterium; assembly: GCA_039583615.1. GTDB lineage: Bacteria > Actinomycetota > Acidimicrobiia > Acidimicrobiales > QHCF01 > QHCF01. The sequence continues at coordinate 33,823 of JAVKSQ010000028.1, forward strand.
GGCCACCACCGCCAAGCCGCCGCCGGGCCCCGTGCCGCCGGTCGGGGCGGCTCCGGTGCCGTTGCCGCCCGTCCCGCTGGTCGGCCCCGGCGCCTCGATCCGCTCGACCTTGGCCCGCAGCACCACTGTCCCCCCGGCTCGGGCCAGGGCAGCCGCCGCCCGATCGCCGTGCAGGTGCGCCAGGGGGACGGCGGTCCAGCCGATGTCGGCGGCGTCGGCCTGGCTGAGCAGGCCGGTCTGGAAGACCTTGGCCGCCATGGCCAGCGACACCTCAGACGCCGGAAGGTTGGTGGTGGGCAGGACGATGAGCCCCCAGAGGGCGTCGACAGCCGCCGGACCTTGTCCGTGGCTCGCCAGCCAGTCGGCGAAGCTCACCTCGTCCAAGCCGGGATCAGCCAGGTCCAATCGGCCCAGGGCGAGGGCGGCCGGACCCAGGCGCACCCGGTCGGCCAGGCCCAGATGCCGGTAGCTGGCCAGGGCCGGGCCCAGGTGGAGAGGGGCCGGCAGGTGGCTGGTCCGGCGGATCCAGGAGGTCCTCCCTCCCGGCGCAACCACCGGGACGGCCAGCCTGGCTTGAAGGTGGACCTGTCCCGACGAGCCGATCCGGTCCAGGAAGCCCCGGTAGGCGGTGCAGCACCGGAGGAACACATGCTGGCCGTTGTCGAACCACCTGCCGTTGCGCTCGAATGACCACGTGGCCCCGCCCAGGCGGGGCCTGGCCTCCAGCAGCGTCACCCTGGCCCCGGCGTCGGCGCAGGCCAGGCCGGCCGACAGCCCGGCCAGCCCGCCACCCACCACCACCACCCGGGCCTGGGCAGTGCCAGCGGTCCCGCCGACCGGGCGGCCCCCGCCGGCCGGCCCGCCCTCCGGGCGACCCCGGTTCCGGTCCCCGGTCATACCCCCGCTCGGGTCCCCGGTCATACCCCGGCTCCCGCCATGGCCCTGGCTGCCACCCACGCCTTCTCCCATCCCGGCAGGGACACGCGTACCTCGACGACCGCGGTGGGCCGGCGCTCGATGCGGGCCAGCAGCCGATGGTAGATCCCGGCCATGGCGGCGACGCAGGCCCGGCTGCGGTGGTCGAGGAGGGGAAGCAAGGCCAGTCCCTCGGCCCAGAAGGAGCGAGTGCGCTCGGCCTCGAAGAGGACCAGGGCGCCCAGGTTGGCGGGCGGACCGCTCAGGTCAGGTGCCACCCCGAAGCGCTCGATGTCCTCCCTGGGCAGGTAGATCCGGCCCATCTCCTCGCGGTCCTCCACCAGGTCCCGCAGGATGTTGGTCACCTGCAGGGCGATGCCCAGCGCATCGGCCCGGGGCACGGCGGCGGCCAGGTCAGTCGTCCCGAACACGCCCAGCGAGAGACGCCCGATCGACCCGGCCACCCGCCGGCAGTACCCCACCAGCTGGTCGAACGTCTGGTAGCAGGTGCCGGCGGCATCCATCTCGCACCCCTCGACCAGCTCTCTGAAGGCTTCCATGGGCACCGGGTAGCGCTGGGCTGCGTCCACCAGGGCGACCAGCACCGGGTCGTCGGAGACCAGTCCCGGGGCCGCCAGTTGCTGGCGCACCTCGGCCAGCCGGGTCAGCTTGTCGGCGATCGGCGCCTGCCCGTCTCCGATGTCGTCGATGCGCCGGGCCATGGCGTAGATGGCCGACAGGGCCCGGCGCTTGGGCGGCGGCAGCAGTCGGATGCCGTAGTAGAAGTTCTTGGCCTGCTCCCGGGTGATGGCCTCGCAGTCGGCATAGGCGGTGGCCAGGCTCACTGCCCGTCCCCCCCCTCGACGGTCGTTCCCGGCTGGCGGTGCTGCCCAGGTCGGGCTGGGCCCAGGGCGGCCAGGGCCAGCCGGGACAGCCGTGCCGCGGTGCCGGCCCGGGTCCGGTGGGCGGTGGTCGCCAACACGTCGAAGCCGGCCCCCTCGATGGCGTCCAGGGTAGCCTGGCCTCCGGCGACGAACCCGGCCACGGCCAGGGCCGGCCGCCCCCGCAGCGATGCGGCCAACCCCTTGCCGGCCTCCAGGTAGCACCGGGCCCTGGCCACCTCGAAGGCCATCAGCGCCCGCAGTCGAGGACTGGCGGCTGGGCAGCGGAGCTCGACTGGCTCGCAGTCGAACCGGGCCATGTCCTCGGCCGGCAGGTAGACCCGCCCGGCGGCCGAGTCCTCGGCCACGTCCTGCCAGTGCTCGACCAGCTGCAGTCCGGTGCAGACTCGGTCAGACAGGGCAACCCGGTCTGGCGTGGCTGCGCCGAAGACGGCCAGCACCAGGCGGCCCACCGGGTTGGCGGACATCCGGCAGTAGTCGAGCAGCTGGTCGATGGTGGCGTAGCGGTGGACGAGCTGGTCCTGGCGATTGGCCTGGATGAGCAGGCGGAACGGATCCTCGGGCAGGGCCCGGGCCCGGAGCGTGGGCGTCAGGCGGACCAGGACCGGATGGCTGGCCTGGCCCCGGTAGGCCCGCTCCAGCTCGGCCTCCAGCCAGTCGAGCCGGGCCAGCCGGTCGCCGGGGCTGTCATCCCCCAGCTGGTCGACCATCCGAGCGAAGCCGTAGATGGCGAGCAGGTGGTCCCGGGCCGCCCTGGGCAGCAGGCGGGAGGCGACCGGGAAATTCTCGCTGCCGGCCCTGGCCATGATGGCCTCGGCCGTCGGCATCCCTGCGGGTACGGCTGGCGGCTCCTGGCGGCGCAGGACCGGGGACCCGGTCACCGCTCAGACCTCCCTGCCCTGGCGCCCGAGGCGCCGGCGCGGCTGAGCCCCCGGCTACCGTTCGGGTGGGAGCGGCCCGGCCGGCGAGGCTCGCCACCGCTGTGAAGCGCCGCACCCCCCGGTCCTGCCTCCAGCGTGCTGACCACCGAGGCGGCGATGCCCGGGCCATCCAGTCCCAGGCCGGCCAGTATGGCGTCGGGCTTGGCCTGGGCCAGGTAGGCGACAGGAGTGCCAAGCACCAGGACCGGCGGGCTGCGCCGACCTGGGTCCAGGCCGGCCAGGGAGTCGGCCAGCCAGGTGCCGGCGCCACCCACCCGGATGCCGTCCTCGACGGTCACCACCAGGTCGTGGACCGCCGCGTCGGCCAGCATGGCCGGATCGGTCGGCTTGACCACCCGCACGTCCCAGACAGTGGCGTCTACACCGGCGAGATCGAGGATGGCGGCGGCCTGCCTGGCCCCTTCCAGCATCTTGCCCACCGCCAGAAGGCACACGCTGCCGTCACCGCTACGGACCTGGCGGGCGGCCAGGCCTGAGCCGACCAGCCCCGTCTGGCCTGGCGGAGGCGGGGTCTTGGGATAGCGGATGGACGCCGGGCCGCCCAGGCTCACCGCAGTGGCGAGCATGGCTTGCAGCTCGTCGGTCGACGAAGGCGCGAAGACGGTCATGCCGGGGATCGTCAGGCACTGCGCCATGTCCAGCAGGCCGTGGTGGGAGGGCCCGTCGTCGCCGGTGACGCCGGCCCGGTCCAGGGCGAAGACGACCGGCAGATGGTGCAGGCCGACGTCCAGGTTGGCCTGGTCGAAGGCGCGGGAGAAGAACGTGGCATACACGGCCACCACCGGGCGGAGGCCCCCCATCGCCATGCCGGCGGCGGCGGTGACGGCGTGGGCCTCGGCGATGCCCACGTCGAAGAAGCGTCCGGGGTGGGCGGCAGCGAAGGGCAACAGGCCGGTGGGGCCGGGCATCGCCGCGGTGATGCCAACTATGGCGGGGTTGACCTCGCCCAGGTTCATCAGTGCCCGGCTGAAGGCATCGGTGTAGGACCACGGCGCGGTGGCTGGTGTCAAGGCCGGCGAAGCGGCTGGTCCCTGGGCGTCTGCCTTTGTGCCGTCGCCGGCCCTGGCGCCGCCGGCCCTGGCGTCGCGGACCTTCAGGTCGTGCAGGCGGGCCACCTCGTCAGCCTCGGCCGGGGCATGGCCCTTCCCCTTGTGGGTGAGGACGTGGACCACTATGGGGCCGTCCCATTCGGCCGCGTTGGCCAGGGCCGACTCCATCCCGGCGATGTCGTGGCCGTCGAGGGGCCCGGTATAGCGCACCCCCAGGTCTTCGAAGAAGGCATGGGGCTCGATGACGTCCCGCAGGGCCGAGGTCAGTCCCGAGACACCAGACACGGCCACCGGTCCCAGCCCCGGGACCTCCTTGACCAGCCCGCGCAACTTGGCTCTGGCCTGCACGTAAGAAGGGCTGAGGCGCAGGCGGCTTAGGCTCTCGGACAGCTTCGACACGGTAGGGGCGTACGAGCGGCCGTTGTCGTTGAGCACGATGATCGCCTTGGCGCCGGAGTGGCCGAGGTTGTTGAGGGCCTCGTAGGCCATACCGCCGGTGAGAGCCCCGTCGCCGACCACGGCCACCACCCGGCGGCCGGGCCCGGACCCGACCGGGGGCTGCGCCCCCAGGGCCAGGGCTGAGGCCAGGCCGTGGGCGTAGGACAAGATGGTGGAGGCATGGCTGTTCTCCACCCAGTCGTGGACCGACTCGGCCCGCGACGGATAACCGGATAGGCCGCCGGCCTGACGCAGGGCGGCAAACCCTGCCCGCCGGCCGGTCACCAGCTTGTGGACATAGGCCTGGTGGCCCGTGTCCCACAGGATCACGTCTCTGGGCGAGTCGAAGACCCGGTGCAGAGCGAGCGTGAGCTCGACTGCGCCCAGGTTGGAGCCCAGGTGGCCTCCGGTCACCGATACCGCGGCCACGATGAAGGCCCGTACCTCCTCGGCCAGGACGGCCAGCTCCTCGACCCCGAGGGACTTGAGATCGGCCGGGCTGTCGACCTGGTCCAAGACGGACCGAGGCGGCCGAGCGGGCTCGCGGCTGGACGCCTGGGTGGGCGCCGCGGCCAGCGCCGCCGCCCCGCCTCCGCCGTGCAGCCCGGCCGCCGCCTCGCCTCCTGGGCGGGGCCCTGCCCAGTCCACTGCCTCCATCTGGCTCCTGTCTCTCCTCGATAGGCCCAACGCGGTGCCGCAACGCCCAGATCGTCAGCCACTCACATACGACGTGGTGGTGACTACCCAGTCACTCCTACTTTATAAACTAGTGGGGGCACCAGCCTTCACGGTACCGGTCGCGCCAGCAGGCGAGAGGGTGACGGGAAGCTGCTCGGGGAGCCAGGGTCGTCGTAGATCAGGTGTCGGATCCCGACCAGGACGGCGTGGCTGACGACCCGCAGGTCAGTCCCCGGCGGGACCGGGCCCCGGAGGTTGGCGCCGACCACCCAGCGCAGCTGGGTGAACACCGCCCTGGCCACCCGGGCGTGTCCCGGACGGCGCTGAGCGGCGAGAGCCAGCAGGTCGAGCAGGAGGGGCAGGTGCCGGGTGAGGGCCCTCGCCAGCACCAACGCCGCCTCGTCCTCCCCCAGGCCCTCTGGCCCCCCCTGCTGGCCCACCCCGGCAGTGCCGCCCACCCCGGCGGTGCCGCCCGCCCCGGCGGTGCCGCCCGCCCCGGCGGTGCCGCCCGCCCCGGCGGTGCCGCCC
>JAVKSQ010000029.1:0-36851 GCA_039583615.1 Acidimicrobiales bacterium
CACGTTCCTCTTCAGGAGCGGCACCAGAGCCGGGTGTGCCTCCACGGCCACCACCCTTCCCGCCGGGCCGACCAGGCTGGCTCCCAGTACCGTGAAGTAGCCGATGTTCGCCCCCACGTCCACGAACACGTCCCCGGGGCGGAGCGCGTGCTGCATCCACGTGGTGATGTGGTTGTCCCATACGCCGTCGATCAGAAGATGGGGCGCGATGAGGTGGTCCCGGGTCTCGACGATGAGCTTGCCCCCCCATGGGGTCCGCACCACGGCCAGGTGGTCCCCGAGGTAGATGGACGGCACCGCGGAGCCGCCCGCCGTTGGCAACGCCTCGAGCTGGTGCTGGAGCTCGTCCAACCGGTGCTCCAGGTCGTTGGTCCGGGCGATGAGGTGGTCGGTCGCAAGAGCGTGGCGAGCGAGAGCCGCCGCTCGCCGCAGGAAGGGTGAGCGCACGTCGTCCGACCCTATTCCCCGCCCGGACCAGGAGCCACCCGGCGAGGCCGGAGCCACTCTCCGGCGAGGCCGCTGCGGGACGTACGAGCAGGTCAGAGGTCCTGGTGCGGGCGGGGAGACTCGAACTCCCATCCCTGTCGGGACCGGGACCTAAGCCCCCGAACGGATGTCCATGAGGTATCGGCGTGTTACACCAAATGGTGTCTGACCAGGGCTTTGGCGTAGAGCCGTCCCAACCAGTACCGGGGTGATCCGTACACTGGCGCCGAGTTCCGTTAGCAATCCGTTAGCAAGCGGGGGAGCGGGCTCGGCCCCCCCAGAGGTCCAACGCAAGACAGTCCCCAGGTCTGGCCGGGGGGTCGGCGAGGCTTGCCGGTAACATGGCAGGCAATGACCAGGGTCCACCTTGATCCTGCGCTCGCCGAGGTTTTGGAGCATGCGCGGCGGCGCGCTGAGGAGGCTGGGGAGCTAAGGGGCCCAACGGCCGTCGAGGTGCCCTCGCCGTTGTCACCGAAGGCTCGCCAGATCCTGGCTGCCTGGATCAGCGACGGTGGCTACAGTCAGGCGGTAGCCACCGTGATCGCCACCGATCCGGAGCTCGCCGACCAGTAGCAGCCGTAATCCGCCTTGACTGTTGTCATCGACGACCACTTGCTGTTGAGCCTGCTGGCCGGCACGGGCCCGCCCTCGGTCACAAACGAGGCTAGGTCGGGAACGGTATACACCACCGCGTGTTGGTACTACCGGTTAGCCAGAGCGGTCGCCAGCTCAGGGGCCGGTTCTCTGTCCGGCCGCTTCGGCGAGCTGGCACGTGCAGAGCAAACCCAGGTTGGCCACCAGTTGGACGATCTCCCCGCCGGGATCGGCATCCTCGGATGGCGAACCGTCGTGCCTGTGATGGCCGCTCTCCGAGTGCGCCAGCAGGTCAACTTGCTCAACGCTGAGGTACTGGCGGTTGCCCTGCTGACCTCTGCCACGGTGGTGATCACAACGGCCTCGCCGGTACTTCGTGCCCGAGCCGGCGATATCGGTGTCGACTATCGGATCGAGCATTGAACGGCCGATGGGCCCTCTCGATGACGGCGGTGCCGTCCGTGAGTGCCGCAAGCCCATCACCAGCCACCCGAACTGGCCCCCCGGCTGCCAAAAGGTGGCGACGGCCCCAAGCGACGGGCTGGAGGTAGGCTAGGTACGTGACCGACGCGGAGAAGGACCTAGAGAAGTTAGTCGACTCGGCCGAAGAGGAGCTGGACCAAACTCTCAACGCTTACCTGCCGTTCGAGGAGTCCTACATCGAGGCGACAAGGTCTGGTGCTATCGCGATCGAAGGCACCGGAACCGCAGCGTTTCCGCGATCCTCTGAGGTGGCCTGGACCTCAGCTCGCTAGTCTCGGGCTCGGATGCCCACCTGGGGACAGGAACTAAACGAGTTCACGCGGCTGATTCAGCGACAGAAGGCTGAGGCCAAGGCCAGTGGCCAAGCGCCTGATCCGACGGCGCCCAGCCCGCATGACCAGATCCGCCGGAAGTACCTCGCGGAGTTGGCAGCCCATACAGGGAAATCGCCTCCGGTTGGCTCGAGGGTCGTCAGGTACCCGACCCGAGCGTGATCAGCGTGTCGACTCGTGACGTCATGGGCTTTATGGAAGCTGTGCATGGTCTTCAGCCAGGACCGCTAGACTTAATCCTGCACAGCCCCGGCGGTGACGCCAATGCCGTCCAGGCAATCATGCAGTATCTGAGAGACCTGGGATTCGGCCCCATCAGGGCTATCGTGCCGCTGTCCGCCATGTCCGCCGCTACGATGATGGCGCTCTGCTGCGACGAGATCCTGATGGCCCGGCACGCCCAGCTCGGACCTATGGATCCGCAGTTTCAGCTCGCAACTCCCGATGGCCCCCGCGTGGCTCCCGCCCAGGCAATCCTCGAGCAGTTCGATGCCGCCAAGCTGGACTGTGCCGCCACACCATCGAATCTCGCTGCCTGGCTCCCCATCCTTCGTTCCTACCTCCCCGGTCTGCTGAGCCAATGTCTCACAGCGCAAGAGGCCGCAGAACACATGGTCGCCGAGGCGATGCAGAAGTACATGTTTGCCGCGTTATCCGAAGGCGAACGGAAGGCCAAGGCGGAGGAGATCGCAGGGTGGTTCAACGACCATAAGACCCATCGCAGCCACGGTCGGCCCCTCCGGTACCCAGACATCCAGCCTAGAGGCGTCGCGGTTCATCTCCTGGAGGATGACCAGGTACTGCAAGACAAGGTGCTGTCGGCTTGGCACGGGATTCAGCTGACCCTCAGTCAGATCGCTATCGGAAAGTTGATCGAGAATCATGCAGGGAGGGCATGGATGATCTCAGCATCGCCCGTCCTTCAAGTCGCCCTTGGCATTCAATCGGGACCTCCGACGACACCACCTGGGGCGACAACTCCTCCAGCCCTCCCGGCAGGCGGTGGCGCCCAGGGCATTAACCGCGCTGAACGCCGGCGACGGGACCGAGGCCGCTAGCCGGTCAGAGGACCCAAGCTCTCCCAGCGCGTCATCTGTATCTATTCGCGTAGCCCACAGTGCCCATAGCCGTCGATCCCGCTCGCCCGTGCTGGGCGGGCAGCGGGCAAGGCTGGCAAAGCTTCCCCGGCAATCAGGCCGCCAGCACCTGCTGGGCCATGGCGACCGAGAGTCCGAAACCTTGGAGGGCCAGGACTGCGCCCTCCAGTCGGTAGCCACCCACGCCGTCGACTCCTGCCCAGCCCCCGGCCCAGGTCGGCCGCTCGCCCGGTACCAGCAGGGGCCGGCGGACGCCGAGGTGCTCGACCCACAGCCGGTAGAGATCTCCATCCCGTTCCACCACCAGTCGCATCGTCGCCATCCGCCACGCAGGAGCCGTACGCTGGGGGAAGCGACGGCCTCACCCTACTGACGGGGTGTGACGGCCAGAGCTGGCAAGGGTGAGAGGAGAGATCGAGTGGGGGCCAAGCGGTGACCGACCTGGCCGAGCGCGCCCGCAACCGCCTGGTCGACCTGAGGGGCCATTTCTCCACCGCCGTCCGGGTAGAGGTGGTGGAGGAGATCGGCCCCGAGATGCTCCTGGTAAGGGTCCGAACATCGGCCGGCCTGCCGAGCGAGACCACTGTGACTACTGGCGAGCTGGAGGCGGCCCTGGCCAGCGCACCCACGACGACGGCCGGGGTCAAGCCCGAGGACCTGTTCCTGTGGGTCGAGAGCCACCGGATCAAGCTGGCCTACGCCCACGATCCGTACTTCGCCGTCTCCCTGTCGGGCATGCGCGGCCTGCCCCACCAGGTCGAGGCCGTCTACCGCCACCTCCTTCCCCAACCACGCCTGCGCTTCGTGCTGGCCGATGACCCCGGGGCCGGCAAGACCATCATGGCCGGCCTGCTGCTCAAGGAGCTCAAGCTGCGGGGCGTGGTGGACCGCATCCTCGTCATCGCCCCCGCCCCGCTCACCGTCCAGTGGCAGGACGAGCTCCTGGACAAGTTCGACGAGCGCTTCGAGGTGGTCTCCTCCACCCAGGTCCGCTGGCAGCTGGGCGGCAACGCCTGGCAGCACTACCCCCAGGTAGTCACCTCACTCGACTTCGCCAAGCGGGAGGACGTGGCCCCCGACCTGTTGCGCGCCGACTGGGACCTGGTCATCATGGACGAGGCCCACAAGTGCTCAGCGGCCACCTACGGAGACGAGGTCCGCCGCACCCGGCGCTACGCGCTGGCCGAGGAGCTGTCCAAGCGCACCGAGAGGCTGCTCCTCCTCACCGCCACCCCCCATTCGGGCGACGAGGACCGCTTCACCCATTTCCTCGCCCTGCTGGACCCCGACCAGTTCTCCTCGGCCGACCTGGTCCGCCGCCAGCTGACCCTGCCCGAGAGCCCCTACTTCCTCCGCCGGCAAAAGGAGGACATGATCGACGAGCGGGGGCGGCCCCTCTTCGTTCCCCGCCGGGTGGTCACCCAGCCGTTCACCCTGTCAGGCCCCGAGATGGACCTGTACGAAGATGTGACCGCTTACATCGGCGACTTCCTGGGGTCCATCCCGGGCAGCCGGGGCAACGCCATCGCCCTGGCCCGTACCGTGCTCCAGCGCCGCCTGGCCTCCAGCCTGGGCGCCATCCGCTCCTCGCTGCACAACCGGGCCGTTCGCCTGGCCGAGCGGGCCGAGAAGCTGGAGGGCATGACCCCGGCCGAGCAGCGGCGCCGCCTGGCCGAGCTACGGGTCATCGAGGCTGCCGACGAGGAGACGGGCACCGATGACGCCGACGAGGCGGCCGAGGAAGCCGCCGCCACCGAGGTCACCGCGGCCGAGCATGTGGAGGCCCTCCGGGCCGAGGTCGCCGCCCTGGAGGTCCTGGTGCGAACCGCCGACCGCACCATGGCGCACGGTGAGGAGGCCAAGCTGACCGGCCTGCGGGACTGTCTGGCCCGGGCCGAGCTGACCGAGCTGGCCGACGGCCGGGGCAAGCTCCTGATCTTCACCGAGCACCGCGACACCCTCTCCTACCTGGAGCGCCACCTGCGCCAGTGGGGGTACTCGGTGTGCACCATCCACGGCGGCCACCCGCCGGCCACCCGCAAGGCCATCCAGCACGAGTTCCGCACCGAGCGCCAGATCTGCGTGGCCACCGAGGCGGCGGGTGAGGGGATCAACCTCCAGTTCTGCCACCTCATGGTCAACTACGACCTGCCCTGGAACCCGGTCCGCCTCGAGCAGCGGATGGGCCGCATCCACCGCATCGGCCAGCAGTCCGAGGTGGTGGTCTTCAACTTCTGCGCCACCAACACGATCGAGGGCAGCCTGCTCGAACGCCTCCACGAGAAGCTGGCCGAGATGCGAGCCGCCCTCCAGGGACGAGTCTACGACGTCATCGGTGACCTCTTGGCGGTCAACGGTGTCGACTTCGAGCGCCTCATGCGCGAGACCCTGGCCAATCCGCGGCGCCTGGAGGCATCCCTCGACGAGATCTCCTCCATCTCACCTCAGCTGCTCCTGGCCTACGAGGCCGACATCGGCATCGCCCAGGCCACTCGTAACGTGGACGTCTCCTGGGTGCGCGAGCGCGACTGGGCCTCGGAGGAGCGACGGCTCATGCCCGAGTACGTCGAGGCCTTCTTCGCATCGGCGGCCGCCCGCACCCGCCTTCGAGTCGACACTCGGGCTGATGGTCTCTATCGGGCGGAATATGTCCCGGTGGGGCTCAGGTCGGACGCCCTGTCCAGCGTTCGCCGCCTGGGACGGCCGGCCACCGAGTACCGCAAGCTCACCTTCCGCAAGGTTGACCGGGAGCGCCCGGAACACGAGGATGCCGTCCTGTGCTCACCCGGCCATCCCCTCTTCGCCGCCGTCACCGAGGCCTTGGAGCGCGACCTGGCCTCCGAGGGCGTGCCCGGGGCGGCTGCCGCCTACGTCGACCCGGCTGCCAGCTCCGCCTACCGGATCCACTTCCTGGCCTACGAGGTCATCGGGGAGGGCGTGGCCGGCGAGGCGGAAGCGGCCTACGCCGAGCTGGTGGCGGCCCTGGACGACGGCGACGGCGCCTACCGGCTGGCGCCTCCCGACGTCCTGCACGACCTCACCCCTGACCCCTCCGCCCAGGCCGGCCCGCCCGGTCCTGACGCTGTCCGCGCCGTCACCAACTGGGTGAGGGCCAGCCTCCAGGCCACGGCCACCTCCGAAGAACGGGCCCGGCGCCTGGCGCAGGCCGGACTGCGGTCCGCCTATCTCACCGAGGCCCTGGAGGCCGAGCGGGCCGCCCTCGAGCGGCGCTGGGGCGACTACGACGAGCGCATGCACCGTGGCGAGGAGCAGTACCGCCTGCTGCGCGACGACATGGAACGGCGCATCGCCGAGCTGGAGCGACGCCGCCAGGCCAAGCTCGACGGCTTCGCCCGGCTGGGCGTGGTCCGGGGCGGCCCGGTCACCTACCTGGGCTCGGCCTTTGTGGGGCCGCCGCATCGCCCGGAGGATCCGGAGCTACGTACCCTGCGGCCGGACCCGGCGGTGGAGCAGGCGGCCATGGCCCACGTCATGGCCTACGAGCGGGCCCAGGGGCGGGAGCCGACCGACGTGTCGTCGGCCCGGGACGGCTCGGGCTTCGACATCCGCTCGGTGGCGGTGGACCCCGCCAGCGGTGAGGTGGACCTCCGGCGCATAGAGGTGAAGGGCCGGTCGGCCTCCTCCGGGGACGTGGGCCTGTACCGGACCGAGTGGTACGCAGCCCAGCGCTTCCGGGACGGCTACTGGCTCTACGTGGTCTACGGCGCAGGCACCGACGAGGAACGCCTGGTCACCGTCCAGGACCCTTGGGGACGCCTGCAGGGAGTGGTGGAGATCGCCCAGGTCACCGGCTACCGGGTGCCGGGCTCGAGCATCGAGGAGGCGACGAGGTGATCGCCTCATCTAGCCGCCCATGTGTAAGCAATTCTCTTGACACGCGGCTGCAAGCCTCTAAGCTGGAGCTATCAGCTTCCTGTAGTCGCTGTACTGGCTACACATTCAGTCCCCGGGGGGCCGTTCGGCGGCTCCCCGCATCGCGTCCGGGGACTTACGAGAGAAGAGGCTGAGTGCTGCGAGCCCGCATTTTCATCGACTTCTGGAACTTCCAGCTGGCGTGGAACCGCTTGAGTCACCAAGATCGTTGCGACTGGCAGCGGCTACCGCCAGCGTTACTCGGGCAGGCAAGGGTCGTCCTGCAAGCGGCTGGCGTGGAGACCGAGCTGAGCCTGGAGGAGACCATAGTCCACGCCTCGGTCGATCCCCTCGGCGAGGCCAGGCTCCGTGGCTGGCTGACCAATTGGCTCGACCATCGTCCCAGCTTCGATGTGAAGATCCGGGACCGGCGGGCCCGTAGGAAGGACATCCACTGCCGCCAGTGCGGCACGACGACCCGGCACTGCCCGAACTGCGGTGAAGAGTACATGGGGCGTCCCGAGAAGGGAGTGGATGCCGCGGTGGTCACCGACCTGCTGTCCCTGGCCTGGCAGGGGGCTTACGACCTGGCCGTTTTGGTCACCAGCGACGCTGACTACATCCCAGCGGTGGAGCATGTCCAGGCCAAGGGCCTCAAGGTCGTCAACGCTGGCTGGCGGGATCGCGGCCACGAGCTGCAGGGCGCTTGCTGGGGCAGCTTCCACATCGACGCCATCCAGGAGGAGCTGTGCCGGTGAGCGACCGCCGGTTGATCGAGGATTTCCTGCCTATCGCGGCCATCAACGTGGTGGCCCAGCGGGAGAAGATCGGCCACGCCGCCAACCATCCCCGCAAGCTGCACCTGTGGTGGGCCCGCCGGCCTCTGGCCGCGGCCAGAGCCGCCGTCTACGGGGCGCTGGTGCCGGCGGCTGGGCGCGATCGCACGCCCGAGGAGGAGGCGGCCTTCTTCGATGCCCTTTGCCGGTGGGGCGGTCCGCAGGCGGCCATCGACCGGGCCCGGGAGGAGGTCTTGGCCGCCCACGGGGGAGCGGCGCCGAGGGTGGTCGACCTGTTCGCCGGCGGGGGGGCCATACCGCTGGAGGCGGCCCGGCTGGGCTGCCAGGCCACCGCGGTGGAGCTCAACCCGGTGGCCCATCTGATCGAGCGCGCCATGCTGGAGTACCCCCAGCGCTTCCCTGGACTGGCCAACGACGTCCGGCGGTGGGGAAAGGTATGGGTCGACCGGGCCTGGGAGCAGCTGGGCGACCTCTACCCTCCCGTCGGACCGGGCGACGGGCAGCAACGCTTCGACGGCGAAGCTTCAGCGGAGGGCCGGCGGCCGCTGGCCTATCTCTGGACCCGGACGGTGCCCTGCCCCAACCCCGCCCTGGGGCCCCATCCAGTCCCGTTGGTGCGCCAGACCTGGCTGGCCCGCAAGAAGGGCCGCTGCGTCGCCCTGCGCACCGTCGCCGACCGGGACGCCCTGGAGGTGCGCTACCAGGTGGCCCAGGCCGACTCGCCGGCCGGCCTTGGCTTCGACCCGGCCGCCGGCTCCAGCCGGGGCCAGGCCACCTGCCCAATCTGCGGCGCCACGGTCAGCGCCGCCTACGTGAAGGCCGAGGGCAAGGCCGCCCGGATGGGCACCGCCCCCCTGGCTGCCGTGGTCCTCAAGGCCTCGGGTAGGGGCCGGGACTACCTGCCCGCCGGCTCGTACCCGCTGCCCGACGACGCCGAGTGCGAGCGGCGGTTGGCCAAGCTGGACATCGACCCGCCGGACGACCCACTGCCGACGGAGGACACCAAGAACTTCTGGACACCGCAATACGGCCTCACCCGGTTCCGGGACCTGTTCACACCACGCCAGCTGCTGACCCTTTGCACCCTGGCCTATGGCGTGCGGGCGGTTCACGACGAGATGGTGGCGGACGGCATGGAGCAGGACCGGGCGGCCGCGGTGGCGACTTGCCTAGCGCTCGCGCTCGACCGAGTAGCGGATCGTTGCTCAACGCTGTGCCATTGGGACAACAGTCGAGAGTCGACAGCAAACACCTTTGCCCGTCAGGCGCTCCCCATGGTGTGGGATTTCGCAGAGGTAAGCCCGTTCGGCGGATCTCTCGGCGACATTGCGGAGTATGTAGACAACGTCGGTGATGTGGTCGACACCCTGGTCGCTAATCCCGCCGCCACCGTCCTGCGCACCTCGGCCACCAGCCTCCCGCTCCCCGATGCCTCGCAGGACGCGGTGGTCACCGACCCGCCGTACTACGACAACATCTCCTACGCCGACCTGTCCGACTACTTCTACGTCTGGCTCAAGCGCTCGGTCGGGTTCCTCTACCCCGACGATCTCGGCGGCGAGCTGACGCCCAAGCGCAACGAGGCAGTCGCCGCTGCCTACCGCCACGGCGGCCACAAGGAGGCGGCTCGAGCCTTTTACCAGCAGATGATGGCGGCCGCCTTCGCCGAGGCCCACCGGGTGCTCAAGGCGGACGCCCCCCTGGTCTGCATCTACGCCCACAAGACCACCCTGGGCTGGTCCTCCCTGGTGGACGCCCTGCGGACCGCGGGATTCACCATCACCGAGGCCTGGCCGCTCGACACCGAGATGCCCCAGCGCTCGGTCGGCCAGGGAACGGCCAGCCTCGCCTCGTCCATCTTCCTGGTGGCCCGCAAGCGGACCTCCTCGGCAGGCGTGGGCACCGAGGCTGACGTGCTGGGCGAGCTGGACGGCATCGTGGCCGAGCGCCTGGCCCGCCTGTCCAAGGCGGGGATCACCGGCTCGGACCTGGTGATCGCCACCGTCGGGGCCGGCCTGCGGCCCTTTACCCGCTACCAGCGGGTGGAGGCCGACAACGGGGAGGCGCTGGCCGCCGAGCGCTTCCTCGCCATCGTGCAGAACCGGGTGCTCGACGCCATCTTCGGCGGCCTGGCCGGGGCCGACGCCGCCACCCGCTGGTACGTGGCCGCCCAGTTCAGCTACGGCTACGCGGCCGTCCCCTTCGCCGAGGCCAACAACCTGGCCTACATGACGGGGGTCGAGCTGGACGGCGCCCACGGGCTCACCACCGGCCACAACCCGCTGGTGGCCAAGGAAAAGTCCACGGTGGCGCTGCGCGACTTCGAGGCCCGGGGCCGGGATCCTCGCCTCGGCCTGCCCGACGGGGACGGGTCGGCCCTGGGACAACTGGTCGACGTGGCCCACGGCCTTCTCTGGCGGGCCGAGCACCGCACCAGCGAGCTGCGCGACTACCTGCTTGAGGCCCGGCCCGACGCCGGGCTGCTTCGCACGGTGGTCCAGGCCCTGGCCGGCAAGGCGCTACGGTCGGCCAACGGGGACACCAAGGCGCCCGAGGCGGCGGCGGCCGAGCGCCTGCTGGGCTCCTGGCGCCACCTGGTCGACGAGAGCCTGTTCTCGTGATCCGCCACCTGCGGGTCAAGGGCTACAAGAGCCTGGTGGATGTGGGAGTGGAGCTTGCCCCGCTGACGCTCCTATTTGGCCCCAACGCTGCCGGCAAGAGCAACCTGCTGGACGCGGTCGACCTGCTGGCGCGGATGGTGACGAGCCAGAACCTGGAGGATGCCTTCGCAGGCCATCGGGGGACCCCGCTGGAGGCGTTTACGTTCCCCGACGGCGGTGTGAGCGAGCTCATGGCCAGGGGAAGGGCCAGCTTCACCATGGAGGCCGACGTCAAGCTCTCGGAGGAGGTCCGCCACCGCGTCCGGGCCGAGGTGGCCAAGGCCAGGGAGGGCCTGAGCGACGGCAAGGGTCGGCCGGTCGTCATCAACCCGCTGCTCCGCTACCGGATCACGGTGGAGATCCTGACCGAGTCGGGCCATCTCCGGGTGATGGACGAGCGGCTGGAGGCGCTCAAGGCCGACGGGACGGTGGATGACAGGAGGCACCCGTTCATCTGGAGGGAGACGACCGAGCGCCGCATTCGCCTTCGCCGGGAGGGACAGGGCCGTCCCCTCTACGAGGAGATCGGCCAGGACCGCCCGATCGCCTCCAAGCGGCTCTACCCGCCCCACTACCCCCACGTCTGCGCCTTGGGCGAGGAGCTGTCCCGCTGGCGGACCTACTACCTGGAACCGTCGGCCATGCGCAGGGAGACGCCGCTGCGGGAGGTGACCGTCCTCCCACCTGACGGCAGCGACCTGGCCGCCTTCTACAACACGGTCCGGGCCCGCCGGCCCAGGCAGCTGGGCTCCTTCGAGCGAGCCCTCGGCCAGATCGTGCCCAGCGTCACCGCCATCAGGGTGGAGCACGACCGGGCCGGCCTCATCCACCTGGAGGTGGACGAGGGTGGGGTCGCCGTGTCCTCCCGGGTGGCCTCGGAGGGCACGCTGCGCCTTCTCGGCCTGCTGGCCGTCACCAACCCCCTGGAGCCTCTGTCGGTGGTGGGCTACGAGGAGCCCGAGAACGGCGTCCACCCCGACCGCCTCTCCATGGTGGGCCGGGTCCTGTTGAACGCCTCCGAGCGCGGCACGACGCAGTACCTGGTGAACACCCACTCACCGCTGCTGCCGGAGTACTTCCTGGGCCAGTCGCCAGCCCGGATCGTCCGCTGCTCCCGCCACGGGCGGGAGACCCTGTTCGAGACCCTCGACGATCTCGACCCCTCCAGTGCCATCGCCGAGGGACTGGCCGACGACTTCGCCCCACCGTTGGCCTCCACCTTTGCCCAGCGGATGGTGCGGGGAGACTTCCGCTGATCACGGTGGGCCTGTTCGCCGAGGACGACGGGCACCGGGCCCTCCTGGTCCCGCTTATCACCGCCTACCCGGGTCGGCTGGTCCTCGCCGTCCCCGATCCGCATGTGGAGGTGTGGTACCTGTCCGACCCCACGGCGCTTCCTCGGGTGCTGGGCGAGGACTTCACCGCCGAGGCCCCGCCTTACAAGTGGGAGCGCCACCGGTACAAGGAGGCACTGCGGCAGGCCTGCCGACGGGCGGGGGTGGAGCCGGTGGCCGGTGGGGTGGAGTACGGAGAGGATGTGGCGAAAGCCATGGACCTGGACGTGGCCTGCCGGCGTGAGGAGGGACTGGGTCGATTTCGAGACGACCTGCGAGGGGCCATCCGAGCGGCGGCAGGAGGGGCCCGATGACCAGCCCCGCCTACCGGATCGCCCCCTGGGCGGAGGTGGCACGACCCCATCCCGATGTCGCCGGCGGTGCCCTGGACATGGGGACCTACGCCGTCAACCTGGCCCAGGTGTTCCGGGGGGGAGAGGGTGTGCCCGAGGTGTACGCCCGGCCGGAGCGGTTCTTCGCCGCCACCTATCTCACCGACGGCCTGCGCCGGCTGGTGGCCGACGTCCTGGGCGCCCTGGCCGGCCGGCCCGGCGACCGGGTGATCCAGCTGCGGACCCCCTTTGGCGGGGGAAAGACCCACACCCTGGTCACGCTCTTGCACCTGGCCCGAGCCCGGGCCGCGGCTGGACCTGAGCTGGCCTCGCTGGCAGACCCCGGACCGGTCCAGGTGGCGGTCCTCTCCGGCGAGGAGCTCGATCCTCTCTCTCGTCAGAGATCACCGGGGGGTATCGAGACCCGGACCCTCTGGGGGGAGCTGGGGGCCCAGCTCGGTCGCTACAACCTGGTGGCCGAGCACGACCGGGCCGGGGCCGCTCCGGGGGGCGACACGCTCCGGGCCGTCCTCGGGGAGGGACCGGTGCTGGTGCTCATGGACGAGGTGCTGGTCTACGTCGAGAAGGCGATGGCCGTGGCCCGGGGCGACTCGACCATGGGGCGCCAGGCCATGCTGTTCCTCCAGGCCCTGACCGAGACGGTGAACGGCCATCCCCGGGCGGCCCTGGTCTACAGCCTCCAGGCCAGCGTGGGGGAGGCGGTCGGCGCCGAGGGACTTTTGACCCAGCTCGACCACCTGGTCAGCCGGATCGACGCCAAGCGCGAACCGGTCTCCGGAGACGAGGTGCTAAGGGTCGTCCAACGGCGCCTCTTCGAGGACCTGGGTGATCCCGAGGTCCACCGAGCCGTGGCCGGCGCCTTCGCCGACCTGCTGCGGCGCCAGCTCCAGGCCCAGGCCGAGACCGACGACGCCCGCCGGGAAGCTGACGTCGAGGCCCGTCGCCTGGAGGAGCGGATAATCGCCTCCTACCCGTTCCACCCTGCCCTGCTCGATCTCATGTACCACCGCTGGGGATCGCTGCCCAGCTACCAGCGGACCCGGGGCGCCCTGCAGTTCCTGGCGTGCGCCACCCACGCCCTGTGGCTCTCGGGCCGGCCCAGCCCCCTCATCGGTCCCGGCGAGGTCGACCTGTCCGACGAGGCCACTCGGGGTGCCTTCTTCAGCCAGGTCGGCGAGCGTGAGCGCTATACGTCGGTCCTCGACGGTGACATCGTGTCGGCCGGATCGGGGGCGGCCACGGTCGACCGGCGCATCGGGACCGACTCGCCCGCCCTGGCCCAGCTCCGGGTGGGGTCCCGGGCGGCCACTGCGATCATGCTCTACAGCTTCGGCACCCGGGAGGGGGAGGAGCGCGGCGTGCTGGAGCACGACCTGGTGGCGGCCACGCTGGTGCCTGGCCTGGACCGCAACGTGGTGGTGGCTGCCCTGCACGACCTCCGGGAGGAGGAGCTGTTCCTGCACTACACCGGGCGGCGCTACCGCTACGAGCCCACCCCCAACCTGACGAAGCTGGTGCGGGACGAGGCCAACAAGTTCAGCGGCTCGGAGGTGTTGGCGGTGGTGCGAGACGCCTTGGAGGAGCGGCTTCGTGGTGCTCGCCACCTGGCGGTGTGGCCCGATGGCCCGGGCCAGGTCCCCGACCGCGTCCCGGCCTTCACCCTTGCCTACCTTGCCCCTGACTGGTCGCCGGAGACCCAGCCCCTGGCCTCCTTCGTCGAGGGGGCGGGAGGCTCCCGGCGCACCTATCGCAACGGCATCGGGGTGGTCCTTCCCGACGCCGCCCAGTTCGATCGGGCCCGGGCGGCGGCGCGGCTCGAGCTGGCCACCAAGTCGCTGCTGGCCAACCGGGCCCGCCACGGGTTCGGTGCCGAGCAGGCCGACGAGCTCAAGGACAAGGCGGCGACCGCGGCCCGGGACCTGGCTGCCAGCCTGGAGCGGGCCTACGCGCGAGTGGTGCTGGCGGTCAGGGCCAGGGGCGGCCCGGGTCCCTACGAGCTGGAGGAGGTCGACCTGCGCTCCCTGCTGGCGGCCGGGCGATCCCTTCACGAGCGGGTCATGGAGGCCCTCTCCCACCGGGTGTTCCGCAGCCTCACGATCGACAAGCTCATAAGCCTGGCCGGGCTAGGGCCTGAGCGGCCGATGGCCGACCTCGGGGAGCTGGTGGACTGGTTCTTCAGCTATTTCGACTTCACCAAGCTGGCCGACCGGTCGGTGCTGGCCGACGCGGTAGCTCGGGGGGTGATGGAGGGCCGGCTCGGCTATGCGACGGGGGTCAGCGTCAGGCAGGACGGGGAGGCCACCGTCGGTGACCCCCGCCTGGTCCGCCTGACCGAGATGCTGCCGATCAGCGAGATCGAGCTGTCGGCGGGGGCGGCGATCCTTACCCCCGACCTGGCCGCTCGCCTGAAGGGGGCCACCGACGTCGGGCAGGGGAGGTCCCCTGTGCCAGGGCCGCTAGCTCAGGCCGGCCTTGCGGAGCCGGGAGGCGGGGGTCTTTCGTCTTCGGCAGGACCTCCCGTTGGCCCTATCGACGCCGTGCATCGCGTGGCCTTGCGACTCCGCCTCGACAGCAGAGGCCTGTTCGGTCTCAACCGGGCCCTGTCGTCGCTGCGCGAGCAGTCGAGCGACCTAGCTGTGGAACTGACGGTGCAGGCCCACGCCAAGGACGATGTCGGCTACGACCGGGTTCGGCTCCGCAATGGGGTGGTCGAGCCCCTGGAGGAAGGGGGCGTCAGCGTCGAGGAGGAGCTGACGTAGGTTCGGTCGGGCGCTCAACGGGCCGAGCCGCAGCATCGGGTGAGGAAGGAGCAGCGGGTGAACAAGGTCAATGACTGCGAGCGGGACGCATGAAAATCGTGCCGCTGGCCCAACTTCAAGCGCCGGACGAGGGCGTGCGCCGCTTCAGTCCGCTGGGCTTGAGCATGGCCGGCATGCTGACGGCGGAAGCTGCCGCCGAGCATCAGCAACACACAATCACCTCGGCAGAGCTGGTCGAGGCGGTACCTGGAGAGACTCGGGCCAGCTTTGAACGGCTGCGGACCCTGCACAGCCACGGCATCCTCTGCTACGACGCGTTTACGGCCGTGGTGGATCTCGCCCCGCTCGTTGCCGACTTGGCGCTACGCGAGCGATTCCTGGCCTTCTATGCCAACGAGGTCCCGGTCATCGACCGAGACGGCAGCGAGCAACTGGTCAGAACCAATGCCGTGGGGCAGTTGGTGGAGACGCTGAAACAAGAGAACCTTCGTCTGGGAGACTGGCCCCCGAGCGAGCAATTCCAGGGAGGTTTCGGGCAGCTGCTGCGCTGGGCTCGCCGCCACGACTTGCTGTCTGGGCAGCGTGCCCGCCAGTCCGAACAATGGCTGCAAAGGGCGCGCAACAGGATTGCCCACCCTGACGGTCATCACGTGTTGACGCCAGTCACCTCGGCGCGCGAGATCCACGACCTGGCCGAGATCATCAACCGGCTCTGGGGTTCAAGGACGGCCGGTGGCCGCCTGTATCCGGCCCCTATACAGCGCGAGGTTCTTGCTTTGGGCGTGGAGGAGGATGGTGCGGGATCGATCTGCCTGGCCCAGGCACTGGGCGATTACGGCTCGCTCCTCCACGCAACCGTCCTACTCGTCCGTGGCGTACCAGGTGACGACCTCTTCGAGTTCGACGTCCGCTATGAAAATACGCGGTTCCCTGCCCAGTTGCTCTGGGGCCCGGGCAGCTATCCGGACGCGCTCAGCTGGCTGGCCCAGCACGAACCCCGGTCGGACACGGTTGAGTACCTCGACCGATGGTTCGTGATACGCCGCGCCGAGGGTAGAACTGAGCTTCCGTGCCGCCTGGAGGTGGTCGCCGGACGACCCGAGCAGGAACGTAGCGGTCACTGGAGCCTGGTGCGCGCCGACTCTCCCAACGACGCGTTCATACACGTTAAGTACGAGCATCAGCCCTTCTGTGGACCATGCCAAAGCTGCGCTGCCGACGGAATAGCCGCCGGCGCGTGGGCCGACCTGATTACCGTGCTAGGCGAGCGCGGGGTGGAGATCACGCCTGTGGTCGCGCCCGAGGCTCGCATGCCCGGACGCTGGCGAACGTAGTGATACGTCTTCAGTCGTTATCCGGCGGGAACGGCCACCCGCCCACTGAGGGTCCAACGAGGCCAGGCCGTGCTAGTCGAAGCGGTGGATCATCTCCTGAACCCGGTCGGGCGAGGTCTGTCGCTTCTTGAAGGAGCCCTTCATTCGAGCCTCCGTTAGCAATCCGTTAGCATGAGGTACGGAGCCACTCTCCGGCGAGGCCGCCGCGGGACGTACGAGCAGGTCAGAGGGCCTGGTGCGGGCGGGGAGACTCGAACTCCCATCCCCGAGGGGACCGGGACCTAAACCCGGCGCGTCTGCCAGTTCCGCCACGCCCGCCAACCGGGCCAGCCTCAGCCTA
The DNA here is from genome assembly GCA_039583615.1 of Acidimicrobiales bacterium. Taxonomy (GTDB): domain Bacteria; phylum Actinomycetota; class Acidimicrobiia; order Acidimicrobiales; family QHCF01; genus QHCF01. Next base: position 16,443 of record JAVKSQ010000029.1, read on the forward strand.
ACTGCGCTCCAGGGCCCGCTAGCCTTCGCCCAATGGACAGCCTCCCGACCATCAACGCCTCCGTGACGAACCAGTCTGGCAGCACCGACCGTTCCCAGGACATCTTCCAGCGCCTGCTCAAAGAGCGCATAGTGTTCCTCGGCACCCAGGTCGACGAGACGTCGGCCAACCAGATCTGCGCCCAACTGCTCCTGCTCGATGCCGAGGACCGGGACCGGGACATCGCCCTCTACATCAACTCGCCAGGCGGCTCGGTCACCGACGGGTTGGCCATCTACGACACCATGCAGTACGTCACCTGCGACGTAGGGACCATCTGCGTCGGCTTGGCCGCATCCATGGGCCAGTTCCTCCTGTGCGCCGGCGCCACCGGCAAGCGCTATGCCCTCCCGCACTCCCGCATCCTCATGCACCAGCCGTCGGGTCAGATGCAGGGCATGGCCTCGGACATTGCCATCCAGGCGGAGCAGATCGTGTACCTCAAGCGGATGATGGCCGAGCGGATCGCCTTCCATACCGGCCAGCCGGTGGAGCGGATCGAGACCGACTCGGACCGCGACCGGTGGTTCACGGCCGAGGAAGCCCGCGAGTACGGCTTCATCGACCGGGTGATCGACCGCTCCGTGGCGGCCCGCATCGACAACAACTGACGCGTCGCCTCCCGGCCGTCCGGCGCGCCACCCATGGGCGCCGCCCGGTCAGGGCTAGCATGGCTGCGGCGTGCGAACAGGCCAGGAGATGACATGCTGAGCGGCCGCGAGCCCGCCCCCGCCGCCGGGGGGCCGGGGGCGACCGCGTCATCCCTGCCGGAGCGGGGAGGTCGAGCCGAGCCGCGGTCGCACAAGACGCCGCCCATGCGGGTCATCACTCCTGACGCCAGCGTCTGGCGGCGGACACTCGACATCTGGCTCTACCGCGAGCTGGTGGCCGGTCTGGTCCGCAAGGAGCTGAAGGTCAAGTACAAGAACAGCGTCCTCGGCTTCATGTGGTCGATGCTCAACCCCGCCATGTACCTGGGGGTCTACTACTTTGTCTTCCAGATAGTGCTGGGCAGCGGTATCCCCCTGTTTGCCATCTATCTACTCTGCGGCCTCCTGGTCTGGAACATGTTCCAGACGGCGGTCTCCTCGGCCACCACCGCGGTGGTGGGCAATGCCAGCATCGTCAAGAAGGTCCCATTTCCGCGGGAGATACTGGCGCTCGCCTCAGTGGGCGCCGCGCTGGTCTTCCTGTTCCTACAGGGCGTCGTGCTGGTCATATCCCTCATCGCCTTCCACGTGGCGCCCGCCGTGACCTACCTGCCCTTGGTGGCGCTCGCCCTGGTGGCGATCGTGGTCCTGGCAGCCGCCCTCGGCGTCTTCCTCTCGGCCGTGAACGTCTACCTGCGAGACGTCCAACACCTCATCGAGCTGGTGATGGTGGCGTGGTTCTGGGCCAATCCGATCGTCTATCCGTACCAGCTGATTGCCACCCGCCTGAGCCAGCATCATCTGCTCTGGATCTACTTCCTCAACCCGGTGACGCCAGTGGTGCTCACCTTCCAGCGCGCTCTCTACGCCAAGGTGAGCCCGATCAGCACGGTCCATGGTCACACGAACGTCGTGCACATCCTGCCGACCTACGGGCCGGAGTGGTACCTGGCCCTGTTGCTCGGGGTCATCGTGGTGTCAGCCACCTTGTTCATCGGGGCACTGGCCGTCTTCGGCCGGCTAGAGGGCAACTTCGCCGAGGAGCTGTGAGCCAGTTGTCCCCGGTCATCGAGGTGGACCAGGTATCCAAGCGGTTCCGTCTTTACCGCGAGAAGTACACGTCGCTCAAAGAGCGGGCCATCCATTTCGGGCACACTCCCTACGAAGAGTTCTGGGCCCTGCGGGACATCGCCATGGAGGTCAGGGAGGGCGAGACCGTCGGCCTCCTGGGACACAACGGCTCGGGCAAGTCGACCCTGCTCAACTGCATGGCCGACATCCTCAAGCCGACCAGCGGCCGCATCGTGGTACGGGGCCAGCTGGCGGCCATGCTGGAGCTGGGATCGGGGTTCCACCCCGAGCTGAGCGGCCGGGACAACATCTACCTGAACGCCTCGCTGCTGGGCATGGCCAGGCGGGAGATCGACAAGCGTTTCGACGCCATCGTCGCCTTCGCCGAGCTCGAGCACTTCATCGACAACCAGGTCAAGTACTACTCCTCGGGCATGTACACCCGCTTGGGCTTCGCCGTGGCGGTGAACATGGAGCCTGACATCCTCCTGGTCGACGAGGTCCTCGCCGTTGGGGACGAGAACTTCCAGCGCAAGTGCATCGACCGGGTGAGACTGTTCCAGGACGAGGGCCGCACCATCGTGTTCGTCTCCCATTCCCCGGACCTGGTGCGACAGATCTGCAAGCGGGTCTACGTGCTGCACCAGGGGAACCTGGTGGCTGAAGGTCCCCCCGGCGAGGCCATCCGGGCCTACCGGGAGCACCTCCAGGCGATGGGGGAGGACCTCTCCGAGGAGACGGCATCCGACGGCCTCTCTGGCGTATCTGCTTCCACCGAACCCAGGCCTGGCGACCAAGACGTTGCCGACGTGGTGTCGCTGCCAGGTGTCGAGCCGGCACCGACCCCTGCGGCGGTGCGCATCACCGACGTGCGCATCGAGCATCCTGGCGCCGGCAGCCGACCGTACCTGTTGCCCAATGAGCCCCTCACCGTGCGAGTCGGCTACGAGGCGACCGAGCCGGTGGACGACGTGGTGTTCGGCATCGCCGTCCACGATGTGCGGGGCGAGCTGGTCTTCGGTGCCAACACCGAGACGCTGGAGATGCCGTTGGGGGTGATCGACGGCACCGGCCAGGTGGCATTCTGCTTCGAGAGGATTCCCCTCCTGGACGGCAGCTATGACCTCATCATCGGCGTCCATCGCCATGCCGATGGCCCCGTGTACGACTGGCGGGAGAACCAGGACCGCTTCGAGGTGATGAACCCGGCGCGCACGGTGGGCCTGGTGGCCCTGCCCCTGCAGATCGACGTCCGCCGGACATCGGGTGACGAGCGGGCGGCCGGTTGACAGCCGTCGACCCGGGCGGCGTCCCCGGTCCCTCGGATCCCCGGGAGGCGCAGCCAGGCTCTCCCCGCCCCCCGGCCGCCGCGGGGGCGGCTCCAACCGAGCTCCCCGAGTCGGGCGGGTCGAGCTTCTTGGCTGGGATCATGGCCGAGATCGACCAGGAGGTGCGGCGGCGGCGGGCGGCGGGCGAGTTCCCCCCCAGCTTCGAGCGCCGCCTCGACCTGCTGTTCTCCCGCTTCGCCCCGGAAGGGGCCAAGGAGGGCCACTTCGAGCAGGCCCTCAGCCTGGCCGACCGGGCCGCCTATGTCGACATCGACGTCCCCCTGCGCTCCAACATGGCGGGCGTCAGCCTGGTCAAGCGTGTCCTGCGCCAGCTGATGGCCTGGTACCTCAACTACGTGGTCCAGCAGGTGGTCCGGTTCACCTCAGCCACCATGAGAGTCCTCCACATGTTCGACGAGCGCCTGGGAGAGCTGGAGGAGGAGGCCCGTTCCCGCCGCCCGCACCCCCTCGTGGAGGAGGACCGGCTGCCACCGGCGGAATTGGTCATGGCCCTGGAGCCGGTGCCGGCTGGGGCGGGAACGTCGCCGCCTGAGCCCGGTGCCGAGGTGGGGGAGTGGGCCAGCCTGGTCCGCCTCCGCCTGGCGGGGGCTGGGGGCCGGGTCCTGCACACTGAGTGCGCCGGTGGCGGCTTGGTGGCGGCACTGGTGGATGACGGCGTCGACGCCTACGGGGTCGAGCCGAGGGCCCACCTGCTCGATCTTCCCTCGGCCCTGGGGCTCGATGTCCGCCGGGAGGACCCATTGGAGCACCTGCGGTCGGTCGGTGAGGGCTCGCTGGCGGGCCTGGTCCTGTCCGGTTGCGTGGATCATCTCCCGGTACGCGAGCAGAGGGCCCTGGCCGATCTGGCTGCTACCCGGCTGGCGCCCGGCGGGGTGGTGATGGTGGTGGGCACCTCGCCCAATCGGTGGGCCCACTCGGCGCCGGTCATAGAGACCGACCTGGCTCCCGGCCGGCCCCTGCATCCCGAGACATGGTGCCACCTGCTGGCCCGGCGGGGATTCAGCCAGATCGAGGCTCGCCACGGAAGGCGCGAGGCAGGGTTGGCGCTGGTACCGGGCGCCGATCCGGGCGTCAGCACCCTCAATGCCAACCTGGCTCGCATCGACCAGGCTCTGTTCGGGCCGGCCAGCTTCACGGTAGTCGGTGTCCGTGGCGGTCAGTGAGCCCACCGACAAATGAGCCCACCGACAAATGAGCCCACCGACAAGTGAGCCCACCGACAAGTGAGCCCCACCGACAAGTGAGCCCCACAGGTAACGGCCACCACGCGGTTCGGCCCGCCGTCCGGGCCATCCACCAGTTCGTCCCCTCGCTGGCTCCCCGGGATGCCATCGGCTCCCACACCCTTGCCGTTCAGTCCCTGCTGGGGGAGATCGGCTTCGAGTCCGAGATCTTCGCCGACGAGATCAAGCCCGAGCTGGAGGGACGCGCTCAGCCCTACGCCCGCTACCGGCGCCGTCCGTACCGTCCCGACACCTGGTTGCTCTATCAGAGCTCCATCGGCAGCCCGATCGCCGGCTTCCTCGCCGAGCGCCAAGAGCCCAAGCTCCTCAACTACCACAACATCACCCCGGCGTGCCTGCTCGAGGGGTGGGACCCCCTGGTGGGGGAGTCGGTGACCAACGGCCGCCGCCAACTACACCTGCTGGCTCCCGGAGTGCCCGCCGCCATCGCCGTGTCCCGCTTCAATCGGGAGGAGCTGAGGGCGATCGGCTACCGCTGGGTCACGGTGGTCCCTCCGCTGATCGACCTGCGAGCCTTCGACCACGAGGTGGACAGGCAGACCGCCCATCACGTCGAGGACGCCAGAGCCGGGGGCGGAGCGGCCCTGCTGTTCGTTGGCCGAATCTCTCCCAACAAGGCCCAGCACGACCTGGTCAAGGTCCTGCTCGCCTACCGGCGGGCCTACGACCGGGCGGCTCAGCTCTACCTGGTGGGCTCGTCGTTCTCCGCTGCCTACCGGGATGCGCTGCTGGGCTTTGCCGCCGCCCTGGGCCTGGAGGGCGCCGTCCACCTCACCGGGTCGGTGACGCCGGAGCAGCTGACCGCCTATTACCAGGCGGCCGACGTGTTCGTATGCTGCTCCGACCACGAGGGCTTCTGCATCCCCTTGGTCGAGGCCATGTACCATGACCTGCCGATCGTGGCCTACGGGGCGGCGGCGGTGCCCGAGACGGTGGGCGGTGCCGGCCTGGTCCTGGGAACCAGGGACCCGGTACGAATGGCAGCCGCGGTTCACCGGTTGATTGCTGACGCTGACCTGCGCCAGGCCCTGGTGGCCGCCGGCCAGGCCCGCCTGGCCGACTTCCGCCTGGAGGTCACCAAGGCCCGCTTTGCGGCCGCCGTGGAGGCCGCGGTCGGGCGGCCCGAGGACCAGAGGCTGGTGAGCCACCAGCCGGTGGATCCTGGCGGCGTTGATCATCGCAGCGCGGCTCGAAGCCCTGCCAGCCATTGCTGAGCCGTGGGCGGGATACACCAGTTCGTGCCGGCCCTGCTGGAGGGGGATGCCACCGGGGGCCATGTCCTGGAGATCCGCCGGCTGGTCAGGAGCTTCGGTCTGGACTCGGACATCTACGTCGAGAGCATCGATCTGGGCCTGGCCCCCACCGAGGCCCACCACTTCAGTGACTACCCCAAGCACCGGGCACCCGGCGACGTGGCCTTGTACCACCTGGCGGCCGCCTCGTACCTGGCTGACTTTCTCTATGCCCGGCCCGAGCCGCTGGTGATCGACTACCACAACCTGACCCCGGCGCATTTCTTCAAGAGATGGGACCCCCGAGCCGCCTCCGACCAGGTATGGGGAAGGTCCCAGGTGGCCCGGCTGGCCGACCGGGCGGTCCTGGCCCTGGCTGACTCGGCCTTCAATCAGGCCGAGCTGGTAACCCTGGGGTACGGGGAGACCACCGTCGTGCCCATCCTGGTCGATCTGGATGCCTTTGACGCCAGGGTGGACCAAGAGGCCCTGGACCGCCTGACCAGGGCCAAGGCGGCAGGTGGGTCGGACCTGCTGTTCGTGGGCCGGATCTCTCCCAACAAGGCCCAGCACGACCTGGTCAAGGCACTGCTCGCCTACCGGCGGCTCTACGACCCAGCGGCCCGTTTGCACCTGGTCGGCCGGACCCAGTCGCCGCTGTACCTCTCTGCCCTGCGCCACTACCTGGACGACCTTGGCCTGGCTGGGGCGGTGAACCTGGCCGAAGGAGTGACGCAGGGACAATTGGCGGCCTACTACCGCAGCGCCGACGCACTGGTCAGCTGCTCGGAGCACGAGGGCTTCTGCGTCCCATTGCTGGAGGCCATGCACCAGGGGATACCGGTAGTGGCCTACCAGGCGGCGGCCGTGCCCGAGACGCTGGGCTCGGCCGGCATCTTGGTGGACAGCAAGGGTCCTCTGGTGATGGCGGCGGCCATCGACCGGGTCATCAACGACGCCTCCGTGCGGTCCGCCCTGATAGGCGCCGGCCAGCGGCGACTCCTTCACTTCTCCCCGGAGCGGACCCGGAGTCGACTGGTGGAGGCCCTGGGCCGATTTCTCCCCGGTGGCGGTCGCCGCCTGTGTCCTGACCCGCTTGGCCCCGCTGGTCCGCCCGTTGCCACGGCTGCCCCGGCGGACAGGGGATGAAGGTCGCCTACGTCGTGCCCCGCTACGGTCCTGACGTCATCGGCGGGGCCGAGGGAGGGGCCCGGATGCTGGCCGAGCGACTGGTGTCACAGCTGGGCTGGTCGGTAGAGGTGTTCACCACCTGCGCCCGCGACCTGCTCACCTGGAAAGACGAAGACTCGCCGGGTGATTCGCTGGATCATGGGGTGCTCGTTCACAGGTATCGCTCGCTCGCCGGTCGACATCCCAGCTTCTTTGCCTTTTCGGACCGGGTCCTGGCCATTCCTCGTGTCGTCTCGGAGATCGACGCCGAGCACTGGGTCGACCTCCAGGGCCCGGTATGCCCGGACCTGGTGGAGGCAGTCCTGGCCAGTGATGCGGACGCCATCGTGTTCTACCCCTACCTGTACTACCCCACCGTGCGGACCATTGGGTCGGTCTCGGACCGGGCCGTGCTTCACCCGGCGGCTCATGACGAACCCGCCCTGATGCTCCCCGTCTACCGCTCCACCTTTGCCGCCGCGGCCGGCTTGGCGTACCACACGGTGAGCGAGCGCCAGCTGGTCCAACGCTTCTTCCCGGTGGCTGAGCGGCGCCAGGCCGTCATCGGTCTGGGGTTGGACGAGCGGCCTGCCGGCGCCCAGGCGCCCGCCGACCTGCTGGGCCTGGGCGACCGTCCGTACCTGTGCTGCCTGGGCCGAGTGGACGACCTCAAGGGCTCACGCCTGCTGGTCGAGTTCTTCGCCGCCTACAAGCAGCGCCGCCCGAGTCCTCTCGTCCTGGTGCTGGTCGGCCCCATCGCCGCCCGGCCGCCGGCGTACCCGGACGTGGTGCTGACCGGCCCGATGGACGACGCCGCCAAGTGGTCAGTCCTCAGCCAAGCCACCGCCCTGGTCTCGCCGTCGGCCAACGAATCCTTCTCCGTGGTGATCATGGAGGCTTGGAGCCAACAGCGGCCGGTCCTGGTCAATGCCGCCTGCCCGGCCACCGTCGAGCACTGCCGGGCATCGGGCGGCGGCCTGTGGTTCGACGGCTATGCCACCTTCGAAGCAGCAGTGGACCGCCTGGTGGCCGACGCCGAGCTGCGCAGGGTTCTGGGGGAGCAGGGTCGGCGATACGTCCAGGCCAACTTCCGATGGCCGACCATCATCCAGCGCTACCGGCACTTTCTCGAGGCGGTAACCGGTTACTGTGGAGCGCCCGGTGGCCCGAGGACGGCGAGCACGCCCTAGTGCTTCAACCAGTCCCGCCCGACGATCAACCGAGGGAAGCAGGAGCGTGAAGGCATACCTGAAGCGGCTTAGCGACACCCTGCTGGCCAAGACGCCCAAGAAAGCGCCGAACCAGGCTCACCATGGGAGCGCTCTCGACGGGGTCCAATCCGTTTGGGAGGCGCAGGCGCGGGCGGATCCCCTCTGGGCCGTCCTGAGCGAGCCGGACAAGCGCGGTCGCCGGTGGGATGTCGAGGCCTTCATGGCCACGGGCGAGGACGAGGTGGCCAAGGCCGTCGCCCGCTGGTCGGAGCTCGGCGGTGCTCTCCCCGATCACGCCCTGGCGGTTGACTTCGGCAGCGGTGTCGGCCGGCTCACCCAGCCGCTCGGGCGTCGGTTCGAACGAGTGGTCGGCGTGGACATCTCCCCGACCATGGTGGCCCTGGCCCAGCGGCTCAACCAGCACGGAGACCGAGTCGAGTATGTCCTCAATCGCCAGCCAGACCTGGCCTTCCTCCCCAGCCACTCGGCCAGCCTGGTGTTCAGCCACATAACCCTTCAACACCTGCCGCCCCCGGCGGCTGAGGGCTACCTGCGGGAGTTCCTCCGAGTCGTGAAACCGGCCGGTGCCGTCATCTTCCAGCTGCCCTCCCACCTGTCCGAACACTACCTACCGGCGGATCGCAGCGATACGCCGGTTCCCGAGACGGCTCGCCAGGCTGACATCTCGGTCGTCGATCCCCCCACGCAGGCCGCACCGGGCCAGGAGCTCGAGCTGGACGTGCAGGTGACGAATCGCAGCCAAGAGGCCTGGACCCAGACCCTTCTCAACTGCTTGAGTATCGGCAACCATTGGATCGAACCGGGGACCGCCAAGGTCCTGGCTCACGACGACGGCCGAGCGCGCCTGCCGGGCCGGCTACCACCAGGCGAGACTGCTCGAGTGCGGTTGGTGGCTCACGCCCCGCCAGTCGCCGGCCGCTATGTCCTCCAGGCCGACGTGGTACAGGAGGCAGTGGCATGGTTCGGCGCCTCCACCGCCGGCGCGTGCGTGACGATCGACGTGGTCGGGGAAGGGCCAAGCGACTCGACGACCAGCGCCCCGGTAGGTGGCTACTCAGGCGGCAACTTCGGCGACCTCATCAGCGACACGCCGTTCGAGGCGCCGCCCTTCGCCATGAACGGCATACCCCGGCCCGAGGTGGAGGCCCTGCTGTCCGGTCATGGAGCTGCGCTGCTCGGTGCCGACGAATGGGTGACCGAGTGGCACAGCTTCATGTACTACGTACAGGCAGCCGCTTGACTCAGATGGCAAGGAGTTACCATTGCTCGACGTAGACGGACGGGTCATATCTGCCGCCGACCTGGTGGCGCGGGTCGACCAGCTGCTGGAGTCGATCGGCTCCAGCAGCTCCAGCCAGGCTCCCATGGACGGGCCCTCGGCCCGGTCGTTACTACTGGCGGAGTCGGACCCCGAAGCCAGGCAGCGCCTCCTCAATGTCCTGAGCGAGCTGAGAGGCCAGATGCGCCCGCCGCCCCTGGTCAGGCGGCCTGGGGCCCGCGGACAGGTCGCCTGGCTGGTCAAGCGAGTAATTCGCAAGCTGATCATGTGGTATGTCGAGCCCCGCCTCGAGATCCAGCGCGACTATGACGCCAATGCCGTGGACCTGTTGTCCAGCATCCAGCACGAGCTACGGCGCTCGGACGCCGAGATGGCGGACCTTCGCAGACTGAACGCCACCGTGAGGCTGCAGTTCGTGTCCTCCCTGGAGCGGGTGAGTGAGCTACGCAGGCGTCTCGAACGGTTCGCGGCCGAGTCGGCCACCAGCGAGGAGGTGCATTCTCTGCGCCAGGATCTGACCGCGGTGCTCGATCGTCTGGGCGGGGACTCAGTGGCCGGAGCCGACATCGACTATGTGGCGTTCGAAGACCGCTTCCGCGGCTCGGGGGACCAGCTTCGGGAGACCCAGCTACGCTATCTGAGCCTCTTCCCGCCAGCGGGCGTTCCCGGAGCAGTCCTCGACGTCGGCTGCGGGCGCGGGGAGATGCTCGAGCTGCTGAGAGACGCAGGTCACGCGGTGCTGGGCGTGGACCTGGATGAGGACATGGTCAGGGTGTGCGTGGCCAAGGGGCTCCCGGTGGTCCAGGAAGACGCAATCCATGCTCTGGGGCGTATGGACGATGGCTCGTTGAAGGGCATCTTCTGCGCTCAGGTGGTGGAGCACCTGCTGACCTCGGAGCTGGAGCACCTGGTCCGCCTCTCGTGGCACAAGCTTCAGCCGGAGGGGGTGCTCGTCATGGAGACGATCAATCCCCGCAGCTCGTTTGCCCTGGGTAACCACTTCTATGCCGATACCTCGCATGTGCGCCCCGTGCACCCCGAGACTCTGCGCTTCATATGCGAGCAGGTGGGCTTCTCCCTGGTGCAGCTGGAGGAGCGGTCGCCACACCCCATGCTCGAGGTCGTCGGCGAGCTCCCAGAGGACAAGCTGGGTAAGGCGGTCGAGGGACTCCTCCACAGCGTGTTCGGTTACCAGGACTACGCGATCGCGGCCACCAAGTGAACAGCCGCTACCGAGCCGTCCACCAGTTTCACTCCGGGACCTCTCAGGGTGACGCCATCACCCAGCAGATGCTGGGCCTCCAGGAGCATCTACGGGGCATGGGAATGGCCTCCGACGTGTTCGCTGAGCACGTCGCGCCCGGCTTGGCCCCAGGCATCCACCCGATCCACGGGTACGGGGGATCGGACGACCACCTGCTCCTTGTCCATCACTCCATGGGCCATGCTGCCTTTGACCAGGTGATCGGCCTGCCGAACGACATCGTGGCCGTCTACCACAACATCACGCCCGAGCACTACTTCCAGGATCGAGCTGTCCGAGACTGGGTCCGGCTGGGCCGTGAGCAGCTGGCCGTCCTGGCTGGCCGGGCTCGCCTCGGTGTGGCCGTGTCCAACTTCAACCGCCGGGAGATGCTGGCGGTCGGTTTCCGGCGACCCGAGGTACTCCCGGTCCGCACGGACTTCTCCGAGTTTGCCTCCACTGGAGCCGCCGACGTCTGGGGCTCGACCGACTGGCTGTTCGTCGGCCGGGTGGTGGCCAACAAGTGCCAGCACGACCTGGTGAGGGCGTTCGCCGTCTACGCCAGGGAGTTCGACAGCGACGCTCGCCTGCTCCTGGTCGGCGACATCTCCGACGGCGAGTACGCGGGACTGGTTCACCGGGAGGCCGAGCGGTTGGGTGTGGCGGACAGGATGCTGATGCTCGGCAAGGTCTCGGCCCAGCAGTTGCGGGCGGCGTTCAGGGCTGCCGGGATCTTCGTGTGCCTGAGCGAGCACGAGGGCTTCGGCGTCCCCATTCTCGAGGCCATGGCTGCTGGGCTGCCAGTGGTGGCGTTCGCCGCCGCCGCCATCCCCGAGACCATGGGTGGCGCCGGCATCCTGCTGCGGACCAAGGAACCGGCGGTGGTGGCCTGCGCGGCTCAGGCCGTGAGGCAGGACAGCGGGCTGCGTGAGCGCCTGAGGCGACGTCAGCGGCAAAGGGTCGACCAGGTGCAGGCATTCGACACGCGGGCTGTGCTGGCGCGCGTCGTCGCCCGGGCGTCGGGAGGAGCGTCTCCGCTGGAGGTCCAGGTCCAGGGCCCGTTCGAGACCAGCTACAGCCTGGCCGTCACCAACCGCAAGCTCGCCATGGGCCTCGATCAGGCTCCAGGGATCGATGTCTCCATCTACGCCACCGAGGGGCCTGGAGACTACGAGCCCCGGCGCCAGGACCTGGAGAGCGTTCCGGCGGCCACCGCCTTGTACCGGCGATCGCGGGATGTTCCTTATCCCCACGTGGTGGTCCGTCAGATGCATCCGCCCCGAGTGATCGACTCGCCAGGGGCCATCACCTGCGAGTACTTCGGGTGGGAGGAGAGCCGAGTCCCTCCCGAGATGGTGCGCGACTTCAATCGCTACCTGAACGGGGTCGGAGTCACGTCGAGCTTCGTGGCCGACGTCCTGCGCCGGTCGGGAGTCGACATCCCGATCCGCGTGGTGGCCAACGGCGTGGTGCCACCCGATCCAAGGGCCACGGTGAGCACGCCCGAGCTGGAGGGCCTGCGGGCGTTCCGCTTCCTCAACATCGGCTCGGCCTTTCCGCGCAAGGGGCTCGACGTGCTGCTGAGGGCCTACTTCGCCGGCTTTGACGGCTCGAGCGACGTGTCTTTGGTTCTCAAGACCTTCCCCAACCCCCACAACGAGGCGGGCGCCCTCCTGCAGCAGCTCAGGGCCAGCCATCCCCACCCGCCCGACGTGCGGTGGATCGACCGCGACCTGAGCGACGACGAGGTCCAGGGCCTGTACAACTTGGCCAGCTGCTACGTGCATCCCGCCCGAGGTGAGGGGTTCGGGCTGCCGGTGGCCGAGGCGATGGCAAGTGGCGTACCGGTCATCAGCCTCGAGCACTCCGGCCTGGCCGACTTCGTGTGCCCGGAGACGGCCATCACCATCCCGTTCCAGGTCGAGAAGGCGCTCACTCACTTTGACCTGCCGGGCTCGACGTGGGCCGAGCCGGACCAGGACCAGCTGGAATCGGCGATGCGGCGCCTGGCGGGCGACCCAGACGCCGAAGCGGTACGCCAGCGGGTCCGCCGGGCCCGCCAGCTGGTGAGAGATCGCTTCTCGTGGGAGGCCGCGGTGCAGCGGTGGCGCTCGTTCATCGAGGAGCTCGAGTACGGGGCCCAGGTGGCCAAGGTGGCCATGGTCTCCACCTGGAACTCCCGGTGCGGCATCGCCGAGAACACCCGACACCTCGTCGACCAGGCTGGGGAGGCCCTGGAGATCGAGCTCCTCGCCAACAAGGGCGTCGAGGCTCTCGACGTGGCCGCCGAGGTCGGCGTCTCACGGTGCTGGTCCAATCGCTGGAGCCCGGAGCTCGACGAGCTGAGCGACGCCCTGAGGCTCTCGGACGCCCACGTGGTGCACTTTCAGTTCAACTTCGGCTTCTTCGAGTTGCAGCATCTGGCGGAGCTGATCGACCGAGAGCTGCCGCGGCGGGGCGTGGTGATGTCCCTGCACCGGACCAGGGACATAGAGATCGACGGGGAGCTCGTCAGCCTGTCGCAGATCCGTTCGACACTGTCACGGGTGGATCAGTTGATCGTCCACCAGCAGTCCGACGTGGTGAACCTGGCCCAGATGGACCTGGTGGACAACGTCCGGGTCATTCCGCTGGGGACCGCCCCCTGCCCGCCGGTCACCCCCGCGGCAGTGCGCCAGGCCATCGGGCTGGCCGACAGGCCGGTGATCGCTACGTTTGGCTTCCTGCTCAGGCACAAGGGCACGCTCGAGCTACTGGGCGTGGTCGACACCCTCCGTAGCGAATTCCCCGGGCTCTGCCTGCTCGCCCTGTGTGCTCGCCATCCCGACGTCACCTCGGCCAGCTACGAGGACAGCGTCCGCCGGGAGATCCAGCGGCGGGGCTTGGAGGGCAACGTCATCCTCGATACCGACTATATCCCCGAGCAGGCGGCTCGTGCCCTGCTGCGCGGTGTCGACGCCATCGTGCTCCCGTACCAAGAGACCGGGGAATCATCCAGTGCCGCCCTTCGCTTCGTCCTGCCTCTGGGACGGCCCATCATCGCCAGCGACCTGGCCATCTTCGCCGACTCTCGGGAGGCGCTGTTCCGGGTGGAGCCGGCTGACCCGGCGGCGCTGGAAGACGCCGTGCGGCGGGTGCTGGCCGACCCCGAGCTCCAAGAGGAGCTGGCCGAGCGGGCGGCGACCGACGCTCAGCGTTGCCGGTGGCCGCGGGTGGTCGGCGACCACCGTGAGGTCTACGCCGCCGCCCGAGCCGCCCATGCCCGGCGACAGGCCACGTCCTGACAACCAGGGGTCGAGATCTGAGCCTGCACCTCAGCGGGGGATCCGGCGCCACAGGGCTCTGGGCAGGTGGCGCCCGAGGACCATCAGCCAGCGCAGGGCAGGGGGCGCCCACACCACTTCGGCCCCGGTCTCCAGTCCCCGCAGTACCACCTTGGCCACCTGGCTGGCGGTGGTGGAAAGGGGGGCAGGAGGCAGGCCGGTGGTCATGCGGGTGTGGACGAAGCCGGGTCGGACGATCAGGACCCGGGCACCGGTGCCGACCAGCGAGTCGCCCAGGCCCTGGCAGAAGCCGTCCAGTCCTGCCTTGGAGGAGCCGTAGACGAAATTGTCCCGCCTGACCCGCTCGCCGGCCACCGACGAGAGCACGGCCAGGATGCCATGCCCCTGGGACCGCAGGCGCCGGGCCACCGCCAGGCAGGCTGCCGCCGGGCCGGTGAAATTGGTGGCCAGCACCCCGGCCGCGGCCGCCGGGTCGGCCTCGTCGGCCGGTTGGTCGCCCAGGACCCCCACCGCCATCAGGGCCAGGTCGATGTCGCCGTGGGTGTCGAAGACCTCGTCGATCGCTCCCGGTATGCCGTCGAGGTCGGTGACGTCCAGGGTCACCGTGGCCACGTCGGTGGCTCCCAGCGACCGAGCCTCGTCGGCGGCCGCCTCGAGCTGGGCCGAGGGACGACCGGCCAGGACCACCCGACGGGCCCGCCGGCCCACCAGCTCCCTCACCACCGCCCGGGCGATCTCCGAGCTGCCGCCCAGGACCAGCACGGATTGGGGGGAGCTCAGGCTGTCGTTCAAGGCGGGCCCACCAAGTCGAGCCGGCGGGCCAGGTCCGAGCACAGCACCCGGTCCGGGTCGACCCGATCGCGGACGGCTCTCCACTTGTCCAGCAGGGGGTACATGCTCGCCACCAGCTCAGGGCGCAGGCGGGAGTCCTTGGCCAGGTAGACCCGGCCGCCGCAGCCGGCGATCTCCTGGTCGAGGTCGTCCAGCAGGCGGCCCAGCCGGGCGGGGCCGACCGGGATGTCCACGGCGAGCGTCCACCCGGCCGTGGGGAAGGACAAGGGTCCGGCATCGGCTGGCCCGAAGCGCTTGAGTACGGCCAGGGACGACACCCAGCCGGTGCGGCTCAGACGCTCGACGCAGGCCCGGAGGGTCTCCTCGGCGCCAAAGGGGACGACGAACTGGTACTGGAGGAACCCGCGGGAGCCGTAGAGGAGGTTCCACGAGCCCACGGCGTCGAGCGGGTGGAAGAAGGCGGTCAGGGACTGGAGACGGCCCTGCTGGCGCTTGGGTGCCTTGCGAAACCACAGCTCGTTGAACGCCCGCACGGTGGCCAGGTTGAGCAGACCGTTGGGCATCCCCGCCGGGACGCCCAGGGGGACCTGGGGGTCGAACGCCCGGGCGGTCGCCCGCTGCTTGGCTGGCAGCTCGGCCAGGGTGGCGTGATCTCCCCGGGTGAGGACCGATCGCCCGAGTGAGCGTCCCTTGGCCAGGCAGTCCACCCAGGCCACCGAGTAGCGGTAGGCCTTGTCGCCCTCCTCCATGGCCGCCATCAGGTCGTCAAGGTTGGCCAGTCTCTCGGTGTCGACCCGGATGCGGCTGGTCTCCACCGCCAGGAGCGAGATGCTGACCTCGGTGATGATGCCGGTCAGTCCCATGCCTCCGGCGGTGGCCCAGTACAGCTCGGCCTCGGGACCGCTGGGGGCCACGCTTCGAGGACCGGTGGGAGTGATCAGGTCGATGGCGGTTACATGGCTGGCGATGGCACCGTCTCGGTGGTGGTTCTTGCCATGGATGTCAGCGGCCAGCGCCCCTCCCACGGTGACATGGCGGGTGCCAGGAGTGACCGGGACGAACCAGCCCCGGGGAACGAAGGCCCGGAGGAGAGCGTCCAGGCTGACGCCTGCCTCGACACGGACATGTCCGCTGGTGAGGTCGGCCTGGCGGACCCGGTCCAGGCCGGTGACATCGACCACCGTGCCGCCCGCGCACTGGGCGGCGTCGCCGTAGCTGCGGCCGAGGCCCCGCGCGATCAGACCCCGTGCCGGCGGCAGCTCCATCAGATCGGGCACTTGGTCGCGGTGGTGGGGGCGAGCCACGTCAGCTCGGCTGGGCGCCGTACGGCCCCAGCCGGTGAGCAGCTCAGGCGCCATGGCCTCGTCAGGCTCCGTAAAGGCCCATGGCGAACAGTGCTACCCAGGCCAGCCCCAGGACCTGGAGGCTGCGCTCTTTGAGCACGATCTCCTCCGGCGCCCCCCCCTCGCCGGCGTCGAGCAGCAGCGCATAGCGCAGGATGGCGATGACGAACGGGACTATCGACAACTCGAAGAAAAGAGCGCTGTGGTGGGGGGCGGCTGCCTTCTCGAAGGCCCACAGGCAGTAGGCGGCGATGGCCACCGCCGATGCCACCGATCGCACGTAGCGCAGGAAGGCCAGCGAGTAGGCGCCGAGGGTCGAGCGGTGGTCGGCCCGGCCCGGACCGAGATCGACGTGCTCGGCGTGGCGCTTGCCGGCCACCATGAACAGCGACCCGAAGGACGCCACGATGAGGAACCAGTTGGACAGCACGACTCCCACGGCCACCCCCCCGGCGACGGCCCGTAGCACGAAGCCGGAGGCCACCGCGGCCAGGTCGATGACCGGCTCGTCCTTGAGCCACAGGCTGTAGCCCACGGTGATGGCCACGTAGACGCCCATGACGCTGGCCAGCCGCCAACCAGCCAGGCCCTCGGCCAGCCCGATGCCGAGGGCCATCATGGCGCCCCCCACGGTGGCGGCCAGAGCCATCGGCACCTCTCCGGATGCCACCGGACGGTGGCGCTTGGTCGGGTGGAGGGCGTCGACCGCCTGGTCGAGGCAGTCGTTGACCAGATAGGTCCCGCTGGCGGTGAGGCAGAAGATGCCGAAGGCGGCCAGCGCCACCAGGAGAGAGTGGAGGTGCGTGAGCACTCCGGCCGCGCCCGGGGCCGCCAGGACCAGCACGTTCTTCAGCCATTGGCGGGGCCGGGCGGTGCGGACCAGCCCGGTGGCGATGCCACGCCGACGGCGACCCCCCGAAAGAGCGGGAGGCGCAGAGGCCAGTGCCGGCGGGGCGGGGGCTGCCTCGGCCGGGCCACCAGTCGCCGGAGTGGACATGAGCGTCACCTTATCCCTGGCGGCTTTGCCCGCCCCGGCCACCATGGCGACTTCGCCCATCGGTGGGAGCGGGCGATTGGGGCTATCGTGGGTGGGGTGCCGGCTGAGGAGGGCGGGGCGGGCTCCTCGGAGCCGGTGGCCAGTCCGCCCGTTCGGGTCATGCTGGTCGATGACACCCAGCTGGTGGTGAAGGGCCTGGCCGCCATGCTGACCGCCTACGGCGAGCGGATCGAGGTGGTCGGCAGCGCCTTCTTCGACCAGGACGTGGCCGAGGCCGCCGAGCGGGCGGGGGCCGACATCGTCCTGATCGACGTCGAGCTGATGGGCCAGCAGCACCTGAGAGAGGCGGTGGAGCAGCTGCTCCGGCCCCGGGAGTCGTTCAAGACGGTGATATACACCGACCGCCAGGAGGAGAGCTACCTGTTCGAGGCCCTCCATCTGGGCGCAGCTGGCTACCTCCTCAAGTCGATCCCAGCCGATCTCCTGGTTGCCCAGCTGGAGCGGATCAGGAGTGGCGAGGTGGTCATCGACGCCTCCATGGCCACCCGGGCTACCGTCACCGCGGCCAGGGCCCGGGCCGGGCGGCACTGGCCGGGGGTGGAGGCCGGCCTGACTCAGCGCGAGAGCGAGGTCCTGGCTCTGCTGGTCGAGGGTCTGAGCAACCGCGGCATCGCCGAGCGGCTCTTCCTGAGCGAGGAGACGGTGAAGACCCACCTACGGTCCATCTACCGCAAGCTGGGAGCGCGGGACCGGTCCCAGGCCATTGCCACGGCCCTGAGGGAGAAGATGTTCCCCTAACCCCCCCCTGACCCTGCGGACAAGCCGCCTGGGAGGTGATCCGCCGGTTGAGCCACGCCGGAACGGGTTACAAAGGGCATCCGATGGACGATGAGACGATCGGGGAGGCCCACCAGCTGGCTACCGAGTCCCGTCTCCTGGAGGCCAGAGCCCGCCGGGTCCTCCTCCAGGAGATCCTGGCCCAGGCCGGCCAGGTGGTGGGGTCCAAGGAGATCCGCGACCTGACCGAGGCGTTGGCCTGGGTCACCAACCCGGCCCAACACCACGGATAGGGGGCTTCGACGAGCCAATGAAGGCAGTCACCTGGCATGGCCGACGAGATGTCCGAGTGGACACCGTTGCCGATCCCAGCATCCAAGAGCCCACCGATGCCATCGTGCGCATCACCTCCAGCGGGATCTGCGGCTCCGATCTTCACCTCTACGAGGTCCTCGGCGGGTTCATGGAGGAAGGGGACATCCTCGGCCACGAGCCCATGGGGGTGGTCGAGGCGGTCGGCAGCGAGGTCACCCAGATTCACCCGGGTGACCGGGTGGTGGTGCCGTTCAACATCTCCTGCGGGCGCTGCTTCATGTGCGACCAGCAGCTGTACTCGCAGTGCGAGACCACCCAGGTCCGCTCCCAGGGCAAGGGAGCCGCCCTGTTCGGCTACACCAGGCTGTACGGGCAGGTGCCGGGTGGCCAGGCGGAGCTGCTCCGGGTGCCTCAGGCCCACTTCGGGCCGATCAAGGTGCCCGAGGGACCGCCCGACGAGCGCTTCGTCTACCTGTCCGACGTGTTGCCCACCGCCTGGCAGGCGGTGGAGTACGCGGCAGTCCCGCCCGGCGGCAGCGTGGCCGTCTACGGCCTGGGCCCGATAGGTCAGATGTCGGCCCGCATCGCCCGCCAACGGGGGGCCGACCAGGTGATCGGGATCGACCTGGTGGACGAGCGCCTGGAGATGGCCCGCCGCCACGGAGCGGAGGCCCTGGACCTTCGGACCGACCAGGAGGTGGTGGGTGCCATCGCCGAGCGGACCGCCGGGCGCGGCCCGGACGCCGTCATCGACGCGGTGGGGATGGAGGCGCACGGGGCGCCGGTCGCCAAGCTGGCCCACCAGCTGGTGGGCTTCCTGCCGGGCTCCATCTCGGCCAAGGTGACCGAGAAGGCGGGCATCGATCGCCTCAGCGCGGTGTACCTGGCCATCGCCACCGTTCGCCGGGGAGGCACCATCTCGCTGAGCGGCGTCTACGGCGGGATGATCGACCCGATACCGATGATGGAGCTGTTCGACAAGCAGGTGCAGGTGCGGATGGGACAAGCCAACGTCAAGCGCTGGGTCGGTGACCTCATGCCCCTCCTGACGGGCGAGGACGACCCCCTCGGGGTCGAGGACCTGGCCACTCACCGCCTGCCCTTGGCCGAGGCGCCGTACGCCTACGAGATCTTCCAGAAGAAGCAGGACGGGGCCATCAAGATCCTCCTGGAGCCCTGAGCCCGGTGCCACCTGGGGCCAGCACTGCCCGGCATGGCGCCCAGGCGGCGGCTTCGGCGGCAGCCGGGGAAGGCCAGGCTTACGCCCACGGCGAGGATCGGCCCCTGGGCTCGTTCCTGGCCCTCATGGGCACCTACGGGGTGATGGTGGGCCTGCTGGCCGGTATGGTCCGCCGGGGCGGGCACCGCCTGCCCGAGCGCCTTGCCTGGGCCGATGTGGCCCTGCTCACGGTGGCTACCCACAAGGTGTCGCGACTGGCGGCCAAGGACCCGGTGACCAGCCCCCTGCGTGCCCCCTTCACCCGCTTCGCCGGGACCAGTGGGGAGGCCGAGCTGTCCGAGGAGGTGCGCGGCACCGGCCCTCGCAAGGCGCTGGGCGAGCTGGTCACCTGCCCCTTCTGCCTGGGCCAGTGGGTGGCCACCCTGTTGGCCTTCGGCCTGGTGCTTGCCCCTCGTCCGACCCGTTTGGCGGCCGTCGTCTTTACCGCCCTTGCCGGCGCCGACTTCCTGCAACTAGCCTACGCCAAGGCAGAGTCGTCGGCCGGCTGAGCGCTGGTCGCCCCAGGACCAGGCACCGGGAGGGGCTCGACGCATGAGCCGCGCTGCTTCTCGTCCCCTCACACCCGGCGGCAACACCACGTTCAGCAGCGGTGCAGCGTGGTGAGGAACCGGGAGTCCTTCGTCGAATAGGGGGTCTTGCGAGTGGTGCGGATGGGCGGGAGCAGGTCGCCAGACTCCGGGGGCTACGAGCAGCTCAACCGCCACACCCGAGTGATCGTTGACGAGGCCCTGACGCGCGGCATCGCAGTGGAGATCGTGGACCCGGTGCTCGGCGAGCTGTGCCTGCGGCTCGGCGATCGCACCATCACCACCATCGAGTCGTTGTCCGAGCTCACCACCGCGGTGGCGTTCCGCCGCTGTGACGACAAGCTCTATACCCGCCAGGTGCTGGACGAGGCCAAGCTGCCCATCGCCCCAGGCCAGGCCGCCACCTTCGGTCAGGCCGACCGGGACTTTCTCGACCGCTACCGGGAACTGGTGGTCAAGCCGGCACGGGGCGAGCGGGGCCGAGGGATCACCGTTGGGGTGACCACCGCTGACGGCCTGCGCCGAGCCTGTGACCACGCCCGCCAGCACTGGCCCGAGGTGCTGCTCGAGCAGCGCTGCGAGGGCGAGGACCTCCGAGTGGTCGTCATCGACGGCGAGGTGGTGG
>JAVKSQ010000030.1:0-32096 GCA_039583615.1 Acidimicrobiales bacterium
GCCGGCCCTTCCTGGACCGTCGATCCCGCGCCCTCATCCTCCCGCCACACCGGTTGGCCGTTCTCGCAACAGGCTCGCTGGATCGCGTATTACGGGGCCTTCCACCGCTCCGAGGTGTACTCCCTCGCATTGCGTATCGACCAGCACCTGGTCCGATGGGCGATGCAGAAGTTCAAGCGACTGAAGCGGAGGCCGGACAGGGCATGGGCCTGGCTGAACGCTGTGCGACAGCGGGAGCCCAAGCTCTTCGCCCACTGGCATCTCCTTCCCACTACCAACGGTCGGACTGCAAGAGCCGGATGAGCCGAGAGGCTCACGTCCGGTTCCGTGAGCGCCGGGGGGTGCGATTCCCCCCGGCTACTCGACTCGTCCTTGCGCCTGCGTCACTCGGCTGCCCCGGGACGTCTCTGGCCGCGCCCATCTGGGACAGCAGCGCTCCCAGCGCCGGTACCAGGCGGCGCTTGGAACCGAGGTACTTGATCATCTGGCTCGAGTCCTCCTGTCCGGCCGCAAGTGGCGAACTAGCTTGGGATCAGTGAGGGCACGTGCGCCGGCGTCGTCGGCCAACCTGGGGCCGGGCTTCGACACCCTGGCCGTTGCCCTGGAGCTGCATGTCGAGGTAGAGGTGGAGCCGAGCGACCGCCTCGTCGTACGGGCCAGGGGAGAGGGTGCCGAGCTGGCGGCTGACGCCTCCAACCTGGCCGCCCAGGTGGCCATGGAGGTGGCAGGCCACGACCGGTTGTCCATCGCCGTGAGCTCGGCCATCCCGGTGGGACGGGGATTGGGCTCTTCGGCCGCCCTGGCCGCCGCCACCGCCGCCGCCGCCGGCGCACGGGACCCACTGGCGGTGGCGGCGGTGGCCGACGGCCACCCCGAGAACGCGGCAGCCTCGATGATGGGGGGGCTGGTGGCGGCCACCGTCATCAGGGGCAAGCCCACTGCCGTCGCCCTGCCTCTGGACCCTCGGCTGAGCTTCGTGGTGCTGGTGCCGGAGCGGCTCCTGCCCACACCCAGGGCTCGCCAAGCGCTGCCCCGTCTGGTCCCCCACGCCGATGCTGCCTTCAACCTCGGGCGCATGGGGCTCCTGGTGGCCGGCCTGGCCGATCACCGGGTCCTGGTGCAGGAGGCCACCGAGGACCGCCTGCACCAGGCGGCTCGCAGTGCCTTGTTCCCCGAGGCCTCCCAGCTTCTCGCCGGGCTGCTCAACGCCGGGGCCAGGGCGGTTTGCTGGTCGGGAGCCGGGCCCAGCCTGCTCGGCATCTGCGACCAGGCCACGGCGGCGGAGGTCCGGGCCGCGGGCGAGTCGCTGCTGGCCGAGGCGGGCGTGGCCGGGCGGGCATTGCTCCTCAAGCCCGACACCACCGGCCTGGTAGTCGGTGGGCAGCCCTGGCGGCGGTAGGGTCCCGGGCCGTGCCCAGCCAGCCGTCGAGCACTCTGGTGGCCCTTCCCAACCCCCGTCCGGGCCGGGAGTACGAGGTGACCTGCTCGACCCCCGAGCTCACCTGTGTGTGCCCGAGGACCGGCCAGCCCGACTTCGCCACTGTCAGCGTCACCTATGTCCCGGGGCCGTCGATCGTGGAGCTCAAGTCGCTCAAGGGCTACCTGTGGAGCTACCGGGACCAGGGCGCCTACCACGAGGAGGTGACCAACCGCATCCTCGACGACCTGGTCGCCGCCATCGCCCCGCTCCGCATGACGGTGCGCACCGACTGGCTCGTCCGAGGCGGGATCCACACCGTGGTGGAGGCCAGTCACGGCTCGTAGCCCGCTGCCCGGCCGTCAGGACGAGCAGGCGGCCAGCACCACCGGGGCGAGCGCCATGACGGCCAGCACCGGCAAGGCCATCCTGCGCACGAGAGGGAGTGTACCGATCGGCCGAGCGGCCCTGAAGGTAGATTGTGACCGTGGCCCACAGCTACTGGCTCACCACCTTGGGGTGCCCGAAAAATCAGGTGGACTCGGACAAGCTGGTGGGCCACTTGCAGGCCCAGGGCCTCGCTGCCTCCCCCTCTCCCGAGCAGGCCGATCTGGTGGTGGTCAACACCTGCGCGTTCATAGAGGCAGCCCGAGAGGAGTCGGTCGACACCGTGCTGGCCCTGTCGGAGGCCCGCCGGCCCGGCGCCCGGCTGGTAGTGACCGGCTGCCTGGCCGAGCGCTACGGCGACGAGCTGGCCCAGGCCCTTCCCGAGGTCGACCAGGTCGCCGGCTTCGGGGTGCCGGTGTCGCTGTCGGCCAAGCCGGTCAGCCGCGCCGTCCCCTCCTCGATCTCCCGCCTCGACCTGCTGGAGCTGCCCCGCCCGCCGGCCAGCGCACCGTGGGCCTATGTCAAGGTGGCCGAGGGATGCGACCGCGCCTGCGGCTTCTGTGCCATCCCCAGCTTCCGAGGTAGGCAGCGCTCCCGGGAGCCGGCCGCGATCCTGGCCGAGGTCGAGGCCCTGGGGGTCCGGGAGGTGGTGCTGGTGGCCCAGGACCTTGCCTCCTACGGGCGCGACCTCGGCCGCCCCCGGGCCATTGTCGAGCTGATCCCGGCGGTGGCGGAGAGGGTGGACCGGGTACGGCTGCTCTACCTTTACCCCTCGAGCCTCGACGAAGCGTTGGTGGGGGCAGTGCTGGCTGGCGGAGTGCCCTATTTCGATCTGTCCCTGCAGCACGTGAGCCGACCCCTGCTGGCCCGCATGCGCCGGTGGGGAGACGGGAGGCGGTTCTTGGCCCGGATACGGGCCATCCGGGCCGCGGAGCCCGATGCGGCCCTGCGCTCGTCGTTCATCGTCGGCTACCCGGGAGAGACCGAGGACGACCATGACCAGCTCCTCGGGTTCTTGGGGGAGGCCCAGCTGGACTGGGCTGGCTTCTTCGCCTACTCGGCGGAGGAGGGAACCTTCGCCGCCGGGCTGGATGGCGCGGTGGCGCCCGGGTTGGTCGCCGAGCGGCTGGACGAGTGCTCGGAGCTCCAGGACCGCATCACCGCCGCCCGGCGGGCCGAGCTGGTGGGCAGCCAGGTCGAGGTACTGGTGGACGCGCCGGGGGCGGGCCGCACCCACCGGGAGGCGCCCGAGATCGACGGTGTGGTCAGGCTGCCCACGACCATTGCCGCCGGCGAGATGGCCCCGGTGGTGGTCACCGACTCGATGGGGCCGGACCTCCAAGCCGTACCACTGCCCAGCCGGCGGACCGGGCCGGACCCGGCCAGGTGCGGCCCGGCCGCGGTGGCCGGGACGGTGGGCTGAGGCGTGGCCGGCGACAACCCCATGCCGGCACTGCCCGGAGGCCCCGAGCAGGGGCTGGCGTCACCGAAGTTGGCGTCACCGAAGTTGGCGTCACCGAAGTTGGCGGGTCAGGTCGAGCCAGCCCTGGCTGGCGGGTTCGGGCCCAGCGCCCTGGTCACCCCGGCCAACGCCGTCACCCTGGCCCGGCTCCTGGTCACCCCTTTGCTCTTGGCCCTGATCCTGGCCCGGGGGCCGTCGTGGGAGACATGGGTGGTCTGGACAGTGCTGGCCGGCACCGACGGCATAGACGGGTGGGTGGCCCGCCGGCAGGGCACCACCCGCTCCGGGGCGTTCCTCGACCCCCTGGCCGACAAGGTGCTGGTGCTGGGGGCGCTGGTGGCCCTGGTGGCGCGCAACGAGCTGTGGTGGGTGCCGGCCGCCCTGATAGCCCTGCGGGAAGGGGGCATGAGCCTCTACCGCTCCCATGCCGGACGCCGGGGCGTCTCCCTGCCGGCCACCGGGCTGGCCAAGTTCAAGACATGGGCGCAGGACGTGGCGGTGGCCCTGGCCCTCCTGCCGGTGGCCGCCCACCACCTGTGGCTGGCCGGTGACGTCCTTTGGCTGGCGGTGGCCCTGACCGTGTGGACTGGCGGGCAGTACCTGCTGGCCGCCAGGCGTCCCCCGCCTGGCGCACCTAGCCACCCGTGAGGGTGGAGGTGGTGGCAGTGGGTACCGAGCTCCTGCTGGGCCAGGTGGTGGACACCAACTCGGCCTGGCTCGGACAGCGACTGGCCCTGGCTGGGATGGATGCCCACTTCCAGACCAGGGTGGGAGACAACCGGGACCGCATCGCCCAAGGTGTCCGCACTGCGCTGTCTCGCAGCGACGCGGTGGTGGTGTGCGGGGGCCTCGGCCCGACCCCCGACGACGTCACCCGTGAGGCCCTGGCCCGGGTGATGGGTGTGCCGCTGGTGCGAGACGACGTTGTGCTCGGCGAGATCGAGTCAATGTTCGAGGCGAGGGGGCGGCCCATGGCTGCCAGCAACGCCCACCAGGCCGACGTGCCGGATGGCGCCAGGGTGATCCGGGCGATGCGGGGGACGGCCCCTGGCCTGATCTGCCCGGTGGGCGGCCAGGTGGTCTATGCCCTTCCCGGGGTGCCCCACGAGATGACCGAGATGGCCGAGCGGGCGGTGATCCCCGACCTTCAGGCCCGGTCCGGCCGCGGCCAGGTCATCCTCAGCCGCACCTTGCGCACCTGGGGGCTCTCCGAGTCGGCGCTGGCCGAGGCGGTGGCCTCTCGCCTGGCCGCCCTGGACGAGGCAGGGGGAAACCCGACGATCGCCTTCCTGGCCAGGGGAATAGAGGGAATAGAGCTGCGGGTGACGGCCAAGGCGGCCGACGCACAGGCGGCCGGGGCCCTGCTCGATGCCGAGGAGGGCGAGCTGCGCGCCCTGCTGGGACCGGTGGTGTTCGGGGTCGACGGCCACAGCATGGAGGACGCAGTGGGCGCCCTGCTGGTGGAGCAGCACCTGACGCTGGGGCTGGCCGAGTCACTGACCGGTGGGCTGGTGGCGGCCCGACTGGTGGGCGTGGCCGGGGCCGGCAACTGGCTCCGGGGGTCGATCGTGGCCTACGACTCGGTGGTGAAGAAGGAGCTGCTGGGGGTGGGGGAGGGGCCGGTGGTCTGCGAGGAGGCGGCAACAGCCATGGCTGAGGGGGCCCGGCGGGTGCTGAGGGCCGACATGGGCCTCGGAGTGACGGGCGTGGCCGGTCCCAGCCGCCAGGACGGGGTGGCGGTGGGAACCGTCTGGGCCGCCTTGGCCGGGCCGGGGTCGGCACCCCAGACGTGTCTGATGCACCTCCCGGGGGACAGGGAGCGGGTCCGCCAGACCGCCACCATCTCGTTGCTCGACCTCTTGCGCCGCCGGCTGATGAAGGCTTCGAAGGACCCGGAGGTGGGATCCTGAAGGGCTTCAAGGCGTTCGTCCTGCGCGGCAACGTCGTCGACCTGGCGGTGGGCGTGATCATCGGCGCCGCCTTCGGCACGGTGGTGGCGGCTCTGGTGAAGGACCTCATCACGCCGGTGATCGCGGCCGCCGTCGGCAAGCCCGACTTCGGCCGCCTCCGGTTCACCCTGAACTCGAGCACGTTCCTCTACGGCGATTTGGTCAACGCGGTGATCTCGTTCGTGCTGGTGGCCGCGGCGGTGTACTTCCTCGTGGTGGTGCCGGTGAACCGGCTGATGGCTCTGCACAAGACCGAGCCCGAGGTCCTTGCGCCGACCAAGGAGTGCCCGGATTGCCTCAGCGCCATCCCGTCGGGGGCCCGCCGGTGCGCCTTCTGCACGGTGGAGCAGCCCCAGGCCCCGGTGCCCTGAGGCTCTGAAGGGCACCCTGTGCGACTCTTCGTGGCTGTCTGGCCGCCGCCGGAGGTGGTCGGCGCACTGGTCCGCTTGCCCCGGCTGGAAAGCGAAGGGGAGCGTTGGACGTCGCCGGAGCAGTGGCATGTGACCCTCCGCTTCCTCGGTGAGGTGGGCGACGCGGCGGAGGGGCGGGCCGCCTTCGACCGGATCGATCTGGGGCAGGCAGCGGGGACGGTGGCCGAGATCGGGCCGGCGACTGCCTGCTTCGGCCGTCACGTCCTGCAGGCGCCGGTGGGCGGGCTGGACGCATTGGCGGCCGCCGTCCTGGCGGCCACCGCCGAGGTGGGAGCCCCGCCAGGGGCGCCGTTCAGCGGCCACCTGACGCTGGCCCGGGCTCGGGGGCAGCGGCGCCGGGGTGGGCGACCGGACGGCGCCGACCTGCGCCGGTTGGCCGGAGCGCCGATATCTGCCCGGTGGCCGGTGACCGAGATAACGCTGGTGGCCAGCACCCCAGGCAGTGCCGGCTCCCGCTACCGCGTGCTGGCCGCTCGACCGGTGCCCGCTGAGGGCTGACCGGGCGGGGGGGTGGCCGCTGCCTCCGGCCTCACACGGCGCAGACCCCGCCGGGTGGGCCGCCTGGGCGGTGCTGGCGCCGGTGAGAGGATGGGCGGATGCGACTGGTTGCCTATGCGCAGGGCCCGATCTCGCTCATGTCAGTCGAGGTCACGCCCGGGGCATTGGTGCCGGTCGGACCGCTCGAGGACTTCTACGCCGACACGCCGGCAGGGCTCGCGGCTGCCGCGGGCCTGCTCGACCGGCCGGGCTCGGCGGCCCACCCACTGGCCGGCGTGCGCCAGGTCCCTCCGGTGCCGGCGTGCGCCCGGGTGCTCTGCGCCGGGCTCAACTACCGCCGGCACGCGGCCGAGGTGGGTCGGGAGCTGCCGGCCCGCCCGGAGCTGTTCGCTCGCTGGGGATCGACGCTGGTGGCTGGCGGCGAGACGGTCCCGGTGCCGATCGGGGAGGGCCGTCTCGACTGGGAGGCCGAGCTGGCGGCGGTCATCGGTGCTCCGCTGTCAGGCGCGTCACCCGAGGAGGCCGAGGTCGCCATCTTGGGCTACACGTGCTTCAACGACCTGTCGGCGCGGGGCTATCAGATGGCCAGCTCCCAGTGGGCGCTGGGCAAGAACGCAGACTGCTCGGGGCCGATCGGACCGGTGGTCGTAACCGCTGACGAGCTCGCCGGGCGGCCGGGGCTGTCCATCGCCTCCCGGGTCAACGGTCAAGGGATGCAGGCGGCGTCCACCGCCGACCTGATCTTCTCCGCCGCCGAGATCGCCTCCTACGCCTCGGGAGCGATGACCCTGCGCCCTGGCGACGTCATCTCCACCGGGACCCCCGAGGGCGTCGGTTACTCCCGGGCTCCGCCCGTCTTCCTCCATCCAGGTGACACCGTGGAGGTCGAGATCGAGGGTATCGGCGTGCTCCGCAACCTGATCGGCGAGCCACGGGGCAACTGAGCAGGGACAGCTGGGCGCCTCTACCCGGAGGGGGAGCGCAGGTTCTACCCAGGGGCTGATGTTCCGGCGGCCGCGTGGAGAGATCATCTCTCCGTGAACACAACCGAGGTGGTGACGGTCCGGGGCCTGCGCAAGTCGTACGGGGGCCGGGTGGTGGTGGACGGGCTGGATCCCCAACCTGGAGGACGCCCTGCTCGGGATGCTTGGCGAGCAGGCAGGTGAGCAGGCGGAAGTGCCGACAGGCTACGAACTGGAAGGAGCGATTCGATGACTACCGCGGTGGTGCGGCTGATCCGGGCCGAGCTCAGGCTGATGGTCCGGGATCCACTGGTCCTTACGTTCGTGTTCGTGTTCCCGGTCGTGACCATGCTGGTCATTGGCGGCTCGTTTGGGACCAAGCCCAACCCGGGGTTCTCCGGGGTCAACCCGGCCCACTGGTACGTGGCCTCGTACCTCACCGTGGTGATCGCGGCCACCGGGCTGGTCATGCTCCCGGTTCACTTGGCGTCGTACCGGGAGCGGGGAGTGCTGGCGCGTTTCGCGGCCGCCGGCTTTCCCCGCTGGTCGTTCGCCCTGGCCCAGCTGGTCGTGGGGCTGGTGGCCGTGGCGGTGGCCTCGGCGATGCTCCTGGTGGTGGCGGCGCCGGTCTACGGCATACCGCCGCTGCACCAGTCCTGGCCCTCACCACCTTCGACGACGACGAGGTGCTGGCCGGGATGCTGCGGGCCGGCGCATCGGGTTTCGTGCTCAAGGGGGTGCCCGCCGAGGACCTGCAACGGGCGGTGCGCACCGTGGCCGGCGGCGGCGCCTGGCTCGACCCGGCGGTCACCGGCCGGGTGCTCAGCGTCTATCGCGCCACCGCACCGGGGGCACCTGGCCAGGGTGCGGCGCTGGGCCTGCTCACCAGCCGGGAACGGGACGTGCTGGCGCTGATCGGACGGGGCCGGACCAACGCCGAGATCGCTGCCGAGCTGTTCGTCAGCGAGGGCACGGTCAAGACCCATATCAACCACGTGTTCTCCAAGTTGGCTCTGCGGGACCGGGCCGCGGCGGTGGTTTTCGCGTTCGACCACGACCTGGTGGCTCCCCTCCCCGAGCCCGGGCGGGGCAGGCACCCGGCGTGAGTGGCCGAGGCGGCTGGGCGCCTCAAGGGCATATTTCGCAAAGGGTTGTTGCCAAACAGGTGTTCGTCAACTACTCTGGTGGAGTTCCAGCCGTGTGACCGTTACACCCCCTTCGTAGGGTGGGCGGCGATAGGCAGATCACGACGAGAGGGGACCCCGGTGGAGCGGGACAAGGCACTGGACATGGCGCTGAGCCAGATCGAGAAGCAGTTCGGCAAGGGCTCGATCATGAGGATGGGCGAGGGCGCCCACATGAGCATCGAGTCCGTCCCGACCGGGGCCATGGCCCTGGACCTGGCCCTCGGAGTGGGCGGCCTGCCCCGGGGGCGGGTGGTGGAGATCTACGGCCCGGAGTCCTCCGGCAAGTCCACCCTGGCCATGCACGTGGTGGCCGAGGCTCAGCGCAACGGGGGGATATGCGCCTACATCGACGCCGAGCACGCCATGGACCCGGTCTACGCCAGGGCCATCGGGGTCGACGTGGACGAGCTGCTCATCTCCCAGCCCGACACCGGCGAGCAGGCCCTGGAGATCGCCGACCTGCTCATCCGCTCGGGCGCCCTGGACGTGCTGGTCGTCGACTCGGTGGCCGCCCTCACCCCCAGGGCCGAGATCGAGGGCGAGATGGGCGACAGCCACGTGGGACTCCAGGCCCGTCTCATGTCCCAGGCCCTGCGCAAGCTCACGGCCACCCTCAACAAGTCCAACACCATCGCCATCTTCATCAACCAGCTGAGGGAGAAGATCGGCGTCCTCTATGGATGTTTCTCCTACGGGACGAGGGTGACCCTGGCCGATGGCACCCAGGAGAAGATCGGCAAGGTCGTCAACCAACGCCTGCCCGTGGAGGTCCTGTCCTACGACTCGGAGGCCGCCGCCGTCGCTCCCAGGAGGGTGGTCAACTGGTACGACAACGGCCGGGCCGACCAGTTCCTCCAGATCACCGTGGCCCGGCCCATGGGCAACGGGAAGGCTCAACTGGCCTGTACGCCCAATCACCAGATCCGTACCCCATCGGGCTGGCGGGAGGCCCGGAAACTGGCCATCGGCGATCGGGTCATGGAGGCAGTTCCCCACCGGCTGTCTCCGTTCCAGTGGGAGGTGGTTCTGGGCGGCCTGATGGGCGATGGGGCCCTGTCACCAACGCGAAGCAGCCACGGTGGCCGGTACCGCTTTGGCCACGGGGCCAGGCAGGTCGGATACTGCGACTGGAAGGCGTCGTTGTTCGCCAACCTCGGTACCAGTCGATCGGTTACACCAACTGGCGCGGTCTACCATGATCTTCCCCCGCTGCCGGAGCTCGCCGACCTGCGGCGGGCTGTCTACGTCGGCGGGAAGAAGGTCCTCAGCGATGAGTACCTCAAGTGTCTGACTCTCCTTTCGTTGGCCATCTGGTACATGGACGACGGGAGCTTCGCCCTGCGGACCGAGGGCCATCAGGCACGGACACAGGGCGGCAGCGGCCGTTCCGAGATCTGCGTGGAGGCAATGGAGCCGGCCACCAGGGAACGATTGGTCGCCTACCTGGGGGACACGTGGGGCATTACACCGATATTGCGTGCGCGGGGGGCCCGGCAGGCGGCCGTCCTGTCCTTCGCCAAGGACGAGACAGCCAAGCTGCATGCCCTCGTCGCCCCGTTCATCCATCCCAGCATGGACTACAAGCTCTTGCCGAGGTACCAGGGGCTTTTCGGAGTGGAGCCAGTCTTCGCCCCCATGCGCTACGAGCTCATGGCCCTGCCCATCACCGACATCCACGCCAAGCCCGTGACGCGCAGCATGCATCGCTTCGACATCGAGGTGGAAGGCAGCCACAATTATCTGGCCGACGGGGTGGTGGTGCACAACTCTCCTGAGGTGACCCCCGGGGGGCGGGCGCTCAAGTTCTACTCGTCGGTTCGTCTCGACATCCGCCGGGTGGAGTCGATT
This sequence comes from Acidimicrobiales bacterium, assembly GCA_039583615.1. Taxonomy (GTDB): domain Bacteria; phylum Actinomycetota; class Acidimicrobiia; order Acidimicrobiales; family QHCF01; genus QHCF01. The sequence goes on from JAVKSQ010000030.1 coordinate 10,142, forward strand.
AAGGACGGCGTGGAGATCATCGGCAACCGCACCCGGGTCAAGGTGGCCAAGAACAAGTGCGCAAGTCCCTTCAAGACCTGCGAGTTCGACATCATGTACGGCAAGGGCATCAGCCGGGAAGGGTCGTTGCTCGACGTGGGGACCGACCTTGGCATCGTCAAGAAGTCGGGAGCTTGGTACACCTATCAGGGCGAGCAGCTGGGCCAGGGCAGAGAGAACGCCAAGCAGTTCCTCCGGGAGCACACCGAGGTGATGATCGAGGTCAACGAGCGCATCCGCCAGCAGGTGGGGTTGTGTACGGCGGGGACGGCCGCCGATGTCCCCCTGGGCCAGGGCAAGGACGACGACCTGCCGATCACCCTGGCCGACTGATCGGGTGCTCAGTGGCTCAGTGGCGGTGCGACCACGGATCGTCGAGAGCCCAGCGGCAGCGGTCGGCGCCTCCCGCCATGGACTCCATCTCGGCCAGCAGGTCTTCGACGAAGGCGGAGACGCGTTCAGGATCGCCGGTCGGCCAGGTACCAGTGCTGTAGATCCACACGTCCGGCGTCTGCGCGTCCGCGGTCGGCCCGACGAAGCCGTCGGCCGGCCCGCAGAGCCGCAAGGAGTACTGCTCGCCGCGCCGCTCGACGTAGACCGTGTCACCTGCATCCGGCTGCGCGGCGAGGAGAGCCTCAACCAATTCGCTCCGAGTCATCCAGTCACCCCTGTCAAGTCCTGCAATGTCTGGCTCATCTGGCCACCAACAAGGTTACCTCGACCCTCGAGACCACAGATCTCACCGGAAACCGGGAGGGCCGGCACCCGGCAGGCTCCCTGGGCTGCTCCTCAGGTTCTCCACCACCGGCCTGTTGTGGGTCCTCAACGCCTACACCTTGACCTTCGGGGGCCTTCTCCTCCTGGGCGCCCGAGCCGGTGACATCCTCGGCCGGCGGCGGGTGTTCGTGTTCGGCATCGCCTTGTTCGCCCTGGCCTCCCTGGCTGGGGGCTTCGCCCTCTCGTCCGGCTGGCTCCTGGCCGCCCGAGCCCTGCAGGGCATCGGCGGCGCCATAGCCTCGCCGACTGCGTTGGCCCTGATCGCTCCAACTTCCCCGAGGGCCCGGAGCGCAACAAGGCCTTCGGCATCCTCGCGGCAGTCTCGGGCTCTGGCCCCCTGGCCATGTTCCGCGACCGCAACCGGGCCAGCACCTACCTGGTGATGCTTACCCTGGCCGCCGAGCTGCCGGCCCGGCCCCCTGACCCGCCCGGCGCCCCCGGATCGAAGTTATCCTGGCCGGGTGGCGCGTAAGTTCATGGTCCGGACCTTCGGGTGCCAGATGAACGAGCACGACTCTGAGCGCCTGGCCGGCCTGCTGGCGGCGGACGGGATGGAGGCCACCGATGACGTCGAGCAGGCCGACGTGGTGGTCCTCAATACCTGTTGCATAAGAGAGAACGCCGACAACAAGCTCTACGGCCACCTGGGCCACCTCAAGGCCGTCCAGGCCCGCCGGCCCGGCCTGCAGATCGCGGTCGGTGGCTGCCTGGCCCAGAAGGACAAGGAGCTGATCCAGTCCCGGGCCAGCCACGTCGACGCCGTGTTCGGCACCCACAACGTTGGCCGGGTGGTGGACTTGCTGCACCGGGCCCAGATCGAGGGCCCGGTGATTGAGGTTCTCGAGCAGGCACCGCCTCACGAGTCCTTCACGTCGGCCCTGCCCGTGCAGCGCAACCTGGCCCACGCCGCCTGGGTCACCATCCAGGTCGGTTGCGACAACAGTTGCGCTTTCTGCATCGTCCCGGCGGTGCGAGGGCCCGAGGCCAGCCGGCCCTTCGGCCAGGTGCTGGCGGAGGTGCGGGCGTTGGCCGCCGCTGGTACTGCCGAGGTCACCCTGCTCGGCCAGAACGTCAACTCCTACGGCCGCGACATCACCACCGCCCTGCGCGCCGCCGCTCCGAGGGCGCCTGAGCAGAGCGGGGACGCTCCATTCGCCGCCGCCTACCCCTCGGCCGCCTACCCCTCGGCCGCCTACCCCTCGGCCGCCTACCCCTCGGCCGCCTACCCCTCGGCCGCCTACCGGGCCGGCTCCGACTGGGCGGCCCAGGCCCGAGCAGGCAAGCCCCGCGCCCGGGCCTTGTTCGGCGACCTGTTGCGAGCCGTCGGCTCGGTGCCCGGCATCAGCCGGGTCCGCTTCACCAGCCCCCATCCGAAGGACCTGCGAGCCGACGTCACGGCCGCCATGGCCGAGACGCCGGCGGTCTGCGAGCACCTTCACCTGCCCCTCCAGTCCGGCAGCGACCGCACGCTCGTCACCATGCGGCGCGGGTACACCGCCCAGCGCTACCTGGACAAGCTGACGGCGGCCCGAGCCGCCGTGCACGACCTGGCCGTCACCACCGACATCATCGTCGGGTTCCCCGGCGAGAGCGAAGCAGACTTCCAGGCCACCTTGGAGGTGACGGCGGCGGCGGAGTACGACGGTGCCTACACTTTCGTCTTCTCACCTCGGCCCGGCACCCGGGCCGCCCAGATGGCTGGGCAGTTCGTGGCCGACGATACGGTGAGGGAGCGTTTCGCCCGCCTGGAGGTGGTGGTCAACCGGTCGGCCCTGGCCAAGCACCGAGCTCGGGTCGGTCTGGTGGAGGAGGTCATGATCGAGGGACCGAGCAAGCGCGACCCGAGCCGGCTGACCGGGCGCACTCGCCAGCACAAGCTGGTCCACCTGCCCCGCCGCCACCCCGACGACGCCGCCGTCGCGACGCTGGGGCCGGGCGCCATAGCTCGGGTGCGGATCACCGACGCTGCCGCCCATCACCTGGCGGGTGAGCTGGTCGAGGTGGTGGGGCCGGCGCGGCGCCGCACCCGCATCCCGGTCACCGCCGCCAAGCCGATCACCGCCCACCAGGAGGTGGGCAGGTGACTCAGATCGATGCCGCTTCGGTCGGCCTTCCGCCCGACGCCCTGCGCCGGCTGGGGGAGCTGGAGCCGGCCGAGGGTCGCCCTGCCCTGTTCACCAGCGACCTGTCGGTGAACGAGTTCCTCCTGGTCAAGGAGGCTGGCTTCGACCCCAGGGGCCTGGTGTTCGGCAGCTCCATCTACCACATCGGGCTCCAACGCAAGTCGTGGTCCAAGAACCAGGAGCTGGAGACCCTCTCCCAGGCCATGTACACCGCCAGGGAGCTGGCCATGTCCCGCATGGAGGCGGAGGCCGACGTGCTGGGTGCGGACGGCATCGTCGGCGTCCGCCTCGACATCAACTTCTACGACTGGGGTAAGCACTCGGCCGAGTTCATCGCCATCGGTACGGCTGTGTCGGCGTCCGAGCCGGGCGGGAGCTGGCGGACCAAGGCGGCCAAGCCATTCACCAGTGACCTGTCGGGCCAGGACTTCTGGACCCTGGTCCAGGCCGGCTACGCCCCCTTGGGCCTGGTGATGGGCACGTGTGTCTACCACGTGGCCCACCAGGGAATGGCTCAGGCCATCGGCACGGTGGGGCAGAACACCGAGATGGCCAACTTCACCCAGGCCCTCTACGAGGCCAGAGAGCTGGCCATGGAGCGGATGCAGGCCGAGGCGGAGAGCCTCGATGCGGAGGGCATCGTCGGCGTCCAGCTGATCGAGAAGTCGCACTTCTGGGGAAGCCACGTCATCGAGTTCCTGGCCGTGGGCACGGCCGTCCGCCCGCTCCGAGCCGACCACGTCATTGCGCAGCCCCAGATGGTCATCTCCCTGGACCGCTGATGGCACCTCAAGACCCTGAGGCGGGAGGTGGGCCGGTCCTACCCGAGGCGGCCAGCAGTCGGTTGGCCGAGAGCGCCAGGGCCAGGAGCTGGACCAGTGACCTGAGCCCGGCTGAGCTGGTCGCGGTACGGGGGGTGGGCTTCGAGCCTGCCGGCCTGGTCCTCGGCAGCTCCATCTACCACCTGGGGTCCCAGTGGGGGGCCATGGGCTTCGGGGTATGGGGCAGGACCGGGTACTACCGCTCGTATCCGTGCCCTCACGGCTACAGCTACCTGGTGGAGGGCCACGAGTGGGGTCAGAACTGGGAGCACACCCAGTACGAGCGGGGGATGGAGGCGGCGTTCGGCTTGGCCGTCTCCCGGCTGCTGGCCGAGGCCGGGGCCATCCGTGCCCACGGGGTGGTGGGCGTTCGGACCACGCTGCGTGCCGTCCAGGGCATGAGCCAGGTAGTGGAGGTGACCATGCTGGGAACGGCCATTCGACGTCCCGGCGTGGCTCCCCTTGCGGTCCCCTTCACCTCGCACCTGTCGGGGCAGGACTTCGCCAAGCTGGTCTCCACCGGTTGGATAGCTGCCGGGCTGGTCATGGGCGTGGCCGCGGTGGAGGCGGACGACGGATGCGGGACCCGCCAGGTCCTCAGCTCCTGGACCAACGGCGAGGTGGAGCAGTACAGCGACGCGGTGGAACGCTGCCGGGAGATCGCCGTCCACCGCCTCGAGCGGGCTGCCGCCCCCCTGGGCGAGGGAGTCGTCGGGGTAGAGGCCGAGCTATCCATCCGCGAGGCGGGGACGCGAGAGGCCAAGGTGGCCGACATGCGAGCCATCGGCACCGCGGTGCGCCAGTTCCGCCGGGCCTCCCTGCCAGACCCGCCGCTGACCATCATGCGCCTGGCGGATCGATGAGCGGCCAGCCGGCCGCCGGCCGGTTCGCTGCGGCTGACGCAGCCATCGCCTGTCTGGCCAAGCCATACGACCCAGTAGCGGCCGGGCGGGCGCCGGTGCGGGCCCGGGCTGGCGCTCGGCCGCAAGCTGCCTTCTCCTCCAACCTGAGCGTGGACGAGGCCCTACTGATCGGCGAGGCGGGCTTCGACCTGCGCGGCCTGGTCTCGGGGGCATCTGTATTCCACATTGGCCTGGTGGGCCGCCGGTGGGCGGTCAACGCCGAGGTCAAGGAGCTCTCGGCGGCCATGTACCAGGCCAGGGAGCTGGCCATGGGCCGCCTGGTGGACGCCGGCCGCCAGGTCGGGGGAGACGGTGTGGCGGGCGTCCGGCTCCAGGTGGAGCGGTTCGAGGGCCAGGCCCACCTGGCCCAGTTCGTCGCCCTGGGCACGGCGATCGCCGACACCGCACCGGCGTCAGGGGCGCGCCACTCGCCATTCTTCACCAGCGACCTGAGCGGCCAGGATCTCTACCTGCTGCGGCGCTCCGGCTACCAGCCCCTCGGCCTGGTGATGGGAACGTGCGTGTACCACGTGGGCCGGCAGGGCTTCTCCCGCTGGGCCGGCTCCCAGACCCAGAACGTGGAGATGGACACCTATACCCAGGCTCTCTACGAGTCCCGGGAGCTGGCCATGGCCCGCCTCCAGGAAGAGGCGGTGCGCCACGGGGCAGCCGGGGTGGTAGGGGTGCAGGTGAGCGAGCTGTCCCACGTCTGGGGCAGCCACGTGATCGAGTTCTTCGCCATGGGGACTGCCGTGCGAAGTGAGGTTGACCATCAGCGGAGCAATCCCAAGATGGTGGTGACCCTCCAGGACGCCCTGGTCCTCACCGATCCCTCCGCCATCACCGGCCAGCCAGGCGGCGGAGCCTGAGTGCCGGTCACGGGCCGTCTTTCCAACCGCCCGGCACAGCCGGTGATAGCACAGGCGATAGAGCGGAAGACTCTCCGCACCCGTAGGTCGTTCGGCACGAGTTCAAGGCGGAGGTGATTGAGGCTGGTCTGCACCAGCGCCAGCCCTGCGGTTCCTGCGCGAGGAGTCCGGCGTCGAACCTTCCTCCCTGCCCTCGGCCGCACGGCTGCCCCCCGCTGTCCGGCTACAGAGGGGCGATCGAGGTCATCGAAGCCCAGGTTGTCGAGACGAAATCCGCCCGCTGGTACCACCCGCGTGGTAGATCTTCAGATCTGAGATCGAGCTCGAGGTGAAGGGAACCGCCGACGGTGAGTGATCCCCATCGTCGGCTGCTCGGATAGCCCTCGGTGGTGGTCCCGTAGATGGTTGGCTGCGCTGGCGCGTGGCGCGGCTCGGTGAGATGAGCCTCGCAGAGCTGAGGGAGAAGCGATGAGCGACCTGGAATTCGGCGGACTCGATCTTGAAAGCCTCGGAGGCGGCCCGTTCGGGACCGTGCTGGCTGATCCGCCGTGGCGGTTCATCAACCGGACGGGGAAGGTGGCCCCTGAGCACAGGCGGCTATCGCGCTACGACACGCTGTCGTGGAAAGAGATCGCCTCCGTGCCTGTCGCCGACGTGATGGACCAGCAATCACACTGCTATCTATGGGTTCCCAATGCGTTGCTCGCCGAGGGACTGGCCGTGCTGGAGGCGTGGGGCTTTACGTACAAGACGATGCTGGTGTGGGCGAAGCGGCGCAGGGACGGGGGCCCTGACGGCCGCGGGGTGGGTTTCTACTTCCGCAACGTAACCGAGCCGGTGCTGTTCGGCGTCCGTGGCCACCTGCGCACCCTGGCGCCGGGTCGTCGGCAGGTCAACATGATCGAGACGCTCAAGCGCGAGCACAGCCGCAAGCCCGACGAGCTCTACCCGATCGTCGAGGCATGCTCGCCCGGCCCCCGGCTGGAGCTCTTTGCCCGTTATCCCCGGCCTGGGTGGACGGTGTGGGGCAACGAGGCGGCCGAGGAGACCCTGCCTCGAGGACGGCAGTACCCGGCCTACGGCGGCGGCGTCGCGCCGGGCCAGCTAGCTAGCTAGCGCTTCGCTAGGCAGCGCGGGGTGATCGCGACCGCAAGGAGCGGACACCCGCCAGCGTCGCCACGTTGCATCATCGGCACGAGCTTCTCCAGGTTTGTGGTGGTCGTCGTGCCGAACTTGGTTTCCGCTCCCATGCAGATCGCCAGCTCGCGCATCTCATTATGGGTCCGCGTCACCATCACTGCGCAGTCGATAATCGCCTGCTCATAGAAGACCCGGTACGAGGCCAGATCACGAGAGAGGTTACCGTCTTTCGCGTTCCACTCACCATCGAGCGCCACCCGTGCCTTGAGGTTGTCCACCTTGTACCCCTCGGAAAGGGCTTCAGTAACCGTCTCTGACCGTCGTCTTTCACCGGCACCCGACCATGGTTGGCGGACGAGCTTCGAGGTGACGTGGACCTCGTACTGGCCCTCCCTCCACCCGAGCTCCCGGAAGGCAAGGTCGAGCCGAGCGGCGACGGGGCTCTTGTTCCTACCGGGTTCCGTTATGTCGGTGGGGACGAGCTTGAAGTCCGATAGCACGGCGACCACGTCGTCGAACGCGCCCGGGTTGGACGCCTGGAGAACCGCCGCCGCGTTCCGGCTCTCTGCGAAGGCGTAGCGCTGGAGAAGGCTTCGGGGAAGCACCTTCTTTTAGCTCTCGGTCAGCTCCACGTCGCAGAAGCCTACGGAACCGCGAACGGTGATGCCGTGAACACCGGTGAATCGTTCAAAGCACCACTTCCACAACTATCACACCGCCAAGAAGGCGGAGGTTGAAGCGGCTCAGGGCTTCCCGGCTCAGGCCGTGACGATCCGGCGAAAGGTCAGGTTGATCCTCGTGCCCAGGGGGCGCGAGGACTTGGGGATGGCGTGCTGCCAGGACCGCTGGCACTCGCCGGCCATCACCAGCAGGCTGCCGTGGGGCAGCTCCATGCTCACCTGCTGGCGCGTCTGGCGATGGCGAAGGGCGAAGATGCGCACCTCTCCCAGGCTGACCGAGGCGATCACCGGGCGGGGTCCGAACTCGGGCTCGTCGTCGGCGTGCCAGGACACGCTGTCTCGACCGTTGCGGTAGAGGTTGGCCAGGGCCGAGTTGGGAAGGGGCACCACCTGGGCCACCAGATGGCGCAGCTGGTCGAGGGCCGGGGGCCATGGGCGGGGACGATGGCTGACGCCGGAGTAGCGATAGCCCACGTCTCCGTACCAGGCAGTGAGGCGGGGCAGCGGGATGTCCCTGCCGAACAGGTGGGCCGTCTCCTGGCGCCAGTCGATCTCGCGGTTGAGGGCGGTGAAGAACCGGTTGGCCTGGCCGATGGTAAGAAACGCTTCGTACAGGCGAGCTTGGCCGTCGTGGGGAAGCAGGTTGGGCGGCTGCGAGCTCTCCCCCGAAGCGTCGCCCGAAGTCTCGTCCGGGCTCTCGCCGGCGCTGTCACCGTGGCGGCCGTCAGGGCGGACCATGCCCGCGATGGCTCCTCTCAGGTGGGCGGATAGCTCTGGTAGTCGGGGAAGTTCCCGAACAGCTGCTCGTCGGGGGGCCCGACGGTGACGGCGCGCACGAGGTGCTCGCCCCCCACGAAGGCACCCTTCCACGACGCTCCCCGTCCACCGAAGGCCTCCTCCCGGTCACCCCGGGAGCGGGGCTTGTTGATCCCCACCTTGAAGGCCAGCACCTCGGTGGCCAGCTTGGCCGCCTGCTCCTCGTCGTCGCAGGCCAGCGAGGCCACCAGAGCCCCGTTCGACGCGTTCATGGCCGCCAGCAACTCGGCCTCCGTGTCGGCCAGGACGACCGTGTCGACCGGGCCGAATGGCTCGGCATGGTGCAGGCTCGACGCCCGCGGCGGGGCCAGGATGGCCACCGGCGCCATGTAGGCCGAGCGGTCCTGGCCGTCCACGAAGCCCCCGTCGTCGAGCGACCCCCGGTACAGCGGCACACCGCCCCGGTCGATGGCGTCGGCCACCTTGGCCTCCAGGTCGGCCGCCTTGGCCGCGTTGATCAGCGGGCCGAAGTCCAGGTCGGGCAGCTCGTCGTCGGGATGGGCCACCGCCAGCGGATGGCCGACGCGCAGCGACGCCAGCACCGGTAGGTACATGGCCAGGAACTTGTCGAACAGGCACCGCTGGACCACGTAGCGGGGATAGGCGGTGCAGCGCTGCTTGGCATAGGCGAAACCCGAGCGGATGTGGCCGGCCAGCGTCTCCCAGTCCGAGAAGTCCCACACTCCCCAGCAGTTGAGGCCCTCCTGCTCGAGCATGTGGCGCTTGTCCGTCTGGACCAGCTCGGACGCGATCTGGCCACCGGTGTCGCGCCCGCCCACGAAGGCCAGGCAGCCGATGGCCGGCGAGCGCACCAGCACCGGCGAGAGCTTGGCCCCGGCCCCGCTCACCACCGTTACCGGCAGGCCGGCCCGCCGGGCGAGGGCGGCGGACAGGGAGAGGGCGCACACCCCGCCGTCGGTGGGTGCCTTGGCGATCACCGCGTTGCCGGCCAGCATCTGCACCAGCATGGCGTGGACCAGCACCGACAGCGGGTAGTTCCACGAGGCGATGTTGGAGACCGGGCCGTCGAGCGGCCGGCGCCCCTCCAGCATGGTCTCGATGGTGTCGCAGTACCAGGCCACGCCCGAGGTGGTGCGGTCCACCGAGGTGAGAGCCTGGCGCCAGGGCTTGCCGATCTCCCACACCAACAGCCGCGCCAGCAGCTCCCGGTTGGCCTCCAGGTCCTCGACGCAGGCCCGTACCCGCCGCCGCCGCTCGGAGAGGGGCACCGACCCCCACGCCCGGTGGTCGGCCACCGAGGCAGCCAGGGCCTGGGCCACCTCCTCCGGCTCGAGCATGGGCGGCCCGGCCATGGGGGAGCCGTCGACGCAGGAGGTGGTCTGCGAGGCCTCGCCGACCCGTCGCCACTGACCGCCCCACAGGTTGCGCATCCGGTCCTCGTCGAAGGCCTCCGGCGCCACCGCCCGGGCCCGGTGGTAGGTCTCGGGCCAGGAGGTACCGGGCTTGAGGGCCAGGGCCGGTTTCTCGCTCATGCCGCCATGGTCGCACACTGGAGGGACCGATCCCACACCGGGTGGCTATCTTTCGAAATATGGGCTCCTCCCTCCCACCGTCTCCCGCCCACTCCCGCCGACACCTGGCCCTGGTGGGGCCGACCGCTTCGGGCAAGACCGATCTGGCCCTCGCCCTGGCCCGCCGGCGCCCCGAGGCGGTCGAGCTGGTCTCGGTCGACTCGATGAGCGTGTACCGGGGGATGGACGCGGGCACGGCCAAGCCCAGCCCGGCCGAGCGGGCCGGGGTCGCCTACCACCTGATCGACCTGGCCGACCCGTCCGAGGAGTTCTCGGTGGGCCGCTTCCAGACGGCCGCTCGGGCATCCATCGCCGCCATAGAGCAGAGGGGGAAGGTGGCCCTCCTGGTCGGCGGGACCGGCCTGTACCTGCAGGCGGTGGTCGACGACCTGGAGCTGCCCGGGCGCTGGCCGGAGGTGGCTGCTGGGCTCGACTCCGAGGCGGTGGTCTCCCTGCACTGCCGGCTGGCCGACCTCGACCCGGTGGCGGCGGCCCGAATGAGCCCCACCAACCGCCGCCGGGTGGTGAGGGCCCTGGAGGTGACCATCGGCAGCGGCCGGCCCTTCTCCTCCTTCGGCCCCGGCCTGGGGGCCTACCCACCCAGCCGCTTCGACCTGGTGGGCCTGAGCGTCCCTGCGTCGGGCCTGGACGAGCGCATCGATGCCCGCCTGGCCGCCCAGATGGACGCCGGGTTCCTCGACGAGGTGAGGCACCTGGCGAGCAGGCCGGCGGGTATGTCGCGCACCGCCCGCCAGGCGGTGGGCTACCGGGAGCTGCTGGCTCACCTGGAGGCCGGGTTGCCACTGGACGAGGCGATGGACGCCACCCGCCGCCGCGCCCGCCGCCTGGCCCGCCGCCAGCGGGCCTGGTTCGGCCGGGACCCCAGGATCACCTGGCTGGCGGAGGGCGGTTCGGCCGCCGCCCTGCACGAGTTGGAGGCCCGCCTCGACGCCGTGCTCGCCAGCCGCTGATCCATTCGTGCGACCTACGTCCCGTGTATGGGCCAGGTCAGCTCGACGCCGGTGAAGCGTCACCCCGGGCAGTTCCTCGAATGCGGAAGGGTCGGCTGAGAGACCTCTCGCCGGGTGCAACCTGCCGTGGCGGCAATGATGAGATGGTGGGCGCCACGCGGTCTGCCCTCGGCGGTGGGGGGCAGCTTCACGATGCGCTACACCGCGGCGGTGGTCACTGCGGTGCGAGGCGATGCCGCCTCACCCGCCTTGACGGCTCTGTCCGCTGCTGATGATGACGCGGGCCCAGACCAAACGCCGGCGTAGGCCGGTCAGCCGGCCTCAGGCAGGTCCTGGGCGGGGAACAGCCGCCCGTCCAGCCACAGCAGGCCGTCGACCGCCATGCCGAGATCCAGGCGCTCGCCGGCCCAGGACGGCACCGGGGTGCCGGGGCCGATGGCCAGTCCCTGCCGCCGGTGGCGCTGGACCAGCTCATCGGGCCCGGGAGCCACCGAGGTCACCGGGGCCTCGATGACCTCTCCGTCGGGGCGAACGAAGACCGGCTCGCCGTGGCGCAGGCGCATCGAGACTCCCCCCTCGTGGACCAGGCGGTGATGGGCTCTGCACAAGGTGACCAGGTTGTCCAATGAGGTGGCCCCTCCATGGGCCCAGTGGGCGACGTGGTGGGCGTCGGTGAAGCGGTCATTGGTGCAGCTGGGATAGCGACAGCCCTTGTCTCGCTCGGCCAGGGCCCGGCGCAAGGCGGTGTGGACGACCCTGGTCCGCCTACCCACGTCGAGCACCGATCCGTCGGGGCCCTCGATGACCGAGCGCACCGAGGCGTCACAGCCCAGGCGCCGGGCGGTCTCGGGGGCCAGTCCCGGGCCGTCCTGTAGCTCGCAGCGGGCGTCGGGATCGTCGCTGGTCAGGGCGTCGTTCCCGACGTGGAGGACCACCTGGATGCGCTCTGGCCCACCACGAGACGCCCAGGTGCTGGCCAGGGCGGCCTCGGCCATGGCCACCAGGGCATCGGCCTGGCGGGCGGCCCAGGGGTCCTCGGGCTCGGGTTGCTCTCTGCCTGGTGGTGGCCGCAGGTGGCGCTCCGGGGGGCCAGGATCGCCCTCGGGTGGTGCCGCGGGATCAGGTGGTGCCGCGGAACCGGCTGCCTTGGCCCCCCGCTGGGCCATGGACTCCTCGGCCGCCCGCAGGGCGTTCACCACCACCGCCCCGTCCTCGGGGGACAGCCGGGCCGAGATGACCAGGGACCCGTCGTCGTCGTGGTACCAGCGCAGGTGACGCCGGGCATGGCGGGCATTGGCCTGGGATACCTCCCCGCTGGCTAGACGGTAGGCTCGCACTACCGCCTCCAGGTGGGCGGCAGTGCCCGATCGGGCCAGGTCCACCAGGGCGGCCTCGTTGTCGGCGGTGGCCACCCGGCAGATGGCCCGGACCTTGGAGTAGGACAGCTCCCCCGTGCCAAAGGCGGCCCTGACCAGGGCCAGCTCCCCCAGGCGGCGGGCGACGCGTACCTGCTGGCGGGCCGAGACCATGGCCACCCCAGCCCGCCAGTTGAGCCAGTGGGCGGTGGAGCGACAGCCCCATTCGGCCCACGTCCCCCGGCGGTCGAGCTCGGCCACCGCCAACAGCCACGAGCAGGTGGCGGCGTCCAGGTGGGCGGCCAGCCGGGTGATTTGGTTCGCCAGGGCCTCGCTGGGCATCTCGGACAGCCCAGCGGCAGGCTCCGGGTTGTGGCTCACCTGGTCCATGACGTACCTCCCCCTATGCGAACTGACGTTCGCTAGTGTAGTCTGGGGGTGGATCATCACCCCGGGACAGCGGCTACCTCGACCCGCCCAGCTCGTGATGGCGGGAGGAGCCGTGCCGGTCAGCGCGGCAGCACTGGTTTCGCCGGGCGCGATCCGCAGCCCGCCCTGCTGCTGGTCACCGGCGCCGAGGATGACCCAGCCTTCCAGCTGCAGGCACAGCGTCTGCAAACAGAGCTTCGCCAGCGCTACTGCCAGCCGGAGCGGGTAGAGGTGACGAGCATCCCCGGAATGGGTCATGCCTTCGCCGCGGAGCCAGGCATCGAGCCGGCGCCGCAGACCCCACAAGCTCAGCGCGTGGACGCAGCCATCAACGACTGGCTTCGCCGCTATCTCAGGTAGCTGGTCCGACCAGCCGACAAGCCGTGCCTCAGCCCAGCTGGGCCTCCAGGGCGTCAACAGTGTCGACCGGCTCCTGGCAGGCGTAGCCCCGGCACACGTAGGCCCTCCCTGGCTGGCGACCCTCCCACAGCGGCGACGGATAGGGCTCTCCCCAGGCCAGCACCGCCTTGGGCCGGTAGCGCCGGGCGGCCGCCGCCACCAGGTCGGGTCGGTCGCCCACCACCGCCACCTCGGTCGCCCCCCGGCCGAGCAGGTCGGCGGCGCACAGCAGGTGGGTGAAGGCGGTGGGAGCACGGGTGGCCAGGCCGGCGAACAGATCGAGGATGGACCAGGCTGCCTCGGTGTAGCGGACCTCACCGGTTAGGGCCCCCAGGCGAGCCAGGGCCAGGGCGGCCACCGAGTTGGCCGACGGCGTGGCGCCGTCGACGGTGTCCTTGGCGCGTACGACGAGCTTCTCGGCGTCGTGGCCGGTGGTGAACAGGCCGCCCTCCTCGGCATCCCAGAACAGCTCCAGCAACGCGTCGGCGCTCTCCCTGGCCAGCGCCACCCAGCGGGCCTGACCACACAGCTCGCCCAGGCGGGTGAAGGCGTCGGCCAGCCAGGCGTAGTCGGCCGCGTAGGCCAGTTGGCGGGCCCGCCCCCCCTGCCAGGACCGCAGCCACCGGCCGTCACCCTCCCGCCGGAGAGCCGAGCACAAGAAGTCCGCCACCCGCACCGCCGAGGAGCGCCAGTCCGCCCGCCCGGTGGCGCCGGCCGCCTCGGCCAGGGTGGAGCACCACATGGCGTTCCACTCGGTCAGGACCTTGTCGTCCAGGCCGGGGCGGGGACGGCGGCTCCTGGCCTCGAACAGCGCTGCCCGGGCCCGCTCGATGTCCGGCGGGCGGAGCAGGTCGCCCCGCACCGGGCGGTGCAGGATGTTGGCCCCTTCGAAGTTCCCGGCCTCGGTTACCCCGTACCACTCCACGGCCCGGGCGGCCAGGTCCGACCCCAGCACGCTCGTCAGCTCCTCCGGGCGCCAGACGTAGAACCTGCCCTCCTCGCCCTCGGAGTCGGCATCCTCGGCCGAGCACACCCCGCCGTGCGCCGAGGCCAGGTCCCTCCCTACGTAGGCGATCGTCTCCTCCACCACCTGGAGCCACCGCTGCTCGCCGGTCACCTGCCAGGCGTGGAGGTAGGCCCGGGCCAGGCCGGCCTGGTCGTAGAGCATCTTCTCGAAGTGGGGCACCAGCCACCGCTCGTCCACCGAGTACCGGTGGAACCCGCCGCCCAGGTGCTCGTACAGGCCGCCGGAGGCCATGGCGTCCAGCGTCGTGGTCACCGCCTCGAGCGTGGTGGTGACCGCCTCCGCCTCGGGCCGGCCGGAGAGGGCCCGAATGAGCACCTCCAAGTTGGACGGCTGGGGGAACTTGGGCGCCCGACCGAAGCCTCCCCATGCCCGGTCGTAGGCATCCAGCAGGCCGGACCGGGTCCGCCGTACCAGGTCCTCCCACCGACGGCCGCCTCCGCCGGGCACCTCGCCTCCCTCCCGCTCGCCCCTCTCGCCGGGGTGGGCGTCCACCTGCCCGGCCACGGTGGCGGCCGACACGCCGGGCGCCGAGGCCCCGGACGCCGAGATCCTGGCCGCCGAGGCCATGGCCCGGGTCATGGCCTGCGCCTGGACCAGCACCTCGGGACGCTTGTCTCGCCACAGCTGATCGATCGCCCGCAGGATCTTGACGAAGCCGGGCAGGCCGTGGCGGTCCTGCTTGGGGAAGTAGGTGCCGGCGTAGAAGGGCTGGCCGGCGGGCGTGAGGAAGACGGTCATGGGCCAGCCCCCCTGGCCGGTGAGGGCCTGGAGGGCCTCCATATATATGGCGTCGACGTCCGGTCGCTCCTCACGGTCCACCTTGACGGCCACGAAGGCCTGGTTGATGACCGCGGCGGTGGCCTCGTCCTCGAAGCTCTCGTGGGCCATGACGTGACACCAGTGGCAGGCCGAGTAGCCGACCGAGAGCAGCACCGGGCGCTCCTGCGCCCTGGCCTTGGCGAAGGCCTCCTCGCCCCAGGGGTACCAGTCGACCGGGTTGTCGCGGTGCTGGCGCAGGTAGGGGCTGGTCTCCTCGGCCAGGCGGTTCATCCCCCAGCGAGCCTAGGGGCGATCGGCTATAGTGTCGGCCGAGCTGGGGGCAACCGAGTTGCTGGCCAACGGTTGACAGCCGTGTTACCATCCGCTCCGTAGCGTGTTCGTAATGTAGGAACAGGGCAGCGAATGAGCAGGACGAGCAGCAGGAGACACTGAGGCGGCATTCCGCCGATTACCCGTTGACGACGGCCACGAAGGCCGGTGAGAAACAGAGGTGCTTCGGATGAGAGGATGGCGGATGTCTCGACGTATGACCCACACGGCGGGGAGGCTGGCGGGTGCAGCTGCCCTGCTGGCCGCCACCACCGGCGCAGGGGTGGCGGCCCTCGTGTCCAGCGCCCCGGCCGCCGGGGCCCAGGGCGGTACGACCGGCCTCTACTCCGGCTCGGCCACCGGCGCCTTGGTGGCGGTCCCGAGCTCCTCGCTCCTCGGGACCAGCCTGGCCAGCCTCCAGGTCGGCCCGGTGCTGGCCGAGGTCAACTCCGGTGGCCTGCCCCCCGAGCCCGCCAACACGCCGCCGCTGCCGGCCGGCTTCGAGTCCCATGCCAACGCCACCAACGTCAACGCCTCGGTGCTGGGGATCGCCCTCAAGAACCTCCTGGTGGTGGCCGACCAGACGGCGCCGCCCGACAACCCCACCGGGGTCACCAAGACCTTCCTGCCGCTCACCGTCCCCAACCTGGTCACCGTCAACGCCGGCACCGCCTTCGCCCACGCCCGCTACATCAACGGCGACGTGTGCGTTCCGCTCAACACGCCCATCTCGGAGGGCAAGAGCCAGGTGGCCAACGCCGCCGTGCTGGGCAATACCACGACCGGCAGCGTGCTGGGCACCACCGGCCCGACCGGCGCCCTGAACGGGGAGGTCACCACCGACTCGACCACCATGCTGGTGGCCGGCACCGCGTCAGGCGCGGCCCTCCAGTCAAAGTCGTCGACCGACCTGTCGGCGATCAGCCTGCTGACCGGAGGTGGCCTGCTCGGCACCGCCACCGGCGCTCTGGGCGGCATCAAGATCGGCGTGGTGAACCCGCCGACCATCACCGCCACCGCCACCGGCGTCGCCGGCACCGCCTCGGTGACCCACAGCCTGCCGATACTGACCATCCAGGTCGGCAGCGCCACCCCCACCACCCTGGGCGGTCCCGGCAACCCCACCAGCCTGACGATCCCCCTGGTCGGTACCCTTAGCCTCGGTTCTTTCACCTCGACGGTGGCCGCCAACGGGACATCGGCATCGGGGTCGACCAGCCTGCTGAGCCTCAGCCTCAACGTCGCCAGCCTCACCGGGGGGACGGGCCTGCTCAGCGCCACCATCCAGGTGGCTCCCCTGACTGTCTCGGCCACGGTGCCCGTGAATGGTGTGCAGTGCCCCAACCTGAGCGGGTCCAACAAGACGGCTGACCAGACCACCGTCACTCCGGGCCAGACCTTCCACTACACCCTGAACGCAGTCAACAGCGGGCCCACCACCGCCAAGGGCGCGGTGGCGAAGGACACGCTCAATCAGTACGTGACCTTCGTGTCGTCCAGCCCTACCTGCACCGCCTCCGGCCAGAACCTGACCTGCCCCATCGGTGACGTGCCGCCGAACAGCACCAAGAGCCTGTCGCTGACGGTGAAGGTCAACTCCAATGCACCGGTGGGCACGCAGTTGGCCAACACGGCCACATTCGACATCACCAACGGGCCACCGGTCACGGTCTCGACGCCCGGACCCAGGGTGACTGGTCCTCCGTCGGCTCCGCCTGCCCCGCAGGCCCCGCCGTCGGCAGCAGCACCCAGCGGGACCCTGCCCTTCACCGGTGAGCAGCCGTGGATCCCGGTGGCCGGGGGGGGGCTCCTCGGGGCTGCCCTGATCGGGCTGGGCCTGCGCCGGCGCATGGCCCATGCCAAGGCCAGCTAGGCCGTACCAGCAAGTCATGGCCGGGGAACCCCGGTCCGGCGGGGACCCGCTGGACCGGGACACCGGCGCCACCGGCTCACATCGAAGGCCCCCACCAGCTGGTGGGGGCCTTCCCTTCGCCCGGTCAGTACGGGGGGCGCAGCGTGAGACCTGTGTCCGGAGCATGATGTACGTCCACATCATCCCCAGCGGTGCCTCAGAGCTCGGGTCAGTGAGCTGGGACGGCCTCGTCGGCTGCATCGGCGGAGATGACTGACCTTGTCTCGGACGTGCCGGCGCGGTAGGCGTCCCGCAGCCTGACCTTGGCCCCGGTGCGCAGGATGGCGCCGCTGTAGACCCGGCTGGCCACCATTATCAGGCCGGCGGTGGTGAGGGCCACGAGGACCATCGACAGCGGCACCTCCCAGGGGGCCAGGTGGCCGGTGGCGGCCCTCACCACCATCACCATGGGGGCGAAGGGCGGGACGAAGGAGCTGACGGTGGCGAGGACCCCGTCGGGGTTGCCGAAGGCGGCGTTGAAAGCCAGGCCGTAGCCCCCGAGGAGCAGGAAGCTGAGGGGGGTTAGGGCGGAGGCCAGGTCCTCCTGGCGGCCGACCAGGGAGGCCAGGCCGGCGAAGGCGCAGCTGTACAGGCTGTAGCCCAGGAGGAACCAGGCCAGCACGGCGAGGAAGGTGAGCGGGGTCCCAGCCGGGACGTGGAGGGAGCCCAGAGCCAGGGCCAGGGCGCCGGCCGGTACGGCGGCGACCAGGAGCTGGACCACCCCGATCAGGCCGATGCCGAGGATCTTGCCAGCCAGGAGCTGGGCCGGTCGCACCATGCTCAGCAGCACGTCGGCCAGGCGGTTGGTCTTCTCCTCCAGCACCCCGTAGGCGGTGGCCATCCCGTAGCTCAGCAGCAGCAGGTAGAGCAGGACCCCGCCGGCCAGACCGAGGCGCCGGTTGGCGTCGGCCGACGGGACGGGGGGGTGGAGCACGCTGACCGGCAGGGGCCGGGGGCTGATCAGGGAGGAGACCTCTGGCGGCGGCGCTCCGGCCGCCGCCAGCCGGTCGGCCAGCCGGGCGGTGGCCACCGCCCGGTCCACCAGCTGGGTGGCGGGGGAAGAGGAGGTCTTCTGGGTGACTATCCGGCTCCCGTCGACCAGGGCGGCATCCAGGCGCCCGGTCCGCACCTCCGAGCTGGCCTGGGTGGCGCTGGCCAGGGTGCTCACCTGGACCCCGGCTCCGGTGGCCCGGGCGGCGGCGTCCAGGGCCGGCCCGGTCCCGGCCGGCGCCGGGCCGGCCAGGCCTATGCGGTAGGTGGTGGTCGAGTGACCGAGGAAGTGGGGCAGGGCCACCCCGCCCAGGGCGACGAGCATGAGCACCACAGTGGCGATCCGGAAGGCCCGGGTCCGGGCCCGCTGGCGGACCTCCCGCCCGACCACCAGCCGTACCACCGTCGCACCCCTCATCGGCTTACCGGCCGAGTGCCCGTCATCGGGCCACCGCCTCTCGGAACAGCTCCGACAGGCTGGGCAGCTCCAGGCCGAAGTCCGACACGGCGCCGGCCGCCCGGGCCCGGTCCAGCACGGCCAGCGGGTCGGTTCCCGGGCTCAGGGCCAAGGTGGTGCCGGCGTCGCCGTGGCTGGTGACGGTTACGCCGTCCAGCCCCTCGGCCCAGGCCGGCCCGCCGCCGTCCACCCGCACCCGCAGGCGCCGGCGCCCCGAGCCCTCCTTGAGCTGGCGCACCGGCCCGGACATGACCAGGCGGCCGTGGTCGATCACCACCACCGCCTGGCACAGGTCCTCCACCAGGTCCAGCTGATGGCTGGAGAAGACCACCGCGGCCCCGGCGGCCGTCCGCTCGGCCAGCGTGGCACTGAGCACGTCTACCGCCACCGGGTCCAGGCCCGCGAAGGGCTCGTCGAGGACGGCCAGCACCGGGTCGTGGACCAGGGCGGCGGCCAGCTGGACCCGCTGCTGGTTGCCCAGCGACAGCTGCTCGACGTTGTCGTGGGCCCGGTCGGAGAGCCCCATCCGTGCCAGCCAGCCGTCGGTGCCGGCCGAGGCGGCGGCAGCGTCCAGGCCATGGAGGCGAGCCAGGTACACCAGCTGCTCGTGCACCTCCATCTTGGGGTAGAGGCCCCGTTCCTCGGGCAGGTAGCCGAAGCGGCGCCGCTCCGCCTGGGTCACCGGGCGTCCCTCCCAGCGGACCTCGCCGGCGTGGGGGCGCAGCAGCCCGAACACCATGCGGATGGCGGTGGACTTGCCGGCCCCGTTGGGGCCGAGCAGGCCGACCAGCTCCCCGGGAGCGACCCGGAGGGACAGGTGGTCGAGGGCCACCACCGGGCCGAACGCCCGGGTCAGACCATCGAGCTCCAGCACGACGACCAGATGGTACCAACCGAGCTGGGAGCCACGGAGCCCCCTGCCCGGCGGGATGGCAGGCTGGTGGGCGATGAGCGGGTTGTCCGAGGACCTCGAATTTCGCGGCTTGGTGCAACAGATGAGCGGGGCGGAGCTGGCGCGGCGCCTGGACGCCGAGGGACTCTGCTTCTACGCCGGCTTCGACCCCACGGCCGACAGCCTCCACGTCGGTCACCTGGTGCAGCTGTGCAACCTGCGCCGGTTCCAGGAGGCGGGCCACCAGCCCATCGCCCTGGTCGGCGGGGGGACCGGGATGATCGGCGACCCTTCGGGACGAAGCGACGAGCGGGGTCTGCTGGACCGGGAGGCGCTGGCCGCCAACGTGGCGGGGATCCGGCCCCAGCTGGAGAGGTTCTGTGACTTCGGGGAGTCGGCGGGCCCGGCCCGGGCCGTCCTGGCCGACAACGGGGAGTGGCTGTGGCCCCTCGGCCTGCTGGAGTTCCTCCGGGACGTGGGCAAGCACTTCAGCGTCAACCAGATGGTGGCCAAGGATTCGGTGAGGGCCCGGCTTGAGACGCGGGAGCAGGGCATCTCCTTCACCGAGCTCAGCTACATGTGCCTGCAGGCCTACGACTTCCTGCACCTCTACGACACCTACGGCTGCCTCCTGCAGCTGGGCGGGAGCGACCAGTGGGGGAACATCACCGCCGGGGTGGACTTCGTGCGGAGGCGGAGGGGCGCCGAGGTGTGGGGGATGACCACCCCACTGGTGCTCAAGGCGGACGGGACCAAGATCGGCAAGACGGAGTCGGGCACGGTCTGGCTGGACCGCCGCCGCACCAGCCCGTACCAGCTCTACCAGTGGCTGGTGCGCACCGAGGACGCGGTGGTGGGGGCCTACCTGCGCTACTTCACCTGGCTGGACCACGGGCGCATCGAGGAGCTGGACCAGGCGACAGCCGAGCATCCCGAGCGCCGGGAGGCCCAGCGCACCCTGGCCAGAGAGGTCACCTCCCTGGTCCACGGGCCCGACGACGCGGCCAGGGCCGAGCGGGCCGCCGCCGCCCTCTTCGGGGAGGAGGTGGCCGAGCTGGACGAGCCCACCCTGCTCGAGGTGCTGGGCGACGCCCCGTCGAGCGCGCTGGCCCGCTCGGTCCTGGACGGCGGAGGGCTGAGCCTGGTCGAGGCGCTGGTGCTGGTGGGCCTGGTGCCTTCCCGGTCGGCCGCCCGCACCACCGTCACCCAGGGCGGGGCCTACGTCAACAACCGCCGCCAGGACGACCTGGGCCGGTCGCTGGCGCCTGACGACCTGCTGTGGGGGCGCTACGTCCTGTTGCGCAGGGGGCGGCGGGATCACCACCTGGTGCGTTTCGAGTGAGGTGGGCAGCGGCGCCGGCGGCCGTCCCTTGTGGCCGTTCCCCGGCGGCCGGTTCTTTGGACGCTACGGCGCGCTCTTCGTGGGCAATCCGTCCAGTGAGAGGGACGGCTCGAGGGCTGAGCGGATGATGAGGGCCATCTCGGTCATGGACTGCTCGTCCGGGTAGCGCTGGCGGGGCCAGAAGAAGCCGCGCAGCCCGTCCTTGCGGCGCCGCGGCACCACGTGGATGTGGAAGTGGGGGACGCTCTGGCTGACCACGTTGTTGACGGCCACGAACGAGCCGTCGGCAGCCAGAGCGCCCACCAGCGCCCCGGCCAGGCGTTGGGCGGCCCCGAAGACGGGCACCAGCAGGGCCGGCGGCAGGTCGGTCAACTGCTGGTGGTGAGCGCGGGGAACCACCAGGACGTGCCCGGGGAACAGCGGGCGTCGGTCGAGAAAGGCGCACACGTCCGCCTCGGACAGGACCATGTGGGCGCCAGACTGTCCGGCGGCAATGGCGCAGAAGGAGCAGCCTGGAGACGCCTTCACGACCCGAGCCTAGGGCGCTGTTGGCGGACGGGTCGGCCAGCCGGGCGACGGCGATGGCAGCCGGACCAGGTTGTCTCGCAGAATTCAGCCTGACTGATGTGCCACCATGCGGTCATGAGCGGCCACGGCACCCCACCTGGCCACCGCACCCCACCCGGCCCGCACACCCCACCCGGCCACCACACCCCACCTGGCCACCACACCCCACCCGGCCCGCGCACCCCACCCGGCCCGCGCACCCCACCCGGCCACCACACCCCACCTGGCCCGCGCACCCCCTCGGGCTACGGCCCTAGCCGCCGGGTCGATCCGCTGGCGGTGGCTGGGTTGGTAGTGGCGGTCATATCGGTACCGCTGTTCTTCTCCCTGCTCCCCTCGGTCCTCGCTCTGGGACTGGCGATTGGCGCCGCGGTGCGGATCCGGCGGGCGCCCTTCGTCCTGCGCGGCACCAGCATGGCTATCGCCTCGATGATCGTGGCCGCCGCCACCCTGGTGGGCGGGCTGGCCTTCGACGCCATGGTTGCCAGTGCCAACAACAACCCCAACCACCCGGTGTCCGGACTACCGGCACCCGTCGCCCCCGGGATGGCTGCGTCGGTGGTCAGGTAGCGGGCATGGCACCCGGGGCCGCCGGGTCGAGCTGGTACAGGAACTGAGCGCAGCGAGCTTCCTCGTCAGTCTCGCCGATGGCGCCGGACGCCCGCCGGAGCCCGTCCACCGCCCGCAGGAAGCCCTGGTTCTCGGGATGAGCCCAACGCACATAGCCTGAGCCTCGCCATCCGGCTGCTCTAAGCCTCGATCCACCGAATTCTCAGTCTGAGTCAGCCTGAGATCCCACAGAAAGGCCCCCTGGGCTGGGAGAATG
>JAVKSQ010000031.1:0-30126 GCA_039583615.1 Acidimicrobiales bacterium
AGACTGGGTCATATCGCGGTCATGTCCAGTACTCGCCGGAGCGCTCGATGCGAAAATTCGGTGGATCGAGGCTAAGAGCATCGAGTCCCCGGTGGTAGCCGACCCGAAAGTACGCATATGCCTCGACATCGTCACGGGCAGCCTCGCCCAGGTGAGCCCAGGCGTCGAGAAACCGCGGATAGGCGGCCGCCACCTCAGCCACCGCCCCTCTCCGTCGGTCAGGGGACTGGGCCAGGGCCTGGTCGAGACGTTGGCGGGCTGGCGCGGGCGGAGCCGGCAGCACCGTCTCTGGCCGTTTCCCGGACATGGAGATCGACATGTCGTTGGCCACCAACCCAAGGTACCGTGACCGGGTACCCGAGGCGTCCAACCCAGACCTTGCCGTTCGCCCTGGCCGCGAGCACGCTCGGGGAGAGACGCCGCCGTAGTGGCCCAACGCTTGCTGGTCAAGACGTTGCTGGGCGTGGCCCTGCTGCTGTCAGCGGCCGGAACCGGAGGTGCCCTGTTCCTGCGCAATGCCACCAAGTCCCAGGAGGTCCTGAGGCGGGGCCGTGACACGACCATGACGGCGAATGCCGTCCTGCCAGGCTCAGCCGCCACGCCGAGCTCGTCACTGGAGCGCAGCGCGCTCCCCTCGCCCACCTCATTGACATCCCCGACGCCCCACCCGCCGAGCTCGTCGTCCCGAGCCGAGCCCCACCCGCCGAGCTCGTCGCCCCGGCCGGCGTCCGGCGCTTCCCACGTCGCCTCCCAGCCCCCCCGAGGGGGGCCCGGCCCCGTCCTTCCGCCCTCGAGGGATGTGGTGCTCCAGCCGGGCCTCGGGGGGAGCCTACGGTACCTCCTGGCAGGTGGGCTGACCCGAAGCTACCTGGCTGTGCAGCCATCCAATCCGCCCGCCCGAGCCCTGCCATTGATCGTGGTCCTGCACGGAGCGGACGTCACCCCGGCAGTGGAGGAGGAGCGAACCGGCTTCTACCCTCTTGGCATCCAAGGGCGGGCGATCCTCGTCTACCCCACCGGGTTCGCCGGAAGCTGGGACGCAGGCCACGGTTGTTGCGGCTGGGCCCAGGCCGGCGGTCTGGACGACGTCGGGTTCGTCAAGGCGGTGGTGACCGACGCCATGAGGCATTACCGGATCGACCCTCACCGTCTTTACCTGGTCGGTTACAGCAACGGCGGGAAGATGGCCCTGCGGATCGCCTGCGACGACCCGTCGCCGTTTGCCGCGGTGGCCACCTACGGGGCGGTGCCGGTGAGCGGCTGCTCCACCGGGGCACCAGTGCCGATCATGCTGGCTGCCTCCACTGGCGACGCCCAGGTGCCCTATTCGTCGCCTGGGCCAGTGGCGGCACAGGGTGGCTCTCTCCCACCGGTCACCCAGGCGGTGCCCATGCTGGTGGCCCACGACCGGTGCTCGGCCACCGGTACCTCACGGGCCATGGCCGGTGCAACGGTGACGGTCGCCACCTGGTCTTCCTGCCGGAGTGGGAAGCCGGTGGAGCTGGTGACATACCAGGGGGCAAGCCATGCCTGGCCGGGCTCGACGGCGGCCGCGCCCATCCCGCTGGCGGCGGCCGTAGCCGTTCCCGTGCAGGCGCTCATGTGGCTGTTCCTCACCGGGCAGCGTCGTTGACGTGCGCCTGCTGACCGCGTCGCTGGTGGTCTGCCTGGGACTGGGTGCCTGTTCGGCACCGGACCAGAGCGGCACCCTGGCGCAGCGGGTGAGGGCCTGGTCCAGCGGGGCAGGACTGTCGGCCACCGCCTCACATCTGGCCGCCGACGCCGCCCAATTCCGCCTGGCCCGGGCCAAGGGTGACCAGGTGTCCCTGCAGGGAGCCTGCGGTAGCTTGCTGAACGACGCGTCCATGGCAGCGGCCGGCCTGCCGACGCCCGACACGGCGCTGACCGCCGACCTGAACAGCGCCTACGACGCCTACTACCGGGCTGCCCAGCTCTGCCTGAGCCGACCCCCGAGCGGCCCAACCCCGAGCGGCCCGGCCCGAGGGCGCACCGACGCCTCCCTGAGCCTGGCGGCCGCCCACCTCGCCAAGGGCGCATCGGACCTTTCCAGGGCCCAGGCCCGGGTGCGGGTGCTCGTCGGTTGAGACCCGTGACGGGCCCATGGGGCGACCGGCCCGACGCCGTCCGTCGGCTGCGGGTGGGGCTGGCTGCCTTGGTGGTGGTGCTGCTGGGAGGCACTCTGGGCTACCTGGCCCTGGGCTTCGGGGTTCTCGACGCCGTCTACCAGACGGTGACCACAGTGACCACGGTGGGCTACCGAGAGGTGCGGCCGCTCTCGGTAGCCGGCAAGATCTTCACGATCGCGGTCATCCTGGTGGGCGTGGGGACGGCGGCTTACACCTTCAGCGTCCTGATCGAGACATTGGTGGAGGGTCAGGTGCGCGACATCGTGGGGAGGAGGCGCATGGAGCGCAGGATCGAAGCCATGGACGGCCATGTGATCGTATGCGGGTGGGGCCGCGTGGGCCGGGCCATCAGCCACTACGTCAGTGGCGCCGGCCAAGAGGTGGTCATTGTCGACTCCGACCCCGAGCGCATCCGGACCGTACCGCACCCGAGCGTGCTGGGCGACGCCACCGACGACTCGGTACTGCGCCGGGCGGGCATTGACAAGGCCAAGGTGCTGGTGACCGCCCTGCACACTGATGCCGGCAACCTCTACGTCACCCTGACCGCTCGGTCACTGCGGACCGACTTGTTCATCGTGGCCCGAGCCCGGGTGGCGTCGGCCGAGCCGAAGCTGGTGCAGGCGGGTGCCGATCGGGTGGTCAATCCCCAGGGCATCGGGGGGGCACGGATGGCCGCCTTTGCCGTGTCGCCGCACGTGACCGAGTTCCTGGACGTCGTCATGCACGACGGGAGCCTGGAGTTTCGCCTGGAGGAGGTGCCCGTCCCGCCAGGGTCGACCCTTGCCGGAGCCACCCTGCGTGAGGCCCACATCCGGGACCGCACCGGTGCTCTGGTCCTGGCCATGCGGAACCACGATGGCACCTTCATCACCAATCCGAGCCCGGACACCCGGATCGGCACGGGGGTGATCCTGATCGTGATCGGGACCGAGGCCCAATTGGGCGCCCTGGACCAGGCCGTGCGCCCGAACCGAGCGGGCGAGGGCTGGCTCGGTGGTGCCACCACCGGGTCGTCGGACTAGCGACGGACGAGCCGGCGCCCGCTGGGGGTAGCGGCCGGGGCGTAATCGAAGCCGTAGTAGCGGAAGACCTGGGCCTCGTCGGCATCGGACAGCTCCCCTCCGGGCTCAATGGAGGGGGCGGTCTTGACCGCCTCCTTGGTGACGCCCACGGTGAGGTGGTCGGGACTGGTGGTCACACCTCCCGCCGGCACGAAGACGTAATGGTGACTGAGGTGCCCAGTCCGCACCACCAGGAACATGGCCTGGTCTGTCTCCGCATCGAAATAGACCTCTGCCAGCTTGCCGATCTTCTCCTTGTCGGGATCAAGCACGTCCTTGCCCCGCCAGTCCCGGATGTTCTCGACAATCGCCATGCTGGTTCCCCTCAGTCTCGCTGGAGGGACTCGTTGGCCTTGTCCACTGCGTCGTCCAGCTTGCCCTTGGCCTGGCTGAGCTTGTCCTTGACCGACGCGGCGGCCTGGTCCCCCTGGCCCTCGGCCTTGAGAGCGTCGTCGTCCGTGAGCGCCCCGGCGGCCTCCTTGGCCCTGCCCCTCACGTCCTGGGCCCTGTTGTCTGGTTCCATGGTCCCTCCCTGGTCTTCGACCCTGCCCTTGGACAGCGGCACCGTGGCAGCGGTCGCCAATGCGTCGTCGCTACGGTAGTGGCGTGGCCAGCCATCTCAACGCCGGGCCCGTACCTGGCGGCCGGGACGCCGAGGAGTACGTGAGGCTGCGGCGAAGGGTGCTGTGGAGCATGCCGACCGGGTTGTACGTGGTGGGCAGCAGGGCAGGCGACAGGCGCAACCTGATGACCCTCAGCTGGGCCACCCAGTTGGCCCTGGAGCCCAAGCTGGTGGGCATCAGCGTGGAGGGCGACGCCCTCACCCATCGCTTGTTGACCCAGGGCCAGGTGTTCAGCCTGTGCGTCATCGATCGGCAGGACCGAGCAATGGTGCGCAAGTTCGTCAAGCCCCTCAGCCAGCCAGGCCCGGCCAGCCAGGCCCGGCCAACCGGTGGGGAGGAGGGAGCCGGGACCAGCCTGGGCGGGTTCGCCATCCACGAGGAGTCCACTGGGGCGCCGGTGCTCGACCAGTGCTTGGCCTGGTTGGACTGTGAGGTCCGCCAGGAGCTGGCGGTGGGCACCCACACCCTGTTCGTGGGCGAGGTGGTCGACGCCGGGTTCGCCAAGCCCGAGGACACACCGGTGCTTCGCATGGAGGACACCCGAATGAGCTACGGCGGGTAGAGTGCTGCCGTGGCTCGCCACCACCTGGACAATGCCCGGTGGGGCTTCGAGTCCAATTGCTTCGTGTGTGAGCCCTCCAACCCGGTCGGCCTGGGAATTGCCTTCGTCCACGACGACGAGAGCGAGTCGGTGGAGGCTGAATTCTGCTTGGGACGGGATTTCAGCGGTGCCCCCCATTACGTCCACGGCGGGCTGGTGCTGGCCATCCTGGACGAGGCCATGGCGTGGGCAGCCATAGCCCTGGGTAGGTCCATGGCCCTCACTCGCACCACTTCGGCCACCTTCTTGCGCCCCGTGTGCTTGGACCAGGCGCACAGGGTGGTGGCTCGACTGGACGGCCGTGACGGGCGGGGGTCCCTGGACCTCTCGGGCGTCGTGAGCCGGGTCAGCGATGGTGAGCCTTGCGTTCGGGGCCGAGCTCGTTTCAGCCGCCTGTCGGCCGGGGCTGCCCGAGGGGCCATAGGAGCTGAGGTACAAGGAGAGGCCGCCGGTTACCTGCGTACTGCCGACCTCGAGCGACGGCCAGGTCGAGCGACCGAGACCTCGGCGGGCTGAGGCCCATGTCGCCCACCCACCGTTGGATCGGCGAACAGAGGGGCTTCGAGATCCTGCTGGAGGAGCTGGCCGGCGCCCCTGCCTTCGGCCTCGACACCGAGTTCCACCGGGAGCGGTCGTACTTCCCGCATCTGGACCTGGTCCAGTTGGCCTGGCCGGGCGGTGTGGCCCTGGTGGACCCTTTGGCGATCGACCTGTCGGCGTTGGCCGGCCTGCTGGGGGGCGGCGGCGTGGTGGTGGCCCACGCGGCCGAGCAGGACCTCGAGGTACTGGACCGGGCCTGTGGCAGCGTCCCGGCGCGGTTGTTCGATACCCAGGTGGCAGCCGGCTTCCTCGGGATGTCCACGCCGTCGCTGTCTGGCCTGGCCGAGCGCCTGCTCAACCGGCGCCTGGCCAAGGGGGACCGGCTGACCGACTGGTCGCGGCGGCCGCTCACCCCGGCCCAGCGCGCTTACGCCGCCGCCGACGTCGAGCACCTGCTCGACTTGCACGACGTTCTCGCTGGCCAGCTCGCCGCCCGGGGCCGCCTGGCCTGGGCCGAGGAGGAGTGCCAGCTGTTGGTGTCCCGGGACCGGCGGCCGCCCGACCCCGACCAGGCGTGGTGGCGCATCAAGGCAGCTCGCCAACTGCGCGGCACGGCACGGGGGGTCGCCCAGTCGGTGGCCGCTTGGCGGGAGCGGGCGGCTGTGTCCAGCGACCGCCCGGCGCGGGTGGTGCTGCCCGAGCTGGCCCTGCTGTCGATAGCGCACCAGCCCCCCCGCAGCCTGGCGGAGCTGCACCAGGTCCGGGGTCTCGAAGGCCGCCGGCTCAAAGGGCCGGTGGCGACCGAGTTGCTGGACGCCGTGGCCCGGGGGCTGGCCCTTGACGGTGGGCGCATCTGCCTTCCCCCCGACGCCGCCCTGGACGGCGCTCAACGCCCGGGCGCGGCCTTGGCCATGGCGTGGGTGGCCCAGCGAGCCGCCGAGCTCCACATCGACGCCGGGCTGCTGGCCACCCGGGCGGACGTCCAAGCCCTGCTGGCCCCTGAGCCCTCTGGCCGGCTGACCAGCGGCTGGCGCCACGAGCTGGTGGGCCAGGAGCTGACCCGCCTGGGGGCGGGAGAGGCCGCCCTGGCCATGAGCCACCACGGGACACTGGTTTGCGAGGCACGCTCGCATCAGCCGATCGACCTGCGGACGGGCCCGGCCACCCGGCTGCGGACAGGGTGAGCAGCCGGTCGACCACGTGGCGCGTCTACCGGAGGGAGGGCGCCATTCGAGAGCGCGAGCGCGTGAGGACCCGGCGCATCACATCGCGGAGGTGCGCCCTGTCCTCCTGGTCGAGCTCGCTCAGCAGCAGCTCACCCTCCACCCGGTCCACTGTTCCCGAGGCCCTGGCCAGGACGGCCCTGCCCTTGGGCGTTACCCGCAGCTCGATGACCCGGCTGTGCACCGGATGAGGGCGCCGGCTCACATAGCCCTCTCCCGCCAGTCGCTGCACCAGCGCGGCGGTGCTTTGGGGGCTGACCGAGCATGCTCGGGCCAACTCGGCCGAGGATAGGCCGGGGTTGGCGGCCAGGATGGTGAGAGTGCCGTACTGGGCGATGGTCAGACCCAACGGAGCAAGCTCGGCGTCCATGACCGCCTGCAGGGCCAGGTGGGCCTTGGCCAGCAGAAAGCCCAGCCGGTCCGGGAAGGCGACCGGCGACGAGTCTTCCAGTGCTGTATCAGGTTCCTGGCTAATCTCAGCCTCCTGAGACGCGGGTGTGCTAGTGTATCTCCTGGTCGCCGGCCCGGCAACACCCGACAAGCCAAGGAGGCAGGTATGCCAAAGCGAATGGTGACCATGGCTGGCAGCGTGGTGGCAGCCATGGCCGGTGGCTGGCTGATCCTGGCGCCTTTTGCCCTCGGTTACCGTCCTGGCGGAGGGGCCTGGGACCGCGCCACCGAGGTGGACGTCTGGAGCGGGGTGGGCGTAGTGGTGGTGGCTCTGGTGGCTCTGGCCGCCACCGTGTTGGCCACGGTGGCCGATCTGCGAGGGCGCGGCGTCCTCCCGGCCCGGACCAGGCGATCGGCCCGCAGCGAAGCCCGCCGGACCGGCCAGGACCAGACTGCCGGCCCGGCGGCCGGCCCCCCCGCCAGCCGGGCAGCCGGGCCCCCCGCCAGCCCGCCGACCGGCCCGGCTGACAGCCCCACCGAGGCTCCCCCGAGCCCGGGGGCGGCTGGCGGTCCTGACCTCCGAGAGCTTCTCGTCGCGCTGGTCCAAGCCTTGCTGGCCGATACCCCGGCCCCGGCAGGGCAGCGCTCACCCAACGCCCGTCCGCCCGGCACCCACCCAGACGGTGCGGGTGAGGCCACCGAGGGAGCCCCCCACGGTCGCTGGCGCCAGACGTCATGAGGGCCAGCCGCATGACCGTCGTGGCCCTGGTCGCACTGCTGCTGGGAGGCGTCTGGGTCTTCGTCGCCCCCTTCGGAATTGGCCTCCAGGCGCCGTCCTCACCATGGACCACCGCTACCCGCAACGACTTGGCCACCGGTGGTGCCCTCATCGTGGCCGCGCTCGCCACCCTGGTCGCCTACGGCGTGCTCGGCCTGCGGGAGATGCTGGCCAGGACCACCCGGGGCCCCGAGGGCGAGAGGCTTGGCACCGGGTCTCCCCAACCTCCGGCGGACCAGCCAGGCGTGGGCGGTTGAACACCAACCGAGCGACCATCGCCTCCGGGGGCAGGGCGCTGTCCGTCGAGGGCCGCCACTCGCCGGATTGGGTCATCCTCAGCCTGGCCTGCCTGGCCCAGTTCATGGTCATCCTGGACATCTCCATCGTCAATGTGGCCCTG
Source organism: Acidimicrobiales bacterium (assembly GCA_039583615.1). Lineage (GTDB taxonomy): Bacteria > Actinomycetota > Acidimicrobiia > Acidimicrobiales > QHCF01 > QHCF01. The sequence continues at coordinate 7,767 of JAVKSQ010000031.1, forward strand.
CCGTCGATCCAGCGCGACCTCCACTTCACCCAGACCGGCCTGCAGTGGGTGGTCAATGCCTACACGCTGGCCTTCGCCGGGTTCCTACTGCTCGGCGGGCGGGCGGCCGACCTCTATGGTCGCCGGCGCATCTTCATCCTGGGCCTGGGCCTCTTCTCCTTGGCCAGCCTGGTCGGAGGCCTGTCCCAGAGCTCGAGCATGCTGACCGCCGCTCGTGGCGCTCAGGGCCTGGGGGGCGCGGTGCTGTCGCCGGCCACCCTTACCATCCTCATCACCACCTTCCCCGAGGGCAAGGCCCGATCGAGGGCCCTTGGCATCTGGAGCGCGGTGGCCGGCGCCGGGGGAGCGGCGGGGGCCCTGTTCGGTGGCCTTCTCACCACCTATGTCAGCTGGCGGTGGATCCTGTTCGTCAACGTGCCGATCGGGATGGCGGCGATGGTCACGGCCCTGGTGTTCCTCAACGAGGGCAGGCGACGCAGTCTGCAGCGCAGCCTCGACGTCCCCGGCGCCGTCACCGTCACCGCCGGCTTGGCCCTGTTGGTGTACGCCATCGTCAACACCACCAGTCATCCCTGGACGTCCGCCCAGACGCTCTCCACCCTGGGGGTAGCCCTGGTCCTGCTCGTCGCCTTCGTGGTGATCGAGGGGCGGTTCGCTCCGGCCCCGCTCATGCCCCTGCGCCTGTTTCGCTCCCGCTCCCTGTCGGGGGCGAACCTGGTCATGCTGCTGGTCGGCGTGGCCATGTTCGCCATGTTCTTCCTGGTCTCCCTCTACCTCCAGCTCGTGCTGCACTACAGCGCCCTCAGGGCCGGCCTGGCCTTCCTCCCGCTCAGCGTGGCCATCGTGGCCGGCACCCAGGTGGCGTCCCGCCTGGTCGACAGGCTCGGCCCCCGCCCGCTGGTACTGGTCGGCCTGGGGCTGGCGGCCGGAGGCTTCCTGTGGATGGGCCAGATCTCGCCCGCCAGCAGCTACGCCGGAAGCGTGCTGGGACCGGGGATGCTCCTCACCCTTGGGATGGGCCTTTCCTTCACCCCCCTGGCCACGGCCGCCACCGCCGGGGTGAGCCGCAGGGAGGCCGGGCTGGCCTCCGGGCTGCTCAACACCTCCCGCCAGATCGGTGGCTCGATCGGCCTGGCCGTCCTGGTCACGCTGGCCACTGACCGCACGCAGGCCATCCTGGCCGGGGCGGCCCGCCACGGAGGCCGACCGGCCGGCTCGGCCGTGGCCGGTGCCCTCACCGCCGGCTACGCGCGGGGCTTCAAGGTGGCGGCGGCGGTGGCTGCGGCCGCAGCCCTGGCCGCCTTCATAGTCCCGTCGGTACGCCGGTCGTCCAGGGGCACCGGCCCGGTCCAGCCCTCGGTGGATGTCGTCGACCCGGTGGTCAGCGCGCTGGTCCTGGCCGTTGCCAGCCGGCTGGTCGAGACGGCCGACGGCACCCGTCCCGGCCTCCTGGAGGCGGCTGCCTCCCTGGTGCCAGAGGCCCGGGGCTCGGTGCACGACCGGGCCAGCCGTGCCGCCCGAGAGGTCCTGCGCCCCCTCGCTCGCCAGGTGCTGGAACGGGCACGCCAGACGGGCGGGACGGCGCCAGAGCATTCCACCGGACGCCCCCGCCCGGGCGAATGACCCTCAACGGGCCAGTCGGCCGACCAGGGACGAGGCAGCCGCCACGCCCGTCACCACCGCCACGACGAGGACGAGGTAGTCGAGCCCAAGGTCCGCCTTCGAGTGCAGGAGCAGGCCGCGCAAGGCGTCCACCTCGTAGCTGAGCGGGTTGACGGTGCTCAGGGCCCGCAGCCACCCTGGCATGATGCTCACCGGGTAGAGGGCGTTGGAGGCGAAGAAGAGGGGCATGGTGATCATCTGGCCGATGCCCATGAGCCGGTCACGTTTGAGCACCACGCCGGCCACCGTCATCGACAGGCAGGAGAAGAAGGCCGACCCCAGGACGACGATGACAAAGGCCCCCAGGATGTCGGCGGGGTTGGAGGTGAGCCCGACGCCGAGGACAGCGGAGAGGATGAGCACCACCACCACCTGAGACAGAGCCCGGATGCCGGCGGCGAAGGACTTGCCCAGGATCAACGCCGACCGGGGAGTCGGGGTGACCAGCAGCTTGGTCAGCACGCCGGCGTCCCGCTCCCAGATGATCTGGATGCCGTAGAAGATGGCGATGAACAGGCCGGACTGGGCGATGATGCCCGGAGCCAGGAAGTCCAGGTAGGGGACATGGCCGGTGGGGATGGCGTGGATGCGGGAGAAGGTCTCCCCGAAGATGACCAGCCAGAGGACCGGCTGCACCGCCCGGGTGAACAGCTCGGTCCGGTCGTGGCGCAGCTTCTGCAGCTCCACCAGGCAGAACGTCGCCACCCGGCTGGGGAAGCGTCGCCAGACTCCGGCGCTGGCACCTGCCGCCGGCTCAGCCGACCCGGCCAGCGGCCCTACGAGTGCTCCGGACCTCACGCAGACCTCCTTTCGCCTCGGCGTCGCCTTCAAGGGTTCCGCCGGTGTAGCGGCGGAAGACGCCCTCCAGCGTGGATCCGGGTCCCAGGTCAGCCTTCAGCGCCGCGGGGGTGCCCTCGGCGCGGATCTGGCCAACGTGCATCAGGGCCACTCGATCGCAGAGGGCGTCCGCCTCCTCCATGTAGTGGGTGGTGAGCAGGACCGTCATCCCAGTCGCCTGTCGCAGCTCGTCTACCCGCTGCCAGACCCCATCGCGAGCCACAGGGTCAAGCCCCAGGGTCGGCTCGTCCAATATGAGCAGCGCAGGGCGGTTGACCAGCGCCTGGGCCAGCTCCAGCCGGCGGACCATGCCGCCCGAGTAGGTCCCGGCCAGCCGGTCGGCGGTGTCGGACAGGCCCATGGCGTCGAGGGCGTCGGAGACCCGCTCCCGGCGCTGGCGGCGGGGGACGTCGAAGAGGCGGGCGAACCAGGCGACGTTCTCCCGCCCGGTCAGGGCCGCCTCGATCGACAGCTGCTGGGGCACGTAGCCAAGCGTCCGGCGCACGGCCATGGCCGAGCGGCCCACGTCGTGGCCGAGCACGGTGACGGCACCCTCCTGGACGGGTAGCAGGGTGTTGAGGACCCGGATGGTGGTGGTCTTGCCGGCCCCGTTGGGTCCGAGCAGCCCAAACACCTCCCCGCTGGCCACGGTGAGGTCGATGCCGTCCACGGCCACATGGTCGCCGAAGCGGTGGCGAAGGCCCCGGCAGACCACCGCCGGGGCCGGCCCCTGGCTCTGGCCGAGCTGGCTGATCACCGCTCGGCCCCGCCTGCCTCCAGGTGCTCCGCCACCGCCGTCAGCACCCGCACGGCGTCGGCCAGGCGGCGCTGGTCGGCGGCCGACAGTCGCCCGATCGCATCGCCGAGGGCAACCACGCGCCGGTCCCGCCAGGCATCGGCCTGGCGGGAGATGCCGGTGCTGAGCTCGAGGCGGGCGACCCGGCGGTCCGACTCGTCCACCCGGCGTACCAGGAGCCCGGGCTCGCTCAACTGGCTCACCAGGGTGCTCACGGTGTTGGGGGCCACCATCAGGTCCTCGGCGGCCTCGGTGATCGACAGGCCGGGACGCCGGCGCACCACCCGGACCAGATCCAGCTGGGCCCCGGTCAAAGACGACAGCTCCGCCGGGCGCCCAGCTTGGCGACGCCAGCTGCGCCGGATCGAGCCCAGTATGGCCTGCAGATCGGCCGCCAAGGCGGCTGGGCCGGAGGCGCCCAGGCCCTCGGGGCCGACCCCCTCGGGGCCAGTGCCGGTGTGGCTCCCAGCGGCCGGCGAGCGCCTCGGAGCCCAAGTACGAGATACCATGGCCTTCACCTTAGCTCTGTGACAGAGGTAGTGTGGCAGGGAGCGAGTGAGAGAGGAGAGCCCTATGGGTGACGCGATGCGGGCGGAGACCGTGAGGATGACCGGTCACGGCGGTGACGAGATCGAGGCCTACCTGGCGCAACCATTGGATGGGGGGCCGTACGGGGGGGTCGTGGTGATCCACCACATGCCCGGTTACGACGAGGCGACCAAGGAGATCACCCGGCGCTTCGCCGACCACCGCTACCTGGCCATCTGCCCGAACCTGTACAGCCGGGAGGCACCGGGCGCCAGCCCCGACGACGCCGCCGCGGCGGCGAGGGCCCGGGGCGGGGTGCCGGACGAGCGCCTGGTGGGCGACGCCGAGGGCGCCCGTCGGTACCTCACCTCCATGGCCTCCTCCAACTCCAAGGTGGGGATCATCGGCTACTGCTCGGGCGGGCGCCAGGCGTTCCTGGCTGCCTGCAGGTTGGACCTCGAGGCGGCGGTGGACTGCTACGGGGCCTTCGTCGTCGGCAGCCCCCCTGCGGGGAGGTCTCTCAAGGTCAGCCCCCTGGTCCACCTGGCCAAGGACCTGTCCTGCCCCCTCCTGGGCCTCTTCGGCGCCGAGGACCAGTTCCCCTCCCCCGAGCAGACCTCGGAGCTGGAAAAGGTGCTCTCCGAGGAGGGCAAGGCCCACGAGTTCCACACCTACCAGGGTGCCGGTCACGCCTTCTTCGCCACCGACCGACCCAGCTACCGGCCCGAGGCGGCCAACGACGGCTGGGGGCGGATCTGGGACTTCTTCGGCCGGTACCTGGCCACCCACTGAAAGGGACCCGCCATGTGCACATATGAGACCGCCACGCTCCCGGTGCAGGGGGCCGGCAAGGGGGCCCAGGGCTGGTTCCCCCTGAGCCAGGCCAGCGTCTACTTCGACCATCCGGCCCGCGTTCCGGCCGAGCACGCCTTGAACATCGATCTCCTCAACGTGGAGAGGGGAGCGGCCGCCAGGGTGGCGGTCGAGCTCGATGCCGACTCGGCCCGCAGGCTGGCGGAGGCCATCATGGCGATCCTGGGCTCGGCCCCCGCCAGCTTGGTGGCGCTCGGGACTGGCCGGGACTAGCTACCCGACTCGACCGTCTCGGTGACCCTCGGCCCCCTCTCGCTGGCCTGGGGCTCCTCCGGGCGGCCAGCCGGGCCCTCGAAGAAGCGCAGCAGCTCCACCGGGAACGGCACGACCAGGGTGCTGTTGTTGTCGGCTGCCACGTCGACGACGGTCTGCAGCAGCCTCAGCTGCATGGCCGCCGGGGTGGCGGCCATGGCCGCCGCCGCCTCCGAGAGCTTCTTCGAGGCCTGGAACTCGCCGTCGGCGGCGATCACCCGAGCCCGCCGCTCTCGCTCGGCCTCGGCCTGGCGGGACATGGATCGCTTCATCGCCTCGGGCAGGGCGACGTCTTTTACCTCGACCCTCTCGATCCTGACACCCCACGGGCCCTCGGTCGGCTCGTCGATGACGGCCTTGAGCTCGGCGTTCACCCGCTCTCGCTCGGACAACAGCTGGTCGAGGTCACTGCGCCCGATGACCGATCGCAGGGCGGTCTGGGAGACCTGGGAGACCGCCCCCTGGTAGTCCTGGATGTTCACGACGGCCTTGACCGGGTCGAGAACCCGGAAGTACACCACCGCATCCACTCTCAGGGTGACGTTGTCGCGGGTGATCGCCTCCTGGGCCGGGATGCCCGACACCATGATCTGCATGTTGACCTTGATCAGGCGATCGATCCCGGGCACCACCCAGGTCAGGCCGGGCTGCCTCACCTTGGGCAGGAGACGGCCCCAGCGAAAGACGATGCCCTGCTCGTACTGGCGGATCACCTTGTACCCGAGCATCTCGTGGTCCTCCTCCCGGGCGCGCCACGCCCTGTGCCCTGCGCTCAGCTCGGGGCCGCTCCCGACCGTGGTGGGCGCAGGTCGACCCGGAGGGTGAGGAGCCCGTCCTCCAAGGTCCCCTCGGCGTCTCCCAGCATGGCGAAGTCCATGTAGTCCTGCTGGGCCGCCTCCATGAGCCTTCGCCGTTCAGGCCCCTCGACAGGCGGCAGGGCGCGGCTGCGGACCGCCGCCGCTCGCTGGCGAAAGCGCTCTATCAGGGCGTCCACGTCGAGCTCCTCGGCCATGACTCGACACTAATCGAGCCGGCGGCCGAGCTGGCCTGGCCAGCCGGGCGGGCGCTACACCGCCGGTGGCCCTACCGGCGCTACACTGATGGACGTAGTTGCGGCCTGTGGTACGCACCAGGCACGGTGCCCAGCGGCACCGTCCTGGGGCAACGGCACCGTCTTGGCCCAGCTCGACAGCGCGCCGCGGTGCGGCGGCAGGTGTTCTCGTAGTATCAGTTAGACTTCGTTACCGAAATCCCGGGGGCTGCTCGTGAAGAAGGGTCGTCATCGCCGCTACGAAGAGGCGCGGCGCGCCAAGCGCTTCGCCGAGGTCGTCGTCCAGCGTTGCGCCGAGTGTGGCGCCGGGCCCGAGGACGACCACGCCTCGTGGTGCCTGGCCGAGGCGGAGCTGGAGGAGGCTGAGCCGGTGACCGCTGACCTGCCGACCGCCGGTGCGCCGGTGGCGTCAGGCCATGCGTCGGTCGCCTCGCCCGGCTCTGACCTCCAGCCCGCTTCCCGGGCCGCTCCTGACCCTACCGCCCAGCCCGGCTCGGCTGACTGAGCCTCGGGCGGCTGGGACTTACCCGGACGGCCGGGTGGGGTAGTGGCACGGACGGCGATGCTTGGCGGGCGTCCAGGTAGCCTGCCATGGTCTGGTAGGTCTCGTCGCCCACCAGCGCCGCCAGCTCGCCAGCCATGGCTCGGTAAACCGCCTCCTCGCCCCCAAATGCCTCGGGCGCCTCGGTGCACCACCACCCGAACTGCTGGCCCCCCGGGCCCCAGTGCCGGCGGTCCCACTGGCTAACGGTGGACGTCACGTGCCCGTCCTGGTCCTCCTGGTCCTCCCGGCGCAGCGGTAGCTGCCAGCACACCTCGGGCTTGAGATCGAGGGGCGGCTGGTCCCGCTGCAAGGCGGCCAGGTGCAGGGCGCAGCCGGTGCCGCCGGCGAAGCCGGGCCGGTTGAGGAAGATGCATGCCCCTGCGACCATCCGGGTCATGGGCTGGCTGCCCCCCGCCCGGCCCCGGCGCACCACGCGCATCCCTCCCCCGCGGTCCAGGGCCCGCCGCCGGTGCTGCCACACGTCCCCCGACAGGCTGGCGGCGGCCGCCTCCACCCGAGCCACGTCCTCCTCGTCGGTGAAGTGGGCCCCGTACGAGCAGCATCCCTGCTCCAGCTCGGGCGCCGGCCCGGTCAGCACTCCCTGGCAGCCCCGGCCGTAGAGGCAGGTCCACCGGCTGAGCAGGAAGGTGACGTCGAACACCCATGTCCGGTTCTCCCCCGGGTCCTCGAAGGAGAGCCACTCGTGGGCTCCGGCCGGTGCGGTGGCTGCCTTGGGCGAAATGCCCCTTCTGCTGCCCCCGTCCTCACCCACCTTCACGCCTCCCGCCCTCCCGGGCGGCGAGCGCCACTGCCCCTCTGGGGCCCATGGTCACTGCCCCTCTGGGGCCCATGGTCACTGCCCCTCTGGGGCCCATGGTCACTGCCCCTCTGGGGCCCATGGTCACCGCCCCTCTGGGGCCCATGGTCACCGCCCCTGCGGATCCCATGGCACTTGCCAGCTCGCCCCAGAGCTGCCCGGCGGCCAGCAGGCCCTTCCAGAACTGGTCCATCACCATGCGCTCGTTGGGCGAGTGGATGCGGTCGTCGGGCAGGCCCACCCCCAGGTAGAGCAGCGGTGCCTCCAGCACCCGGCCCAGGGACTCCTCGGGCCCGCTGCCGCCCTCCCGGGTGAGGAGGGGGCCCTTGCCCCAGACCGACTCGATGGCCCGGGCCAGGGCGCCCATGGCCGGATGGTCCAGCGGTGTCAGGGCAGGTGAGACAGCTCCCAGCACCTCGATCGACAGCTCCACCCCCGGCCCCACCTGCTCGGCGGCCCATGTCCGAAAGGCCTCCTCCACCCCGCCCGGCTCCTGGTCCGCCACCAGGCGGAAGGTCACCTTGGCATTGCCCTCGGCGGGCACGATCGTCTTGATGCCGGCCCCGCCGTAGCCGACCGTGATCCCCACCACGTCACAGGTGGGCCGGGTCCCGGTGCGCTCCAGGGTGCTGCGGCCCTCCTCGCCGCAGAGGGCAGATACCCCGGCCGTGCGCATCCAGGCCTCCTCGTCGAAGGGCAGGGCGGCCAGTGACTCCTCCTCGGCGGGGGTGAGGGACGCTACGTCGTCGTAGAAGCCGGGCAGGACCACTCGACCGGCCCCGTCGTGCAGGGCCGAGACCAGTCGAGCCAGCACATGGGCGGGGTTGGCCACCGCACCGCCGAAGCGTCCAGAGTGAAGGTCCGCCGCCGCGGTGCGCACCCCGACGTCGAAGGCCACCAGGCCTCGCATGCCGACGCACACGGTGGGCACGTCGGGCGCCCACATGGCGGTGTCGGAGATGACTACCACGTCGCAGGCCAGCCGCGCCCGCTGGGCGGTCAGGAGGGCCTCGAAATGGGGACTGCCCACCTCCTCCTCGCCCTCGATCAGGAACTTGAGGTTGACCGGCAGGCAGCCGTCGGCTCGCAGCAGGCCCCGGGCCGCCTCGATCTGGTAGAGGACCTGGCCCTTGTCGTCGATGGCGCCCCTGGCCCGGCACTCGCCGCCGACGAGGACCGGCTCGAAGGGAGGAGACTGCCAAAGCTCGAGGGGGTCCACCGGCTGCACGTCGTGGTGGCCGTAGACCAGGGCGGTCGGGGCACGGGGGCCGGCGTGGCACCACTCGGCGTAGACCGCCGGGGCGCCAGGAGTCTCCAGGACGGCCACCTCCTCCAGCCCGGCCTCCTCCAGCAGATCGGCCACCTGCTGGGCGGATCGGTGGACGTCTGGTGCGTGGTCGGGCTGGGCCGAGATGGAGGGGATCCGCAGCCACTGGATGAGGCTGTCCACGATGCGGCCCCGCTCCTGCTCCACGTAACCGGCCAGGCGCAGTCCAGCGGTCGTCGTCACCCCAACCCGCCCAGTTGGGCGCCGGTCGGCTCGGCGCAGCAGAACCAGGCCTCGGTGAGCCGGGGCCGGGCGTCGGCCGGGGCGTCGGCCGGTCTGGGGTGGGCGGCCCGAGGCGGCGGGCTGCCTGCCGCCCCAGCCACCGCCCGGCGGACCTCGAGATAGGTGGCCCCCACGGGTTCTCCCCAGGCCGCCGCCTGCTCGGCAATGGCGGACAGCCGGACCTGGAGGTCGTCCAGGGCCGGATCGATCGGGCGCCAGGTCCAGCTCAGCTGCGCAGGGTCGTACGGGCCCAGCCGGGCCTGGACGTCGGGACGGTCGAGGAGCAGCGACCCTTCGGGCAGGAGCAGGCGGATGGAGTAGTGGACCGGGTCCACGTTGGCGACCAGGTCGTGCATGGCGACGAAGTCGACCAGGTCGACCATGTCCTCCAACCTTGTCCAGGGGGTGAAGGGCAGCAGGGATGGTCTCATCTCGATGCCGTGCGCTCGCAGGACGGCCACCGCCTCGGCCGCATCGGCGGCAGTGTGGCCCTTGTCCAGGCGGGCCAGGATGGCATCGTTGACGCTCTCCACGGCGGAGACCACGAACAGGCAGCCGGCGCCGGCCAGCTCGGCCCAGACATCGCGGTGGCGAAGGACGTGCTCCACCTTGACCGTGCAGTCGAAGGTGAGGTCGGGGAATGCCTGGTGGACGGCCCGTACCACCCGGCGCGAGTGGTGGGGCCCGTTGAGGAAGTCGGGATCGCCGTAGGTGAGGTGGCGAGCGCCCATGGCCACCAGCTGGGCCACGTCTTCCAGGACCGCCTCCACCCCCACCAGGCGGGTGCGCCCGTCGTAGACCACCGGGACGGGGCAGTGCCGGCAGCGGTGGGCGCAGCCGTGGCTGGCCTCCACGTAGCCGACCAGGCGCTCCTCCCCCCCGATGGCCAGGCGGGCGTAGCGGTCGAGGGGCGGCAGCAGGCCCCGGGCCGGCAGCCCGAAGCGGCCCCGGCCCAGCTCCACTCGTACCGGGCCGCCCCCGCCGTCCCCGCCGGCCGGGCCGGGCCCGCTGAGCTCGTCGACCCAGGACAGGAGGCCGGGCTCGTACTCGCCAGCTATCACCCGGTCGGCCAGTGTCCCCACGGTGAGGTCCCGGCTGACCGGGGCATACAACCCGTAGAAGCAGATGGGCAGGTCCGGTCGGCACCGGCGCACCGCCCCCGCCACCCGCAGGGCCATCCGCATGGCCGTGTGCATGGGCACCGACAGGCCCACCGCCTCAGCCCACTCGAGCGCCTCCGGCCCGACCTCGTCCCAGGGCTGCACCGACAGGTCAACTGCCCTCACCTGGTGCCCGGCCCGCTCCAAGGCGCCCGCCGGCGACGCCACGTGCAGGGGCTGGTGGCCCAGCTCGTAGGTGGAGACCAGCAGTACCCGCACCGCGACACGGTACCCGGGCCCACAGGCCGCGGGCGCGCCTGGTGCACACGGATCGCCGGCTGCTCACCCCCAGACGATGCCCTCCCCCCGCCCGGCCGAGCTGGCTCGGCGGGCGCCGAGATCAGCGGGGGACCTTGGTCACCTTGTTGGCCCGGATGCAGGAGGTGCAGACGCGCAGGCGGCGGGGGGAGCCGTTGACCAGGGCCCGGACCCGTTGGATGTTCGGCTTCCAGCGCCGCTTGGTCCGCCGGTGGGAGTGGCTGATGCTCATGCCGAAGGAGGGATGCTTGCCACAGATCTCACAGACGGCTGACACCGGGGCGCGGACTCCTTCACTGGCCTGGGTGGGACAGGCTGAGGTTAGCATCCGGACGATGGAGAACCTCGCCCGGCTGGAGGCCGGCCACCTGCGGGCGGTCATGGCTGCCTACCGGGACGCCCTGCGGGCCAACCAGGCTCGGATCAACACTCTGAACGTCTACCCGGTCCCCGACGGCGACACGGGGACCAACATGGCTCTCACCATGGAGGCGGTGGTCGAGGAGCTGGATGCCCTCGGGGAGGCCGAGCCGGGCATGGCGGCCACCTGCAAGGCCATCAGCCACGGCTCGCTGATGGGAGCCCGGGGCAACTCCGGGGTGATCCTGTCGCAGATCCTGCGGGGGATCGCCGACGGGCTGGGCGACCGGGACCAGGCCGGTGCCCCCGAGCTGGCCAGGGCGCTGGCCGGCGCCAGCGCCGCCGCCTACGAGGCAGTCACCCGCCCGGTGGAGGGCACCATGCTGAGCGTGGTCCGAGCGGCCGCCGAGGCCGCCGGCCGGGCCGCCGGGCCAGCCGAGCGTCCAGGGCCAGCCGAGCGTCCAGGGCCAGCCGAGCCGCCAGGGTCGACCGAGCGCCTGGCCGACCTGGTGGAGGCCTGCCGGTCGGCGGCTGCCGATGCGCTGGCCCGCACTCCCGAGCAGCTGGAGGTGCTGGCCAAGGCGGGGGTGGTGGACGCCGGAGGAGCCGGGCTGGTCCTGCTGTTCGACGCCTTCTTGTCGGTGGCGGCTGGCCGGCCGCTGCCGGCACCCGAGCCCGAGGCGGCCGTGGAGGGGGCGCCGCGGGCGGAGGTGGGCGAGGCACGAGGGCGGGAGGAGGCCGATTCCGCCAGCCGGGCGAGCCGGGAGGTGGCCAGATCCACCAGGCCGGCCGCCGGGGACCTCCGCTACGAGGTCATCTACCTGCTGGAGGCTTCGGACGGGTCGATCCCCGCCCTCAAGGAGGCGTGGGCCGCCATTGGCGACTCGATCGTGGTGGTGGGCGGAGAAGGGCTGTGGAAGTGCCACATCCACACCGACGACATCGGCGCGGCGGTGGAGGCCGGAGTGGAGGCTGGGCGGCCGCGGGAGATCCGGGTCACCGACCTGGCCGAGGAGGTGGCCGGCCGGGGAGGTGGGCCGGACAGCTTCGAGGAGGAGCCCTGGGTGCAAGAGGCGGCTGGGGCCGGGGAGCCGCAAGAGGCCGGGGAGCGGCAAGGGGCCGAGCCGGCCAGCGCGGTGGTGGCGGTGGCCGCCGGGGAGGGCGTCAGCGCCATCTTCATCTCCCTGGGCGCTGCCCAGGTGGTGGCCGGCGGCCAGTCGATGAACCCGTCCACCGCCGAGGTGCTGGCGGCCGTCGAGGCCTCTGCGGCTCCCGAGGTGGTGGTGCTGCCCAACAACTCGAACATCGTCGGCGTGGCCGAGAAGGCCGCCCAGCTGGCGGCGAAGGTGGTGCGGGTGGTTCCCACCACGGGGATTCCCGAGGGCCTCGCCGCCCTGGTGGAGTACGACCCGGCCGCCGGCGCCGACGACAACGCCCGGCGCATGTCCGCCGCCGCCGAGCGGGTGGTGGCCGGCGAGGTGACCAGGGCGGTGCGGGCCAGCGACACTCCGGCCGGCCAGGTGGCGCCAGGCGACTGGCTGGGCTTGGTGGGGGGCGGCATCGAGGTGGTGGAGGCCAGTCCGTCGGGAGCGGTGTGCGCCCTGCTGGCCAAGCTGGTGGGCCCGGACCACCAGCTGGTCACCATCATCGAGGGCGAAGGGGCGCAGGACGACCAGACCCGGCGCATCGGCCGATGGCTGGCCGAGAGCCGTCCGGACGTGGGTCTCGAGGTCCACCACGGCGGCCAGGCCCACTACCCCTACCTGTTCAGCATCGAGTGACGGGCCAGCCGGTCACCTGGGACGAGCGCTGGCTGCGCTCGCTCGACGACAGCCCGGTGACGACGCTGGCCGGGGTCGGTGCGCGCAAGGCCGGGGCCCTGGCCGACATGGGCATTGCCAGCCTGTTGGACCTGCTGACCCACTACCCGCGCCGCTACATCGACCGGACCCGCCAGGTGGCCGTGCGGGACCTGGTGGTGGGCCAGGAGGCCATGGTCCTGGGCCATGTGAAGCGGGTGGTGAGCCGGCGGACCCGTAGTGGGAAGGCCCTGGTGGAGGTGGACGTCTTCGACGGGAGCGGCTATCTGCGGGCCTCGTTCTTCAACCAGGGCTGGCGGGCCAGGCAGCTGGCGGTCGGCCGCCAGGCGGTCCTCTTCGGCAAGATCGACGTGTACCGCGGCCGGCGCCAGATGACCAACCCGGTGGTCGACCTGGTGGGGGACCGCACCGGGCGGATAGTGCCCGTGTATCCCCAGTCCGACAAGGCTGGGCTCACCAGCTGGGAGCTGGCCGGGTGGGTGAGCGAGGCCCGGGAGCGGGCCGGCCAGCTGGCCGAGCCCCTGGACCGGCGTTGGCTGGACGAGCTGGGCCTCATGGGCCGGAGCCGGGCGTTCGACGAGATCCACTCGCCCAGCTCGCTCGAGCGTGCGGCCGCCGCCCGGCGGCGGCTGGCCTTCGACGAGCTGCTGCGCCTCCAGGTGACCCTGGTGATGCGCAAGGCAGCCCTGGAGCGTGACGCGGTGGGCATCGCCCACGCGGTCGGCCCCGCCGGGGAGGAGAGCCCCAGGTCAGGGCCGGATCCGGAGGCGGGGCGGCCCGGTCGGGGGATCGGGAACCTGGTGGAGGCGTGGCGGGCCCGCCTGCCGTTTGGCCTGACCGGCGCCCAGGAGAGGGCCATGGCCGAGATCGCCGCCGACCTGGCTCGACCCCATCCCATGCACCGCCTGCTGCAGGGAGACGTGGGGTCGGGCAAGACAGTGGTCGCCCTGGCCGCCCTGCTGGTCGCCGTCCGGGGGGGCCACCAGGGAGCGCTGATGGCCCCCACCGAGGTGCTGGCCGACCAGCACCATCTCGGCCTGAGGGACCTGCTGGGCACCCTCAGCGTGCCAGACCAGGCCAGGCTGACCGGCGACCGCCCGGTGCGCGTCGAGTTGCTCACCGGCCGGGTCCCCTCCGGCGAGCGGGCCCGGCTGCACGCCGCCCTTCGAGCTGGGGCCATCGACATCCTGGTGGGGACCCACGCCCTGCTGACCGAGGAGGTGGGCTTCGCCTCGCTCGGGGTGGTGGTGATCGACGAGCAGCACCGCTTCGGAGTCGAGCAGCGGGCTGCCCTGCGGGCCAAGGGCGTCTCCTCGGGTGGAGCCGCCCCCGACGTGTTGGTGATGACGGCCACGCCCATCCCCCGGACGGCGGCCATGACGGTCTTCGGCGACTTGGACATGACCATCCTCGACGAGGTGCCCCCCGGGCGAACACCGGTGACCACCGAGTGGGCGAGGGGCCCCCTCGGGGAGGAGTTGGCCTGGGCCCGGGTGCGCGAGCAGGTGGCCGCCGGCCACCAGGCCTACGTGGTCTGCCCGCTGGTGGAGGGCTCCGAGCGGGTCCAGGCTCGCTCGGCCATCGAGGAGCACCACCGCCTGACCGGCGGGTTGTTGAGCGGGCTTCGCCTGGGGCTGCTCCACGGCCAGATGGCGGGGAAGGACAAGGAGGCGGTCATGGGCGCCTTTCGCCGGGGGGAGGTGGACGTGCTGGTGGCCACCACCGTCATCGAGGTCGGCGTCGACGTACCGGGAGCCACGGTCATGGTGGTGCAGGACGCCGACCGGTTCGGCATGGCTCAGCTGCACCAGCTCCGGGGCCGGGTGGGACGGGGATCGGCGCCCTCGTGGTGCTGCCTGCTGGGGGAGGCCTCCTCGCCCGAGGCCGAGGCCCGACTGGAGGCCCTGGTCGCCTCGACCGACGGCTTCGAGCTGGCCGAGGTGGACCTGGACCTGCGGGGCGAGGGGACTATCCTCGGTACCCGCCAGCAGGGGCGCAGCGACCTCAAGCTGGCCTCCTTGCGCCGGGACAAGGACCTGGTGGGCACGGCCCGGGCGGTCGCCTTCGCCATGGTCGAGGACGACCCCGGCCTGGCCGGCCACCCGGCCCTGGCCGACGAGGTGCGCCTGCTGGTCGACGACGACGAGGCGGAGTTCCTGTTCAAGAGCTGAGAGTGAACGTACATCAGCTCGGGCCGGGCGACGCGTCGCTCGGACCAGCGCCCCGACGGGGGCTGCGCCAGGCGCTCCCGGCCTGCCTCCCTGGTCAGGTGACCTGCTCCAGGACCTCGCCGGCCAGGACGGCGAACCAGCCGTCGTCCTGGCCGGCCCAGTCCAGCCAGGCGGCGGCCAGCTCGTCCAGCTCCTGCCGGCTGGCGAAGCCCCTGGACACCGCCTGGTCGGCCAGGTCCGAGCGGGTGACCCGCTCGGACCACAGTCCCCCCCACCAGGCCCGGTCCTCGACCGTGGCGTAGCACCAGGCTGACGCCGAGGTGGTGACGTGGCGACAGCCGGCGGCACGCGCCCAGGACACCAGCATCCGCCCGGCATCGGGCTCCCCGCCGTTGCTCCGGGCCACCTGCCGGTAGAGCTCGAGCCACCGGTCCAGCCGAGGGTCAGGCGGGTACCAGGTCATCGACTGGTAGTCGCCGTCCCGCACGGCCAGGTAGCCTCCCGGCTTGCAGACGCGCCGCATCTCGATCAGAGCGGCGACCGGGTCGCTCAGATGCTGGAGGAGCTGGTGGGCGTGGACGACGTCGAAGCTGGCGTCTGGGTACTCGAGCCGGTAGGCGTCGCCGGTAACGAACCTGACGTTGTCGACACCCTGGTCGCTCGCCGCCCTCCGGGCCGGGTGCAGCGGCTGCTCCTCCCTGTCCACCCCCACCACCTCGCCCGGCGCCACCCGACGGGCCAGGTCGATGGTGATGGTGCCGGGGCCGCACCCGAGGTCGACCAGGCGCTGCCCGGGCCGGAGGTGGGCCAGGAGGTACCCGGCGGAGTTCTCCGCCGTCCGCCAGCGGTGGGAACGCAGCACGCTGTCGTGGTGGCCGTGGGTGTAGGTGTCTGCCGGGCTGCTCATATCGGCATCTTCTCGCCCCCCCTCCGGCCGTGCCACCCGATTACCAGGGCTCGGGGCGTGGGTCGGGCATGGGGGCCCGGTTGCCCATGTAGTTTCAGATCGGTGAGGGTGGTGGGAGGGCTGGCTCGGGGACGGCGGCTGCGTGCCCCGGTCGGAGGGGCGATCCGCCCCACCAGCGACTTCGTTCGTGAGGCGGTGTTCGACATACTGGCCAGCCTGGACGCCGTGGGTGGGGCGGAGGTGGTGGACCTCTTCGCCGGCACCGGGGCCATGGGCATCGAGGCTCTGTCGCGCGGCGCCGTGGGAGTTACCTTCGTTGACCACGATCGCCGGGCCAGCGAGATCATCCGGGCCAATCTGGCCACCGCCGGATTCAGGGGCGGCGGCGGAGGGCCTGACGGGCCAGCGCCGTCGGTCCGGGTGGTGAGGGCCGACGTGCTGGCCTGGCTGGCCAGGCAGGCGGCCGGCGACGACAGGGACTGCGACCTGGTCCTTTGTGACCCGCCCTACCGGTTCTCGGCCTGGGGGGAGCTGCTGTCGGCGCTGCGGACCGGCCTGGCCCCGGCCGTGTCCGTGCTGGAGACGGCTCAGCCGGTCGAGCCAGGAGCCGGCTGGGAGATACTCAGGGTCAGGCGCTATGGCGGTACGGTGGTTACGGTGATCCAGCTTCTCCCCCAGAGAGGTGAACTTTGAGAATCGCCCTGTTCCCGGGCTCGTTCGACCCTTTCCACAATGGGCACCTGGAGATCGTCGAGCGGGCCAGCCGCCTGTTCGACGAAGTGGTGGTGGCAGCCCTTCGCAACCCCCAGAAGGGCCCGCCGCTGTTCACCCTGGCCGAGCGCCAGGAGATGATCGAGGAGTCACTGTCCCACGTCCCCGCCGTGCGGATCGTCTCGGTGGACGCGCTGGTGGTCACCCTGGCCCGGGAGGTGGGGGCCTCAGCCATCGTCAAGGGCCTCCGAGCGGTCTCCGACTTCGAGAACGAGCTGCAGATGGCCCAGATGAACCAGCACCTCTCTGGCATCGACACCTTGTTCATCCCCACCCACTCGGCGCACTCCTTCATCGCCTCCAAGCTGCTGCGAGAGGTGGCCCGCCTGGGGGCGGACGTGTCGGGCCTGGTGCCCGTACCGGTGGCCAAGCGCATCCTGGGCCGCCAGTGGGGGGAGGAGGAAGGGACCGAGAAGGCCGGTGACACGGCCGGGGGGCCACCATGAGCGTGCCCGAGAGCCTTCCGCCGCCCGATGTCGAGACCCTGATGCGCCGGGTGGCGGAGATCATCACCAACGCCAAGTCGGTGCCGCTGTCGGCGTCGGTGCTCATCAGCAAGGACGAGGTGGTCGAGCTGTTGGAGGCGGCCGTCGAGCGCCTTCCCGACGAGATGCGCCAGGCCCGGTGGATGCTGAAGGAGCGGGACGAGTTCCTGGCCAAGACCCGCCGTGAGGGCGAGGAGATCCTCGACGCGGCCAGGGTCAGGGCCGAGCGGATGGTGCAACGCACCGAGATCGTCCGCCAGGCCAACCAGACCGCCGCCCGCACGGTGGAGGCGGCCCAGGAGGACGCCCGCCACCTGCGCCATCAAGCCGAGGACTACTGCGACCAGAAGCTGGCCGCCTTCGAGATCGTCCTCGAACGAACGACCAAGCAGGTCCGGGCCGGAAGGGAGAAGCTGCGGCTCACCCCGGAGCCGGCGGAGATCCAGGACACCGGCCTCGAGAGGTCCATGGGACCCCGCACCGGCCAGGTCCTCCTCGGTGGCGATGACGCCTTCTTCGACCAGGATCGCTGAGCCGGGGCTCTCCGTAGACTGGAAGGCGCAGCCCGCTCCTAGCTTCACAACTCCGAGGTCTCACCAGTCCGAGGTCTCACCAGTCCGAGGTCTCACCAGTCCGAGGTCTCACCAGTCCGAGGTCTCACCAGTCCGAGGTCTCACCAGTCCGAGGTCTTCCATGGCTCGCCACCCGTTCATCGTCCATGTCGCCACCCTCCGGCGCGATCCGGCGGCCCGGCGTCGAGAGCATCGCCGTGGGCCGGTGCCCGACCTGGCCGTCACCGCCAGCCGGGTCCCGGTTGGGGCAGAGGTCGTGGTGGACGTGGCACTGGAGTGGGTGCACGGGGGGATCCTCGCCACCGGGACGGTCAGCGCCCCGTGGTCGGGAGAGTGCCGCCGGTGCCTGTCCCCCGCTGGCGGGGAGCTGCGGGCCAGCGTGCGGGAGCTCTTCGAGGAAGGCGGTGACCCCGAGGTGACCTATCCCCTCCACGGCGACCACCTCGACTTGGAGCCGTTGGCGCGAGATGCTGTAATGCTGGAGCTACCGTTGGCTCCCCTCTGCCGGGAGGATTGCCAGGGGCTGTGCCCGGTGTGCGGGGCCAACCGCAACCAGGGCCCGTGCCTGGAGCACCTCGACACAACCGACCCCCGTTGGTCAGCGCTGGAGATCCTGAGGGAAGCTTCGGAGCCTGGCTGAGCCAGCTGGCCAATGTTCACCGGAGTGGCTGCTTCGGCGCCTACCATCTCATCGACGCCGGCTGCTGTCGGCAGGAAGTGGAGCGAGCACCCATGGCGGTCCCCAAGAGGAAGACATCCAAGGCGAAGAGCCGTAGCCGGCGGGCGTCCAACTGGGCACTGGTGGCGCCTCCCCGCAGCCTCTGCCCCCAATGCCGAGCCGCCAAGCTGCCCCATGTGGTGTGCCCCAACTGCGGCTGGTACCACAACCGCCAGGCCGTCGAAGTCGACTAGGTGGGCGCCGCTCCTGAGCCCAGGGCCCGCTCCGGGGGGGGTCCGGCTGGCGGGGCCCGACCGGTTGCGGTCGACGCCATGGGGGGCGACCACGCGCCGAGCGAGGTAGTGGCGGGCGCCCGCCAGGCGGCCGAGGAGCTGGGCATCCCCGTCTTGCTGGTAGGTCGCCCCGAGGAGCTGGGGGACACCGGAGGACTCGAGGTGGTGTCGGCCAGCGAGGTCATCGGCATGCACGACGACCCGGGCCAAGGTGTCAGGCGCAAGAAGGACTCCTCGCTCGTGCGGGCGGCCGAGGCTGTGCGCGATGGCACGGCCTCGGCCATGGTGAGCGCCGGCAACACCGGGGCCACCATGGCTGCCGCCCTCTTGCGCATGGGCCGGTTGCCCGGTGTCGCCCGTCCGGCTATCGCCACCCCTATCCCGATCCCCGGGTCCACGCCTACCGTGCTCCTCGATGCGGGAGCCAACGCCGAGTGCAGCCCGTCCTGGTTGGTGCAGTTCGCCCAGATGGGCGCGGCCTTCGTCACTGCCCGCTACGGCATCACCCGGCCACGGGTGGCGCTGTTGTCAATCGGGGAGGAGGGCACCAAGGGCACTCCGCTGGTGAGGGCGGCGCACGGTCTGCTGGCCAGCGGGGCCGGTGGGGAGGACGTGAGCTTCGTGGGCAACGTCGAGGGACGTGACCTGCTGGCTGGATCGGCCGACGTGGTGGTGACCGACGGCTTCACCGGCAACGTCGCCCTCAAGACCTTGGAGGGAAGCCTCAAATTCCTGGTGGAGGCGGTGCTCAAGGTGATGGACTCCAGCGACGAGGCCAGGGAGGCTTCGAAGGTGCTGCTGCCGTTGCTGGCTCCCTTGGCCTCCCATCTCGATCCCGAGAGCCAGGGAGGAGCGATGCTGCTGGGCATCGAGGGAGTATGCATCATCGGCCATGGCTCGTCGTCGGCCACCGCCATCGTCAACGCGGTGCAGACGGCTCACGATCTGGTGGCCGGAGACGTCCTGGAGAAGTTGCGCAAGGCCGTCTCGCAGAACCCGCAGGCCCTGGATGCCTCCAGGGCCGAGGAGTCAGAAAGTGCCTGAGGCATCACCGCACCAGTCGAGGGTCATTGAGAGATTCGGGGCCCCCCAGGAGCTATCATCCCTGGGTCCACCAGCCGCCCGGGGAGTCGCCAGTTGCCCGCTGAAACCCACGTTGGAAAAGGACCGATCGACCGCCAGCGCGTCTTCGAGCTGATCCGCGACCAGCTGGCCGACATCTTGGAGATAGACCCGGGCGGCATCAGCGAGAACGCGTCGTTCGCCGAGGACCTCGACGCTGACTCTCTCGCCCTCATCGAGCTGGTGGAGGGGCTGGAGGAAGAGCTGAGTGAGCGCACCGTGGGCTTCCGGATCGACGACGAGGACCTCGAGGACCTGAAGACAGTACGCGATGCAGTCGACTATGTGGTAGCCAAGCTTGGGGCTTCCTGACGCTGCGCCGAGCATCTGAGCCGCCCACGGCAGCCCGCTCCGGCGAGCCTCTGCCGGCCGGGGTCGGCGCTTTGGCCGAGCGCCTGGGCCTGGGCTCGGATCGCGGCCCCCTCTTGGCCAGGGCCATGGCTCACCGCTCGTGGTGCGCCGAGCACCCGGGACAAGAGGCCAACGAGCGGCTCGAATTCCTGGGCGATTCCGTCCTGGGCCTGGTCGTTACCCGTCACATCTACTCCGTGTACCCAGACCTGGCCGAGGGTGAGCTGGCCAAGGTCCGGGCCGCAGTGGTCAGCTCCGAGGCCCTGGCCGAGGTGGCGGCGTCGCTGGATCTAGGAGCGGCCCTGTTGCTCGGCAAGGGGGAGGACGCCTCCGGCGGTCGGGAGAAGCCGTCGATCCTGGCTGACGCGCTGGAGGCGGTGATCGGTGCCGTCTACCTCGAAAAGGGCTGGGAGGCGGCCGCCCAGCTGGTGATGGGCTGGCTGGGGGAGCGCATCCCCGAAGCGGCGGCGGGACCAGGGGGCCGCGACTACAAGACAAGGCTGCAAGAGGTAGCGGCCCACATGGCCGACCAGCTGCCCCATTACGTCCTGGAAGGCACCGGCCCCGACCACGCCAAGCGATTTCGAGCCCGGGTGTTCGTGGCCGGGAGCTGCCTGGGCCAGGGTGAGGGCCGCTCCAAGAAGCAGGCCGAGCAGCAGGCTGCCCGCCTGGCCTGGCGAGCCCTGTCCGCCCAGTCGCCTCTCGGCGACGGACGGCGCCGGGCCTCGCCGCCCGGCTGGCCGGCCCAGGAGGGCCACGATGCCTGAGCTGCCCGAGGTGGAGACGATCCGCAGGGACCTCGAGCGTGAGATCGTCGGCCGGCGCATCAAGTCGGTGGAGTCGACCGGGCCGCGCTCGATCCGGCGCCACCGGGACGCCGAGGAGCTGCGCGCCCTGCTGGAGGGTCACAAGGTGACCTCCGTGTGCCGGCGAGGAAAGTACCTGCTCGTCCGGTTGGACGAGGGGGGCGTCCTGGTGGTGCACCTGGGCATGAGCGGGCAGCTGCTCCGGGCCAAGACGGCCAGGGAGCCGATGGCCAAGCACACTCACGTGGTGATCACCTTCACCCAGGGCGGCCAGCTGCGCTTCGTGGACCCGAGGACCTTCGGCGAGCTGTTCGTCACCAGCATCGACGATCTCGAGGACCAGATCCCCGAGCTGGCCCATCTGGGCTACGACCCGGTGGACCAGGTGATGAGCTGGACGGAGTTCGGGGAGCGCCTCCACGCCCGCAAGTCCAAGCTCAAGGCATTGCTCATGGACCAGCGCTTCGTCGCCGGCCTGGGCAACATCTACTCCGACGAGATCCTGTTCGCGGCCGGGCTGCGCTATGACCGCAGCTCCGAGACGCTGACCTCCCAGGAGATCCGTCGCTTGTACCGGGCGATGGTGGAGACCCTCCAGGACGCCATCAAGCACCGCGGCTCGTCGCTCGCCGACGAGCAGTACCTGGACATCTTCGGCGAGGTCGGTGGGTTCCAGGGCCTGCACAAGGTCTACGACCGGGAGGGCGAGGCCTGTCGGCGTTGCCGCAGCCCCATCAAGCGGGTCAAGGTGGGCGGCCGGTCGACCTTCCTCTGCGAGCACTGCCAGGTCTGACGTCCGCCGTGTTCTTGAAGACTCTCACCTTGAAGGGCTTCAAGTCATTTGCCGAGGCGACCACCCTCGACCTCCAGCCAGGGATCACCGTGGTGGTCGGTCCCAACGGCAGCGGCAAGTCCAATGTGGTGGACGCGGTGGCCTGGGTCCTGGGTGCCCAGGGCCCCCGCACGGTGCGATCCTCGAGGATGGACGACGTCATCTTCGCCGGCTCCTCCCGCCGCCCACCCCTCGGACGGGCGGAGGTCTCCCTCACCATCGACAACTCGTCCGGTCGCCTGCCGGTCGAGGTGGCCGAGGTGACCATCACCCGGACCCTGTTCCGCTCGGGTGACAGCGAGTACGCCCTCAACGGGGCGCCCTGCCGGCTGCTCGACGTGCAGGAGCTCCTGTCGGACACCGGCGTGGGGCGCCAGCAGCACGTGATCGTCGGTCAGGGCCAGCTGGACGCGGTGCTCAGCTCCCGTCCCGAGGACCGGCGCCTGCTCATCGAGGAGGCGGCCGGGGTGCTCAAGTACCGCCGGCGGCGGGAAAGGGCCGAGCGCCGCATCGAGGCCACCGAAGCCGACCTCGTGCGCCTGGTGGACGTCCTGCGAGAGGTCCGTCGCCAGCTGAGGCCGCTCAGGCTCCAAGCTGAGGCGGCCCGCCGCCACGACGGCCTGGCGCTGGAGCTGAGGAGCATCCGGCTCCACCTGGCTGGCCGTCAGCTGGACCAGCTGAGCGGTGCTCAGCAAGCTTGCGAGCGGGCCCAGGACAGCCTGGCCGAGCAACAGGCCGAGCTGACCGCCGAGCTGACCCGGCTCGACTCGTCGGTGGCAGCGGCCGAAGCCCGTGCTTCGGCCCAGCCCGATGCCCGAGGGGAGCCGCTCCGGCGCCTGGAGGGTCTGCGTGAGCGAGCCAGAGGGCTGGCTGCGGTGCTGGCCG
>JAVKSQ010000032.1:0-29460 GCA_039583615.1 Acidimicrobiales bacterium
AGACGACCACGTTGATAGGCCGGAGGTGTAAGCACGGCAACGTGTTCAGCCGACCGGTACTAATCGGCCGAGGGCTTGGAGTACATCCTGGCTCGTGCTCGCTATGGAAGGCTCAGAGGGCGGTCGGGCCCATGTTGTCCGACACGCGCCTGGACATGAGCACGGTTTCCGGTGGCCATAGCGGCGGAGTCACACCCGTTCCCATTCCGAACACGGAAGTTAAGCCCGCCAGCGCCGATGGTACTTGGGGGGCATCCCCCTGGGAGAGTAGGTCGCCGCCGGATCTCTCTTGGAAGGAGCCCCCTGGCTCGCCGGGGGGCTCCTTCGCGTCCGGGAGGGGTGGGGGGTCGTCGTTGGGTGTGGGGGTGGGACGCCTAGCATGGCGGCAATGGCCCCGCCCGCTCACGGCAAGGACGGCCGGCCGCCCCGCAGGGCCGGGCGTCCCGGTCAGGCGGCGGGACGGGGCGCGCAGACCCGGCCGCCCGGCGCCAAGCCGGTCGATCGGGCCGTCCGGCCGCCTGACCGGAGCACCCGGCCCCCGACCCGAGGTACGCAACCCGGCGCCGCCGGTCCGCGGCCCCCGACCCGAGGCCCCCGGACGGCCGCCCGAGGCCGCCGGCCCGTGCCGGCCCGCCCGCCTGACCCAACGGCGGAGCGGGGTTGGGGAAGCGTGGCCCGCCGGGGCGGTCGGTTAGTGAGGGCGAGCGGGGAGGAGCGGGGGCGGGGCGCCGGCGACCGGGTGGACTGGGAAGCCAGGCGGGGGACGCCGCCGGCGTGGGAGCCGGAGGTATGGGTCCAAGAAGACGGCGGCCGCTCGGAGCAGGGGACGTCGGGGTCAGGCCAGGGCCGGCCAGGGCAGGCCAGGCCGGCCGGGGGGAGGCGTCCGGCCCGGCTGGCGCCCGAGGTGGCGGCCGAGCTGGACGGGGCGGGCGAGCCGAGGCTGGTCCCGCGCCTGGGCGAGCGCCTGTCCGAGGCTGCCCGGGCCTACGAGCGGGACCGCTACCTCGACGCCCTGCGCCTGCTGCGAACGCTGGCCAAGGCGGCGCCCGGCGCGCCGGCCGTGCGGGAGCTCTACGGCCTGACCCTCTACCGGCTGGGCCGGTGGGAGGAGGCCATCGGCCAGCTGGAGGCCTACCGGCGCCTCTCCGGCTCGCTCGACCAGCTCCCGGTGGTGGCCGACTGCCACCGGGCGCTGGGCCACTACCGCCAGGCGGAGGAGGCGTGGGACGAGCTTCGTCTGAGCTCCCCGGCTCCCGACGTGCTGGCCGAGGGCCGCCTGGTCATGGCCGGCGCCCGGGCCGACCAGGGCGACGTGCGGGGGGCCATCGCCCTGCTCAGCCGGGTCAGCCGCCAGGTCCGTGCCCCCCGGCCCCATCACCTGCGCCAGTGGTACGCCCTGGCCGACCTTTACGAGCGCTCGGGTGACCTGCCCCGGGCCCGGCAGCTGTTCGACCTGGTGGCTCGCCACGACCGCCAGCTGGCCGACGTCACCGAGCGCCTGGCCGGGCTGGGCTGATGAGGGGCTCGTCCTCGGGACGGCACGTGGCCAGGAGGACCTGGCGCCTGCCCTCCTGGCGCCTGCCCTCCTGGCGCCGGCGCCCCGCCTGGCGCTGGCCGGTCTGGCGGCGCCCCGCCTCGCTGCTGGCGGGGTTTGCCGTGGTGGCGGCGGCGGTGGTCATCGTCCTGGCCGTTCGACCCAGCCTGGTCGGTTGGTCCTCCTCCAGCCCTCGAGCGTCCCAGGCGGCCAGCCGCCACGGCCGTCCTGCCAGCACCACGACGGCCGCCTCGGCGACCACCACCACGACGTCGGCACCAGGCGGCGCCACCCAGCCAGCCAAGACCGGCTGCGCATCGGTGACGCCGGGGTCAGTGCCCGTCCAGGCCGGTACCTACGCCCTGCAGGCCCGGGGGCAGGGGACCCTGACCACTCCCGCCGGGAAGGTGACGCGCGACATCACCGGCGGCAGCCTGGTGGTCAACCCAGCCGCCAACGACAGCCAGACACTGGAGCTCCAACTGACTGGTCCGGCGCTGACCGTCAGCCAGCGCCAGACCTTCATCTACCATCCGGACGGCGCCCATCTCTATGAGGTGGTCTCCGGGCTGGTAAGCCAGGGAGTCAGCACCTCGGTCGACTACACCGTCCAGGGATCGGGCTACATCCTGCCGGCGGGCGGGTTCCAGACCGGGCAGACCGAGAGCTTCCAGCTGGCCGCCACCTCCGGGGGGAGCACGGTTAGGGTGCGCTCCGCCGCCCAGTGCACCGGTCCGCAGGCCGTCACCGTCGGGGGCACGTCCGACCAGGCGGCGGCCGTCGTCCAGCACGAGACCCAGACCGTGTCCAACGGGGCCGGCGCCACCGCCACGGTCAAGGCATGGCTCCATCCCCCCTCGCCCCTTCCGGCGGAGATGACGGGGTCCTTCATCAGCACCAGCGCCAACGGCTCGGTCAGCGCCCGAATCGACTACACGTTCACTCTGGCCAGCCTGACCCCCCACTAGGGTCTGGGGCGATGCCGCCCTTCCAGGTCGTATCCGAGTTTGCGCCGGCCGGCGATCAACCAGCGGCCATAGAGGCCCTGGCCGCCGGGGTGTCGCGGAGCGACCGGTTCCAGACCCTGCTCGGCATCACCGGCAGCGGCAAGAGCGCCACCATCGCCTGGACCATCGAGGCAGTCCAGCGGCCCACCCTCATCATCGCTCCCAACAAGTCGCTGGCTGCCCAGCTGGCCAACGAGTTCCGCGAGCTGTTCCCCCACAACCGGGTCGAGTACTTCGTCTCCTACTACGACTACTACCAGCCCGAGGCCTACATCCCTTCCAGCGACACCTACATAGAGAAGGACTCGTCGATCAACGACGAGGTGGATCGGCTGCGCCATGCCGCCACCTCCGGCCTGCTCACCCGGCGGGACGTGATCGTGGTCGCCTCGGTGTCGTGCATCTACGGCCTGGGCTCGCCCGAGGAGTACCGCAGCCGTATCCTCATGCTCCGCCGGGGAGAGGAGCACGACCACCGAGCCATCCTGTCCCGGCTGGTGGACATCCGCTACGAGCGCAACGACACCGCTCTGGTGAGGGGCTCCTTCCGGGTACGGGGCGACACCATAGAGGTCCATCCTGCCTACGAGGAGACCGGCGTCCGCATCGAGCTGTTCGGCGACCTGGTGGAGCGGATCACCCAGGTCGACCTGCTCACCGGCGAGGCGCGGGGCGAGCTGGAGGAGCTGGTGGTGTTCCCGGCCACCCACTACGTAGCCGGGGACGAGCGTATGAAGCGGGCCATCACCGGCATCGAGGAGGAGCTGGCGGAACGGCTGGCCCACTTCCAGGCGCAGGGCAAGCTCCTGGAGGCCCAGCGCCTGCGCATGCGGACCCAGTACGACCTGGAGATGCTGGCCGAGGTCGGGGTATGCAATGGCATCGAGAACTACAGCCGTCACATCGACGGGCGGTCGCCCGGACAGGCGCCCCATACCCTGCTCGACTTCTTCCCAGACGACTACCTGATGGTGATCGACGAGAGCCATGTCACCGTGCCCCAGCTCCACGGCCAGTACCACGGCGACCGCTCCCGCAAGGAGACCCTGGTCGAGCACGGCTTCCGCCTGCCGTCAGCGGTCGACAACCGGCCCCTGCGCTTCGAGGAGCTCTACGATCGGCTCAACCAGTGCATCTTCTTGTCGGCCACCCCATCTTCCTACGAGATCTCCCAGTCGACCCAGGTGGTCGAGCAGATAGTGCGGCCCACCGGCCTGGTCGACCCGGACGTGATCGTCAAGCCGACCAAGGGACAGATCGACGACCTGGTGGAGCAGGTGAACCAGCGGGTGGCCGTGGGGGGGCGGGTGCTGGTCACCACCCTCACCAAGAAGATGGCCGAGGACCTCTCCGACTACCTGTTGGAGCTGGGCCTGCGGGTGCGCTACCTCCACTCCAATGTGGACACCATCGCCCGCATCGAGATACTCCGCGACCTGCGCCTGGGCGAGTTCGATGTGCTGGTCGGCATCAACCTGCTGCGGGAGGGGTTGGACCTGCCGGAGGTATCGCTGGTGGCCATCCTCGATGCCGACAAGGAAGGCTTCCTGCGCAGCGAGACATCGCTGATCCAGACGATGGGCCGGGCGGCCCGCAACGTGGACGGCAGCGTGGTCATGTACGCCGACGTGGTGACCGACTCCATGCGCCGGGCCATATCCGAGACCCAGCGGCGCCGGGCCGTGCAGCAGGCTTACAACGCCGAGCACGGCATCGACCCCCAGACCATCCGCAAGGCGGTGACCGACATCCTGGCCCACCTCCGGCCGGAGGGTGACGGCAAGGCACCGCTGCCGGGCAGGGACCGGCGCTCCCGCAGCCGGGACCGGGTCCGCCGCGACCTGGCCGAGCTGCCCGGAGACGAGCTGGGCCGCCTGATCAGGACCCTCGAGGAGGAGATGCACGAGGCGGCCAAGGAACTGCGCTTCGAGTACGCGGCCCGCCTGCGCGACGAGGTCTCCGATCTCAAGGCCGAGCTGCGCCAGGTGGGATAGCCGCGGGGGGACGGCTGGCGCCGGCGCTAACGTGCCATAGGTGTCCGACCAGCTGGTCATCCGGGGGGCCCGGGAGCACAATCTTCGCAACGTCTCCCTGGAGCTGCCGCGGGACCGGCTGATCGTCTTCACCGGCCTGTCCGGCTCGGGGAAGTCCTCGCTGGCCTTCGACACCATCTACGCCGAGGGACAGCGGCGCTACGTGGAGTCGCTCTCGTCGTACGCCCGCCAGTTCCTGGGCCAGATGGACAAGCCGGACGTCGACTTCATCGAGGGCCTGTCCCCGGCCATCTCCATCGACCAGAAGTCAGCCTCGCGCAACCCCCGCTCGACGGTGGGGACCATTACCGAGATCTACGACTACCTGCGCCTGCTGTATGCCCGCATCGGCCAGCCCCACTGTCCCAGCTGCGGCCGGCCGGTGAGCCGCCAGACCCCCCAGCAGATCGTGGACCAGGTGATGGCCCTGCCCGAGGGGACCCGCTTCCATGTCCTGGCCCCGGTCGTGCGGGGACGCAAGGGCGAGTACGAGGGGCTGCTGGAGGACCTGGCCGGCCAGGGCTTCGCCCGGGCCCGGGTGGACGGTGCGCTGCGCGACCTGGGTGGCAGGGAGCCGATCAGGCTGGCTCGCTACGAGCAGCACACCATCGAGGTGGTGGTCGACCGCCTGGTCCGCCGGGACGGCATCAGCCGCCGGCTCACCGACTCCCTGGAGACGGCCCTGCGGCTGGCCGATGGGGTGGCCGCCATCCAGCTGGTCGGGCAGCGCACCACCTCGGGAGCGGACCCGAGCGACCGGGAGAGGGGGCCTGGCGGGGACGAGCCCAATTCCGACAGACCCAACCAGGACGAGATCCTGACCTTCAGCCAGCACCTGGCCTGCGCCGAGTGCGGCCTGTCGTTCGAGGAGCTGGCGCCGCGCAGCTTCTCGTTCAACTCGCCCTACGGGGCGTGCGAGCACTGCGCCGGGCTGGGCACCCGTTTCGAGGTCGACGCGGAGCTGGTGGTGCCCAACCCCGACCTGAGCTTGGACCACGGGGCCATCGTTCCCTGGTCGGGCAACCGCACCGAGTACTTCGCCCGGGTGGTGGCGGCGGTCGCCGAGGCCTACGGCTTCCCGGTCACCACGCCGTGGGGCAAGCTAAAGAAGGCCGACCAGGCGGTGTTGCTCCACGGCTCGGGGACCAGGCAGATCCATGTCCAGTACCGCAACCGCTACGGGCGCCTGCGCTCCTACCACACCCACTTCGAGGGGGTACTGCCCTGGCTGGCCAGGCGCCACGCCGAGGCCGAGTCGGACGCTGCCCGAGACGCGGTGGAGGGCTACATGCGGGAGGTCCCGTGCCCGGCCTGCGGCGGCTCGCGGCTCAAGCCGGAGTCCCTGGCCGTCACCGTCGGCGGTCACAACATTGCCCAGCTGTGCGACCTGTCCATCGCCAGGGCGCTGCAGGCGGTGGAGGGGCTCGAGCTGTCCGAGCGCGACGCCCTGATCGCCGAGCGAGTGCTCAAGGAGGTCCGGGCCCGGATCCGGTTCCTGCTCGACGTGGGCCTGGACTACCTGTCCCTCAACCGCTCGGCCGGCACGCTGGCCGGCGGTGAGGCGCAGCGGATCCGCCTGGCCAGCCAGATCGGCAGCGGACTGGTGGGAGTGCTGTACGTCCTGGACGAGCCGTCCATAGGCCTGCACCAGCGGGACAACCGCAAGCTCATCGACACCTTGCTGCGCCTCCGTGACCTCGGCAACACGGTGATCGTGGTCGAGCACGACGAGGAGACCATCCGGGTGGCCGACCACGTGGTCGACATCGGTCCCGGGGCCGGCGAGCACGGCGGGGAGATCGTGTGCTCGGGGCCGCTGCCGGCGTTGCTGGGGTGCCAGCGGTCGTTGACCGGGCGCTACGTCGCCGGCGAGCTTTCCATCCCGGTGCCCCAGATGCGCCGGGAGCCGGGGGAGGACTGGCTGGTCGTCAAGGGAGCGCGAGAGCACAACCTGGCCGGCATCGACGTCGAGGTCCCCCTCGGCTGCTTCGTGTGCGTGACCGGGGTGTCCGGGTCGGGGAAGTCCACCCTGGTGAACGACATCTTGTACCGGGCGCTGATGAGCCGCATCTACCGCTCCAAGGTCGTGCCGGGCCGCCACCGGGCCATCGAGGGAGCCGAGGCGGTCGACAAGGTGATCGACATCGACCAGTCGCCCATCGGGCGCACGCCCCGCTCGAACCCGGCCACCTACACGGGGGTGTTCGACCACATCCGGCGGCTGTTCAGCCAGACCCAGGAGGCCAAGATCCGGGGCTACCTTCCGGGACGCTTCTCCTTCAACGTCCGGGGAGGCCGCTGCGAGGCCTGCTCGGGGGACGGGACCATCAAGATCGAGATGCACTTCCTGCCCGACGTGTACGTGCCGTGCGAGGTGTGCCAGGGGGCCAGGTACAACCGGGACACCCTCGACATCCACTTCAAGGGCCACAACATCGCCGAGGTGCTGGACATGTCGTGCGAGGAGGGCCTGGAGCTCTTCGCCAACCAGCCGGCCATCGCCCGCCACCTGCGCACCCTGGTCGACGTGGGCCTGGGCTACGTCCGCCTGGGCCAGCCGGCCCCCACCCTGTCCGGGGGGGAGGCCCAGCGGGTGAAGCTGTCCGCCGAGCTGTCCAAGCGCTCCACCGGCCACACCATGTACATCCTGGACGAGCCCACCACCGGGCTGCACTTCGAGGACATCCGCAGGCTGCTGGAGGTCCTGTCCCGGCTGGTCGACCAGGGAAACACCGTGCTGGTCATCGAGCACAACCTGGACGTCATCAAGACCGCCGACTGGCTGATCGACCTGGGGCCGGAGGGGGGCGAGGGCGGCGGCACGGTAGTGGCCGAGGGCACCCCCGAGCAGGTGGCCAAGGTCTCCGAGAGCCATACCGCCGCCTTCCTGGGCCGAGTCCTCGCCCGGACGGGCCGCCAGGGCGCCTAGACGGCTCCCCGGCCGGGCGCCCCGCCCTGGCCCATAATGCTCAGGTGACCACTAGGGCGCTGGCCGACGTTAGGCGGCTCGGCCTGCGGAGCCTGGGGAGGGTGACGGCCCTGCGTAGCTCTGGCCGCCGGCTCCTGGTTCGCCCCCGGGCTCCGCTGGTCGGCTTGGCGGTGGTGTCACTGGCTTCGCTGGCCTCGAGGGTGGCCTGGCTGGGCAACCCGAGACAAGCGATCGTCGGCGACGAGATCACCTACGTCAACGTGGCCAGGACGATCCTGGGTCTTCCGCTCGCTCCCGGCACCCCCCATTTCTTCACCTATCACGCCGGGTTGGACGTCAATACCGTGCACCCTGCCCTGGCCAAGCTCCTGATCGCCGCCAGCATCAAGCTCTTTGGCGACAACCCGATCGGCTGGCGGTTGCCAAGTGTGATCTTCGGCAGCGCCGCCATACTCGCCCTCTACTGGCTGGTCCGATCGGCCAACGGCAGCTCCTGGCTCGCCCTGGGAGCGGCGTCTCTCATGGCCGTCGACAACCTCTTCCTGGTATATGCCCGGACCGGCACCATCGAGATATTTGCCATACCGTTCATGCTGGCTGGCACGGCGCTCTACCTGCGAGACCGTCCCATCGCCGCCGGCGTCGTACTGGGTATAGGCACCCTTACCAAGCTGGTCGGGATCTTCCCACTGTTCGTCCTGGCTATCCTCGAGCTCCTACGGCTGGTGCTCGCCGGGCCGGCGCCCCAGCCGACCCCCGGGCCGGCGCCCCAGCCGACCCCCGGGCCGGCGCCCCAGCCGGCTGGCGCTGAGCCCAAGGCCCGCAACTGGGTGAAGCCGCTGCGGGCCCTCGCCCTCTGCACGGTGGTCACGTTGGTCTCCTACCTGGGCCTGCTGGGCGCCCTGGACGCCAAGTTCTCCCGGTTCCACAACCCGGTCACCCACACCGAGTTCATGATCGGGTTCCACCAGGAGTACGTCCCTGCCCTGACCGAGAAGCCGGGGACCACCGGCTACCACCTGGCTCAGCCCTCGAAGCCCTGGGAATGGCTGGTCAACCAGAAGGCCCTGCCCCTCTACTGGTACCCGGTCCCCCTCAATGTTGCCCGTATACGATTCCTGGGTGAGATGAACCCCATGGTAATCGGGTTCGCGTTGGCTGGATTCCTCTGGGCGATTCGCACCGGTTGGGTACGCAGAGATCTGATCTCCTATTTGATCATTGCCTGGTGCCTGGGCACGTTCTTGCCGTTTCTCGTCGTATCAACCAAGGCGGGTTATCTCTATTACATGATCGTGGTCCTACCTGGGATTTGCCTGGCGGTCGCCCGGTTGCTGGGCACTGCGGTGCCCCGGCCGCTATTGGCGGTCTACTGCCTCCCGCTGGCCTACTTCGCCTGGTTTCTCTACCCGTTCCACCTCGGGGGCTGAGCGACACGGCCCGGGCCAGCGCCTATTGGGACGGAGTGCTCGAGGACTGGGAGCCCTCCCGCGCTCACTCGCTGTGGCGGGCCCACAGCGACGCGGTGAACCTGGACCTGCTGCGCCGCTGGCTTCCAGCCAGGTTCTCCAGAGTCCTCAAGACCGACCTGTTCGACGAGGCGGTGGGTCGCGGGCTGTACCCCGAGCTGGCCCTCCGGGCGGCCACGGTGGTCGGAGTGGACATCTCGGGGGCGACGGCCCGGGCCGCCGAGCAGCGATATCCGAGCCTCGAAGCCAGCGTGGCCGACCTGCTGGCGCTGCCGTTCGGTCCCGGCTCCTTCGACGTGGTGGTCTCGAACTCCAGCCTCGACCACTTCGGGGCCCGGGCCTCGTTGCAGGCTGGCGTGGCCGAGCTCGCCCGGGTCCTGCGACGGGGGGGTCAGCTCGTCGCTACGCTGGACAACCGGGCCAACCCGGTGATCGCGGCGCGCACCTCGCGCCTGGCGGGGCCTCTCCAGCGGCTGGGCGTCGTCCCCTATTGCCTGGGCGCCACCTGCGGCGCCCGAGGCCTGGTGGCCATGCTGGGTCAGGCCGGCTTCGCCGTGGCGGAGGTCAGGCTGATCATGCACTGCCCGCCGCAGCTGGCCGCTTGGCTGGCCGTGCGATGTCGGGCCGGGAGGGGCGGCGCCGACGTGGAGCGCCAGCACCTCCGCCGGGTCCTCCGCTTCGAGTCGCTGGGCCGCTGGCCGACGCGACAGGTCACCGGTCACTTCGTCGCGGCCCGAGCCGTGCGGCTGTGAAGGGCTCGGGCAGCAGGCGGTGCCCACCGGGTTGGCCAGCTCGGGCACGACCGGGCGCAGACGCAGCACCAGAGACGTGGCTCGCCGGGCCCTGGAGGTTCTCCGCACGGAGGGGGCGCGCTGTCTCTGGCTGCGGATCCTGGGCCAGACCGTCTACCGGCGACTGCTGTTGCTCGAGCTCTGGGTCCACCAAGCGCCCCCCTGGGTACCGGCCGAAGCGGCCATCGAGTTCGGCCTGGTCGATGACGGCGACCTGGCGGAGTACCTCGACCTGCGGCCCGACGCCGACGCGGACGCCATCAGGCGACGCCTGGAGAGCGGTCATGTCTGCTTCGCGGCGCGCCGGCGGGGGACCCTGGTGCAGACCGCCTGGCTGGCCCTCGAGCATGCCTGGATCGACTATCTGGGCATGGAGCTGCCGCTCGGGCCCAACGAGGCGTACGCCTACGACCTCTACACCCACCCGGCCGAGCGGGGCCGCCGGCTGTACCGGGCCCAGGTGAGCGAGATGTTCCGCTTCTTCTCGTCCGACGGTCAACTTGGGCGTTGTTTTCCCGGCAAGGGCGAGAGGCGCGGTCACTGGAGGCTGTTGGTGGCGTCGCACCCCGAAGACCGCCGCTGGCTGCTGCTCACCCGCCTGGGCGCGCGTCCGGTGGCCGTGGTCGGCCGAGTTGGGCTGGGACGGTGGCGCTACTGCTTTCGCCGCCGGTCGCCGCCGATCGAGTCCCTGCTCGCCCAGCTCCCCGCCCGACGCCGCGGCCGGGGGTCTCGGCGCCGATGACCCCAGAGCTCGACCTGGAGCGGATGGCGGTCGAACCGCTGACCGGCAGCGGAGACGACTCACCCGACCGGCGTCCAGTCGCCAGCATATGCATCGCCACCGGACGGCGCCCCGACCTGCTGGCGCGCTGCCTGGACAGCCTGGCCTGCCAGGACGCGGCCCCAGCCTTCGAGGTGCTGGTCTGCGCCGACGGGGATCCGTCGGTGGCGGACGTGGCCGCCCACCACATGCCGGAGGCACTGGTCACGGTGGCTCCGCGGGCGAGCCGGACCGTCCTGCGCAACCGCCTCATCGCCCAGGCTCGCGGCGATCTGCTCGTCTTCCTGGACGACGACGTCGTGGTCGAGGCGTCGTTCGTGCGCCACCTTCGCGAGGTGGCTGATGCGCACCCTGACGTCGGCGTCTTCGGCGGCCCCAACCTCACACCGGGCCACAGCTCCGACTTCCAGGTCACTCAGGGGGCGGTGCTGGCGTCGATGGTGGCGGCCGGCCCGGTCCGACGGCGCTATGGTCGTCACCCAGCCGGAATGGCGGACGAGCGCTGGTTCACCCTGTGCAACCTTGCTCTGCGACGCCGCCTCATGGTCGACTTCGCCGAGGACCTGAGGTGCGCCGAGGAGAACGCGGTCCTCGACCAGCTACGCCGCCAACAGGTTCCCATGTACTACGACCCCGATCTGGTCGCCTACCACGAGCGGCGACCCAAGTGGGCAGCGTTCGCCGCTCAGATGGGCACCTACGGCTACGGTCGGGGCCAGCTCATCCGTCGGAGACCCCGCACCGCCCGTCCCGCCCTCTTCGCCCCCTCCCTGGTCCTGGCCTACTGCGGGCTGGCAGCGCCCTTGTCCCTTCTCAGCCCCATCGCCCTGCTCCCGCTCGCGCTCTATGGGCTCGGGATCGTTGCCGGTGCGCTGAAGGTGGGTTGGAGCCTGCGTAGACTGGCCTCTGTGCCACTGGCGGCGGGGCTGATCCTCACCCTCCATGGTTGCTATGGCTCAGGTCTCCTGTTCGGGCTGGCCGCCCGCCCCCGGAGGCCGGCTGGGCCCTGAGCGGCCGTACCTGCTAGCAGATGGACAGCATCCGCCGGAGGGCGACTCGCGACCACTGTGCGATCTCGGCCTCCACCGTTATGTGGTTGCGCACCTCACCATCGACCAGCCCCTCCAGCACCCAGGCCAGGTGGGCGGCGTCGATGCGGAACATGGTCGAGCACGGACAGACGATGGGATCGAGCGACACCACGGTCTTGTCCGGGTGCTCGTGAGCCAAGCGCTGCACGAGGTGGATCTCGGTGGCCACTCCCAGCACGGCGCCTGAGGGCGCTTGCTCCACCGCCCGGATGAGGAAGTCAGTCGACCCCACCTGGTCGGCCAGCTCCACTACCTGGTGGGAGCACTCCGGGTGGGCCAGCACCACGCCCTGGGCGTATTGCTGGCGGAAGGCGGCCACGTGCTCCGGACGGAACCTCTGATGGACCGAGCAGTGCCCCTTCCAGAGCAGGAGGGTGGCCTCCTTCACGTCGGCATCGCTGAGGGCACCGCGATCCTGGCGGGGATCCCAGACTCGCATGTCGGCTGGCCCGTAGCCGAGCTGGTAGCCGGTGTTGCGCCCGAGGTGCTGGTCGGGAAAGAAGAGCACCTTGTCCCCTCGGCCCAGCGCCCAGGACAGCACCGCCCGGGCGTTGGACGAGGTGCAGACGGCTCCGCCCCGGCGACCCACGAACGCCTTGAGGCTGGCCGAGGAGTTCATGTAGGTGATCG
This sequence comes from Acidimicrobiales bacterium, assembly GCA_039583615.1. Classification (GTDB taxonomy): domain Bacteria; phylum Actinomycetota; class Acidimicrobiia; order Acidimicrobiales; family QHCF01; genus QHCF01. The sequence continues at coordinate 12,266 of JAVKSQ010000032.1, forward strand.
GTACCACCCTGTCGATGTCGGTGACCTCGGCCAGGCCCTCCCATGCCTCCTCCACCGACTCCACGTCGGCCATGTCGGCCATCGAGCAACCGGCGTTGAGGTCGGGCAGGATGACCTTCTGGCCAGGCCCAGTCAGCACATCGGCCGACTCGGCCATGAAGTGGACCCCACAGAAGACGACGAACTCGGCATCCGCCCGTTCGGCGGCGGTCCGGGACAGGCCGAAGGAGTCCCCCCTGGCGTCAGCCCATCGCATCACCTCGTCGCGCTGGTAGTGGTGGCCGAGGATCATCACCCGGGAGCCGAGCCCAGCCCTGGCGGTGCCGATCCAGCCGGCCAGCTGCTCTGGTGATGCGTCGGTGTAGCGGTCAGGAAGCGGCGGTTGTAGCCGGAGCATATTGGGACCCTCTCGGGAGCTCCGATTGCGGCCGGCGGGGACAGCCTGGTCGCCCATCCGCGGGGGTGTCGGCCTCGGAGCGGGATATGTCGCCGGATACCAGGCCGGCGTGGACGCCAGTGTAGCTGGACGTCCGGAACCAGCCTCTCGGCTGGCACAGTGGGACCATGATCGATCGACCGCCCCCCGGCGTCATCCCCGACGCACCCGGCTCCTACCAGTTCAGGGACGCCGAGGGTCGGGTCATCTACGTGGGTAAGGCCGCCTCGCTGCGTCAGCGCCTCTCCAGCTACTTCCAGAGCGCCTCTCAGCTGCCCCCCCGAACCGCCCAGATGGTGGCCAGCGCCTCCGCCGTCGAGTGGATCCAGGTCCGCAACGAGGTCGAGGCCCTGATGCTCGAGTACAACCTCATCAAGACGCACCGGCCCCGGTTCAACATCCGCCTGCGCGACGACAAGAGCTATCCCTACCTGGCCATCACCATGGAGGACGAGTGGCCCCGGCCGATGGTCATGCGGGGAGCCAAACGCAAGGGGGTGCGCTACTTCGGGCCCTACGCCCATGCCTATGCCATCCGTGAGACGCTGGACCTTCTCCTGCGCTCGTTCCCCGTCCGCAGCTGCTCGGACGCCAAGTTCGTCCGTCACCAACGCCTGGGTCGGCCCTGCCTCATGTTCCACATCGAGAAGTGCTCGGGCCCCTGTGTGGGCGAGATCGACAAGGCGGCCTACGACGTGCTGGTCGGCGAGCTGGTCGACTTCCTGGCCGGAGACACCGACACCGTGCTGCACCGGCTGGAGGGCCAGATGGCCAAGGCGGCCGGCAACCTGGAGTTCGAGCAGGCTGCCCGGCTGCGGGATCGCCTGACCACCGTGCGCAAGGCCATCGAGCGTCAGCAGATGGTCACCGACCGCCCCGAGGACCTGGACGTGGTCGGGATGGCCGAAGACGACCTCGAGGCAGCCGTGCAGGTGTTCTTCGTCCGCCGGGGCCGAGTGGTCGGACGAAAGGGCTTCATGGTCGACAAGGTCGAGGACCTCTCACGGTCTGCCTTGCTCGGCCGGGTGGTCGCTCAGCTCTATGCCGAGCCCACCCTCGACATTCCCCGGGAGGTGCTGGTGCCCGAGGACCCTGACGACAAAGCAGTGCTGGAGGACTGGCTGGTCGGCCTGAGGGACGGGCGGCGGGTGACGGTCCGGGCCCCTCAACGGGGAGAGAAGCGGGCCCTGATCGAGACCGTCACCCGCAATGCCTCCGAGGAGCTGGCACGCCATCGCCTGCGTCGGTCGGCCGACCACAACTCCCGGGCCCGGGCCCTCAACGCCCTGCAGGAGGCCCTCGACCTGCCCGAGGCCCCCCTCCGCATCGAGTGCTACGACATGAGCCACCTCCAGGGCCGGGACTACGTCGGGTCCATGGTGGTCATGGAGGACGGGCTGCCCAAGAAGAGCGACTACCGCCGGTTCAAGGTTGCCTCGGTGGCTGGCAACGACGACTACGCGGCCATGGAGGAGGTGCTGAGCCGGCGGCTGACCGCCCTGCTGGCCGACCGGGAGGTGCCGTTGGCCGACAGGGGCCGCCATCAGCGCTTCGCCTATCCTCCCCAGCTCCTCCTCCTGGACGGCGGCAAGGGCCAGCTCAGCGTGGGGGTCCGGGTACTGGAGGAGCTGGGCCTGGAGTGCGAGATTCCGGTGGCGGCCCTGGCCAAGCAGTTCGAGGAGGTCTACCTGCCCGGGCGACCTGACCCGGTGCGGATCCCCCGACAGTCCGAGGCGCTGTACCTGCTCCAGCGGATACGGGACGAGGCCCACCGCTTCGCTGTCTCCTACCATCGCCAGCTGCGGGGCAAGCGCATGACCCGAAGCGTGCTGGAGGGCATACCCGGCCTCGGGCCGGCCCGCCGCAAGCGCCTGCTCACCCATCTGGGTAGCGTCAAGGCGGTCCGGGCCGCCTCGCTCGAGACACTGCTGGAGCTGCCGTGGCTGCCCGAGACGGTGGCCAGGGCGGTCTACGAGGCTCTCCACCGTCCGAGCTCGCCGGCCGGCGGCCAGCCGTCAAGGCCACCGGCCGCTGACCGATGAGGGACCCCGGGCCCAGCTCCTGGGAGGAGCATGCGCAGTGGTGGCAGGCTGGCTTCACCGAGGGAGCGGACGCCGAGTACGAGGAGCAGATCCTCCCGCTGGTGGCCACCCACTTGGTCGGGACCACCCGGTTGCTGGACGTGGGCAGCGGTGAGGGCCAGGTGGCCAGGCGGGCTCTGGCCAACGGTGTGGCTGCAGCCGTGGGAGTGGACACGAGCATTGCCCAGCTGGAGGTGGCGCGGCGGCGAGGCGGCGGCCCGCACTACGCCATGGCTGATGCCACCTGCCTGCCGTTCCCAGCTGGCGCCTTCGACGCGGTGCTGGCCTGCCTGGTCCTCGAGCACATCGCCGGCGTGCAGGGGGCGATCGAGGAGGTGGGCAGGGTGCTCGGCGCCGGCGGACGCTTCTTGTTGCTCCTCAACCACCCGCTCCTGGAGACCCCTGGCAGCGGGTGGATCGACGACCAGGTCCTGGGTGAGCAGTACTGGAGGATCGGGCCCTATCTGGTCGAGGACACCACGTTGGAGGAGGTGGAAAAGGGAAGGTTCATTCCGTTCATCCATCGTCCCCTCTCGTGTTACGTCAACCTGATGGCCCGAGCGGGCCTCCTGGTAACCCACATGGAGGAACCGCCCCCGCCTCCCGGTTTCCTGGCCCGGGCGCCTGAGTACTCGGCCGCCGCCACCATCCCCCGCCTGCTGTTCCTCCTGGCCGAGCGCCGCTGAGGGGATGCGGCCCAAGACGCCGGTGGATTGCCGCAGTCATCCCCAGCCCAACGGCCTCCGCCCTGGTGACCAGGCCCTGCTGAGACTGGGCCAGCAGGTCCAGCTGGCCTTCGAGGTCGCCAGCAGCTGTCGCCCGGTGACGGGCGAGGCATGAGACAGCATGAGATGGCCTTAGCTGGGCGGCCAGCCAACTGATGCGACAATGGCGCTGTCATGTCACGGGCCCTAGCATGAGCGACTTCCCGGTCACCACCGGTCCGTCGGGCGCCGGTCGGTGGGGCGCCGGTGGGTGGGCCCCAGCCGGTGGGTGGGCCCCAGCCGGTGGGTGGGCCCCAGCCGGTGGGTGGGCCCCAGCCGGTGGGTGGGCGGCACCATGAGCGAGTTCCTCGTCATCACCGGCCTGTCCGGCGCCGGGCGGTCGACCGCAGCAGCCACGTTCGAGGACCTCGGCTGGTTCGTGATCGACAACCTGCCGCCCGCCCTGATCACCAAGGTGACCGACCTGGTGGGCCGACCCGGCTCCGAGACCGATCGGGTGGCCCTGGTAATCGGCCGGGGCGGCACCGAGTACCTGGACGAGGTGGCCCCTGCCATCGAGTCCCTGCGAGCCGGCGGAGGCAGGGTCAGGGTCCTGTTCCTCGACGCGGTCGACGATGTGCTGGTTCGCCGGTTCGAGGGCACTCGGCGCCGTCATCCTCTGGCGGCCGAAGGCGTGATCGGCTCGATCCGAGCCGAGCGCCAGCTCATGGACACCATCAAGGACCAGGCCGACGTGGTGGTGGACACCAGCGACCTCAACGTGCACCAGCTCCAGGCCCGGCTGATCGAGCTCTTCGAGCGGGGGGACCAGGATGCCAGCCTGCAGACCACGGTGGTGTCCTTCGGCTTCAAGCACGGGATCCCCCTCGACGTGGACATGGTGCTCGACTGCCGTTTCCTCCCCAATCCGCATTGGGTGCCCAAGCTGCGGCCCCTGACCGGGCGGGACGAGCCAGTCCGGTCCTACGTGTTGGACCAGCCCGGCACGGCTGCCTTCCTGGACAAGCTCGACGACCTCTTCGGCCTGCTGATGCCTGCCTACGTGAGGGAGGGCAAGTCCTACCTGACCATTGCCCTGGGCTGCACGGGCGGCCAGCACCGGTCGGTGGTGCTGGCCGACGAGCTCGCTCGGCGGCTGAGGGAGCGGGGGTTCGAGCCCACCGTCCTGCACCGGGACGTCGATCGCTGAGCACCCCCACGGGCCCACGGGTCGTTGCCATCGGTGGCGGGCATGGCCTGGCCGCCACCCTCCGGGCCGCCCGGCGCTACGCCGGGGAGCTCACCGCCATCGTCTCGGTGGCCGACGACGGAGGGTCCAGTGGCCGCCTGCGCCAATGGCTGGGCATCCCCGCCCCCGGGGACCTACGCAAGTGCCTGGTGGCGCTGACCGACCCCGACTCGCTGTGGGCCCGGACCTTCGAGCACCGGTTCGAGGCCGGTGAGCTCGAGGGCCACGCAGTGGGCAACCTGATGATCGCCGGGCTGGCCGCCGTGACCGGCGACCACCTGAGGGCGCTGGACGAGGCCGCTCGCCTGCTGGGAGCGACCGGCAGAGTACTGCCGGCCACCCAGGGGCCCGTCACCCTCAAGGCCGAGGCGGCGGACGGGGCGGTCGAGGGCCAGGTGGCGGTGGCCCGGGCCCGCCGGATCAGCCGGGTATCAGTGGTCCCGCCTGACCCTGAGACCCCACCGGCCGCCCTGTCCGCCCTGTCCCGGGCCGACCAGGTGGTCATCGGGCCCGGCTCGCTGTACACCAGCGTGCTGGCCGCCCTGGCCGTCCCCGACCTCCGGGCCGCCCTGGCCGAGCCCGAGCTCCGGGACGCCCTGGCCGTCCCCGACCTCCGGGCCGCCCTGGCCGAGCCCGAGCTCCGGGACGCCCTGGCCGTCCCCGGCCTCCGGCACGCCCCGGCATCGGGCCGGCCGGCTGCCAGGAGGGTCTACGTCTGCAATCTCGCCCCCCAGGACCCGGAGACCACCGGCTACGACGTGGCCGCTCACGTCGAGGCCCTGAGGGCCCACGGCGTCGAGGTGGACACCGTTCTGTGCGACACCACCAGTCTCCCGCTGGGGCCTCTCGGCCCGGGAGGCCCGGGTGACGCAGTTCGCCGGCCCCGGGTGGTCGACACCCGCCTCGGAGGGCCTGGCGGGCGGGCCCACGACGAGGCCAGGCTGGCAGATGCCCTCGCCGGCCTGGTCGGGTAGGTTGGAGGCCCAACGAACAAGGGGTGCAGGCAACTGGAACGCCGGTCCGCCGGTGCCGGGGAGGAGTCACCATGTCCACCACAGTCGGGTCTGCCAGAGGGGGGACCGTCAGAGTCGGGATCAACGGGTTCGGGCGCATCGGGAAGAACGTCTACCGGGCTGCCCTGGCCCGAGCCCAAGAGAAGGGGGAGGGCGGCGTCGAGGTGGTGGCGGTCAACGACCTGACCGACCCCCAGACCCACGCTCACCTCCTGGCCTACGACTCCACCTACGGCCGCCTGGGCCAGCAGGTGAGCGTCACCGAGGACGGGCTGCAGGTGGGCGACCAACAGTTGCGAGTGCTGGCCGAGCGTGATCCCAAGGCCCTGCCGTGGGGCGACCTGGGGGTCGACGTGGTGATCGAGAGCACCGGGATCTTCACCGACGGCAAGGAGGCGGCTGCCCATATCGAGGGGGGGGCCCAACGGGTCATCATCTCGGCCCCGGCCAAGAACGTGGACGCCACCTTCGTGATCGGGGTCAACGACGACGTCTACGACCCGGCCCGGCACCACGTGGTCTCCAACGCCTCCTGCACCACCAACTGCATCGTCCCCATGGTCAAGGTCCTGGACGATGCCTTCGGCGTACGCACCGGTCTGATGACCACCGCCCACGCCTACACCAACGACCAGAACCTGCTGGACCTGGTGCACAAGGACATGCGCCGGGCTCGCGCCGCGGCGGTCAACATCGTGCCTTCCTCCACCGGGGCAGCCCGGGCGACCGGCCTGGTCCTGGAGGCCATGCAGGGCAAGCTGGACGGCACCGCCCTGCGGGTGCCCGTGCAGTGCGGGTCCATCACCGATTTCACCGCCGTGGTCGAAGCCGAGGTGGACCCGGCCACCGTGAACCAGGCCTTCGAGCGGGCCGCCACGGAGGGCTCCCTGGCTCCGGTGCTGGTGTACACCGAGGACCCCATAGTCTCCTCCGACATCGTCGCCTCGCCCGCCTCTTGCACCTTCGACGCCCAGCTGACCATGGTGATGCCGATCAGCGACGGGGTGAGCCTGGTCAAGGTGCTGGGCTGGTACGACAACGAGTGGGGCTATTCGAACCGCCTGGTCGACCTGGCCAAGGTTGTCGGTGCCACCCGAGACTGACCCGGCCGCCCCGGAGGGAGCCCCCGGCCGCCTGCCCCGGCTGGAGGACCTTCCCGATCCCGGGGGGCGGCGGGTGCTGGTGCGATCCGACCTCAACGTGCCGATCGTGGAGGGCGAAATAGAGGATGACTTCCGCATCCGGGCCTCCTTGCCCACTCTCGAGTGGCTGGCCGGGAAGGGGGCGACCGTCACCGTGTGCAGCCATCTGGGCCGGCCCAAGGGTCGACCTGACCCCCGGTACTCGATGGGCCCGGTTCGCCGGCGACTGGAGGAGCTGGCGCCGGGGGTGGCGCTCATGGAGAACCTGCGTTTCGACCCCGGCGAGGAGGCCAACGACCCGGCCTTCGTGGACCGCCTGGTGGAGGGGCAGGACCTGTACGTCGACGACGCCTTCGGCGCCGCCCACCGGGCCCACGCATCCGTGGTAGGGCCGCCCACCCGACTGCCCAGCGCCGCCGGCCGGCTGCTGGCGGCCGAGGTGGACGCCCTGGGCAGCCTGCTCGACCGCCCGGCCCGGCCCTTCGTCGCCGTGCTGGGAGGGGCCAAGGTGAGCGAGAAGCTGGGACTCCTCCGGGCCCTGTCCGTGCAGGTCGAGGTGGTGCTGGTGGGCGGGGGCATGTGCTTCACCTTCCTGGCCGCCCTGGGCCACGAGGTGGGTGACTCGATCCTGGAGAAGGACCAGGTGGACGCCTGCCGGGCGCTGATCGATGCCGGGGGGCGGATCGTGCTGCCCACCGACGTGGTGGCGCTGGGGCCCGGCGACCAGGGAGAGGTCCGCCAGTTGGGACGGTCCCTGCCAGCCGGCTGGTCCGGCCGCGACATCGGCCCGGGCACTGCCGCCGAGTTCGCCGACGAGATAGAGGGAGCCGGCACGGTCTTCTGGAACGGACCCATGGGCGAGTTCGAGGACCATCGCTTCGCGGCCGGGACCAAGGCGGTGGCCAGGGCGGTGGCGGCCTGCAAGGGCTTCACCGTGGTGGGTGGAGGCGACAGTGCCTCGGCCATGGCCCAGCTGGGGCTGGTCGACGCGGTGGACCATCTGTCGACCGGCGGGGGAGCTGCCCTGGAGCTCCTGGAGAAGGGCGACCTGCCCGGCCTGGCCGCCCTCCGGGCGGCCTCCAACGCCCCCGGCCCCGACGCCACCAGGCAGGCCGGTGGCTGAGTCGGCCAAGCGCACCCGGCGGCCGCTCATCAGCGGCAACTGGAAGATGAACCTCAACCACCTGGAGGCGATCCAGGTGGTGCAGAAGCTGTCCTACCGCCTGAGCCCAGCCGAGACGGCCGCGGCCGACGTGTCCGTTCATCCTCCCTTCACCGCCCTGCGCACCGTCCAGACGCTCGTCGAGTCGGACGACCTCCCCCTCGCCCTGGGCGCCCAGGACTGCTACTGGGAGGATGCGGGCGCCTTCACCGGGGAGGTCAGCGCGCCAATGCTGGCCAAGCTCAACGTGGTCTACGTCATCGTCGGCCACTCCGAGCGCCGCCAGCTCTTCGGCGAGACCGACGAGATGGTCAGAGCCAAGCTGGCGGCGGTCCTGCGCCACTCCATGACCCCGATACTCTGCGTCGGCGAGACGCTGGAGGAGCGTGAAGCCGGAGCCACGCTCGACAAGGTCGGCTCCCAGCTGCGCTCGGCCCTGGACGGCGTCAGTCCTGGCGCGGTGGGGGCCATGGTCGTGGCCTACGAGCCCATCTGGGCCATCGGTACCGGGCGCAACGCCACCCCCGAGGACGCCCAGGAGGTGGCGGCAGCCATCCGGGCGAGAGTGGGCGAGGCAGCCGGGCAGGAGGCGGCGGACTGCGTGCGAATCCAGTACGGGGGCTCGGTGAAGCCGTCGAACGCCTCCAGCCTGCTCCGCCAGGCGGACGTCGACGGGGCGCTGGTGGGGGGGGCCTGTCTCGAACCGGACGACTTCGCTGCCATCGTGGCCGCCCAGGCCGCCTGCTAGCCTCCCGGGGCAGTGCTGACCGCGCTCATCCTCGTCATCCACCTGGCGGTCTCGTTCGGCCTGGTGGTGCTGATCCTGCTGCACAGCGGGAGGGGAGGAGGCCTGTCGGACATGTTCGGCGGCTCGGTCGGCTCAGCCGCGTCGGGCTCCACCGTGGTCGAGCGCAACCTCGACCGCATCACGGTGGCGGTGGCGGTCATCTTCGCCTTCACGACCGTGACGCTGGCCCTCAGGCTCCAGTAACACTGCTCCGCAGGGGCAACGGAATTACCCTTCCCACGCTGTTCCGGCTCCCCAGCCGGCGCCTCCTGGTGGTCCTGGCCGCCGTGGCGGTGGCGGGCGCCGGGTGTGGCAATGCCGCCACGACGGCCCGCCGGTCGGTGACGACCAGATCGTCGACCACGCCGACCACCACCCTTCCCAGCGGGCCGGTACCGGTGAACGACGGGGGCAGCCTGACCTTCGCCTCGCCGCTGGAGCTGGCCGGGTTCAACATCGACACGTCGGCCGCCGCTGGCCAGGCCGGAGCCGGCGAGGTTGGCGCCGAGGTGGACGCCAGGGTCTTCCCTCAGGTCTTCCGGCTCGATCCTGGCCTGAAGCCGGTCCTCGACACCGACCTGATGGACAGCGCCGAGCTGGTCGACACCGACCCCCAGACCATCGTCTACAAGATCGACCCCAAGGCGGTCTGGTCCGACGGCGTGCCCATCAGCGCCGACGACTTCGTCTACAACTGGCAGGCCCAGTCGGGCAACCCGGCCCTGACCGACGTCGGCGGCAAGCCCTACGACGTAGCCAGCACCGCCGGGTACGACCAGATCCGCTCGGTCACCGGCTCCGACGGCGGCAAGACCGTCACCGTGGTGTTCGACAAGCCCTACGCCGACTGGGAGAGCCTCTTCGGCGCCGGGAAGCCGATCATCCCCGCCCATGTCGCCAGGCGGGTCGGCTGGAACACCGGCTTCGACCACTTCGACCCCAAGGCGGAGGTGTCCGGCGGCCCCTACGTGGTGAAGAGCGACGCTCCCGGCAGCCAGCTGGTGCTGGCCCGCAACCCTGCCTACTGGGGCCGACCGGCCCACCTCGACACCATCGTCTTCCGGCTGGTGGCCGACCCCGCCCAGGATGCTCCCCTGCTGGAGAACGACCAGGTCCAGCTGGTCTACCCGCCACAGCCGCAGGCCGGCCCGGTCGGCCAGGTAAGCCCTCTGCCCGGGGTGGAGGCCGACCTCGGCCTGGGCCTCGACTTCCAGCAGCTGGACTTCAACGAGCGCAACCCGCTGCTGGCCGACCCGGTGGTTCGCCGGGCCATGGCCAAGGCCATCGACCGGACCCAGCTGGTGCGCCAGACCGCCGACCAGCTCGACTCGTGGGTCAGGGTCCTCGACAACCGGATCTACGTGAACAACCAGGCCGGCTACCAGGACAACAGCGGTGGTGGCTACCACCACGCCGACCTGGCGGCCGAGGCCAAGCTGCTGGATGGGGACGGGTTCGCCAAGGGCCCCAACGGCATCTGGTCCAGGGATGGCAAGCCCCTGGAGGTGCGCCTGGGGACGCCCACCGGGGACGACCTGGCCCTGCGAACCGAGCAGATCCTCCAGGCCCAGCTCCAGGCGGGCGGGATCATGGTGGACCTGGCCAACGACCCGCCCGACAAGTTCCTGGGGACCGACCTGCCCAGCGGAGACTTCGACCTGGCTCTCTACGCCCGGACGGCGTCACCCTTCCCCTCGGCCAGCCAGGCCATCTACGCCAGCGGGCCGGCCGGCTCGCAGGACTATGACGGCCACTCGGACCCCATGGTCGACACTCTGCTGACCACGGCGTCGGGCGAGCTCAACCCGGGCACCGCCACCGCCGACTACAACCGGGTCGACGCCCTGCTGTGGAAGGACATGGTCACCCTGCCCCTGTACCAGGAGCCCACCTTCATCGCCTACAACCACCGGTACGCCAACATCGCCGCCAACCCCACCATGTCCACGCCGTTCTGGGACTGCGACACGTGGGGGCTGCGGACCGAGGGCTGACGTCTGCGCCCTGCTTGCCAGCACGTGCCTGGTGTGCTAAAGCCATCGCACCATCGGTTAACGGATGGTAACCAGGCATTGGACCGGGCGGCCGGTGGGATCGGCGGCGAGTGAAGAGAGGCAGACGATGAGCGCAGTGAGGGCCCCGAGCAGCGCAGGCAGGAGCCTTGGGGCCAGGTTGGCCACCGGAGCGGTGGCAGTGGCGTCCCTGTCGCTGCTGCTGGCCGCCTGTGGCGGCTCCAAGGCCAGCTCCTCCAGCTCGTCGACCACCTCGGGCCAGGGCAAGGCGGTCAGGGGGGGCACCCTCAAGCTGGTCGGGCAGGGCGACGTGGACTTCATCGACACCGCAGACGCCTACTACGATGTCAGCTACACCCTCGAGCGGGCCTTCACCCGCCAGCTGTACACCTATCCCAGCGTCCCCAGCTTCCAGGGCCAGGTCAACCCGGTGCCCGACCTGGCCACGGCCATGCCGGACATCACCGCCAACGGCACCGTCTACACCATCCACCTCCGCTCCGGCGCCATGTGGGACACCACTCCCCCCCGTCCGGTAACGGCCCAGGACGAGGTGCTGGGCATGAAGCGGCTGTGCAACCCGGCCAGCCCGGTGGGTGCCCCCGGCTACTTCGAGAACACCATCGCCGGGATGAAGGCCTACTGCACCGCCTTCCTCGCCCTCAAGCCGGCCGACGCGCCCAGCATCAAGAACTTCATCGAAACCCACGACATCTCCGGGGTCAAGGCCCTGGACGCCACCACCGTGCAGTTCACGCTGACCCAGCCGGCGTCGGACTTCCTCAACATCCTGGCCCTGCCGTTCTCCTCGCCCGCCCCGGTCGAGTACCTCAACTACCTGCCCGCCAGCCCCGACCAGGCCACCCACACCGTCTCCGACGGGCCCTACACGATCACCAGCTACGTGCCCACCAAGTCGATCAGCCTGGCCCGCAACCCGGCCTGGAAGGCGTCCAGCGACCCCATCCGCAAGGCCTACGTCGACAACATCCAGATCACCGAGGGAGTGGCCACCGCCACCTCCGCCCAGCAGCAGATGCAGGCCGGCACCCAGGACATGGACTGGGACCAGATAGTGCCCACCGCCGACCTGGCCGGCCTGTCGGCCCGCCACGATCCCAACCTGGTGATCGGCCCCTACGGCGACAACTTCATCACCATCAACCCGCTCATCACCATCAACGAGCAGAGCCCGAGCAACGGCGGCGCCCTGGCCAAGCTCCCGGTCCGCCAGGCGCTGGAGTACGCCTTCAACAAGTACGCCGACTCCCAGGTCTACGGCGGCTCGATCGTCTCCCAGCCCCTAGATCAGGCCATCCCGTCCGGCAGCGTCGGCAACATCTCCGGCTACGACCCCTACCCCACGCCGGGGGGCAAGGGGGACCCGGCCAAGGCCAAGGCACTGCTCAAGCAGGCCGGCTACGCGCCCGGCCAGATCACCCTCAAGCTGGTCTACCGCACCAACACCGTGCACCCCCAGATCGCCCAGACCGACCAGGCTGCCCTTCAGGCAGCCGGGTTCAACGTCCAGTTGATCGCGGTCAACCCGGCCAACACCTTCTACACCAAGTACCTGGAGAACCCCACGGCCAGCAAGGCCGGCTCCTGGGACATCGCCGAGCCGGGCTGGATCCCAGACTGGCTGGGCAACAACGGGCGCTCGGTGATCGAGCCGCTGTTCGACGGGCGCACCTACGGTGCCAACACCCAGGACTGGGGCGACTACAACAGCCCGACGGTCAACGCCGACATCGACAGGGCGCTGTCGGCCACCTCCACCAGCCAGGCCACCGCCGCCTGGCAGGCGGCGGCCAGGCAGGTCATGGCCGACGCAGCCGCCGTGCCGGTGGGGGCCCAGAAGACCGCCGTCTACCACTCGTCACGGACCCACAACTGCATCTTCAACTTCTTCACCCAGAACTGCGACGTCACCCAGGTGTGGCTTCACTGACAGCTCTCAGGTCACTGAGGGGCTGGGGTCGCTGAGGGGCTCACCGGGTCATCCGGCATGACCCGGCCGGGTCTGCTGGCGGTCGAGGACCTCCATGTGTCGTTCCCGACCGCCGACGGCCTGGTGGATGCGGTGAGGGGAGTGAGCTTCGGGGTGGAGCGGGGCATGACCCTGGGCATAGTGGGGGAGTCGGGCTCGGGCAAGAGCGTGGCCACCCAGACCATCCTCGGCCTGACCCAGGGGGCCAGGGTCTCCGGCCGGGCCCTGTTCGAGGGCGAGGACCTGCTGGCCATGGGCCCCGAGCAGCTCCGGTCCGTCCGGGGGGCCAAGATCGCCATGATCTTCCAGGACCCAATGTCCGGACTGCACCCGTACTACCGGGTGGGGTGGCAGATCACCGAGATGATCCGGGCCCACGAGCAGGTGAGCCGGGCCCAGGCCCGCCGCCGGGCCGTCGAGCTGCTGGGCCTGGCCGGCATCCCCCAGCCGCAGCGGCGGGTGAACGACTACCCCCACCAGTTCTCCGGCGGCATGCGCCAGCGGGCCATGATCGCCATGGCCCTGGCCCTCAACCCGGTCCTGCTGATCGCCGACGAGCCGACCACCGCCTTGGACGTGACCGTCCAGGCCCAGGTCCTGGAGGTGATGGAGCGCCTCCAAGAGGAGCTCGGCACCGCCATCATCATGATCACCCACGACCTGGGAGTCATCGCCGGCATGGCCGACGAGGTGGTGGTCATGTACGCCGGCCAGGTGATGGAGCAGGCCGACCGCCGGGCCACCTACTACCGGCCCCATCATCCCTACACGGTGGGGCTGCTGGGCTCGCTGCCCCAGGCCGGCTCGCCGGCCGGCGAGCTGCGACCCATACCCGGCCAGCCGCCCAGCCTCATCGACCCGCCCCCCGGGTGCCCCTTCCACCCCCGCTGTCGCTTCGTCATGGACCGCTGTATGGACCAGGAGCCTCCCCTGCGCCCGGTGGCCGGAGGTCCGGCGGGCAACCACCTGTCGGCCTGTTGGCTCCCCACTGATCTCGTCGGCCTGGGAGCCAACCCGGACGCCGAGCGGGCCCGGGCGGCGGCTGCCCAGCGCAGCCAGGATACGGTCCAGGCGGTGGTCGATGCCCGGGTGGCCCAGGGAGACATGGCGTGACCGAGGCGGGGGCGGCGCCGCTGGTGCGCCTGGTCGACGTGGTCAAGCACTTCCCGGTCCGCTCGGGTAACCTCCTCGGCCGCGGCACCGGCCAGGTCCGGGCGGTGGACGGCGTCACCCTGGACGTCTGGCGCGGGGAGACCCTCGGCCTGGTGGGGGAGACCGGCTGCGGCAAGTCGACCCTGGCCCGGTGCATCACCCGGCTGTACGACCTGACCTCGGGGCGGGTGATCTTCGACGGCGACGACATATCGACCCTTTCCCGCCGGCGCCTGCGGCCCTACCGCCGGCGGATGCAGATGGTCTTCCAGGACCCCTACGGGTCCCTCAACCCCAGGCGTCGGGTGGGCTCCGTCATCGGCGACCCGCTGGCCATCCACCAGGTGGCGCACGGCGGCCAGCGCAAGCGCCAGGTCCAGGAGCTGATGGAGCTGGTGGGCCTCAACCCCGAGCACTACAACCGCTTCCCGTCCGAGTTCTCGGGGGGCCAGCGCCAGCGCATCGGGGTGGCCCGCGCCCTGGCCCTGCAGCCCGAGCTGGTGGTCTGCGACGAGCCGGTGTCAGCCCTCGACGTGTCGATACAGGCCCAGGTGGTGAACCTGCTGGCCAGGCTCCAGCGCCAGTTCGAGCTGACCTATGTCTTCATCGCCCACGACCTCTCGGTGGTGCGCCACGTGAGCGACCGGGTGGCGGTGATGTACCTGGGACAGGTGGTCGAGATCGCCGCCCAGGACGAGCTCTACTCTCGTCCCCGCCACCCGTACACCTGGTCGCTGCTGTCGGCCGTGCCGGTGGCCGACCCGGACCGGGCGGATGCCCGGCGCCGCATGGTGCTGGCTGGCGACGTGCCCTCTCCCGTGGATCCGCCTTCGGGTTGCCGTTTCCATCCCAGGTGCCCCAAGGCCCAGGAAATTTGCCGTCGTGAGGAGCCGGTGCTCGAGCCGCGGCGCTCGGACGGCGCTGGGCACCGGGCCGCCTGCCACTTCGCGCTGGCCGACGGCGAGGAGCTCCACACCGTCCCCCAGCCGGCGGGGATGGCCGCGGTCCAAGGCGCAGGCGCCGTGCCCGCCGGCGGGGCCGACGACCGCGGCCCGAGCCACCGAGCTGCCAGGGACTGATCTTGACCCAGACCGCCTTCGCCGAGATCCCGCCTGAGGTCCCTCTGGCCTCGCACCTCGAGGCGGCCAAGTCAATCGAGGGCCGCAGTCCCTGGCAGTTGGCCCTGGAGCGGCTGCGCCACGACCGGGTGGCCATCGCCTCGGCGGTGGTGATCGTGCTGGTGGCCCTCATGGCGGTGGTGGCGCCCCTGGTGGCCATGGCGGTGGGCCACGGTCCGAACACCCAGTACCGCGACACCGGGTTGTCCCCGGGGGGGATACCGGTGGGGCCCAACTCCACCTTCCTCCTGGGCACCGACGAGCTTGGCCGCGACGTGCTGGTGCGCATCTTCTACGGGGCCCGGGTCTCCCTGCTGGCGGGGGTGGTGGCCAGCGGGCTGGCCGCCATGCTGGGCCTGGTCATCGGCCTGATGGCCGGGTACTTCGGACGGGTGGTGGACACCGTCTTGTCCCGCTTCCTCGACGTGGTGCTGGCCCTGCCCTACCTGGTCTTCGCCATCGCCCTGATCGCGGTGGTCGGACCCAGCCTCGGCGTATCCATCGGCGTGATCGCCTTCTTCTCGTTCGCCTCGGTGGGGCGCATAGTACGAGGCCAGGTGCTGGTGATGCGAGAGAAGGAGTTCGTCGAGGCAGCCCGCTCCTTGGGCGCCAACGACCTGCGCATCCTGTTCGTCGACATCCTCCCCAACGTCTTGGCCCCGGTCATCGTGTACGCCACCCTGCTCATCCCGCTGTCGATCGTCTTCGAGGCCACGCTGTCCTTCCTGGGCGTCGGCGTCGTGCCGCCCACCGCCAGCTGGGGAGGGATGCTCTCCGACGCCATCAACTACTACCAGGTCGCCTGGTGGTTCGTGGTCTTCCCCGGTTTGGCCCTGCTGGTCACCACCCTGGCCTTCAACCTGGCGGGGGACAGCGTCCGCGACGCCTTCGACCCCCGCTACGCCCGGCTGTTCAAGGCCCGCTGAGGCCGGGCATGGGTCGGTTCCTCGTCCGGCGCATCACCTTCGCGGTAGTGGTGATATGGGTCGCCGTCACCATCGTCTTCATCCTCTACTTCGTGGCCCCCCACGACCCGGCCCGATTGATCGCCGGGCGTCAGGCCACCGCCCAGACCCTCGCCGACGTCCGCCACCGCCTGGGCCTGGACCGGCCCATCCTCGACCAGTACGCCAGCTTCCTGTGGCGCCTGCTGCACGGCGACCTCGGCTACTCCTACGTCAACTCCGCCCCCGTCACCACCATCATCGGCCAGGACCTGCCGGTGAGCGCCTCCCTGGGCCTCGGCGCGGCGGTCATCTGGCTGCTCATCGGCGTCAGCTCGGGGGTGCTGGGCGCCGTGCGTCCCCGGTCGCTGGCCGACCGGGCCACCACCGGCTTCGCCCTGTTCTTCTACTCCATGCCGACCTTCTTGTTGGGGGAGCTCCTCCTGCTGGTCCTGTTCTTCCGGCTGCACCTGTTGGGCTTCGACTTCTTCCCCGGCAGCGGCTACGTGGGCATCACCCAGAGCCCGTACCAGTGGTTCGTCCACCTGGTACTGCCCTGGTTCACCCTGGCCCTGGTGCTGTCGGCCACCTACACCCGGCTCACCCGCGCCTCCATGCTCGACGTCCTGGGGGAGGACTACATCCGCACGGCTCGGGCCAAGGGCATCGGGGAGAAGCGGGTCATCGTCCGCCACGGCCTGCGGGCTGCCCTGGCACCGGTCGTCACCCAGTTCGGCGTGGACATCGGCCAGCTGGTCGGGGGAGTGATCGTGACCGAGACCGTTTTCGGCCTGCCCGGGCTCGGCCAGCAGATCATCAGCTCCATCAGCCGCCAGGACCTGCCGGTGATCATCGGCCTGGTGGTGCTGGCGTCGGCCTTCGTGGTGACGGCCAGCATCGTGGTCGACCTGTTCTACGCGGTGCTAGATCCCCGGGTCCGCCTCACCTGACCCGGCGGCCCGCGGGCCGCTACTCGACCTGCTCGTTCACGTCGACCGCGCTCACTCCCAGCATCCCGTCGACCTCGGACAGGGCGGCAGCCAGGTCGGCGACCGAGCCGGTGCCGGTCAGCTGCAGCACCACGGCGACCACCGCCGGCCTCTGGTCCCCATGCCGCGACCCGACGTCGGCGTCCTGGCGCCGGTCGCGGCCCGGCTCCGGGGGGAGGAACTGGTAGCGGGGGGTGCGTTCCGTCGAGATCTCGGCCACCTTGAAGCCGCGCTCGGTGCAGACAGCCAGGGCGCGGCGCAGCACGCCCTGGCCCTCCCGGTAGGAGAGGCGGAGCTGGGAGGGCATGAGGCGCCGACCGGGGCAGGCGCCGGGCTAGACCGAAGTTACGGCGGGTTTGAGGCGGGATTTGGCCTGTGACCAGCACCGATAGACGCTGGCGGTCAACTCAGCGTAG
>JAVKSQ010000033.1:0-27993 GCA_039583615.1 Acidimicrobiales bacterium
TGCCTTCCTGGTAGGGATGCTTTGGCGTGTGCAACCCACAGTTTCCCTTACCAGGAGGGCCTTTTGGTGGATCTACGCCCTCGTCACTTCACCCGGTGATGAAAGGTCCGGGCTAAGCGCGGCACGGTCGGTCCGGGTGGTGATCACCCACGCCGCCGACCCCGCCAGGGCGGTGACCACGGCCGCGAAGACCGACGCCGCCACCATGGTGGAGGCCAGCGTGGTGAGGATGCCGACGCCAACGACCGGCAGGGTGATGCCCACGTAGGCCACCACGAAGAAGGCGGACACCACCTCGGACCTCTTGTCCTCCGGCGCCAGCTGGCTGACCAGAGCCAGGGCGGCCCTGAAGGTAAGGCCCACGCCCGCGCCGCCCAGGACGACGCCGGCCACGAACAGGGACAGCGACCTCACCGGCAGGGCTACCACGAAGAGCAGGAGACCGGCCGGGAGCAGGCCCAGACCGCGGAGCAGGGCCAGGCGAGTTGCCAGCCGGGCTCCGACGAGCTGGGCCGCTACCACGGCGAAGAAGAGGCCGAAGACGATGAGGCCGGCCAGGGCGTAGCTGTGGCTGTGCAGCGAGGTGGCCAGGAACCTCCCGACCAGCGAGGTCAGCAGGCCGAGGAAGGAGAAGGCGGCGAACGCCCCCGCCGAGGCAGCGGCAAAGGGCGCTCGGATCTGGCTCGGCAGGGCGAGGCGCTGGACGGCCAGCCTCAGCGGGCCGCTCGCCGGCACGGTCTCGGGCACCAGGGCGACCAGGCCGGCCGGGACCAGCAGGACGAGGAAGGCCAGGTATGGGCCAGTGGTGGGTGCCGGCCCGTACTGGCTCAGCAGTCCGGAGAGGAGGGGCCCGAGGCCCAGGCCGCCCATCTGCACACTGGATGCGACCAGAGCGGCCCGGGCCCGGTCGGAGGTGGGGTGCAGCTCTCCCAGCTGGGCGGTGGCGGCGCCGGTGAACAGCCCTACCGAGAACCCCGACAGCGCCCGGCCCACGAACAACCCGACCAGGTCCTGGGCCAGCACGAAGACGACGGTGCTGGCCAGAGCAACCCCCAGGGCGGCGAGCAGCACCGGGCGCCGGCCGACCTGGTCGGAGAGGCGGCCGAAGGCGAGCAGGGCGCCAAGCGTGCCAACCGCGTAGGCGGCGAAGACCAGCGTCACCACCAGGGCGGAGAAGCCGATACGGTGCTGGTAGATGGGATACAGCGGGGTGGGAATGGTGCCGCCCAGCATCACCACGGTGAAGGCGTAGCTCGTTACGAGGAATCCGCTGCGACCCCCCAGCTGAGTCCACGCCCGCCGATCCAGGCCGTTCAACTCGATCTTTGGTCAGGCCCAGCAGTAGCCTGCTGCTCGGCCGGATCGAGCAGGAGCAGCTTCCACGTGCGAGCCGGCCATCCCTCGAATTGGGCCGGCGTCCATCCCCGCTGGCCTACGAGAAGGTCGTAGAGCTCCGCCGCGTTGGTGGCCCGGCCGCCGGTTCCCTGCCCGGTCACCTCGCCATCCACGCAGCGGTGCAGGTGCGTATCAACTGCCGGTCACCGGAGTCGAGGAGGACGCATGGACGCAACGCTACCCAGTCTGGCCATCCTGGGCGCGGGACCCATCGGCCTGGAGGCAGCTCTGGCCGCCGCCGAGGCCGGGCTGGACTTCACCGTCTACGAGGCGGGCGGGCAGGTCGGCGAGCATGTCCGTCGTTGGGGGCACGTCGCCCTTTTCACCCCCTGGGACCTGAGCGTGTCGCCGCGCATGTCTTGCCACCTGAGCGACGCTGGGCTGGAGGTGCCGGCCGGCTCGGCCTGCCCGAGCGGGGAGGAGCTGGCAAGCCAGCTCCTCCAGCCCCTCGCCCGCCTCCCAGAGCTGGCCTCCCAGATACGCCTGGGCACTCGCGTCGAGGCGGTGGGTCGCCAAGGCCTCCTCAAGCACGAGGAGATCGCCACCCCAACCCGAGGCTCGCGGCCCTTCCGGCTCCTCCTGTCTGCTTCGAGCCACTTGGAGGAAGGCGTAGAGGAGGAGGCCACCGCCGACGTGGTGCTCGATTGCACGGGCACCTACGGGCATCCCAACTGGCTGGGAGACGGGGGCATCCCGGCGCCGGGAGAGCGGGCGCTGTCCGAGCGCATCGGCCGCCACCTCCCGGACCTGGCGGCCGAGGCGCAGGACTGGGCCGGCCGATCGGTCCTGCTGGTGGGGGCCGGTGCCTCGGCCCAGACCGCCGCCCGGGGGCTGGCCGAGCTGGCCCGCCAGGCGCCGGGAACCCAGGTGGTCTGGGCGGTGCGCAGCCCCGAGCCGACCTGGGGAGCGGTGCCGGATGACCCCCTGGCGGCCCGGGCCGAGCTGGTGGAGGACGCTCGCCGGTTGGCGGCCGGAGCCTCACCCGCGCTGCGAGCTCGCCTCGGCGTGGCGGTGCGTCGCCTGGTCCGTAGCAACGGCCACATCCGAGCCACCCTGGCAGGCGCATCGGGTGACGGCGAGGAGGTCACCGTCGACCGGGTCCTGGCCCTTACCGGCTACGTCGGCGACCACAGCCTCTACCGCCAGCTCCAGGTCCACGAGTGCTACGCCACCGACGCCCCGATCCAGCTCTCAGCCGCCCTGCTGGGGGCGGCCGGCGGGGACTGCCTGCAGCAGGCCAGCCACGGCGTCGACGTCCTGCGCAACCCCGAGCCCAACTTCTTCATCCTGGGCGTCAAGTCCTACGGGCGCAACAACCAGTTCCTCCTGCGGGTCGGCTGGGACCAGGTGAGCGAGGTCATCGGCGCCCTCACTGCCAGCCGCGGCCAGGGCTCGGCTCACACCGCGCAGTTGTAGGCGACCGGCAGGGAGCCGTCGAGCTGGCGCAGGGACAAGAAGCGTTCGACGACCAGGCGCTTGGCCTCGGCCAAGGGGACCCGGCCGGGGGCCAGGAGCATGTCGGGGCTGGTGTCCACGTCGGCACCGGCCGGGTGCCAGTGGGCCCCGTCGGCCGTGACGGTCAGCTCCGGGATGGTGTTGGCATCGTCGATCGCGACTCCGTGGTCCGAGTGGCCCCGCCGCACCAGGGGACGCACGGCGAAGTCGTCGCCGGTGATCTCCATGGCGGCGAGCAGGGCCCGCAGCTCCTCGACCTCGTGGCGGTTGCCGGCGGTCTCGGTCATTCCCACCCGGACCGCCAGGCCCAGGTCCCTGGCGGTGGCGATCCCCTCCATGGCCCGCGCCCAGGAGCCATCTCCCCGGTTGGCGTCATGGGTGGCCGGCCGGGCGCCGTCGACGGACGTCTGCAGGACCAGGCGCCCCTTGCCGGCCAGACGGCGCAGCTGCTCGAGCCGGGCTCCCCGGTAGAGCATGGCGTTGGTGAGCACCACTGTGTCCAGGCGGTCGCTGGCGTAGTCGACCATCTCCACCAGGTCCGGTTCGAGGAAGGGCTCGCCGCCGGTGACGTAGACCTCTCTGAAGCCCTCGTCCACCGCCTCGTCCACCAGCCCGCAGAAGCGGGCCCGCCCCAGGGAGCGCCGCCTGGCCCGGGGTGAGGAGCCCACCGAGCAGTAGGAGCAGGCCAGGTTGCAGTGGAAGTTGGTGTAGAGCCACAGCCGGGGCGGGAACAGGGGCGAACCGAACAGGGGGACGACTGGCAGCCCGTCCTCCACCGGCTGCGGGGCTTCGGCCCAGCTCACCGCGGCGGCAGCGAAGTCGGTGGGAAGGGCGCTGCGGTAGAGCTGATAGCGGCCCCGGCTGCGCTCTCTGGGAGGCACCACCTCCAGGCAGGTGGTCCACCATCCCGTCTCCACCGTCTCGACGAACGCCTCGGGGAGCCCGGCTGCCCGCATCGAGGCGGCGTGGGCCCGCCAGTCGTAGGCGAGGGGTACCAGCTGGGCCTCGGCCCGCCCGCCGTCCACGTCGACCAGGGCGTACCACACCTCCCGTCGCCCGTCGTTGGCCGGGCGGCCCAGCACTCCCACGTTCACCACCAACGAGTCGCCCACCCGGCGCTGCCAGGGCAGTCCCGAGTGGGTGCAGCAGATGAGGCCGGCGCCGCTGGCCGCCACTCGCAGCCGGTGCTCCTCGTCGGAGCGCGACTCCCACCAGAAGTCGTTTAGCCTCAGGGTAGAGCCGTGCACCAGGTGGACGTCGACGCCGCCTATCAACTCTCGCCTCTCGGTGGGCAGCCGGCGCATCCACGCCGCGAAGCGGTCGCTGGTGTGGGCCCGGGTGAAGTCGTACATCAGCTGGGCGAACTGGTTGTCGCGCTCGTCGCGGTAGCCGCAGCCGCAGTCGCTGTCACCCCGGCCGATGGCCACGTCGTAGTTGCCGGCGATGCACTCGATGCCGTGCTCCGAGAGGATGGGCCAGATGGCGTCGGGCTCGGCGCCGAAGCCTCCCAGGTCTCCCAGGCAGATGAGGCGCTCGGCCCCCCGCCGGCGGGCATCCTCCACGAACGCCCGCAGGGCGTAGGGATTGGAGTAGGTACCGCCGCAGACGGCCAGACGAGCCACCCGAGAATGCTAACGGCGAGCCGCCCCAGGCAGGCGGCGCCTATCCGGCTCCGCTGTCGGTCGTCACCGCCTCGGCCTCCCTCAGCTCCCCGAGTGCCTGGCGGTAGCGGGCCGCCTTGGCGTCCAGCGTGGCCAGGATGCGCCCCAGGCGCTCCGACTTGGCCTGCACCCTCTCCCTCAGCTGGTCCAGCGTCACCAGGGCCTCCTCCAGCAGGTGGGCCTGGCGGGCCGGCTCGGGCGCCTGGTGGTAGGCACTGCGGATGGCGTCCAGGCGATCCTGGGCCCTCAGCAGGTCGTGGATCTCCTCCAGGCTGTAGCCCATGACCGACTGCAGCTCACGGATGTGAGCAACCCGGTCGATGTCCGCCCGGGTGTAGCGCCGGCACCCGCCGGGGCTGTGGCCGGCCGGCACCAGCAGGCCGATCTGCTCGTAGTAGCGCAGGGTCCTCTCCGAGACGCCTACCTGCTCGGCCACCTTGCCTATCGAAAGAAGGGCCGGCTCGCCGGGCCCCTTCTCCCCGCTCACAAGGTGCCCAGCTCCGCCGCGCCGTCGGCGCGGGCACTGGAGCCGACCGGGACGGGCTCGGCCACGGCGCCCTCGAGGAGCTCAGGCACGGCGGCCTCAGCGCTCGCCTCCTCGTCGGGGTCCCGGTAGACGAACTTGCCGCCTCTCAGCCAGGAGGCGATGCCGGCCAGGAGCGAGGCCACCAGGGCAAAGTCGAAGGCCTCCCGCAGGCCGTGCATGAACGGCGGGGCGATCAGGTGCGGGAAGAAGCTGTGCCCGGTGAGGAAGTGGGCATGGGCGGGCGACAGGTGGGGCAGGACCGGCGCCAGCAGGGTCTGCATCGGGTTGTAGCCGAGGAAGGCGGCGAACAGGCTGCTCACGGCGGGCAGGTGAGAGATCCGGCTGGCGTCGGCATGGGGGACCCCCTGGGCCACCAGCCCGCCGTAGAGGGTCTGGGGCAGGCTGGACGACAAGCCGATGATGATGAGGGTGAAGAAGATCCCGATGGACAGCACCATGGCCGAGTTCTGGAAGGTGGCCGCCATCCCGCCGCCGGCGCCTCGCTGGCCGGCCGGGAGGCTGTTCATGATGCCGGCCCGGTTGGGAGAGGCGAACATCCCGGCGGCCAGGCCATAGCCCAGCAGCAACAGGGCGAACCAGACGTAGTTGAAGTCGGCCGGGAGCAGCTGGAAGAGGCCGAAGATCACCGCCGCCGCCAGCATCCCCCCGGTGGCGAAGGGCCTGGCCCCGAAGTGGTCGGACAGGTAGCCCGAGACAGGCGCCGACAAGAGGAAGCCGATGGTGAGCGGCAGCATGTAGATGCCGGCCCAAAGGGGAGTGGAGGTGAAGTCGTAGCCGTGCAGCGGCAGCCAGATGCCCTGGAGCCAGATGATCATGATGAACATCAGACCGCCCCGCGCCAGCGACGAGAGCAGGCTGGCCAGGTTGCCGGCAGTGAACGCCCGGATGCGAAACAGCGGCAGGCGGAACATCGGGTGCTCCACCTTGGTCTCGACCCACGCGAACAGCCCCAGCACCACCACCCCGCCCACCATGGCGCCCAGCACCTTGGGGTTGGTCCAGCCCATGGTGTGCCCTCCGTAGGGCAGGATCCCGTAGGTGATGGCCCCCAGCACGCCCACCAGGCCCACCGCGAAGGTCAGGTTCCCCCACCAGTCGATCCGCGATGGGATCCGCTTGCCGGTGTCCCGCAACTTGAGGTAGGCCCACACCGTGCCGAAGACGCCCACCGGCACCGACACCAGGAAGACCAGGCGCCAGTCGACCGGTCCCAGGAGGCCGCCCAGGATCAGTCCGATGAACGTGCCGGCGATGCCGGCGATGACGTTGATCCCCAGGGCCAGGCCCCGCTGGTCCTCGGGGAAGGCGTCGGTGAGGATGGCGCTGGAGTTGGCCATCAAGAAGGCTCCGCCCACCCCCTGCAGCACCCTCATGACGATGAGGTACAGGCCTCCATTGGTGCCGGTCATCCAGGTGGCGGCCAGCAGGATGGAGGCCACGGTGAATATGACGAACCCCAGGTTGTACATCCTCACCCGGCCGTACATGTCGCCGACCCGCCCGAAGGTCACCACCAGCACCGCGGTGGCCATCAGGTAGCCCATGATGAGCCACAGGAAGTAGGGGGTGTTGGTGGGCGTGAGGGGATTGAGGTGGATGCCGCGGAAGATGTCGGGCAGGGCAATGAGCACGATCGAGGCGTTGATGGTCGCCATGAGGATGCCCAGGGTGGTGTTCGACAGGGCCACCCACTTGTAGCGCGGGCCCAGTGGACGGGCGGCTTGGCGCTGCTCGGTGGCCCCGCTCAGGGCAGCCCTGGTCACTGACAAGGCGACTCCCTCCCCCTGCTAGTCATTGACGTTGACGTCAACGACTGTACCAGCCCTGCGGCGGCGGCCGGCCCACTAGGGTGGGCGAGGGGCCTGGCGAAGACGGCCCTTTTTCGCATGCCACCATCGGCATCGGCTACCCGAGGGAGGGTACTCCTGAGCTCTTTCACCGCCGACTTGGTGGGCGCGCTGCCCGGCTCGAGCTGGCTGGGGAAGCGCCGGGCGGCCGCCTTCGAGCGCTTCTCGGCGGCCGAGCTGCCCAAGGAGGCCGAGGAGGTCTGGCGCTACAGCCGGATCGACGAGCTGGACCTGGACCGGTACCGGCCGCTCGGATCGGGGCCGGGCGCCGGCGACGGCGTGGCGGAGGCGGACACCTTGCCGGAGGCGCTGGCCGAGGTGCTGGCCGCCCTGGGACCAACCTCGGGGCTGGTGCTGGTGCGCAACGGGACCCTGGCCCGGGTGGTGCTGGACCCGGCCCTGGCCGCTCGGGGAGTGCGGTTGGAGGGCTTGGCGGGAGCGGTGGACGGGGCCGAGGCCCTGGGCTCGGTGGCGGGTGCGCCCGATGCCCTGGTCGAGCTGGGTAACGCCTTTCTCGTCGACGGCGTGCTGATCACCGTGCCGGCCTCGGTGCAGGTGGCCGCACCCCTCGTCGTCGCCCACTGGCATGACGCCGACGGAGCGGCCGGGTTTCCCCGCACCGTGGTGAGACTGGGCGAGGGGGCCCGGGCCAGCGTGGTCGAGGTGCTGGCCTCGCCGGACGTGGCCGGCCTGGTGGTGCCGGTCGTCGAGCTGGACGTCGCCGATGCCGCCGACCTCGCCTACATGGGTCTCCAGGTGGCCGGCCCTCGCGTCTGGCAGGTCGCCTACCAGGCCAGCCGGGTGGGGCGGGACGCCACCCTACGCTCGTTCACCCTGGCCCTGGGCGGGGAGTACGCCCGCCTGCGCAGCGACTCCCGGCTGGTCGGCCAGGGGGGCACGGCCAGGCTGGCTGCCGCCTATCTGGGTTCGGGGAGCCAGGTCCACGACTTTCGCACCCTCCAGGACCACGACGCCCCTCGCACCACCAGCGACCTGGTGTTCAAGGGGGCGGTGAAGGACTCCGCCCGCTCCGTCTACACCGGGCTCATCCGGGTTCGCAAGGGGGCCGTCGGGACCAACGCCTTCCAGACCAACCGCAACCTGGTGCTCTCCGAGGGGGCGCGGGCCGACTCGGTGCCCAACCTCGACATCGACGAGAACGACGTGCGCTGCAGCCACGCCTCGGCGGTGGGACCGATAGACGAGGACCAGCGCTACTACCTCGAGAGCCGGGGAGTTCCCCCCGACGAGGCGGACCGCCTCATCGTGCTGGGCTTCTTCGACGACCTGCTCCAGCAGGCGCCGGTGGGCGGGCTGCACCACCACCTGCGCCGGGCGGTGGCGGCCAAGCTGGGGACCCGGCCGCTGTCTGCGCCCACCACCGAGCCGGCCGAGCCGGGACTCCCGGGGGTGGCAGTCTGATGGGGGAGCGGGCGCGACTCTGCGCCCGGGACGAGCTCAAGCCGGGCGACGCCCGGCGGATCGACGTGGCCGGCCGTCGAATTGCCCTGGTGCGGGTCGAGGACCGCTTCTACGCCATCGGAGACGAGTGCAGCCACGCCAACTACTCCCTCTCCGAGGGAGAGGTCTACCCGGAGGACTGCGAGATCGAGTGCCCCCAGCACGGCAGCACCTTCTCCCTGGAGACGGGAGAGCCTCTGTGCCTGCCGGCCACCACCCCGGTGCCGGTCTACCCGGTGGCGGTGGAGGGCGACGACGTGATGGTGGAGCTGCCGTGAGCCGGTTGCTCGTCGAAGGCCTGCGAGCCGGCATCCCCGGCCGGGAGATCCTCTCGGGGATAGACCTGGAGGTCGCCAGCGGCGAGGTCCATGCCGTGATGGGTCCCAACGGCTCGGGCAAGAGCACCCTTTCGCACGTCTTGATGGGCCGGCCCGGCTACCAGGTGGGCGCCGGGCGCGTCACCCTCGACGGCGTGGACCTGTTGGCCCTGCCCACCTGGAGGCGGGCCCAGGCCGGGCTGTTCCTGGCCATGCAGTACCCCATCGAGGTCCCCGGAGTCAGCCTGGAGGAGGCGCTGGGCGAGGCCCTGCGGGCTGGCGGTCGGGACCGGGCCGAGGCGGGGGAGCTGGTGGCGGCCGAGGCGGCCCGTATCGGCTTCGACCGGCGGTTCCTGGCCCGCCCCCTCAACGTCGACCTCTCCGGGGGTGAGCGCAAGCGCAACGAGACCCTCCAGCTGGGAGTGCTGCGGCCCCGGATAGCGGTGCTGGACGAGGTCGACTCGGGCCTGGACTACGACGCCCTGCGGGCCGTCGCCCGCCGGGTGGAGGCGGCCACCGACGAGATCGGCCTGGGGGTGCTGGCCATCACCCACTACGCCCGCCTGCTCCAGGTGCTGCGGCCCGACGTGGTCCACGTCCTGGCCCAAGGCCGCATCGTCGCCACCGGCGGCCCCGAGCTGGCCGAGGAGCTGGACCGCACCGGCTACCGGGCCTACGGCGAGGCGCAGGGCCAGAGCGCAACCGCCTAGCACGGCCCGAGCGTCTCAGCCGGTGCCCAATCTGCTCCCAGCCTCGTTTCAGCCGGTGGGCCCATACTCCGGCCCATGGCGAACCGGAGGGCGCTCACCTGGGCCGTGGCCGGGGTGGTGGTGGCCGCTGGTACCGGTGTTGGGGTGTGGCGAGCAACCCGGTCCTCGGCCGCGCCCAGCTACCGCCAGGTAGCCGCTTCGTTCCAGAACATCCGGATGATCGCCGTCTCCACCGGCACCATCGAGCCGGCCACTCAGGCGGCGCTCGACTTCGCCGTGGCCGGTGAGGTGAAATCGGTGGACGTTTCGCTGGGCCAGGTCATCCCAGCCGGCACGACGGTAGCGCAGCTGGACGACACTGCCCTGTCGGCCCAGGTGGCGGCGGCGCAGGCCAACCTGGCGGCGGCCCAGGCCAAGCTCTCGTCGGACACCGGCTCAGGCGCCACCAGCACCCAGGTCACCTCGGACAACGCGGCGGTGGCCTCTGCCCAGGCCCAGCTGTCCTTCGCCCAGCGATCACTGTCCGGCGCCACCCTGGTCTCCCCCATTGCCGGCACGGTGGCGGCCGTGAACCTGGTGGCCGGCCAGCAGGTGGGGGCCGGTGGCAGCTCCTCGCCCTCGTCGGGTGGGGCCTCGTCTGACGGGGCCGGCTCCGCCGCCTCGTCGTCCGGGACCGGCTCGGCACCCGGTGCGACGGGGGCAGGTGCGGCGTCGAACGGGTCGGCGACGGCGGGCGCCTCGGGCACCACCTCGCCGGTCACCGGCGAGGTGGTCGTCATCGCCACCAATGCCTGGCAGGTGCAGGCGTCGGTCGACGATACCGAGGTCGGTGAGCTGAAACCAGGCGATCAGGTGGTCATCGAGCCCGACGGGTCGGCCACGCCGGTTTACGGAACCGTGTCGGCGGTCGGCTTGGTTGCCAGCAACTCGTCCGGGGTGGCCAGCTACCCCGTCTCCATCGGCGTGACCGGGTCGCCTCCCGGTCTGTTCGCCGGGGCTGGCGCCCAGGTGGGCATCGTCTACCGCCAGCTCACTGACGTGTTGGCAGTGCCCGCTGCCGCGGTCCGCGGCAGCGGGAGCACGGCCACCGTCGAGCTGCTGCGAAGTGGCCGCCAGGTGCGCCACCAGGTCAGCGTCGGAGCTAGCAGCGGGGGCCTGACCCAGATCACGTCTGGCCTCCAACCGGGCCAGGAGGTGGTGTTGCCCGGTGTCCCGGCCACCTCCGGTGCCAGCCGCTCCCCGGCGAGTGGGGGCGGCGGGGGAGGGCGGGGAAGATTCGGCGGAGGCGGCCTCGGCGGCGGTTTGGGGGGCGGCGGCGGCCTCGGCGGCGGCTTGGGGGGCGGCGGCGGCCTGGGCGGGGGCGGTTGATGACCTGGCTCGAGACCTTGCGGACCGGCTGGGAGGCCATTGCTTCCCACCGGCTCAGATCGGGCCTCACCATGCTCGGGATCCTCATCGGGATCGCGGCCGTCATCCTCACCGTCGGCCTGGGCGAGGGAGCTCAAGCCAAGGTGAGCTCGGCCATATCCTCCCTCGGGACCAACCTGCTGGTGGTCAGCCCCGGGAGCACCACCAGCGGCGGCGTCCGCGGTGGGCTCGGTTCGGCGTCGACGCTGACCACCACCGATGCCAACGCCCTCGGATCGAAGACTGACGCGCCCGACATCGCCCGGGTGGCTCCCACCGTCCAGCGCTCGATGGCCCTGGCGGCGGGCGGGACCAACTGGACCACCACGGTGGTGGGGACCAATCAGTCGTGGCTGTCGGTCCGGGGCCGCCAGCTGGCCGAGGGCAGGTTCCTCAGGCCCACCGACCTGGCCAGTGGAGCAGCGGTGACCGTCCTCGGCCCCACCACCGCCCAGGAGCTGTTCGGCCGGCGGGCTCCGGTGGGCCAGACGGTAACGGCTGGCGGCATCCCCCTGACGGTGGTCGGGGTGATGGCACCGGCCGGATCCTCCGCCGTGGCCAATGAGGACGACCAGGCACTGGTACCGATCTCCACCGCCCAGAGCCGCCTCTTCGCCGGCTCGCAGTCGGTGCAGTCGATCCTGGTGGAAGCCTCTTCCGCCTCGACCCTGGGGGCGGCCTACCAGGAGGCGCAGGACGAGCTTCTCGCCCTCCACCGCGTGCGCACCCCAACCGCAGCGGACTTCAACATCACCAGCCAGCAGTCCTTGCTGTCCACTGCCACCACGGTGGACAAGACCCTCACCGTGCTGTTGGGCGGGATCGCCGCCATCTCATTGCTGGTCGGCGGGATCGGTGTCATGAACATCATGCTGGTGTCGGTCACCGAGCGGGTGCGGGAGATCGGACTGCGCAAGGCGCTGGGTGCCACACCGAGGGTCATCCGGCGCCAGTTCCTGGTGGAGGCATCCGTGCTGGGGCTGGCTGGTGGTCTCTTCGGCACCGGCCTGGGGCTGGTGGTGGCGGTCGTCCTCCCCCACTTCATCTCAGAGTCGATCGCCGTCTCGCCGACCGCATCGATCGGGGCCGTCGCCGTCGCCATCGCCATCGGCGTGGGCTTCGGCGTTTACCCGGCCACCCGGGCCGCCCGGCTGGCCCCCATCGACGCCCTGCGGTCCCAGTGAGTCCCGTCATGGCTGTGCTGTCTGGCGATCGACCGAGCTGTCAATCTCTCCGACCGACCGAGGAGGCACAATGATCCAAAACGGCAGGCTCTGGGTGCCGATCGCCACGGCCCTGGGCCTGGTGCTCGGCGCCTGCGGGGGAGGAGCGAGCGCCACCGTCGGCAAGTCCGCGTCCACCAGTACACCCACCACCGCTCCCTCTGCCCCGCCTGGCGCGTTCGGTGCCATCGCCTCGATCAGCGGGTCGACCATCGAGGTCCAGAACCCGAGCACGGGGCAGGTGACGGTGACGGTGACACCTTCCACCGTGATCACCGAACTCGAGCCGGCGACGGCAGCGGACGTTGTCGTTGGGAAGTGCGTGCGCGCCGTTGGTCCCCCCAGGTCCACCTCGGGTCTCTTCACCGCCCAGTCCGTCTCCATCTCCCAGCCGGGGCCCAGCGGATGCGTCCGTGCATCAGGCGGCCTGGCAGGAGCCGGGATCCCCCGGCGGGCTTCCGCCACCAGCGGCCCCCGGCCCACCAGCTCAGCAGGCTCCGGGGCCGGCCTCGTCGGCCCGCGTTCGGTGACCGACCTCTTCGGCAAGGTCGTCTCGGTGGCGGGCTCGTCCTTCGTCGTCCAGGCAACCGCCGGCCGGGGCCAGGCAGCCTCCGGCCCGGCCACCGTGGGCACGGCAGCTACCACCCGGTTCACCAAGCTGGCCACCCTGTCTCCCTCGGTCCTGGCGGTGGGCCGATGCGTGGCGGCGCTCGGTCCCGTCGATCAGACCGGAGCGGTGACGGCCGACTCCCTCAGGGTTCTCGCCAACAACCCGCCTGGCGGCTGCAACAGCGGGCTCCGGGGGCGCGGCCGCCTCGGGGGTTCAAGCAGTGCGCCGGCCGGCGGGGCCTGAGGCGAGGATCGGATGACAGGGCGCCGTGGCAAGGCCTGGGTTGGGGCAGCGGCGGTCCTCATCCTGGTCGGCGGCGGGGGAGCGGGGGCATGGGCGGCCACCAGGGCATCGGGGCCTGCCTATCGGTTGGCGACCGCGGAGGTCCGCTCGGTGGACCAGACGCTGGACTCCACCGGGACCATCGTGCCCTCGTCGGAGGCGGACCTCAGCTTCCCCGTCGCCGGCCAGGTCGCCACGGTGGGCGTCGCCGTCGGCCAGCACGTCACCGCCGGGGAGGTCCTGGCGGCTCTGGACACCACCTCGCTGTCGGCCTCGGTCACCACCGCGGAGTCGGTGCTGACCGAGGACCAGGCCCGCTTGGCGGCCGACCCGCTCGGCCTGGCCGGGCCGGCCTCGCGTACCGCGGCATCGCAGGCCGCCACGCCCTCCACGCTTGGGCCTGCGTCCCCGCAGTCGACCTCTCCACCGCCACCAGCGAGCAAGCCCACCTCGCCACCGTCGACCCAGCCGCCATCGAGCGCTCTGACCGGCGCCCTCAGGCTTGAGACAACGATCAGCCAGGACGAGACCGGGCTGAGGTCGGACATGGCCCAAGTGGCGAAGAACCTCGACCAGGAGCAGGGGGACCAGAAGCAGGCAGCGACGTTCTGCGCCACCACCACGACGCAGCCGCCGACCACCACCACGGCGCAGCCGCCGACCACCACCACGGCGCAGCCGCCGACCACCACCACGGCGCAGCCGCCGACCACCACCACGGCGCAGCCGCCGACCACCACCACGAGCTCCCGGTGCATCTCCGATGAACAGACGGTCATGGCCGACCAGCTCAGGTCGGCCATGGCCGAGCAGGCAGTCGAGCAGGACTTCATCGCCATGACCACCGCCATCGAGAACCTCCTGAGAGCCCAGGGGTCGGGCCCGCCGGCCAGCAGCCGGGCCCCCTCGTCGGCACACTCCGGCTCCACCACCCCGCCAGCCAGTCCGACCAGTGCCCGTAGCTCCGCCGCCTCCACGGCCAGCCCATCGACGACGAAGTCCACCCAACCATCGGTGACTAAGCCCACCCAGCCGGCCGTCATGGCCTCCCAGGTCGACTCTGACCAGGCTGCGACGGATGACGCCACCGCCCAGCTGGCCGATGCTCAGCGCGCCTTGGGCGAGGCCACCATGCTGTCGCCCATCGGCGGCACGGTGGCGGCGGTGAGGATCAGCCCAGGCCAGCCGGTGGCGGCGGCGTCGAGCCCGCAGTCGTCGACGTCGTCGGGCTCGGGGTCGTCGACGTCAGCCACGGCGGAGGTGGTGGTCATGGGGAGCGGGTCGTTCGAGGCCCAGACCTCGGTCAGCGATGCCCAGATCGGCCAGGTAAGCCCGGGACAGGTGGCCAGCGTGGTGCCCGACGGCCTGACCAGTCCGATCTCAGGGACAGTGGTCCAGGTCGGCCTGGTCGGGACCCAAAGCGGTGGGGCGACCACCTACCCGGTGACGATCGGCCTCCGCGGGGGACCCCGACTGGTGGCCGACTCACGGGCGGCGCTGGCCATCGTGGTGCGTCGAGCCCCGCGGGCCACAGCGGTGCCGACCTCAGCGGTGCACACTCTCGGCTCCCGCAGCTTCGTCCAGGAGCTCCGCCACGCCCAGTTGACCAGCATCCCTATTGTCCCAGGTGCCGTCGGGGCCGCCTTTACTCAGGTCATCACTGGGCTCCAGCCAGACGACCAGGTCGTGCTGGCCAACCTGAGCACGCCTGTCCCGACCGGCGGTACTACCAGCCTGCGCGGGCTGGTGGGAGGATTCGGTGGGGGCGCCTTCCGGGGCGGTGGCGCCGGCGGAGCAGGGGCGGCCGGTGGGGGAGTGGGAGCCGGGGCCACCAGAGCCGGCGGCAGAGCGGTCGCCTTTCCCGGTGGGGGCTGAGCGATGGATGACACGGCTCGGGTGATCCAGCTCGAAGGCGTGCGCAAGACCTACCGATCCGGCTCACTGGCCGTGGAGGCCCTGCGGGGCGTGTCGCTCGACGTCCACCGCGGTGAGCTGGTGGCGGTCATGGGTCCTTCAGGATCGGGGAAGTCCACCCTCATGCATATCCTCGGCTGCCTCGATGTCCCCAGCGAGGGAACCTACCGACTGGGGGACGCGGATGTGGCCACCATGGACGAGGTAGCCCTGGCTGAGGTCCGCAACCGGCGGATCGGCTTCGTGTTCCAGTCGTACAACCTTCTGCCCAGCCTGACGGCATGGCGCAACGTCGAGTTGCCTCTCATCTACTCGGGAGACCCGCGCTACCAGCGGACGGAGAAGGTGACGGCTGCCTTGGAGGCGGTTGGGCTCATCGATCGATCCGAGCACCGTCCGGGCGAGCTCTCGGGGGGCCAGCAGCAGCGGGTGGCCATTGCTCGGGCCTTGGTGACCGAGCCGGCCATCATCCTGGCCGACGAGCCGACCGGCAACCTCGACTCGGCGGCCGCTGGTGAAGTCCTCGGGTTGGTGGTCGCTCTGAATGGCCAGGGCCGCACCATCGTGCTGATCACCCACGAGCGGGAGGTCGCCGGCGTGGCCAGCAGGGTCGTACGCCTGAAGGACGGGCTGGTGATCTCCGGAGCGTGAGCGTCGAGCAGGTGAGCCGGGTATTGCGGGGCTCGCGTCACCGCACCAGGTCGGCGGTGCCGGTGAGGTCGAGCACCTTGGCCACGAACGGGCTCGGGTCCTCGACCAGCAGGTCTCGGCCGGCCTGGCGGAGCTGACGCCGGACTTCCACCAGGGTCCACGCCCCCGTCGAGTCGATGAAGCTGACCCCGCTCATGTCGATGACCACCCGGTGGGCGCCGTGGTGGAGGCTGCCGATCAATCGGTCGAGGATCGGTGCGGTGGCAAGGTCCACCTCGCCCCGCACGGACAGGACGATGTGGCCCCCTCCCAGGTCGGCGGTAGTGACGGAGAACGCCTCGGGCGCTGACCTCACGCCGGCCTGCAGTCGCCGGGCGCCCGGGCGTCCTGGCTGCCGACTTGGCTGTCCCCGCCAGCCGCTCCGCCGTCCTCGCCGGCGACCAGCCGCAGGTTGGCCCGGCGATACCTTCCGGCGGGGTGACCCATGTCGGGATCAGACCAGTCGCCGGGAGGCGTCGGCGTCCCCCGGCGCCCGGCCCGTCGTGGGCCGGCCCCGGCCGACCGTGGCCTATTGCCGTCCACCCCGTCAGGGCGGGGAAAAGTCAGCATACGAACCTCCTCGAGACAATCCCTGGGAGGAGGCTCGATCTCACGGGAGACAAAGGCCGCTCCTTGGACGGCGCACTGCTCGACCGTACAGCTGGCTGCGCAGCCGGTTGATCAAGGCTAGCACCCGTTGTGCGGTGGGGTCATCGGGCACCGATCGCCAGCGTGGTAACCCTTTTTGACGAGTCGCCCGACCTGTAGACCTCGGGAACATGGCTGCTCCTCCCACTCATGGAGGGCGAATTACCAGTTATCCCGACGAGCTGTGGCACAGCGTGGCCGACCTCTCGGGGCTCCTGTTGTCCGAGGAGAACCTGGACACTACCCCTCAAGCGAGTGGCCGACCTGTCCGTGCGCACCATTCCTGGCTGCCACGCCGTCGGCGTGACGCTGTGGACGGACGGCAAGGCCGCCACCCGGGCGGCAACCGGAGGCCTGGTGTACGAGGTCGACACCTACCAGTATGAGATAGGCCAGGGCCCATGCCTGCAGGCGGTCCGGGACCGCCAGGTGGTGGAGATCAAGGACACCATGGAGCGAGAGGGGTGCGCCGAGGACGAGGCGTTCGAGCGGCTCAGGCGCTTCTCCCAGGACTACAACCAGCCGCTGCGACAGGTGGTCGGCCAGGTGGTGGCCGGCACCTTGGCGCCCGGCGACTTGAGGCGCCCCTGATGACCGGGCAGTGAGGGCTCACTCGGGCCGAGGCGGGAAGCTGGCCAGGTCGGCGATGAGCTGGCGGTAGGCCCCGGCTCGGGACGAGCGGTTGCACACCAGCGCGCCGACCGTGCGCCCTTCCCGACCGTAGACGGCTACGAACCTGCGCTCGGCAGGGTTGCCCTCCACCACCACCACCTGGTCGCCCGGCTGGGCCAGCCCGACGAACTGCAGCCTGGTGTCGTACTGGTCCGACCAGAACCAGGGCACCTCGGCGTACGGCCGGGCTCGGGCGGGACCGGCCAGCAGGGTGTTGGCGGCTGCCGCGGCCTGACGGGCCGCGTTGTCCCAGTGCTCCAGGCGCAGGTCCCGTCCGAACAGCGGGTGGTACCACCGGGCGACGTCTCCGGCCGCCACCACGTCGCCTGCTCCTACCGCGGCGCAGGTGGCGTCGCAGACCACGCCGTCGTCCAGCCGGAGCCCCGATCCCTCCAGCCAACCGGTGGACGGGCTGACCCCCACGCCGATCACCACCAGATCGGCATCCACCACCTCGCCGTTGCCGATGCGCACTCCCTCCACCCGCCGTTTGCCCTCCAGGCCGACCACCCCGGCACCCACTCGCAGCCGGGTTCCGTGGTCGCGATGCAGGCCGGCCATCACCTGGCCCATCTCCTCTCCCAGGACCCTGGCCATAGGGGTCGGGAGCGGCTCGACGATGGTGACGTCGAGGCCGAGCGTCCGGCAGGTGGCAGCCACCTCCGAGCCGATGAACCCGGCGCCCACCACCACCACCCTGGGGGAGGCGGCCAGCTCCTGGCGTATGGCCAGGCAGTCCTCCACCGTTCGAAGGAAGTGGACACCCTCGAGGTCGCCGGGCAGTCGGGGCAGCACCCGAGGCTGAGCCCCGGTGCAGATGACCAGGCCGTCGAAGCCAAGGACCTGGCGCTCTACGGTCTTCGCCCCCCGAGTGTCCCGCACTGGCACCCCCCGGCCCGTGGGCTCCAGTGCCAGCTGGTGAGCGCTCAGGTCCACCGCGGTGACCGTGGTAGCGAGCCGGAGGTCCACCTCGAGGCTGGCGTCCAGGGGAAGGTCGATGCGGTGGCGTTCCCACTTGCCGGAGAGGAGCTGCTTGGACAAGGGCGGCCGCTCGTAGGGGAGGTGGGGCTCGGCGCCGACGAGCGTCACCTGTCCCTCGAACCCCTGACGCCGGAGGGCCTGGGCGGCGCTGGCCCCCGCCAGGGAGGCCCCGACCACGGCGATGTGGCGCAGGGGCAGCCTCAGTCGTCCCCGGTGGGCACCGACGCCCCGGCGTCGCCGGTGGGCACCGACGCCCGAGAGGCCGCTTCCTCGTCCAGGCCGAGGGCCAGGGTCGCCCACGACAAGGTGGCGCACTTGATGCGCACGGGGAACTTGACCACCCCCTGGAGGGCAGTCAGCTCACCCAGGTCGGGCGCCGCCAGCTGGCCAGTCCCGGCCCCGTCCCTGTCCTCAACGTCTCTGTCCTCAACATCTCTGTCCTCGTCTCTGTCCTCTCCGTCGAGGCGCGCCTCGTGGATCGACATCATGGCCTTGAAGGCCCGGATGAGGGCACGGGCCTCGGCGGTGGTGCGACCCTTGACCGCCGCCGACATCATGGATGCCGACGACTGGCTGATGGAGCATCCCTGGCCCGCCACCCTGAGGTCGGATACCCGTTCACCTTCGAAGTCGAGGTAGACCACGATCTCGTCCCCGCACAGGGGGTTGAAGCCCTCCACCCGGCGAGCGGGTGGAGAGGCCAGCTCCCCGCGGTTGCGCGGGTTGCGGTAGTGGTCGAGGATGATCTCCCGGTAGAGGTCTTCGAGTCCGGCCATCGATGGCTCCCTCCTGGCGCTCAGGCGAAGAAGGCGTCGGCGTCGGCCAGGGCGTCGGCCAGGGCGTCGACATCGGCAGCGTCGTTGTAGATGTAGAAGGAGGCCCGGGCGCTGGCGGGGACGCCCAAGCGTCGCATCAGCGGCTTGGCACAGTGGTGTCCGGGCCTGACACATACCCCCGCTTGGTCCAGCACCTGGGCCAGGTCGTGGGGATGGACGTGCTTGTAGGCCATGGACAGCACGCCACCCCGCTGGCCGGCGTCGGTCGGCCCATGGATGGTGAGGTCGGCACCGTAGCGATCGGCCAGGGTCCGCAGCGCATATCCGGTGAGCTCCCGTTCGTGGGCCCGTACCCGGTCCATGCCCAGGGACCCCAGGTAGTCGACGGCGGCCGACAGACCCACCGCCTCGGCGATCGGAGGGGTACCAGCCTCGAACTTCCAGGGGACCTCGTTGACAAGGAAACCGTCCAGGCGGACATCGGAGATCATGGACCCACCTCCGAGGAACGGGGCCATGGCCTCCAGTAGCTCGGCCCGCGCCCAAAGGACGCCGATCCCCGTCGGGCCGAGCATCTTGTGACCGGTGAAGGCCAGGAAATCGCACCCCAGGCGCCTCACGTCGGTGGGCAGATGGGGCACGAACTGGGCGCCGTCGGCCAACACCAACGCCCCGGCGGCATGGGCCGCCTCGGCGACGCGGGGCAGCGGGTTGATGGTCCCCACCAC
This sequence comes from Acidimicrobiales bacterium, assembly GCA_039583615.1. Lineage (GTDB taxonomy): Bacteria > Actinomycetota > Acidimicrobiia > Acidimicrobiales > QHCF01 > QHCF01. Next base: position 19,325 of record JAVKSQ010000033.1, read on the forward strand.
GTTGGAGACCAGGGTGAGGCTGACCAGGCGAGCCCCCTCCACCACCTGCTCCAGGTCGTCCAGCACCAGCTGGCCGTCGTCGGTGATCCCCAGGTAGCGCAGCTCGATGCCCCGCTCCTCGGCCAGCATCAGCCAGGGCACGAGGTTGGCATGGTGTTCCATCTCGGTCAGCACCACCACGTCGCCGGGCGCCAGGTTGCGCCTGCCCCAGCCATGGGCCACCAGGTTGATGGCCTCGGTGGCGTTCTTGGTGAAGACGACCTCCCGACTCGGGTGCGGCGCCCCGATGAAGGTGCCCACCTTGGCCCGGGCCTCCTCGTAGAGGCGGGTGGCCTCCTCGGCTATGGCGTACACGCCCCGGTGCACGTTGGCGTGGGTGGTCTCGTAGTAGTGGTCCATGGCCTCCAGCACCGCCCGGGGGCGCTGGGCCGACGAGGCGGAGTCGAGGAAGACCAGCCGGCGGCCATTGGTCGGGTGGTCGAGGATCGGGAAGTCCTTCTTCACCCGCTCCACATCGAGCACCTCGGTGGGCACCTGGGTCACGCCCGCCATGCCTCGTAGCCCTCCTTCTCCAGGCGGTGGGCCATCTCCGGGCCACCGCTGTCGACCACACGACCGTCCACCAGGACGTGGATCCGGTCGGGAGCCAGCTCGTCGAGGATTCTTTGGTAGTGGGTGATGAGCACCACTCCCAGGTCGGGGCGACCGGCCTTGACCGTCTCCACCCCCCGAGCCACCACTCGAAGGGCATCGATGTCCAGGCCCGAGTCGGTCTCGTCCAGCACTGCCAGCTCCGGCTCCAGGATGGCCATCTGGAGGATCTCGTTGCGCTTCTTCTCCCCCCCCGAGAACCCCTCGTTCAGGTAGCGGTCGCCGAAGGACGGGTCCATGTCGAGGCGCTCCATCCACTCCATGATGGACACCCGCAGCTCCAGCACGGACAGGTCCATGCCCTTGCGGGCCGACAGGGCCTGTCGCAGGAACTGGGCGACCGGGACGCCGGGGATCTCCTCGGGGTACTGGAAGGCGAGGAAGATGCCCGCCTTGGCCCTCACGTCTGTGGGCCAGGCAGTGACGTCCTCTCCCTTGAACAGGATCTTCCCGGCGGTCACGTGGTACCCGGGGTGGCCCAGCAGGGTGTTGGCCAGGGTGGTCTTGCCTGATCCGTTGGGCCCCATGAGGGCGTGGACCTCACCGGCTTGGACGACCAGGTCCACACCGCGGAGGATCTCTGTCCCGTCCACCTCCACATGCAGGTCCCGGACCTCGAACAGGGAGGGAGGGGCAGTCATAGCCCCAGTCTATTAGCACTACGACCGTAGGAGAAACGCGCTGCTCGGCGAGGGGGCGGGACACCTGCTCGGCGGCCGCCGCCTACCAGCCTCGGTCGATCCACTCCTGCAGGTGCGGCCGCTCGGCTCCGATGGTGGTGTCGGCCCCGTGGCCGGGCAGGACCAGGGTGTCGGGGCCAAGGGGGGCGAAGAGGCGGTTCTCGATCGAGTCGATGATGGCGGGGAAGTCGCCCTCGGGCGTCCGGGTGTTGCCGGGGCCACCGGGGAAGAGGGTGTCCCCGCTGAACAGCAGGGGCGACCCCTCTCTGTCCTCGGCGCCGAGGAGGAAGCACATGGAGCCAGGAGTGTGCCCGGGGGTATGGATGGTGCGCAGGCGGAGCCGGCCCACGTCGATGACGCTGTCGTCCTCCAGCACGAAGTCATAGGAGGGGAGCATCGACGCGTCGGCCGCCGTCACCCCCACCTCGATGCCAGCCTCGCGCACGGCCGGGACTGCCTGGATGTGGTCCCAGTGGCCGTGGGTCTCGAGCACCTTGCCCACGTTGAGCCGCCGGCAGAGGTCCAACAGCCTGTCGTGCTCGTTGGCCGCGTCCAGCAGCACCGCCTCGCCCGTCTCCTTGCAGCGCAGGACATAGACGTTGTTGTCTATCGGCCCCACCACCAGGCGGTGTACCTCGGCTCGCTCGTTCTCGTAGTGCATCGACCTGGAACCTAGCCGGCCGGGACCGTCGCCCCGCCGGACCGGACTGCAGCCCGGCGGACCTGGCCGTGGGCGGCTCCGGTCTGCCGGCGGGCACAGGCGCGCCGGCACCGGCTCGGTAGGATGGGGCCATGGGCGGGGCGGGCACGGTGGGCGCGGCAGCCGCCGCAGCGGTGCTGCTGGTGGCAGGAATATCGGCGGTCCTGGTCCGTCGCCGCGGGCTGGCCGGCGTGTCCGGCGCGTCGGCCCGGGATGCCCCCCGTGCCCGCACCCCGGCCGTGCCCGCCGCCCCCCGCTCCCGGGCCGGGGCCCCCGGGCCGGTCGAGGGATCCCGCGACTTCGACGACGCCGTCAACTGGGCCATACGCCATCTCCCGGGCCAGGTCACCCACCAGCTCAGCCCGGAGGACATCCGCCGGATCATCGGGTGGAACCTCGACTACTTCCGGTCCCGCGAGACATCGGGCAACGGCCACTCGCCCCGAGGCCACGGGCCGGTGGTGGTGGCCGGCGCCGAGGCGGTGGCCTGGGTGCTGGACAGGGCAGGTGCCTCGGGGCGGTCCTACACCGCGGCCCAGGTGCATGCCGTCCTCGAGGTCCAGATGACCTACCTGGAGGCCCTGGGGGCGGTCGACCCCGATCCCCCGGCGTGACCCGGCGGCGGTCGAAATGCTCACCGGGGGTGCCCGACATTGTGTATCCTGGCGCCACCAGAGAAAGGAGGTGGTCCAACTGAGCGATCAAGGTATTGGGACCCTGGAGGTGGCTGGCCGCTAGGCGGCCTGCTGGACCACCTGGCGAGTTCCAGCCAGACACCGCTCGACGAGCCGGTCGGGAGCCGGTCCCGCCCGACGCAGTACGGCCCGCCGAGAGCCTTTCCAGCAGTCGAAGAACCGGGGGGCGCTGACGCGCCCCCCGGCTCTCGCCCGACGGTTGGCCCTCTCAGCGGCGGCCCTACCCTTGGGCCGGTGGAGGTGGAGATCCCCAGTGGCGACCTGGTCCTGCGCGCTCACCTGGTCCGGCCCAACCGGGAGACGCTCACCGCCCGCCAGGGCCTGGTCGTGTGCCACGGCTTTCCGGACAGTGCCCGGGGGGCGACCATGGCGGGGGACAGCTGCCATCGCCTGGCCAACCGGTTGGCGGCCGAGGCCGGCTGGGTGGTGCTGGCACCCAGCCTGCGGGGCACGGGTGCTTCGCAAGGTTCCTTCTCGGCAACGGGGTGGCGGGCCGACCTGGAGGCTGCCATCGACTACCTCATGGCTCAGCCGGACGTCTCGGGCGTCTGGCTGGCCGGCTTCGGTACCGGGGGGTCTTTGTCGCTCTGCGCGGCCGGCCAGGACGACAGGCTGCGCGGGGTCGCCGCCCTCGGGGCCCCTGGCGACTTCGGCGACTGGTCGGCCGACCCCCGGCGCTTTCTGGAATCCTGCCGCCGCCTGGGGGTCATCCGCGACGACGCCTTCCCGGCGGACCTGGCCGGGTGGGCCCGGGAGCTGAGGGAAGTCCGCCCCCTGGACCTGGTGGGATCGATCCCGCCCCGTCCCATCCTCCTCATCCACGGCGGCAACGACGAGGTGGTGCCCATCGTCGACGCTCGGGCCCTGGCCGACGCGGCGGACGGGCAGGTGGACCTCCGGGTGCTGTCCGGGGCCGGCCATCGCCTGCGCCACGACCCCCGGACGGTGGCCATCCTCCTGGGCTGGCTGGAGCGCCAGCCCAGGTAGGCAACACTGCCTACCACATGGCCTGGAACAGGGCCTCGTCCAGCGCCTGGCGAAGGGCCCGGGCGCTGGCCTCCGGGTGGTCGGCCCCCGCCAGCCAGCGGACCACCACCAGGCGCCGCGCGCCGGCGGCCACCAGCCGAGCCACGGTCTCCGGGGTCACCCCGCCGGTGACGAAGACGGGCCGGCGGGCATTGGCCGCCGCGTAGCTCACATAGCCGACGCCTGTACCGGGCCGGCCCGGCTTGGTCGGGGTCGGCTCCACCGGACCGGCCGACACGTAGTCGACGGGCTGGTCCAGGCTGGCGTCGAGCTCCGCTGGGGCGTGGGTGGACAGGCCCACGATGGCGTCAGGACCCAGGACTCGCCGGGCCAATCGGGCCGGCGCGTCGTCCTGGCCGACGTGGACGCCGTCGGCTCCTGCCTCCAGGGCGAGGTCTGGACGGTCGTTGAGCACGAAGGGGACGCCGTGCTCCCGGCACACCTCCCCGACGATCGCCGCCCGGGCCAGGAGGGACCTGGCTTCCAGGGCCTTCTCCCGCAACTGGACCATGTCCACCCCGCCCCGGATGCACTCGGAGACGAAGCGCGCCAGGTCGGGCCGGTCGGGGGTGCACAGGTAGAGCCGGCGCCCGTCCAACGAGGGGTGGGTCAAGCCTGGGCGATGGCAACTGGGCCGCCTTCCGGGCGGTCTCTGCCCGCCGGACCGCCTCCTCGGCGGCTCTTGGCCCCGGCCTTCACGGCGGCCTTGTTCGCCCTCACCTGGGCCAGGGCCTCGGGGCTGTCGATGTCTGCCACCGACAGGTAGCTGCCCGGAGCGCCGAACTCGCCAGCCGCCTCCTCCCATCCCGGCGGCGCCACTCCCAGGCGCTTGGCCAGCAGGGCCACGAAGATGCTGGCCTTGTGCTCCCCGAAGCCAGGCAGGGCCCGGACGTTGTCCAGCAGGGCGTGGCCGGTCGACGCCGACTGCCACACTTGGTCGGCCTGGCCCCCGTACTCGTCCACCAGGCGCCGGCACAGGTCCTGCACCCGCCGGGCCATGGAGCCCGGAAAGCGGTGCAGCGCCGGCCGCCGGGAGAAGAGCTCCACCAGCCTCTCGGGGTCCATGTCGGCGATCTCGGCCGCGTCGAGAGGCCTGCCCATCCGCTGCTCCAGGTCCAACGGCGAGTGGAAGGCGCGCTCCAGCGGCACCTGCTGGTCCAGCACCATGCCGATGAGCAACGCCAGAGGGTCACTGGCCAGCAGCTGGTCGGCGGCGGGATCGCCGGAGAGGGGGAGGGACGGGGGCGACATCAGCTCCTATCTTGCCAAAGCTGGTTGCATGGCCACAATCGGCAGGGGCGCCGGCTAGAGCGTCCGGGGGTCCGGCGCCTCCGGGTCGATCCCGTAGCGGGCCACGGCGTCGGCCACCTCCTCGGCCTTGGCCTCGCCGGTGGCGGCCAGGGCTTGCAGGGTGGCCACCACCAGGTGAGCCGCATCGGTCTCGAAATGCCGGCGCAGCGCCGCCCTGGTGTCGGACCGCCCGAACCCGTCAGTGCCCAGCACGCTGAAATGGGCCGGCACCCACCGAGCCACCTGGTCGGGGACGGCCTTCATGAAGTCGCTGACCGCCACCACCGGCCCTTCGGCCGTCTCCAGGGCGGAGGTGACGAACGCCGTGCGGGGGGGCTCGGCCGGGTGCAGGCGGTTCCATCGCTCGGTCGACAACGCCTCTTCCCGCAGGGTCTTGTAGGAGGTGGCCGACCACGCCTCGGCGCTCACGTCCCAGTCCTCGGCCAGCATCTCCCGGGCTTCCATGGCCGCCTGCCAGGTGGGCCCGGAGAACAACAAGGTGGCCCGCCGCCTGGCCGTCCCGGCCCGAGGGGGAGCGAAGCGGTAGAGGCCGGCCAGGACACCCTCGCGCACCACCGTCCCCGCCTCGCCCTCGGGCAGGGCGGGCATGACGTAGTTCTCGTTGTAGAGGGTGAGGTAGTACATGCAGTCCTCTGCGCCCTCGCCGTACATGCGCCGGATGCCGTCATCCACGATGAGCGCCACCTCGTAGGCGAAGGCCGGGTCGTAGGCGCGCACGTTGGGGTAGGCGGAGGCCAGCAGCAGGCTGTGGCCGTCCTCGTGCTGGAGCCCCTCGCCGTTGAGGGTGGTCCGCCCGGCGGTGGCGCCCAGGAGGAAGCCCCGGCCCCGGGCGTCGGCGCACGCCCAGGCCAGGTCGCCGACCCGCTGGAAGCCGAACATCGAGTAGAAGGCGTAGAAGGGGATGGTTGCCACCCCCCAGGTGGCGTACGAGGTGCCGGCGGCGGTGAAGCTGGCCATGGAGCCGGCCTCGGTGATGCCCTCCTCCAGGATCTGGCCCGACTGGCTCTCGGCGTAGGACAGCAGCAGGCCGGCGTCGACCGGGGTGTAGCGCTGGCCCCCCGAGGCGTAGATCTTGACGTCCTTGAACAAGGCGTCCAGGCCGAAGGTCCGGGCCTCGTCGGGGATGATGGGGACCACCCGGGGGCCGATCCCCGGGTCGCGCAGCAGGTTGCGCAACAGGCGGGCGAAGCCCATGGTGGTGGACACCGCCTGCTTGCCCGACCCCGATCGGAATTCGGCAAAGGCGCCGTCCTGGGGCGCCGGCAGCGCCTTGGCCCTGACCACCCGCCTGGGCAGGGAGCCGGCCAGGGCCCGGCGGCGCTGCACCAGGTACTCGTGCTCGGGCGAGCCGGGGGCGGGCCGGTAGTAGGGGGGCATCGGGGCCCGGAGCGCCTGGTCGGGGATCTCCTCCTCGAGGTGAAGTCGTTCCCTCAGCACCTCCAGTTGGGCGGTCGACATCTTCTTGATCTGGTGGGTGGCGTTGCGGGCCTCTATCTCGGGACCGAGGGTCCAGCCCTTGATGGTCTTGGCCAGGATGGCGGTGGGAGCTCCCTGGTGGCCGGTGGCCGCCTTGTAGGCGGCGTACAGCTTGCGGTAGTCGTGCCCTCCCCGGGGCAGGGCCTGCAAGTCGGCGTCCGAGAGGTGCTCGACCATCTTGCGCAGCCGCGGGTCGGGCCCGAAGAAGTGCTCGCGGATGTAGGCGCCCGACTCGGTGGCGTACTTCTGGAACTCCCCGTCGACAGTGGTGGTCATCTTGTTGACCAATACGCCGTCGGCGTCCCGGGCCAGCAGCTCGTCCCACTTGGAGCCCCATATGACCTTGACCACGTTCCAGCCTGCCCCCCGGAAGGTGGCTTCCAGCTCCTGGATGATCTTGCCGTTGCCCCGCACGGGGCCGTCCAGTCGCTGGAGGTTGCAGTTGACCACGAAGATCAGGTTGTCGAGGGACTCCCGGGCGGCCAGCGAGCAGGCGCCCAGGGTCTCGGGCTCGTCGACCTCGCCGTCGCCCACGAAGCACCACACCCTCGAGCCGCTGGTGTCGGCCAGGCGGCGGTGCAGGAGGTAACGGTTGAAGCGGGCCTGGTACACGGCATTGATGGGCCCCAGGCCCATGGACACCGTCGGGAACTCCCAGAAGTCGGGCATCAGCCGGGGATGGGGGTAGCTGGACAGGCCGCCCCCGCCGATCTCCTGGCGGAAGTTGTCCAGCTGGGACTCGGACAGGCGACCCTCCAGGTAGGCCCGGGCGTAGATGCCCGGGGAGGCGTGGCCCTGGAAGTACACCTGGTCGCCGGCCAGGCCGTCGTCCTTGCCCCGGAAGAAGTGGTTGAAGCCCACCTCGTACAGCGAGGCCGAGCTGGCGTAGGTGGCCAGGTGGCCGCCGATGCCCTCCGAGACCATGTTGGCCCTGGTCACCATGACCGCTGCGTTCCAGCGGATGAAGGCCCGGATGCGCCGCTCCATGTGCTCGTCGCCGGGGAACCACGGCTCGTCCTCGGGGGCGATGGTGTTGATGTAGGGAGTGGAGACGGTGGCGGGGAACTCGACCTGGGCGCGCCGGGCCCGCTCCAGCAGCTTCATGAGCAAGAAGCGGGCTCGCGACCGCCCGTGGGCCTCGACCACCGCGTCGAAGGAGTCGACCCATTCGGCCGTCTCGGTCGGGTCCACGTCGGGGAGCTGGTGGGAGAAGCCGTCGAATATCACCTCACCATCCTCGCGCGCGAAATGTAGGCTGCTCGCTGCTTACGCTCCTCGTCCACCTACGCTGGGCCGGTGGGCATGGTGGTGTACACCGACGGGGCCTGCCTGGGCAACCCCGGGCCGGGGGGCTGGGCCTGGGCGGTGGCCGGCGGCGCCTTCGCCAGCGGAGCGGACCCGTGGACCACCAACCAGCGCATGGAGCTGGCGGCGGTGTTGTCGGCCCTGGAGGCGCTGGAGGGTCCGGTCGAGGTGGTGAGCGACTCCACCTACGTCGTCAACTGCTTCCGCCAGGGCTGGTGGATGGGCTGGGAGGCCCGAGGCTGGCGCAACGCCAGGGGCCAGCCGGTGGCCAACCAGGACCTGTGGCGGCCCCTGGTGCGGGCGGTGAAGGGGAGGCGGGAAGAGGTGGCCTTTCGCTGGGTCAAGGGCCACTCGGCCGACGTGATGAACGACCTGGCCGACCGCCTGGCGCTGCAGGCGGCCATGACTCAGTCCGGGGTCTCGGGAGGGCCGCCACCGCCCCATGTGCCCTCTCGGTGATCGGGCGATACCTGGCCTCGTCAGTGGGGGCGAGAACCTCATGTCCGTGCTCGATAGGGGGCGGCTGGCAGAGCCCACCTCCACGGTGAGACACAACGAGCACCCGTTCGGGAAACCAGCGGGACTGAGCCTGTCGGACCCACCGAGATGCGCCGAGCCAGCCGCCTACCTCACCCCACAAGCCGTGACAGCGGGGACTCAATGAGAACACTGTACGGCCTGTTGCGCCAGTACTTCTCCAAACGCACCGACCTGGCCGATTCCTGCTCATCGGGGCCTCCTCGTGGGTCAGTGGGGTTGCCTGATCAGCCCAGCCCGGCGCACTGCCCGCTCGCCGAGGCCGAGGCGTTGGGCCGCCCACCGTCG
>JAVKSQ010000034.1:0-26228 GCA_039583615.1 Acidimicrobiales bacterium
AAGACTGGGTCATATCGCGGTCATGTCCAGTACTCGCCGGAGCGCTCGATGCGAAAATTCGGTGGATCGAGGCTAAGTAAAGCGCAGGTCAGCGCCTTGCAGCGGTGACAAAGGCAAGCTCTCAAGGTGGCGACACGGGTTCGAATCCCATTGGGGCTGCTGGAGAAGTCCAGCTCAGAGGGGTTGCTGACCTGGCGAGCGCCCTCCCCTGAGTTTCTCCAGCTCCTCGATGCGCCGGTCGACGTCTCCCAACTGGCGCTCGAGGACCCCCAACACGTAGTCACAGGGTCGCTCGCCTCGTTCCCGAAGGGCCAGGATCTCGGCCACCTCGGCCAGGCAGAGCCCGAGACGCCGGGCCGTTTTGACGAAGACCAGGCGAGCCCGGTCCTCCTCGGTGTAGTCGCGGTAGCCCGACGGGGTGCGCCCGGGATCCGGCAACAGGCCGATGTCCTCGTAGTAGCGGATGGTCTTGGGGTTGACACCGACGGCCGCGGCCACCTCGCCGATCCTCATGCCGCCGCCTTGACCAGGGTCGCTCGCTCCGTGTCGGGCTCGGGCTCTGGGTGGCGACCCACGCTGAGCACCGCATCGAACAGCAGGGCCGGGCGCCCCCACAGCGAGTTGGCGAAGATGGAGGTCACGCTCACGGCCATGGCCGCCATGGCCCACACCGGATAGAGGAAGCCCGTACAGGCGGCGGGGATGCCCAGGCCGTTGAAGGCGAAGGCCAGGGCCACGTTCTGGCGGGTCTTGGCATAGGAGCGGGAGGAGATCTCCCGGGCCGCCATCACCGAGACCAGCCGGTTGCTCAAGATGATGATGTCGGCCGACTCCATGGCGATGTCGGTGCCTCCCCCCATGGCCAGGCCCACGTTGGCCTGCATGAGGGCGGGGGCGTCGTTGATCCCGTCGCCCACCATGGCCACCGAGCCCCGCCGCTGGAGGTCCCGGACGATCTCCGCCTTGGCGCCGGGCAGGACGCCGGCGTGGACGGCCTGGATGCCGACCTGGGCGGCTACCCGCTCGGCCGTCCTGGGGTTGTCCCCGGTGACCATCACCGGGTGAAGGCCGGCCGCTCGCATGGCGACCACCGCGTCAGCGGCATCGGCTCTCAGCTCGTCCCCCAGGGCCAACGCCCCGACCAGCACACCATCGGCCCCCACGGCCACCACCGTGCGTCCATTCTCCTCCAGAGCAATCACGGCCTCAGCCAGGGGCCCCACGTCGATGGCCCGATCGGCCAGTAGGGCCGGGCGCCCGACCACCACTTGGCGACCGGTGACTTCTGCCACGACACCCCGCCCGGTGAGGGACTGGAAATCACTGGCTCCAGGCACGGGCAGGCCGCGGTCCAGCGCCGCGTCCACTATGGCCCGGGCCAGGGGATGCTCGGAGGAGGCCTCGGCGGCGGCGGCCAACGAGAGCACCTCCTCCTGGCCCGAACCCCCGGCCACCAGGACCTCTCGTAGGGCCGGCCGGCCCTCGGTCAGGGTCCCGGTCTTGTCCAACACGATGGTCTTCACCGACCGGAAGGCCTGGAAGGCCTCTCCTGTGCGCATGAGGATGCCCTGGTCGGCGGCCTCTCCTCCTCCCCTCACGATTGACAGCGGGGCGGCGATACCCACTGCGCACGGATAGCCCATGACCAGTACCGACAGGGCGGCGAAGACGCCTCGCTGGGCGTCCACGGTGCCGGTGAGGGCCCAGCTGCCCACCAACCAGCCCAGCAGCGCCAGCACCGAGATCGACAGCACCGTGGGGGTGTAGACCCTCAGGATCCGGTCCACCAGGTGCAATATGCCGGGCTTCAAGGCCCGGGCGTCTTCCACCGAGCGAACCACCTGGGCCAGGAAGGACTCGTCGCCCACCGCGCTGACCTCGACCAGCAGGGTGCCAGTGGTGTTGACCGACCCTCCGATCACGCCATGTCCCACCACCGCCTCCACCGGCACAGGCTCACCGGTGACCAGGGACTGGTCCAGGGCCGAGTGACCCTCGACCACCACCCCGTCCACCGGTACCCGCTCGCCGGGGCGAACCCGGACCAGGTCGGCCAGGGCCACCTCGGAAAGGGCCACCTCAACCTCCTCCCCATCCCGCAGGATGTGGGCCACGTCGGGTTGGAGGTCCAAGAGGCGCTTGACGGCCTGGGAGCTGCGGGTCTTGACCAGCAGGGAGAGCCACTCGGAAAAGATGTGATAGTTGACCACCAGCACTGATACCGCGAAGAAGGCGGCGGTGGGGAAGTTGTGGTAGCGGGCGGTCAGGCCGAGGATGCCCCCGGCCAGCCCGGCGAAGGCACCGGCCTCCAACATGACGTGCTGGTTCAAGATGCCCCGGCTCAGCGACTGGGCCGCCATGGACAAGATGTGCCCGGCCAAGCCGAATACCACGGCCACGGCTAGAGCCCCCAGCACGTAGCGGACGAAGTCGCCGGCGATACCGGTGGCGTTGGCGGCCAGGGCGCCCGCACCCAGGGCGGCCAGCCCCGCCGTACCGGCCAGCGCCAGGGCCCTGCCCTGGCCCCGCAATACCAGGTAACCGGCGGCCAGCAGGAAGGCGCCTACCGCCACCGGGATTGCGTAGGCGACCGGGTTGGCCACGTTCACCAGCAAGGCGATGGTAGCCAGGCTGGCCCCGATGGCGGTGTACAGCCGCCGGCCCTCTTTGACCAGGGCCGCCTCTTCCTCCTCGTAGGGGCGGGTCTTGCGGGGGTCCCAGATGGTGTAGCCAATGTCCTTGAGGGTCCCGACGAGCTCGGTGGCGCTGACCCTGGCCGGGTCGTAGTCGACCAGGGCCTGCTCGTGGGTGAGGCTGACCGCTACCTTGTCCACCCCGTCACGGCGGCCCAGGGCGCGCTCGATGGTGCCGGTGCACAACGAGCAGTGAAGGCCCCCGATCTTGGCCCGAAAGCGGGCTCCACCCCCGGGCAGCTCCTCTGCCCAGTACCCAGTGGCGCCCGCCTCGGCCTCGGTCTTGTTGTCAGTGAGGGTAGGCATCACTTCACCTCGAAACCGGCGGCGACAATGCCCGCCCTTACTGCTTCCTCGGCACTGGCCTGGTCGAGCACGACGCGAACCTGGTCCGCGGAATGATCAGCAAAGACCCGGCGCACCCCGGCCAGGTGGCCCAGGGAACGCTTGATACGCTCCTCACAGGCCCCGCAGTCCATCCCGGTCACGCTCAACACGAGCTCATCCATCCGTCTCTGCCTCCTTCTTCATCATCTTCAAGCTCACCGTAGACCTTCTAGTTGCTGGAAGGTCAAGGGGCCTGATGCTGATGCTGGGGGAGATGGGGGCTGGGAAGAGCCGAGTGGTGGAACAACCTGAGCTCCTGCTCCCAACCGGCTGCGCCCGACTAAAAATCAACCCTGGCCTTATGGCTCTGAGACTCGGCTCACCATCGAGGCCCTGCAGGGTTTCGACGAGGCACAGGCTGGGATCCCACACCTTGGTCAGATCCTCGCCGACGCGATCCAGCACTGGCCCAGTGACCGGCTGATGCTCTGCCTATGACGATCTGCAGGTCCTTGGCCCGCACCATCACGTCATCGAGGATTGCCGGGCACGCAGCGCTCGATGACCAAGGCGATAGTGTGATGAGCTCTCTTGCTGTCTGGAGTCGTCGTGACGATCGCGCAGTGGCAGAGCGAGATGGCCGCCCGTCCTGTGCCCCCGTTGGCGAGCATCGTCGAGCGCTCGACGCCGGTCCTGTCCTTCGGCGACCCGTTGGGGGCCGAGGTGGCCACGCTTGGCATCAACCCGAGCCGGCAAGAGTTCTACTCCTCCGTCGGTGTCCTGCTCGCTGGGGACGAACGACGTCTCGCCACCACGGACTCACTCGGCGCCGCGCCGGGCCAGTCGTTGACGGCGGACCAGGCCCGTCAAGTGGTCGCCGACTGCAACGATTACTTCCAGCACAACCCCTACAGCTGGTTCAAACCCCTGGAAGCGCTCCTGAAGCGTGCGGTCGTCCGGCAAGTGAGCCGGGTGCGCCTGGCGAAGCTCCACGAGGTCAAGAAGCTCCGCAAAGGCGGCGCCACGTGCCGGTTGTTCGTCGGAGGGCGGGGGCCTCAGCTATGTCGGCTGGTCGACCAATCTGCAGACCAGCTTCGGCGTCTCGAACGAGTTCAAGGAGCGACTGGCGGGAGAGGTCAAGGATCTGGTAAATGAGCTGACCCCGGCGGCGTCGGTCGAGCTGACGGAGGCGCCAATGAGCGCACCATACGGGCAGGTCGACAACGACGGGTTCCTTCCGCGGGGGATCAAGGTGAACGGCAAGGAGGGGCTCGCCGACCTGCTGCGTCGTTGGTACCTGTCGAGCCAGGCGAATACGATCGGTCATGTCGGCAGCTACGGCGGTACCGCCTGCATCAGTGTCGACCTGGGCAGCCGTGAGGCTGTGCTCAACGTCGACACCAAAAGAACCGCGGTCGCGGCATACCTCGAACACGTTCGACGGCTCGGGCCGGACCTGCCCTGGCGAGTGATCGCCAACAAGCGCGGCACCGTCAACAAGGCCGTCTTCGGTGACAATCCGGCAAATGCCGCTGGGTGGTACCTGTACCTACGTAAGCCGCTCTCGCAACCGGGGCAGCTGTGACCTCTGCCTGTGTGGTCCAGTTCCCGCATCCTGGCGCCGAACACAAGCCGCCGAGGAGCAGGGACGTCATGCCGTGGAACTTCAGGTCACATCGCCGAAAGTTCCTGCGGGCACCGGGTCGCTTGCTCGACCAGGAAGGTGACCTGAGGCGGACGGAGGTCGTCTTCTGGGGCGAGTACGAGGCGGCGTCGCGTGTGACGCGGCGATGGCCGGCTGCTGGCGCGCTCCCGACGATTCTGCATGAGCCACTCGTCACCTCACCGCCGGAGTCACCGAAGCGCCAGAACACCGACCCATGGGTCTTTGGCAGTCGCTTCCTCTACTCCAACTGTAAGCAGCTCACGCCCTACGGCGGTCCCTCGGCGCTCCAGTCGTTGCCGCGCGGATCGGTCATCCTCTTCGGCTCGCAGATTGCCGGCCTTTTCTGCCTCGACACGCTGTTCGTTGTTGCCGAGGCGATCCCCTACACGGTGCGCGATGTCGAGGAGTTACCCGTTGGCGAGCTGTTCCGAGTCTGCACCATCGAGTCGCTCGCCGCATACGAGCGCCACTCCATCGACCTGCGCAGTGTCGGGTTCACCCTGTATCTAGGTGCAACCTACGACGACCCTGTCAGGGGCATGTTCTCCTTCACGCCCGCGGTACCGGCCAGCGGTGACGGGCCGCGCTTTGAACGACCGCCGTACCACGACATCCGGTTCGTCAACCCGCAGAGCAGGCAATCACCGTCAGGTGCCAAGGTGCGCAGGCCGATATCCGAGGTGGGCGAGGCGTGGGACGCCGCTGTTCAGTCCTGCCACAACCACGGGCTCCACCTCGCCGTCCAGGTCGATTCTCCGGCGACGGAGTAGTCACTCGCGACGCCGGCGGCTTCGCTCGACAAGATCACAACGAGATCATCTCCGACTTGTCGGGCGGCGCCGCGTCAGGACCAGGCGGAGGGCAGCTTTCAGCGAAGGTCATGACCTCCCTGGGACATCCACCCCAGACCGGGCACGATGGAGACTCGGCGAAGTGGTGCGCGAGCCAACGTCACTCCTTCTCGAAGTCGTGAATCCGAAACCGCAGGGTGGCGGCGTTCTCGTTCACGATGCGGACCACGTCGTCGGGGAAGCCGTCGGCCTTGGTGGCTCGCACCTCGATTGTCACCTCCACCTCTGTCCCCACCAGCGCGTTGAGGTGAGCCACCACCTCCTCGCCTATTCGGCCGGCGTCCCGGGCCAGCCGGGCCGGGTCGACGCTGGCCGTGGCGTAGAACGAGCGCAGCCTTCGAACCGCCGCCTCACTCGCCCCCCGCTCCTCCTCGTCACCTGGCAGGACTGACCCCTCCGTAGGAGTCCCCACCGGCTGGCTGGAGACTGCCGCGTCTCCCGCCACCCGCAAGGCGGCCAGCTGGGTCTCGGCCACCGCCGGGCGAACCACCAGGTTGGTGCCCCTCACCGGGCCCATCACCTCCCCGGCGGCCAGGCCCACGTAGCTCCCCGCCACCTGGTCAATGCCCTCGGCGACGGCCAACCCATCGGTGGCCCAGGTGGTGCTGGCCGGCGCCCTGGACACGCAGGCGCACAGCACCTCGATGTCCCGCAGGCGGTGGAGGTAGAGGTAGCGGCTGTAGGCCTCCCAGAGCTGGTTCACCGTCACGTGACCGGCCTCCCAGAGGGGAGCCAGAGGGCCGTCCAGCTGGAGGCGGAGCAGCACCGGCGGGTAGTCGACGTAGAGGCCACCGGTGTGGACCAGCTTGTGGCTGGCTCGTTCCACCAGGCTTCCCTGGCCGTCGGCCCGGGTCGTCTCCCACACCATCGGCCCGGTGGCCACAGGCTGGTGGGGGACCAGCAGCCACTGGTAGGCCTCGTTCAGGCGTAGGCTCACCGTGCGATCGGCGTCGGCCTGCCTGGTCTCGGCCTGGCTGGCCTGGTACGGGTCCAGGTTGCGGGCCCCGGCTTCTCCGGCGATCTGGCGCCAGGCCAGGTAGTCGGCTGCCGCCTGATCGAGGTCCTCGATCCGGCGCTGGTCGGCAGCCAGGAAGACCAACATGTTGCGGTGGTCTCGCGGCGCGCTCCCGCGGGAGTCCAGGATGGCCCGAGCCTGGCGTTCGGCCGGGGAGTCACCCGAGCGGGGATGGGGCCAGTCCGAGCCGAGGATCACCAGGCGGGCCTCGGCCACGTCGGCCACGTCGGCCGGTCCCCCGGGGGCGGCATGCACCCCGGCGAAGTTGCCCCGCCTGCCCCGGTCCTCGAAGCCACGAAGCCTGCGGATGATCTCGTCTCTGACCTCGTGGCGATCGCCGGCCAGCAACCGCTGGGATATGTCCCTGGCCGAGCGGCCCACGCTGGGCTGGGTGGCGTACCAGTAGCGGCCCCCTCCGGCGTAGAAGTAGGTGGCCCGGTCGGCCAGGCGGCTGAGGGCGTCGCCGTAGATGGCCACTGTCTCGCCCGGCAGAGCGCAGCCCAGGCGGACCCGGGCGGCGTCCACCCCCTGGTTGGGCGAGCCCGCCCGGGGAGCGGTGGCCAGGAAGACTGTTCGGGCCACCCGACGGGCGGCCAGGTACCGGCCCAGGTTCTTGAACTCGTCGTCCAGGGCCCGAGGCAGCGAGCCCGGTCCGTCGATCTCGGCGTCGATGATCGGCTGCCAGACCTCCTCCAGGTTGCGGGTCAGCTCCCGCATCACGGCCGAGTCGGCCAATGGGATGCTGGCCGGCAGGATGAGCGGCGACTGATCACCGGCCGCCCACAGGGCGTGGATCACCGTGGCCATCAGCCGGAGCACGCCGCGGGTGCGCTGGAAGCGCTCCAGGGTCGACCAGTCCTCGTAGAGGCGGGTGAACAGCTCGGGGTGGATCGGATAGGCCTGCTCGATGCGCCGGACGTAGGCGGGGTCCCGGCAGTCGGTCGGGAACTCGCTGGCCTGGCGGCGGTAGAAGTCCCCGAGCACCCTGGCGGTGGCGTCCCGGTCGGGCATCTTGTCGGCTCCGATGGCCTGGAACAGCCTGCGGCGCACGATCTCGAAGCTCTCCTCGGCGCTGGCCGGCCGCCACGACGACTCCACTCTGCCCACCACCGCCCGCAAGCGGCGCAGGGCCTCCCTGCCTCCCGCCCCCCCGACCTCGGCCGAGCCGATGGGCGAGCCGTCCGGCGCCTCCGACCCGGGCAGGGAGACGACCACCAGGACGCCCTCAGTAGCCCCGGCCGCCTCGGTCAGGGCCTGGGCGAAGGAGAAGTGGGTGTCGAAGGTGCCGGCCCGCAGCGCCTCGTCGGCATAGAGCTGGCGGGCGTAGGCAACCCACTCGTCGATGAGGATCAGGCACGGCGCACTGGCAGCCAGCAGCCGGCGGAGGGCGTCGCCCGGACTGGTCCCGGTCCGGTCGGCCCCGGCCACCATGGCGAACCCCTGAGGGCCGCCCAGCTGCCAGGCCAGCTCGCCCCACATGGTCCCCACCTCGGTACCGTCGGGCTTGACCTCGCCCTGTCCGGGGGACAGGCGGGTCCCGACCAGGACCGCCCTGCGCACCGGCGGCAGGACGGCCACACCCGCCTCGTGCACCAGCTCGGCCACCTCCTCGGGGAAGCGATCGAGGTCGGTGCCCGAGAACAGCTGGTAGAGGGCGATCATGGAGTGGGTCTTGCCGCCCCCGAAGCTGGTCTGCAGGTCCACCACCGGCGAGCCCCCTGTGCCGCAGATCCTCGCCACTGCCTCGCCCAGCAGCTGGCGGAGCCCGGCGGTGAGGAACGTCCGGCGGAAGAACGCCACCGGGTCGGTGTACTCCGCCGCCCCCTGGCCCAGCCAGACCTGGTGAAGGTCGGCGGCGAACTCGGCCAGCGAGAAGCGCCCCCGGGCCACGTCGTCATGGGGTGCGATGACATCCCGCCACGGTCGCAGCCCGGCGGCGGGAGCGGTGAGCAGCGCCTCGGACGCCGGCGTGGCCCGGCGGGCCTGGGCGTCGAAGCGCTGGCGCATCAGGTCCTCCTTGGACCTGCCCACCTCGGTGGCCTCGCCGGCGTCCACGGCCACCAGCAGCCGCTCGACCGAGTCGAGGGCCCGGTAGGCGTCGTCCACACTGAAGGCCTCGTTGTGGGCCCAGCGGTTGCGCACGTCACGCAGCTCGAAGACGAGGTTGCGGTCGGCCCGGCTGAGCTCGGAGCGAAACGCCGTGTCCCAGCTCTCGGTCAGCACCCGCAGCTGCAGGGCCGGGTCGCCCAGAGAAGCCGGGCCGGTGACGGGGGGTCGGGCCGAGGCGGCGAAGATGGGCAGCCAGTCGCCCCCCGACGAGCTGGAGGACCGCATGCGCCGGTCGATCCAGGGCCCCAGGCCGGCGCCCAGCAGCTCGAAGGCCCGGCCCACCCGCTCCCGGTTGCTCAGCGCCACGACCTCTCCTCCCCCTCCTGGTGGCGGGGCCGTAGCCGGTTGTGCGGGCGCCCCCGAGCCCACTCCTCGTCGGCCAGGGGCGAGAACCCCGCCGGCACCAGCTTGGCCACCCGGGGCTCGGACCCGTCCACGGGGCGGACGACCACTCCCTCGGCCGGCGCCGGGCCGTGGCGGGAGGGGCCGAGCAGGTCGTCTATGACCTGGACCTTGTGAGCTACGCCTCGCCACAGCCGAGGTGGTAGGGCGACGCCGGCTGGCGAGCAGCGCGCATCGCGCTGGTCCACCGTGAGGAACGAGCCGTCGGCCCGGCGCAGGTCCAGGGCCACCAGCAAGGACTCCAGCCGGTCGTAGGCCACGGTGTGAGACAGGTAGAGCCATTCGGCGTAGAGGACGAGGCCTGAACCGGGTCTGGCTTCAGCGTCTGGGGCCGCTGGCGGGGGGCCGAGCTGGGGAGCACCTCGTAGCAGCGCCGCCAGGGTGTCGTGGCGGTGGCCCACCCAGGCCCGAAGTGGCCCCAGCTGGCCGGCCCGGTCCATCGATCCCGGGCCGCTGCGCAGGGCGGCCTGGACCGAGGCGCCCTCCAGCCACAGAGATGCGTTGGCCCCGTCCAGCTTCTCCTCCACCACCACCTCTCCGGCCAGGAGGGAGGTCGCCTCGGCCGGAGCCAGCACTCGGTCGTCACGGGTGCCCCGCCCGGGCACCAGATGGGGGATGCGGGGATAGGGCGAGGGCGGGCTCATCGTGGGGAGCCCAATGCGTGCCGGGCGTATGAGCTGAGTGCATGGTCCTCGGTCCAGAGATCCATGTCGCTGTGAAGGAAGGCCGACCCTTCGACGAAACGGTCCAGCTCAACCAGGATGGCCACATCGCCGGCACCCATTCTGGCGCCGGCCAGCTCGGCAAAGGTCTTTCCGGTGTGGTTGCCGTCGCAGAGGTCTCCGAAGAACCGAGCATCCCAGCTGAATGCCTGAAGCAGGAAGGAACGATTGCCGGCCATGGCCGCGCGGAGCAAATCGACCAGTCGCGTGGCGGCAGCATGACGGTCGCCGCTCTTGGCTTGGGCAATGTGATTTCCGGTCTCGATGACCGCCGTAACCGGCACGACGAAGCGCTCCCCTTTCTTCGCCCGTCGCTCCAGCTCGGCCCGGACCTCGGCATTTGACGGCTGGCTCTTGCCGGGCACCTGCAACAGCTCGCACAGAATGGAGGTATCGATGAAAGTGACGCGGGTCATGACGACCGGCCAAACAGGTGATCAAGGAAGGCCACAGGGTCGGGATCTTCGTCTCTCGCGCGGAGGCGGTCCTTCACCGCCGCCCGGCCCAGCCCCCCGCCGGCCACCACGTCCAGGTAGTTGGGCAGGTCCACCAGGCGAGCGAGCGTGCTCTGCCCCAGAGCGTCGCGCTGGCAGACGATCACGTTGGCGTGCTCATCCCCGGTCAGGGCGTCCAGCAGGGCCGGGCTGTGGGCGGTGGCCAGGGCGCGGACCCGCCGACGCTCGACCTCGGACCGGACGAGGCCCACCAGCATGCCGGCCTGGGAGGCGTGCAGGCCGTTCTCCAGCTCCTCGATCACCACCGTGGTCTGGCCCATCGCCTCCTCCGATGCCCCCGACTGCGGGGTGGTGTCCAGGGTGGGGGCCTGCATGAGGGCCACCAGGATGGCCAGGAAGCGCAGCGACCCGTCGCTCATGACCCGGGCCGGTACCGGATGCTGGCCCTCGCCGAAGCGCTCGACCAGGGTGAGCATGAGGTCGTCCAGCTCCGAGCGGCTGGTGGTCACGTCGACCACTACTTGCTCGTTGAGCCGGCACAGGGCCTCCCGCAGGCGGTCACGGGTGTCGGGCTGGTCCAGCAGGGAGGCCACTGCGGCCGACAGGTTGTCGGCGCTTCGTCGCAGCAGGATGTCCCGGCGGGGCACGTACTGGCGCATCTGGTGGGGCACCGGGTCCAGCACGAAGACCGACCGCAGGGCGGCCAGCACCTGGGCGGCGGCCAGGTGGACGCGCCGGCCGGCCGAGGTGGCCGGGACCCGGGACAGCACCTGGGTGGCCAGCAGCCGGCTGGCCCGGAAGGAAAGGGCAGGATCAGGACCCGGCTTCCCGTTCTCCCACCGGGCCACCAGGTCGGCCGAGTCGGGGCGGGGAGGGTCGGACACCAACAGCTCCTGCTCCCCGGCCGCCAGCCGCTCGTAGGCCACCTGGACCAACGGCTCGGTCTGGACGGTGACGTCGAGGCGGACCAGCTGGTCGCCGGTGCGCACGGTGGCACCAAGGGCGAATGCCGACTGGCCGAAGGGGGCGCAGCCCGCCGCCCCGCCCCGCACCGCCGGGCCCTCCCGACCACCGTCCAGGGCATCGCGGATGTCCTCGCCGTGGGCCAGGCGGGACAGCACCCACAGCCCGTCCAGGGCGTTGGACTTGCCGCTGCCGTTGCGCCCCACCACCAGGGTGAGGTCGCCCAGCGGCAGCACTGCGCCACAGAAGCTCTTGAACGAGGCCAGGTGGACCTCCTCGATGACCGACGGCTGCATGGCTGTCAGCCTATGAGGGGTCCTTGGACCTCGGGGGCGTCCCGGTCGGCCAGGCGGACCAGCTCGGGCCAGGAGGTGACCAGGGCGTCGTAGTCCAGCGCCTCCCGAGGCCGGGTCCGGGCGGCGGCCAGAGCCAGCCACACGGCCAGGTCGGAGGCCTCCTGGCCCCATCTCTGGGTCCGGCGCAACAGGTCGGCTGCCGCCTGCTCCCCCCCGCCCCGAGTGAGGCGGCGCAGCAGGTGGTGGGTCACCTCCCACACCGTGACCCGCCGGTCGGACTCCGGGTCCCAGTCGGCCGGGAGCTCGTCCAGGTCCGCCAGCTTGACCCGCCCGGCCCGGGAGCTGGCGATGCCGGCCGCCAGCAGCCCGTCCAGGGAGGTGTTGGTGGTGCGGAACAGCGCCTCGGCGTCCCCGAAGGGACCGGCGTCGAAGCCGTGGTCGCGGTACCACAGCATGGCCCAGCGGGTCCAAGGGTCCAGGTCGCCGGCGAACTCGTCCAGCACCTCGGCCTGGACCAGGCCGATCAGCTCCAGGGCCGAGCGAACGGTCATGGCCTGCCCGCTGGGCTCGATCACCCGGGCGAAGCGGGAGAAGACGGCCATCCCCGGCCCGATCACCGCCTGGCCCAGGTCGATGCTGGAGATGGCTGCGGTCCGCAGGCGACCGATGGCGCCGGGGAGGGCGGCCCGCAGGGCGCCCAGGAACCCCTGGCGGTCGACCACCCGGGCCCCCGCCTCCTGGGGCCGGCACACCAGCACGATGTACGACGCCAGGGCGTTGGTGCCGAGCCCGATCTGGCGGCTGGACCCGGTCGCGTGGATGGGCCAGGTGCCCACGATGCGCAGCCGGGCGGCCAGCAGGGCGCTCAGCATGGCGTCCCACCCGGTGGAGAGGATGGCGCCGTCGGCCGACTCCTCCTGGCGGTGGGCGTAGACCACCAGCATGGGCAGGCCGGGATCCGACGCGGCGGCCAGGCGCCCGAACACCTCGGTGTAGCCGTCCACGAAGGCCCGGGTGGCCGCCTCGCGGTCCCCGCCGTGGCGGTAGGGGGCGGCGATCAGCTCGTCGGCCTTGGGAGTGGCCACGGTGGCGAACAGGTCGGGGTGCACCCCGGCCAGGGCCCGCCGCAGCCACACATAGAAATAGTCCGAAAGATCTGCGTAGCCGATCTGGGCGAAATATGGCGGGTCGGTGGCCACGACCACCGGCCACTCCAGCTGGTCGGCGGCGCTCCGGGCGTCGGCCTGAAAGGTACGGGCCGGCGCAGCCGGAAACGGCAGCGAGCGCAGGCCAGTAGCAACGGAGTCGAGCAATCCCATCCAGTTGCCAACGGAGCCACCGAAGGGATTAGTTTCGGCGTAGTCCCACACCATCGGCAGAGCATGGCGACCAAAGGCGGATTGCACCGTCGTTGAGCCATTTCGATTGTCGATATACCAACGCACCTGAGTTGAACAAACGGCTGCCAGCTTCCCCACGCACAGGCCAAGCACCGAGGCGACGGCGGTGGCGTAGACCGCGTCCCCGCCGTCGGCGGCCACCCAGCCCGCCACCTCGGCTACCGCGTCGGCGAAGGCCCCCAGCGCCACCAGCTGCCGGTTGGTGAACACATCGGCGTAGGTGATGACGCCGTACAGCTTGCACCAGAAAGCACGCATGTCGTCCGGTAGCTCCACGTCCGGGGCCTTGGCAGGACGATCCGTGGAGGGCGGCTCGCCGGCGTCGTCGGGGGACAGGTACTTCCGGCCGCCCGGCGTGTCCGCGGCTACGGCCATGAGCTGGGTCCCCAATCGTCCGGCCATGCCCTCCGCCTTTAGGTACGGCTCGGGAATCGCCTCCTCACAACCAAGGCACCGGAACCGGCCTCCCCGTCCCACCTTGCTCGGCGGCGGCGGCCCGCCCGTCCCCGTGCGCACCTCGAAGCTCACCGCCCCGCCCGGCTCGGCGCCCAGCGGCTCGATCCAGGTCTCGGCCCCCCGGCGCTTGGACAGCCAGAAGGAGCTGATCAGGGGGGCGGTGGCCCTACAGGCCGGGTTGGGGCAGGTCACGGTGCGGGCCCACAGCCAGGCCACCACCGTGCCCCCACCCGGAGGGGACGGGTAGAGGTGGCCGATCCGCGCCCACACCTGAGCCCGCACCCGCTCGGCGTAGTGGCGGCAGTCGGCCAGCAGGCCACCCAGGGGACCGTCGGCCATCTGGCCCAGCTGGGCCGGGTCGGCCACCAGGGGAGCCCGGCCGGCCACCTGGGGCACCAGCTGGGTGAGCACCCGGGTGATGAGCACCGGCACCGGGTTGAGGTCGCTGCCGGCTGCCGGCAGGCCGAGGCGCTGGGCCTCCAACAGGGTGGAACCGCCGCCGCAGAAGGGGTCGAACACCGTGGGCAGGCGCCCGCCGGTGGCCTCGAGGAGGGCTGCGGTGGCCTCGGCCAGGGTCTTGTCGTCGGGGGCACCCCCGTGGGTGGGCACCAGGCGTTCGACGAAGCGGAGCATTTCGCCCCGACGCTGCTCGTCACCAGGGTCGTCCACCAGCGTGGCGAACAGCAGGGCCCGCCAGGCGGGGGTGGGCATGGGGGCGAACCACTTGTGGACGTTCTTGATGGTGCCGGTCTTGCGGTCCTTGTCCCGGCGGGAGGCGGCGCTGATGGCCTCCAGCGGCAGGGCCACCTCGACCAGCTTGGCTGTGCCCACGGACCGGCCTCCCGGGCCGGCTGTGCCCATGGACCGGCCTCCCGGGCCGGTCATGACGGCTGCTCCCCCCGGCCCCAGTAGTCCGGCCAGGAGAGGAAGGCGGCGGTGGTGGCGAAGGGCAGGTGCACCCCGTCGCCGAAGGGCCGGCGCAGGTAGCGGACCCGGTCACACCCCGGCCCGTCGTCGCTGATCTCGACCAGGGCCAGCACCCAGGTGTCGGGGACGTTGAGGGCACACAGGATCTCGTTGCGGGTGACGACGAAGGTGTCGGCCCCGGCCACCCGGCCCTTGACCTCGATGAAGCGCAGGTCGCCGTCCTGTCCCTCATGATCGGGGCCTTCGGAGGTGATGTCGTAGCCGGGATGGTTGTGGGCCATCTCGGTGGGGGATCGGCCAAGGACCTCCTCGGCCCGCATGACCGCATCCACGGCCCGGCGTTCCACCACCGTGGTGTCGAGGGTGAAGGGCGACTCCGGGGCCTGCTCGCCGGCCAGGCGGGCCAGCATGGAGGCCGGCGCCACCAGGGCCCCGCCCACCACCACCGGGGGCAGGGCCGAGAGCTGCTGGTCACGCTCCAGCTCGGCCAGGCGCGCCTCGAGCCGGCCAGCCAGGTCGTCGGCCCTGGCCCGGGCCCGGTCGGGGTTCATGCGGGGCTGGCGGCCGGCCTCAGCCTGGGCCGCCAGCTCGGTGGCCCGCCGGTCCCAGTGGGCGATCTCCTTGGTCAGGCGCTCGCGCACGGCGGCGCGCACCTTGGCCACCCGGGCCTGCGTGCGGTGGCGGACCTCGGCCAGATGGGCCGGCACCGCCACCTCGATGGCGTGATCAAGGCCCAGCCGGTCGACGTCGGCGGCCAGCCACGGCTCGTCTACCAGGCCGCCGAGCAGGGCCCGCTCGGCCTCGGTGGCCGGCCGGTAGTCCAGGTAGGGGGCGTAGCCGGCCACTCGGGCGGTGCCGTCCAGGAACAGCTCGACGAACTCGAAGCGGCGCGACACCACCCGGCGGCCGCCGGCGGCGGCTTGGTCCCCGCCGTACCGGGCGGGCCGGGCCTCGTGGCCGTCGGCGATGGCATGCTCCAGGAACAACAGGATCCGGGGGCGCTGCTCGGTGGGCGAGTCGTCGACCAGGACCGCCCCCCGGTGCAACAGGTGGTCGTGGCGCTCCAGGGTCAGGTCCAGCACCGCCTCGAGCAGGGGATGGCCGGGAGCCACCAGCTCGGCCGGGGGGAGGCCGTCCACCCGCAGGAGGTGCTTGTCGAAGGTGACCCGCTCGTAGCGTGACAGCACCGGCGGACCGGGCACCGGACCGCCTCCCGGGCGGGTGCCGTTGGCCGGTCCAGCTCCCGGGCGGGAGCTCCCCGGCCCGCCTCCCGGGCGGCCCGTTCCCCCGGTCCGCTCCCGGTGGCGGAGCGCCTCGGGTACCCGGACGATCTCGTAGCGGCCGGCCTCCCGCTCGGCCATGCGGCCACCAGCGCGCTGGAAGGCGTCGGCGAACCAGGCCCTCACGTAATGCGGCTGGAGGCGGCGCGCCTCGGCCTCCAGCAGGTCCTGGCGGATCCGCTCTACGTCGGCCGCATCGAGGACGTCGGCGGCCAGGGCATGCTCGGCCACCAGCTCGGCCAGGCCCTCCCCGACCCGCTCGTCGACCACCGCCTCCAGCCGGGCCCGCACGTCGGGACGGTCGCCGTAGCGGATGGCCTCGATGAGCAGGTCCCGCAGGACCCGGCCGGGCAGGGCGGCGCCGATGACGTCGAAGACCTGGCCGCCCAGAGCCCGGCGCTGCTCCTCCAGCTTGGCCAGCAGGCGCTGGTAGACCTGGCCCTCCCGAGTGCTCTCGGCCACCAGGTTCCACAGGTGGCAGACCTCGGTCTGGCCGATGCGGTGGACCCGGCCGAAGCGCTGCTCGATCCGGTTGGGGTTCCAGGGCAGGTCGTAGTTCACCACCAGGTGGGCCCGCTGCAGGTTGATCCCCTCGCCAGCGGCGTCGGTGGCCACCAGGACCAGGCAGTCCTTGTCCTGGGTGAAGACCTCCTGGATGCGCCGGCGCTCCTCCCGGTGAACACCGCCGTGGATGGTCACCACCGCCTCGTCCCGGCCCAGGTAGGTGCGCAGCTTGTCCACCAGGTAGTTGAGCGTGTCACGGTGCTCGGAGAAGACGATGAGCTTGCGCCGGGTGCCCGAGCGGTCGACCATCTCAGGGCAGTCCTCCAGGAGGCGGACCAGCTCTGTCCACTTGCGGTCGGTGCCGGCCCGGCGTACCTCGTCGGCCAGTACCTCCAGGCGGCCAAGGGTGGCGATCTCCGCCTCCAGCTCGGCCACGGTGCGGGCCGCGCTGGCCTGGTCGACCAGCTCCTCCTCCAAGGACTGGGTCTCGGTGTCGTCGAGGTCGTCCAGGTCCAGCTCGTCCGGGTCGAGCTCGGGCCCTCGGTCGGACACCACCGCCTCCGTGCCCCGGCGCTCCTGCACCAGGCGGTCCGCCAGGCGTCCCCGCCGCCGGCAGAGCGACTGGTAGATGGCCTCGGGGGAAGAGGCCAGGCGGCGCTGCAGGACCGTCACCGCAAAGCCGACCCGGTTACCCCGTCGGCCCTCGCCCTCGGCGGCCAGCCGGTCGGCCCGGTTCATCTCCTCGGTGACGTAGTCGGTCACCTGGGCATAGAGAGCCGCCTCCAGGTCGGACAGGGGATAGGTGACCGTCGATGCCTGGCGCTCGGGGAAGAGGGGCCGGCCGTCGAAGCGCAGCAGCTTCTCCTTGACCATGCGGCGCATGAGGTCGGACACGTCGCCGGCCTGAGTGGTGCCCATGGGCTGGTCTCCCGGGCCGAGCGTGTCCCGGGGCCGGCCCTCGAAGCGGTCGGGGTCCAGGAGAGCCATGAAAGCCTGGAAGTCGTCCTCCTTGCCGGCGTGGGGCGTGGCCGTCATGAGCAGGAGGTGGCGGGCCACCTGGCCCAGGACCCTGCCCACCCGGTAGCGCTTGGTCTCCTTGAGCTCGACGCCGAAGTAATGGGCCGACATGCGGTGGGCCTCGTCCACCACCACCAGGTCCCACTCGGTGCGGGACAGCCTCTCCATGAGGTCGTCGTTGCGCGCCAGGTGGTCGAGGCGGGCGATCAGCAGGTCGTGCTCGGCCAGGGGGTCGGCCGATCGGGTGGCCTCGATCATGTCCCGGGTGAGGATGGCAAAGGACAGGCCGAAGCGGTCCTCCATCTCGTCCTGCCACTGGGAGACGAGCCCGCCGGGCGCCACCACCAGGCACCGGCGAAGGTCTCCGCGCAGCTGGAGCTCCTTGATGTACAGCCCGGCCATGATGGTCTTGCCCGCCCCGGGGTCGTCGCAGAGGGCGAAGCGGAGGGGGTGGCGGGGCAGCATCTCCCCGTACACCGCCTCGATCTGGTGGGGAAGCGGCTCGAGCAGGCTCAGGTGGACGGCCAGGCGGGGGTCGAACAGGTAGGCGAGGCGGATCCGCCTGGCCTCGGCAGCCAGGCGGAACAGCGATCCGTCGGCGTCAAAGGCCCATCCTGGCCCGCCATGGTCCACGACCAGCCGGTCCTCGTCGGTGCGGTAGACGAGCTGGTGGTCGACATCTCCGGTGGAGGTCCGGTAGGTGAGGGTGACGCACGACGAGCCGTGCCACTCGACCGCCACCACGGTCACCGCCTGGCCGGCCACGACCCCTTCCACAACCGCGCCGGCGGTCAGGTCCTCGAGGCCGGTCGGCACGCCGTCAGGGTAGCCGCCGGGTACTGGGACATGAGAAGGTTGGGTCCTGTCTGAAGAGGGCCTCGACGCATTCCGTTTCCCATGCGGACAACGGTGAGGTGGCGCTCCTCCTCGACGTCGCCGACCCCTGAGTGGGGCTTTTCCTCCCCTGAGCTTGGTCGGTCAGGGATCGGCGAGAGGAACGGTTCCCAGTTGCCCCGTCTTGGGTAATGGGGTAGAATGGTCAGAGTGAACGAGCAAATCGTCGAGACGGATGCAAGGGGTCGAGCGAGCCTGGCCCGGCCAGGGCGGCGCTATCTCATGCATGAGGAGTCCGACGGCACGTTGGTGCTCGAGCCCGCCGTGGTGGTGACCGAGCTCGAACGCCGGTTCATGGCCAACACCGCCCTTCAGGCGCAGATCGCCTACGCCCGAGCCCACCCCGAGCAGCGAGTCAAGCGGCGGCGTCGCCAAGCCACCTGAGCGTGCGCCAGCTCGAGCTCGACTCCGCCCCGGCGGAGAAGCTGGACAGCCTGCACGCCACGCTGCCCAAGGTGGCAGCAGCGATCGAAGAGTGCCTCGACTGGATAGAGGCCGAGCCTGTCGAGCCTCGAGCGAAGCGTCGTCGCCTCACCAATGACATGTGGGCGATCCTCCGGCCGGCCGCCGGCTCGGAGTGGCTCGTGCTCTGGGACGAGGAGGAGCTGGACCACCCGGTGATCCGCTTCATCGGAGAGACCACGAGCCTGTAGGCCGTTCCGAAAGCAGATGGGCCTGCGGACACGGACGTGAGCCGAGGCTCCTTGAGATGAGTGGCCCTGGTCCTTGACCCCCCGGAGCCAGCGCTAGCATAATGCTAGCATGGCGAACGTGCTGGTACGAGATCTCCCCGAGGATGTCCATCTAGCCCTTCAGCGGCAGGCGGAGCGACATGGCCAGTCACTCCAGCAGTACCTCAGCACCGAGCTGCGACGCTTGGCAGAACGGCCGAGCATCACCGACATCTTGGACCGTATCGAGCGCCGTTGCGGCGGCAAGGTGGGACTCGCCCAGGCGGTGGAGGACCTCGGCCAGGAGCGATCCCGTCAGTGATCGTCGTCGACGCCTCGGTGCTTGCCAACGTCGTCGGTGACGACGGCCAGGACGGTCGTAAGGCCCGCAGCGCGATCCGAGAGGCGGGCGACGTCGCGGCTCCCGATCTTGTCGATGTGGAGACGGTTGCCGTCCTCCGCAAGCGTTGGCTGGCGACCACCATCTCCGACCAGCGCTTCGAGGCCGCCGTCGAGGACCTCGAAGGACTCGACATGCAACGGGTGCCCGTGCTTCGCCTGATGCGTCGGGCATACGAGCTCCGGGCCAACGTGACGGCGTATGACGCCAGCTATGTAGCCCTCGCCGAGGCTCTCGACTGCGAGCTTCTCACCGGCGACGAACGCCTCGCCAAGGCCACCGTACCTCGCTGCGCAGTCCGGGTGCTGAGGTAGGCCGACGGGCGCCCGCAAGCCCATCCTCAACCGGCGATCGTTTCGACGTGATCCAGGTGGTCCCACCGTCGCCGTAGACGGTTCGCTCAGCGGTCACTTTGGCTGTTCGTTCGGCGCCGATGCCAGCCAGCGGTCAAGAAGCTGGTCGTAGTCGCCTGCGACGCGCAGGCCCCGGCCCTCGGTGTGCAACAGCCAACCGCGGGCGATGAAGGTGCCGGTGATGGCGGCCGGCAGGGCCCCGGCCAGGTGGGGACGGCGGGATGTCCAGTCGATGCACGAGCGGGCGAGCACTCGCCGGGTGGCTTGAAGGTCATCGGGGTCGATCTCCAGCTCGGCGAGCAGGTGGCGGCCGTGGCCCGTGAGCATATGGTCGCGGTCGTTGACGGCGCGAAGAGCTGAGGTAGCGAGCAGCCGGTCGCGCAGCTCTACACCGCTACGCCCGGCCAGGTGGTCA
Source organism: Acidimicrobiales bacterium (assembly GCA_039583615.1). Classification (GTDB taxonomy): domain Bacteria; phylum Actinomycetota; class Acidimicrobiia; order Acidimicrobiales; family QHCF01; genus QHCF01. The sequence continues at coordinate 19,817 of JAVKSQ010000034.1, forward strand.
TAACAGGTCCGGGATTCCGTGATGGTGCTCGCCTGGCGGTCCTCGCGTAGCGAGCGGACCGGCGACGGCGGGGCGAGCTGGGCCAGGGCTTCGATCACCGTGGCGACCTCCGGCCCGGCCAGCTCGTGGTAGCGATGGCGACCTTGTGCCCGTACCCGCACCAGGCCGCCGTCGAGCGCAAGCCCTCGCCGGCCAACCACAATCTGAGTGTCTCTCGTATTTGATGCACGGGTACCTCCCTGTATGACACGCCCGCACCTCCTTGCGCTTGGCGTGGCAGCGGGAGTACCACGCTCAAGCGGCGCGGCCGCAGGTCGTCACAGGTGGCCCCACGACTGGCAACGAGGTGGCCCCATGGAGGTGGCAAGAACCGGCTTCAGCTGGCCCCATCCTCGTGGCAACTGACAGACCGCAGACCCCGCTGGCCCCGACGCTCCAGGGCCAGAGCATGGGCTCTGACCAGCGGGTTCGCACGGTGGGCCGTGGTCACTCGTATTCGAACCTCGCTCACATGCGGCTTCCCCTCGCCCGAATCGCCTCCCTGCTGACACGTCCCAGGTCGTAGGGGCCGAACGAGGTCCCGCCAGGTTCTCGTCGGACCCTCCGGATCCCCACTGCCGGCACACCCCAGCGCTATCGTCCTCACCAGGAACGATCTGGAGGTCTCCGTGCTCGATCTCGGCCGACAAGGCACCGACTACGTCGTCTTCGGCGACAACGGGGACGTGCTGCCACAGCTGCCGGACGGCTCGTTCCAGCTCATTTACATCGATCCGCCGTTCAACACCGGGAAGGTGCAGCGGCGGCTTACTCTACAAACCCGCCGATCAGAGAACGGAGCTCGCGTCGGCTTTGGAGGCCGAAGCTACGTCACGGTAGAGACTGGGCGAAAGGCCTACGGCGACGAATTCGACGACTACCTCGGATTCATTGGACCAAGGCTCGAGGAGGCCCGCCGACTGCTGGCCGACGACGGCACCCTTTACTTCCACATCGATTACCGCGAGGCCCACTACTGCAAGATCCTTCTGGACGAGATCTTCGGCCGCGACTCATTCCTCAGCGAGGTCATCTGGGCGTACGACTACGGTGGACGGCCCAAGAATCGCTGGCCGGCGAAGCACGACACGATCCTGGTATACGTTCGCGATCCGAGTCGGTACTTCTTCGACCAGGAGGCGGTTGAGCGCATCCCCTACATGGCTCCCGGTCTCGTGACGGCGGAGAAGGCCGAGCGAGGGAAGGTTCCCACCGATGTCTGGTGGCACACGATCGTGCCCACTAATGGCAAGGAGAAGACCGGTTACCCGAACCAGAAGCCAGAAGGGATCCTGCGCCGCGTTATACAGGCCTCCTCTGCGCCCGGCGCCTGGGTCCTGGACTTCTTCGCCGGGAGCGGCACGACCGGGGCAGTCGCGCGCCAACTCCGCAGGCGATACGTGCTGGTCGATGACAATCCCGAGGCACTCTCGGTGATGCAACGTCGGCTGGGCTCAAGTGGAGTTACGTATCTTGGAGCGCACGACGACAGTCTTGCTTGCCCTGACGACGTTCCGGCGGCACTTTTCTGATATCTATCTCGTATCGTTTGGAGCGCCGTCAGGACGACAACCAGGCCTTGAGTTGTGGGAAAGTCCCGTCGGAACGCCGCGTACGGATCCTGTCCGGTTCTCGAAGGGTAAAACCAGTGCGTGTGGCTGTCCTGGTGCTGGATGGTGATCGCACCGGCGTCGATGAGGGTCGCAACATCCTCGGCACCAATAACCCAGTAGACCAACCCCTCAGGCCTGCCGGACAGGCACAGTAGGGCGTCGTACTTCATCACGCCCTGCCTTCTAGGATCGCGGACCTGCTGGAACCGGGGCGGATCTTCGGTCGAGAACTTCACCTCCACCTTCATCGTTCCGGACCGCCGGGTAATCGACAGGTCGAAGTCCGCGCTGCCCGATGGCCTATTGACGATGCCGAGCTTCGTCGTGATCTTTGCTACCGGGTGCTCTCAGAGCTTTCCTCGGGTGCGAGGAGCGAGGTGCACCACGAATCCAAGAGGCGAGTCGACGGGCCATTCTTCGACTTGCCGTAGTTCGAGCTCCAGCTCGCGAAGGTAAGCGGCTTCCTCTGGGTCGAATGGCACTCCGCCACAGTAGGCGGCGCCGACGTGACCGGTGCTGAGCACGCCACAGCTCATCGTCGCCGCTGTACCGGCGGCCCACCCGTGCGGGCGCCCGGCTCGTGGAGGACACCTCGCCCGCGCCGGCAAGGGGCACGCCGGACCGCTCTTCCTCCGTCACACGGCGGCGATCGCCGACCTCTGCGTGGCGCCCAGCGGATCAAGGAGGTGGTGCTCGACGACGCAACCATGCGGGACCAGTTCGGCATCCGCCACAACCCCGAGCAGGCCGAGCGCGGTGGTCGGGTGGCTGACCGCAGACTGACCGCAGACCCCGTCGGCGATGAGCCTCCAGGCCCCGAACATGGGCTCTGACCAGCCGATTCGTCCCGTGGGGCTAGCTGGAATCGAACCAGCGACCTCAGCATTATCAGTGCATGAGGCATCCAGCGACGTTCCCGGCATGATCCGGCCGCTCAGCTCGACGCGGCGAACCACGGCCGTGCGAGTCGATGACGCCAACCGGCATGGGGTCCGCCGCCGGGAACTTGTCCGAGGTGGCCGCAGGTGAACCGGTAGACCCGCTCACGCTCCCCAAGCAGCACAGGTTCGACGGCTCCGCCTCCAACAGGACCGTCAAGACGGGCGATCTCGTCGGCGCTCACTTGTCCTCGCTCAGCGCGATCGCGGGGCTCGGCCAAGCGACCCAAGCGGGCTACTTGTCCTTGCGGACACCCTTGAACGTACCGCCCGACTTCTTGACCTGGGTGAACTTGCCAGTCGCAGCGTCCCGCTTGGCCCAGAGCCCAGTCTTGGAATTCTGTGTCTGGCTGCGTCCTGTGACGGCTCCAAGTCGAGTGCCGCGACCCGTGTTCCGTGCCATGTCTACCTCCGGTCGACTTCGTTATCGTAGCAAGAACCCAGTGACCGTCCGAGGTCAGATCAGAATGCGCTTCCCTGGCTCAGGACGATCGCGACCACGGCAACCCAAAGCACGACGAGAGCACACGCCAAGAGGGTCGCCACCGGGCGCTTCAGTCTCGTGCCGAGGGAGGAGGGCTCGCGAAGAAGGAGTAGCGACCCGGCGAAGGTGGTCGGAACCACCAGAACGGCAAGAACAGACGCGTCGGACGAAGCGAGGCTCAGCGCCGCAGCGAGGGCGAGTACCACGAGAAGCGTGAAGACCCAGGTGACGGCTCTGGAGAGACCAGCAGGACGGAGACCGAGGTCGAGACGCACGCTGAAGTCTCGGTCCGGGTCGGACAGATAGAAGCTGAACACCTCGGCGCTGCGCTCGGTCGCAGCCGACAGCAGCCACGCCGGCTCGGTGCCGGCGAGATCGGTGGCCTGCACGTCATAGAGCTCGACGTTCGGGTCGGTCACCCGAATGCTGACGTGGTTGGTCCGAGCATCCGCGACGATGACCTCTTGGCGCCCCGTCGCCCGCTGCCCGATCTTCTGCCGGCGCGTGCTGGTCAGCCCTAGGGGCCGCGATTCGACCGTCTTGACCGAGAACGGAGCGTCGAGGGGTACCGTGCAGCTGACCATTACGTCCCATCTCCGCCCATAGTCGGCAAGAGCGAGGAGCAGGTCCGTGGCGGCGTTGGAGGAATCCGGCTTGCTCGGCGCACTCTCGCGGGCTTGTTGCACGAAGGCGTCGAATCGAGCGAGGAGCGGACCGACCGGGGCCAGATCCTCTCTCCTTGCTGGCTCAATCAGCTCGGGGAGAACGAGAAGAGGGTTCTCGACCGCACTGGCCGGGTCCGCTGGCTCGCCGACTCCTTGCAACGTGGCCCGAAGGATATCGCCAGATCGGGAAAGGGCGTCACTCCATTGGTCCACCAAGCAGTCTGTAACGGCTCCTCCGATTCCGCTTTGAAGATATTTCGTCAGCGCAAGCCGTGGGTCCTTTTCGCTGTCGAGGAATCTCTTCCAGGGGCCGGAGGAGAACTGGCACATGGCTACGAGGATGGTCGAAAGCTGCGCGTCAACGTGCAGTCCAGCCTCTCCTGCCAACTGGCATAGGTAGGCGGTCTCGCGTTCGGCAATCTGCGTCCTTGGTAGCAAGTAAGCGGGGCCGTCCGCTGCGCGGATGTCAAAATCGACGAGCGGGCCCTTCGGTAGGGTTGCGACAGGGAGGACGAGGGTTGCCTGGTTGGCTGAGCCCCAACGGGCGGATCCGCCACGTGTGATCACTTCGTCGGTCAGCACGTCCCGCAGCGGTGCGACCTGCAAGGATCGACGACGTTGGCACGATCGGGCCGTACTGACCTCGAGACTCTCCACGGCACGCACCTTCCACTCCAGAGGTCTGGCCAACAGCCGGCAGGTCACCTCCTCGTCGTCCGAAAGGTCGATGCCGGCGGCAAAGGACTCCAGCGCAGCAGAAATCGACCTCGAGAGCCGACTGGCCCAGCGCAAGCGGCTCGACGACGTCACGTATGCTCTGACGTCACGTGTGCTCTAGGGAGACCGGGTGCCACGACGAGTTCGACGTGAGAGGGGCACCGGCAGGCCGACGTCATCGGACGGAAAGGCACCGACACGTCGCCTGACCGACTGACCCTGCAAGATCACCGTCCGGCATCGTAGACCTCCTCGGCATGAAAGAGGCCCTCTCCGGCAGCGACATGGGTTCGAAGATGCCCTGACGGACCGGGAGGTGACCTTGGTCAGGTTCGTCGAGGCGCCGGGTGACACCTTGAAGGGCGCTGCCATCCTGGCGACCTGAGCCGTGTGCCGAGAAGCGACGTGACCCGGGTCGCTATGCCCAGCCCTGCACCACGGCTGCACCACGAGCGCTGGCCAGGAAGGGCCGCCCCGATGAACACCAATCCCGGTCGGCGAGGCCTCGATCTTGCCAACATCTTGTCAACCGACTTTGGTTGGCAGGGGCCCGCAGGAGCCGCAAATGGTGGGCCCACCAGTTCTACACCGGGTGCGCGACCTTGTCGCGGCCCAAGACGAGTTCCATATGCCCAGTGGGACGAAGATCTCGCCGCGCACGAGGTAGGCGCCGCCGCCGAAAATGAGGTATGGGTGAAGGCCGGCGCCGGCCCGGTAGGCGCCGGTGATGCCGGGGACGAGAGCGGCGACGTCCAAGGCGAGCAGGAGCAGCGGCTTCTTCAGCACGCCACGGCGCGCCGTTCATCATCCCGGGGGTTGCGGTCGAGGAGTCCAAGGGGAACGTCCTCGGTGGGGGCTCGGTAGTGCCTGGACGCGGGATGCAGGTGTCACCGCCCGGCGAGGGCGGCTTCGGCCTCGCCGCGGGCGAGCAGTCCGTAGAGGGTGCCGTCGGAGCGGGTGAGCAGGATCGCCTCCACCCCGGCTCTACGCATCCGCTCGACAAGGGGCCCGACCTCTTCGGCGGGACGGACCGTGGTGATCCCGAAGTCCATGATCTCCTCGCTGGTTGCGTCGCCGGGAGGCTGGTCGAGGCCGTCCTTGGACGACGCCGAGGCCACGTAGTCGTAGCCCTCGGTGAAGCCGAGTCGTTCGAGCCGCCGCCGGGGTTACACATGGGGGTGGATGGGCCCGTTGGTGATCACGTTCCACCCGCCGATCCCCATGACCACCACAACGATGGCCATCGTCCAGATCCACGCCCGGTAGCGGGCCCACCAGCCGGGCTCTTCCTCGCCGCCTGGCTCCTCGAACCAGGGTGCGCAAGCGGCGGTGTTGGATGCCATGTCACGACCTCCTATCGCTGGGGTGCTCGGATGGACGGTGGTCGGCGTGGCCATCAGCCCGCGCCTCTCTGGCGGGCGGGGGGCCGAGGGTGCGCTCAACGGAGAAGCCCAAGGTGCCGAGCGTCTCGGCCACCGTCGAAGGCGGCACAGCTCCTTCGACGACCACCTTGCCGTCGGTGCCGGCGTGCACGCTCTGTACCCCCGGAAGGGAGGCGACGCCCTCTTCGATGCGCTCGGCGCAGGATTGGCAGTGCACACCGCCGACCCGGTAGGCGCTGCGGGTGGGCTCGAGAGGTGACGCCGCCGCCTGCTCGGCTGCGACCTCGTCCGCCACCTCTCGGGCGCTGGCGGCCTCGGGCCCCTCCCCTGCGTTCTGCTCGCGGGAGAAGAGCTCGGGGAGCAGGAGGGTCTTGATGCCCTTCCACAGGGTGAGCGGCAGGTTGGTCCCGAACGAGTTGGACAGCACGACCGTGACCGAGGTGACCATGGCGACCATGGCCCAGATGGGGTTGACGTAGCCGCTGGTGGCGGCGGGCACGCCGATCGAGTTGAGGGTCAACGCGACGATGAGGTTCTGCTTGGTCTTGCGGTAGCTCTCCGTGGCGATGTCATA
>JAVKSQ010000035.1:0-14850 GCA_039583615.1 Acidimicrobiales bacterium
GCCGGGGGGGTGGCGGGCGGGCGCCCGGCCGGGGGCGTGGCGGGCGGGCGCCCGGCCCACAGCGCCGCCCATCGCCGCCGGACCTGACTGGTGGGACCCTGCTCGGAGGCAACGGTGTCGGCGCCTTGTCCGCAGGGGCAGCGGAATAAGCTGCCCCGGCAGTGCTCTCCCAAGGAGGGTGCCTGAAGGAGGCGTGTGCCAGGCGTTCAAGTGGTCACCGACAGCGCCAGCGACCTCCCTGGGAGCGTCGTGTCCGACCTCGGCGTGGTGGTGGTGCCGCTCACCGTTCGCTTTGGCGAATCGGTGCTGGATGGTGAGCTCGACCCTACGCCCGCTCGCTTCTGGGAGCAGTGCGCCCGCTCGGCCGTGCTGCCAGAGACGGCCGCTCCGTCCCCGGGGGCCTTCGCCCGGGCCTTTTCCGAGGCAGGCGAGTCGGGGTCAGCCGGGGTGGTCTGTGTCACCATCTCGGGCGCCCTCTCGGGTACCTTTGACGCGGCACGGGCCGGTGCCGCGACGGTCGCCCAGACCATCCCGGTTAGGGTCATCGACTCCCGCTCGGCAACCATGGGAGAGGGGCTGGCAGCCATGGCCGCCGCTCGCCTGGCCGCCGCCGGCAAGAGCCTCGACGAAGTGGCAGGAGCCGTCGAGGAACTGGTACCCCGGACCCGGGTGTACGGGGCGCTGGGCGGCCTGGACCATCTGAAGAGGGGGGGGCGAATCGGGGGCGCCCAGGCCTTTCTCGGCTCGTTGCTGTCGATCAAGCCCATCATCGAGGTGCGGGCTGGCCGGGTCGAGGCCGAGTCCAGGCAGAGGACCCGGGCCCGCTCGCTCCAGTACCTGGTGGAGAAGGTGCGCCAGCACAGCCCGGTCGAGCATCTGGCGGTCATGCACGGCGCCGCCCCCGACCTCGACGACCTGCTGGACCAGCTGCGGGCTGCCCTGCCTGGCCAGGAGATACTGGTGGGCGACCTGGGCCCGGTGATCGGCGCCCACACCGGGCCCGGCACCATCGGGGTGACCTTTCACACCACCTCTTGAGGTCGGGTGCTCGAACCTACCGGCTGATCGAAGAGGCGCTAAGGTCGAAGCCCGTGAGCGCCGAGCCTCCTGGGGCACCACGTTGGCCGGCACAGGTCGCCGCCAGGCTCGACTCGGTGGTCACTGGCATCGCCGGCAAGACGGTCCGTCCCCTCACCCTGGCTGCCCGGGTCCTCGTCTTCGCCGCGGTGGCGGTGGCCATGGCCCAAGTCGCCGCCGTGCTGGTGGCCATCGCCTTGCTGCGCCTGCTGGACGTCTACGCCTTCCCCGGCCGGGTCTGGGCCAGCTACACGGTGATCGGTGGAATCTTCACCCTCGCCGGGTGGTTCCTTTGGACCAGGCGGCGAACAACCAAGCGACACTCACACTGAGGTGAGGGAATTGAGGTCAGGGAATTGAGGTCAGGGCATTGAGCAATCTTCGCCAGGTGATGATCCTGGGCTCCGGCCCAGCTGGCCTCACCGCCGCCCTCTACACGGCCCGCGCCAAGCTCGAGCCCTTGGTGCTGGAGGGAGAGCAGTCGTCGACCAGCGACCAGCCGGGTGGTCAGCTGATGCTGACCACCGAGGTGGAGAACTACCCGGGCTTCGTGGCTGGGCTGATGGGCCCCGACCTGATCGCCGCCTTCCGGGCCCAGGCTGGGCGCTTCGGTGCCCAGTACCTGACCAAGAAGGCCACCCGAGTGGAGCTGTCCCGCTCACCCTTCGGGGTCTGGACGGATGACCCGTCTTCCCCGGAGCCCACCTGGCGGGCGGAGGCCCTGGTGGTGGCCACCGGAGCGCGGTCGCTGATGCTCGGCCTGCCGGGTGAGAGCCGCCTGCTTGGTCACGGAGTGTCCACCTGTGCCACCTGCGACGGTTTCTTCTTCCGGGACCTGGACATCGCGGTGGTGGGCGGCGGCGACTCCGCCATCGAGGAAGCCCTCTTTCTCACCAAGTTCGCCTCCACCGTGACCGTTGTGCACCGTCGCAAGGAGCTCCGGGCATCCAAGATCATGCAGGACCGGGCGTTCAGGAACCCGAAGATCGCCTGGCAGTGGAACTCTGTGGTCACTGAGGTGATGGGCGATCCGTCAGTGACCGGCATTCGGCTGCGAGACGTGACCACCGGCGAGGAGACCACCCTGGAGGTGGCCGGCCTGTTCGTGGCCATAGGCCATGAGCCCAACACCAGCTTGTTCAGGGGCAAGCTGGACATGGCTGCCAACGGCTACCTCCGAACCTTCGACGGTTCACGGACCAGCGTGGAGGGGGTCTTCGCCTGCGGAGACGTTCAGGACGATACCTACCGCCAAGCCGTCACCGCCGCCGGATCCGGATGCATGGCCGCCATCGACGCCGAGCGATGGCTGGAGGCCAGGCAATGAACCGGCCCAAAGCCAGGTTCCAGGTAATGGTAGTTGGGCCGGCCTCGCCCACCCGGGCGGAATGGTCACCCGCCTGGTGACGTTCACAACGACGAGGGCGGCTATAAGCAGCCCAACCATTCGCTATCTCGAGGAGGTCCAGCCATGGCCGATGGCACAATCACGCTGAGCGACGTCAGCTTTGACGAAGAGGTGAAGTCGGCCGAGACGCCGGTCCTCGTCGACTTCTGGGCCGAGTGGTGCGGACCCTGCAAGATGATAGCGCCCATCCTGGCTGATATTGCCAGTGAGCTGGGGGGGCGGCTCACGGTGGCCAAGCTCAACATCGACGAGAACCTGGAGACGGCCCGGCGCTTCGAGGTGATGAGCATCCCCACCTTGATCTTGTTCAAGGACGGCGAGCCCCAGCTCCGGATAATTGGTGCCAAGGGCAAGGCCCAGCTCCTCCAGGAGCTTCAGACCTTCATCTAGTGCGGCCGGCACTAGATGCCCTCCCCCTCCAGCGTGGTAGCCAGGGCCAAGCGGTAGCCGACCTCCGCGACCGGTTGGCCGGCCTGGGCCTGGCGGCTCCCGGCGATGCCCCGGGGGTCTTCGGACCGTTGACCGAGCAGGTGCTGCGGGCCTTCCAGGCCCAGCGCGGCCTGTGGGTGGACGGTGTCTGTGGTCCTCAGACCTGGGAGGCTCTGGTCGAGGCAGGCCACCGCCTGGGGGACCGACTGCTCTACCGGCGTACGCCGATGATCCGAGGTGACGACGTGGCCGACCTCCAGCGCCGGCTGGGCAGCCTTGGCTTCGACACCGGCCGCGTCGACGGCATCTTCGGGGACCAGACTGCGTCGGCCCTGTCGGACTTCCAGCGCAACGTCGGCGTCGCCGTCGACGCCATGCTGGGCCGGGCCACCCTCGAGGAGCTGCTCCGCCTTCAGAGCCGGACCGGCGACGATCCTGCGCTGGTCAGCGGCGTACGGGAGCGAGAGTCCCTGCGCCAGGCTCGCCGTACCCTCTCCCAGCTTCGAGTGGCGGTGGGCCACCCGGGCGGCCTCGACGCCCTGGCCGCCGCGCTGAGCCAGCGCCTGGCTGCCGGGGGGGCCACGGTGGTAACCCTGCTGCATCCCAATGGCTCGCGCCTGGCTGCCGACGCCAATACTGCCACCGTCGATGTCTATCTCGGCCTTCGGGTCAATCCTGACCAGCCCGGGTCGGCAACCGCCTACTACGGAGGCTACCGCTACCAGTCGCCCGGCGGGCGAAGGTTGGCCGAGCTGGTCCAGGACATCATCCCCGGGCTGGTCGGCCTGGCCGACCGGGGTGCCAAGGGCATGACGGTGGCTGTCCTGCGGGAGACCCGCATGCCGGCGGTGATCGTGGAGCTCGGGCCCTCGTGGGTGGTGGTCCAACGAACGGCCGAGCTGGCAGACGGCCTGTGCCGGGCGCTTTCCACTTGGGTCGACTCCACCTGGGATTGAGCGAGCTGCCTCCAACCCCCGCTCAGCCGCCCGGCGGCGGTTGGACTATTCACAAGCTCATGCACAGGTTGTGGATCAAGCTCGGCCGCGGGTTGGGGAAGACGGTGACAACCGGTCTATCCGGTCTGCTCCTAACTCTTCAGCCCGCCTTGACCTGTCGAACGGGTCGGCGCCGCCACGCCGCCGAGCTCTTCGATGCCCCCGGCGGCTCCCGAGGCGGCGGTACCCAGGCCCTCGGCTACCGACCTGTCCGGCCCTGACCAGCCCGCTCCCGGCCCAGCCGCTCCCGGCCCAGCCGCTCCCGGCCCAGCCGCTCCCGGCCCCGCCGCTCCCGGCCCAGCCGCTCCTGACAGCATGGCCAGGTAGATCCGCTCGAGGTCCTCGAGGTCGGCAAAGTCGATCACCACCCGTCCCCGGCGGGTGCCCATCTCAACCCTGATCTTGGTGTCGAGGTGGGTCGCCAACAGCTCCTCCAACTCGACAAAGCCAGGAGGACGCAGCCTCGGGGGGCCGGGTGCGGGGGCTGCCTTGGCGACAACTCGGGCCCGCACTGCGTCCTCCACCGCCCGCACCGACAGACCCTCGACCACAGCCCGCCGGGCCAGCGACTCCTGAAAGCTGCGGTCCGGCGTTCCCAGTAGCGCACGGGCGTGGCCGGCGCTCAAGTGGCCCTCGGAGACCGCTCGTTGGACAGCTGGTGGGAGCTGGAAGAGTCGTAGGAGATTGCTCACCGCCGCCCGGCTCTTGCCCACCCGCAGGGCGACCTCCTCGTGGGTCAAGCCGAACTCCTCGATAAGCTGCTGGTAGGCCGCTGCCTCTTCCAAGGGGTTGAGGTCCTCGCGGTGGAGGTTCTCGACCAGGGCTTGCTCGAGGCTGGTCCTGTCGTCAGCTCCCTGGACAAGGGCGGGAACCGTCTGCAGGCCGGCTCGGCGCGCTGCCCGCCAGCGCCGTTCGCCGGCAATCAGCTCGTACTCGTCGTCGCCCACCGGTCGTACCAGGATCGGCTGGAGGATTCCCAGCTCCTGGATGGAGGCGGCCAAGCTGGCCAGGGACTCCTCGTCGACATGTCCCCTCGGCTGATGGGGGTTGGGCCTCAGGCTGGAGAGGGGCAGCTCCTGGAGGGCCGACGCTCGGCCGGGTCCGGTCTCGACCGGGATCAGAGCTCCGAGTCCCCTACCCAACCCGCTGTGGCGCGCCACCGCTCACCTCCTTGGCCAGCTCCCGATAGGCAATGGCCCCGCGAGAGGCCGAATCGAACACCGTGATGGGCTGCCCGTAGGAGGGAGCCTCGGACAGGCGCACGCTGCGAGGTACCACATTGCGGCAGACCTTGGCCCCAAAGTGCTCACGGACCTCAGTTGCCACCTGCTCGGCCAGCTTGGTGCGGGCGTCGTACATCGTGAGAACGATCGCGCCTATCTCCAGGCCGGGATTGAGATTGCTCCGTACCAGCTGCACATTGCGCACCAGCTGGCCCAGGCCCTCGAGGGCGTAGTACTCACACTGGATGGGCACGAGAACCTCCGTGGCCGCCGCCAGGCCATTCACCGTGAGCAGACCCAGGGACGGAGGACAGTCGATAAGGATGTAGTCGAAGTCATCAGCCACCGCCTCAATGGCCCGCCGAAGCTTGAGCTCCCGGCTGAAGGCCGGGACCAACTCGATCTCCGCTCCTGCCAAGTCGATGGTGGCTGGACAGACGAACAGGTTTCGCAGCATGGTTGGCTCGACGCAGTCCTCGAGTGGCGTGTCACGCATGATCACGTCGTACACTGAGGTGTCGAAGTTTCTGCCGTTGATCCCCAGGCCTGTGGTGGCATTGCCCTGAGGGTCGAGGTCGACGACCAGCACTCGATAGCCCAGCTCCGCCAGCCCGGCGCCGAGATTGACCGCCGTGGTGGTCTTGCCTACTCCGCCCTTTTGGTTGGCAATGGCAAGGGCGCGCAGCGCCGCCGGCTCCCCCGCCCGTCTCATGGGCGCCGGAGCCTCATTGGCTTGCCGAGGATTGACCAGCAGAGGATCGACCTGCACATGGCCGTACACCTCAACCAGTCTGGCCAGTGATACCCCCCATGTCAAGTAGTCGTTTAGGTTTCACGTGGAACAAGGGCCGTTTGCCGGGGATCCCCGTCCGGCGCGGAAATCGTGATGGGCAGGGCGCCACCTGGTTCAGGCGGCGATAGGAGAAGCCGCCCACCTGCACCGAGTCGCCTGGGCTGAGCCCCAGCCGGGCCAGGTCTGGCGCCGGCCAGCGTCGGACCGCCTCGGCCGGCGGTTCGGACACCACCAGAGCGCCCCCCACCCTCAAGAAGGGTGAGCCGCATTCGGCAGTCACGCCAGGTGGGCCAAACGCTCGAGCGGTCACAGCATCGAAGCGGCCCCTGAGGGAGGGGTCTCGACCGGCCACCTCGGCTCGCTCGCACACCACCGCCACCTGGGCCCGGAGGCTCAGGAGCTCCACTGCCTCCTCCAGGAAATCTGCCCGTCTCCGCTGGGAGTCGAGCAGGACCAGGTCGACCGCCCTCCACGGGCAGGCCTGCGCCCGCTGGTAGGCAATGACCAGACCGGGAACGCCTCCACCGCTACCCAGGTCCAGCAGCCGCGGCCTGAAGCCCCGGGACGCCCCCAGAACCTCCGAGAACCCCTCGCTGTGCCTGACGTGCTCGACGACCGGTCCCCGCCCGAGGAAGCCCCGCGCCCGGGCCTCGCTCAGGACGGCCAGCAGGCGATCATCCGTCGTCGCCAGGACCAACCATGTCGCCGGCCGGGCGGATCACCACATGCCGGCGGGGCTCTTCCCCCTCCGAGGTCGTGGCCACCCCGGCAATGACGTTGACCGTGTCATGGATCGTCTTGCGATCGGCCGGGCCCATGGGCTCCAGGACTTGGGCCACTCCGGTGGCTCCGACCTCCTCGGCGATGCGCCGGGTGAAAGCCTCCAGCGCATCCCTGCGCTTGCGCCGGTACCCGCCAACGTCCACCTGGAGCCGCCCGTGCTGCCGTCCAACCTGGCGTTGGACCACCGTTCGCGTCAGCTCCTGCAAGGCACCCAGCGTCTCGCCTCGCGGCCCAATCAACAGCCCGATGTCTCGGCCGCCCACGCCCACCTCGACCGTCTCGTCGTCGACGATGGTCACTTCAACACTCCCGCCCACGTCGAACCGCTCCAGCAGCCCGACCAGGAAACGCCTGGCGATCTCGCCTTGATCGGCCAAAGACACCTCCTCTTGGTCCGTCACGTCGCCTCCGTTCGTCTCCAGTGGGCCGGCTGGAGGCTCGTCCACCCGGGACTCCCCCTCCCTGTGCCCCACACTGCCTTCCCACCCGTCGGTATCAACCGGCCCCCCTGCCAGGCTGGCTGACCGTCCCGAGTCGGCCACCGGCGCAGGTGGCCCTCCCCCGTTCTCCTGGCGGTCATCCGGCTCGGCCCCAGCCGCTGTTCCCGCCTCGCCCATCGGGCCCGACGACGGGGCTCTGTCCGGAGGATCCCCGGTCCCGGGCGCCGGCCCCGGTGACACCTCCGTCTCCACCCGGTCACTCAGCTGGTTGCGGCCTTGCGCGTTACCCTCCTCGCCGCCACCATCTGGCGCCCCGACCCGCGGCCGGCGCTGGCGCCCCACGCCCCCCTTGGTCCTGGGCCGGGCCGGAGTCGGCTTGACCCGGGCTCTCACCCGCGCCGGAGCTCGGACACGCCCGAACAAGCCCGTCTTCACCTCGCCCAGCACCTCGATCTCCGAGTCGAGCTCGTCCACCCCGAGTTGATCCAAGGCGGCGTCCTTGGCCTCCTCTACCGTCCGACCGGTGGTCTCGACCCACTCCATGGGCTTAACGGAGCCTCCGAGCGGGAGCGAGGAGCCGACCCTGGCCAACTCGGGGGCCGTGCCTCAACGAGGCCTCCTGGCCCGCTTTGACTGGGAACGGGGGTGGGGCCTTGCCTTGCCCTTGCCGCCTGAGGCCCCACTGCCGTTGCCCCTCTGCGGGCCCCGGCTGGCCTGAGTACCCTGGCTCGCCTTGCCGTTGGCTGCCTTGGCGCCGCCCGCCTTGCCGTTGCCCTTGGCTGCCTTGGCGCCGCCCGCCTTGCCGTTGGCTGCCTGGCTGGGTGCCTGGTGGCTGCTCGCGCCCCTGCCGTTTCCTGGGCTGGCAGAGCTCCCTGGGGCCGCCCCGCCAGGTGCCGCTCGAGATCCGAACAAGGCCCCCAGGACGCTGCTCGCTGACCGGGGGACAGCTTCGCCGCCCGTGCGGGCGGCGGCACCAGCCGGCTCTGCCGAAGGCCCGGCCGGCTCCGGGGAGCCAGGGGCCGCCTCGACAACGGGTGTGGCTCCTGGTCCGGGTGGCTCCGCCGGCGCTGCCTGGCTGGCGCCGGCCCAGCCGAGCAGTCCCGCCAACAGCCCACCGGGTCTGGTCGGCACCGGCCCGGCACCCGGCTGGTCAGCTCCCTCAGATCCGCCCGCCGGGGCTGATCCACTGGGGGAGGCCTTGGCCTTGATGACGGACTTGCCGACGGAGCTGCCCTCAGCGACGGAGCGCTGACTAACGGCCTCTCGCAGGGTGGGGTCGTAGCGATACATGAGCTCTTGTTGGAGTATCCGCAGCATGCTCGAGACAAGAAAGTAGATGTTCACCCCGGCAGCAATGGAGATGTAGATGAAGCCGAAGATCAGCGGCATGAACTTCTGGATGGACTGCATCTGCGGATTCGCCGCCGCCGCCTGGGGGTTGCGGTTGGTGAGCTGGCGCATCTGGAGAAACTGCAGTCCGATGGAGCCGACCACGAGGAGATAGAACGGCAGTCTGGTGAGCAGCCCTCCGTGCACCGAAGTAGCAGATTTTGCCAGATCGATGCCGAAGGCCATCATGGTGCCGTGACCAGCCATCAGGTGGTGGTACAGGGCGGTCGAGTGGGATATGTACCTGGGCTGGGGGACGTGATGGGGGCCCACGGTGTTGGTGAGCCCCCGGATGGTGTCGTAGAGGATGATGAAGGCAGGCATCTGCAGCAACATGGGCAGACAGCCGCCCGCCGGGCTGGCACCATGCTCCTTGTAGAGCGCCATCATCTCCTCGTTGAGACGCTGACGATCCCCCTTGTAGCGCTGCTGGAGCTTCTTCATCTCCGGGGCCAGGCGCTGCATGGCCAGCATGGACCTCGTGCTCTTCAACGTGAGCGGCGACAGGAGCACCATCACCACGACGGTGAGCATGGCGATGGCGAAGGCGTAGTTCGCCACCAAGCCGAAGAACACGGCCAACAACCAGGCCATGGCCTCGAACAGCGGGTGCACCGCCTGACTGAAGGTTGACATCGGGCTCCTGGCTACCTCATGCTGGGACGGATTGACAGGGAGGCGGCGACGGCTCCCGGCGACGGCTACCGCCCATCTCCATGGGCACCAGGTCGACGCCGGCCCCTCCGCCCGGCCGGCACCGGGCCAGCCGGCGAACGGCCAGGGCCGTGCCCCTCAACGGGCCATGGCGCTCGACCGCCTCGGCCATGTAGGTCGAGCAGCTCGGCCAGTAGCGACAGGGCGACGGGTGCCCAGCCCTGGCCAGTTGGTATATACGAACGAGACCCACCAGTGTGAGCCGGCTTCGGCTCATCTGGGCGGTCTCTCCTGGGGGCTCACGGTCTGGGGGCTCACGGTCTGGGGGCTCACGGCTTTTCTCGAGGGTGCCTCGCGTCTCGGGAGACAGCCTCCTCGCGTCTCGGAGACAAGAGCCTCCGCCTCTGTCATTGCTCTGCTCACCACATCTCTCAACTCGCTGAACGACAGCCTTGTCGCATCCGCCCGTGCTCCGACCAGGTACAGGCCCGACCTGGGCCCGACCTGGGCGACGATCACCCGCAGGCGCCGGCGCAGCCGGTTGCGCTGGACTGCGCCTCCGACCCGACGACCCACTGCGTAGGCGACGCGGGCCTCCGTGCCTGCCTCGCCATCCACAGAGGTTACCGTGATCGGCCCCTGCCGTACTCGGCAGGTGGACCGGGCCAACTGGGCGAAGCTCGCCCGGTCACGTACCGACCCGACCGCCAAACCCCGACACCACTAGGCAGACAGCCGCTGCCTGCCCTTGCGCCGTCGCGCCGCCACGATCGACCGACCGGCTCGAGTCGACATCCGGTGACGAAAGCCGTGGCGCTTGGCCCGCTTGCGGTTGTTGGGTTGGAAGGTCCGCTTCACGCGCTCTCCTGGCTCTCTGGGCGCCGGCTGCGAGGGGCCAGAGGGCCAGCATACCCTCCGGGCTCACAGGGCACCTGTCCGGTCCGTCCGGCGTCCCCGCCGCCACCAGCCCGGACACACTGGGGCCCGAGGAGTGCTACCGTCGCCGGCACGGCGGCAGGAGGGCGGTCCTCCCCATGGTTCGTCTTCCCCCGAACTGGCCCAGCGGTAGGGGAGGCCGATCTCTGGCCGTTTCAATCTTGACCATCGCGGGGGCATGGCCGACTTGTCCACAGCTGTGGACCAGTTGTGGACAACATCGGTGCCCCAGGAGGCGGAAGACCTGGTGACCGAAGCCCAACGCCTGTGGACGCTTTGCTCGACTGCCCTTCGCACCCAGGTCTCCGAGGCCACCTGGAGGGCCTGGTTCGACACCATCCATCCCGTGGCGGTGGACCGCGACACCCTCGTCCTGGCCGTTCCCAGCGCCTTGGCCAAGGAACGGATCGAGGGTAGGTACCTGAGCCTGGTCCGTGACGTCCTCACCGACTCGACGGGCGCCGATCTCCCAATCCGCCTGGCCGTCCAGACCGCCCCCGCCACCGAGGATCCAGGGACATCCACCCTGCTCGACCGGGTCGGCTGGAACCAGCCGGCACCCAACACCTCGTCCCGTCCAGCGCCCAGCTCCAGTCTCGAAGAGGTACCCTTCAATCCTCGGTACACCTTCGACGCCTTCGTGATCGGAGCCTCCAACCGCTTCGCTCACGCCGCTGCCCTCTCCGTCGCCGAGACCCCCGCCAAGTCGTACAATCCGTTGTTCATCCATGGCGGGGCCGGCCTTGGCAAGACCCATCTCCTTCACGCCATTGGCAACTATGTACGAGAGAACTTCTCCACCCATCGCGTCCGTTATGTCTCCACCGAGACCTTCATGAACGAGTTTGTGGACGCCATCAGGACCAATACCCCCTCAGCCTTCAAGCGCCGTTATCGCGAGTGTGACATCCTCCTGGTGGACGATATCCAGTTCATGGAGAAAAAGGAGGGCCTTCAGGAAGAGTTCTTCCATACCTTTAACTCCCTCTATGGAACCTCGAAACAAATAGTTATCACCTCGGACCGCGGCCCGAAATCCATAACTACCCTGGAAGATCGTCTAAGGAGCCGCTTTCTGTCCGGCCTCATCACTGACGTGCAGCCCCCCGAGCTGGAGACTCGTCTGGCCATCCTCCGCAAGAAGGCCGAGGCCGAGCGGACCCGTATCCCCGACGAGATCCTGGAGTTCATAGCCATCCACGTCAAGAGCAACATACGAGAGCTGGAGGGAGCGCTCATTCGTGTCTCGGCCTTCGCCAGCCTCAACCAGGAGCCGCTCACCCAGGCACTGGCCGAGCGGGTTCTCTCCGACCACGTCTCGATAGACCGTCCCCGTCAGATCACACCCAAGATAATCCTGGAGGCCACCTCGGCCATGTTCGGCTTCAGCGTGGACGACCTGTGCGGCACCAGCCGCACCAGACCGCTGGTCACCGCCCGCCAGGTCGGGATGTACGTCTCCCGGGACCTCACCGATCTCAGCTACCCGGCCATCGCCCGAGAATTTGGCGGCCGGGACCACACGACCGTGATCCACGCGGTCGAGAAGATCTCCGCCCTGATGAAAGAGCGCCGCCAGATCTACGACCAGGTCACCGAGTTGATCCACCTCATCAAGGCCGGCAAATGAGCCATCGGCTACTGGCTGCTCCCATGACAAGACCTTCCGGGACGACGCCACTGTGACCAAGGGTGTGGATGCAGCCAGACATCCGGGGGAAAGAGCCTGCTCGATCCCCAAGCTGGCACCGGTCCACCGGACTGGCGCCACCAGCTGGCGGCCGGGTGTGGGCTCCGGTGGACGACACAGGGCGAGCAATTTGGTCCCACAGCCAGGGTTAATGGTCTGTTATCCACAATTCACAGGACTTATTATTGACTATGAAGATCTGTAATTCAACGTCACAGGAGTGCCAACCACATTGAGGCTTCGCTGCGAACGGGATGTGCTGGTCGAGGCCCTGGGCACGGTTGGCAGGGCGGCGGGAGGGCGAAGCGGCACGGCTCCGGTCCAAGGAGGCCTACGGTTGGAGCTCAGGGCCGATCGCCTGCACTTGGCTGCCACCGATCTCGATCTGACCATCCAGATGGGGATCACGGTGGCCGGTGGGGGCGATGGCGCCTGTGTGGTCCCGGCCCGGCTGGTCACCGAGATCGTGAGGTCTATGGAGCCGGGGGCGGTGGCGTTGGAGGCCGATGACGACGAGATCAGGGTGAGCGGCGGTCGCTCCTGGTTTGGGCTACGAGGTTTCCCGGTGAGCGAGTTCCCGCGCCTCAGCCTGCCCAAGGCCGAGCGGGTGGTACTGGGTGCCACCGAGCTGGCCGAAGCGGTCCGTCAGGTCATCCGGGCGGCGTCGGGGGATGACTCCCGGCCCATGCTGACCGGCGTTCTCCTCTCGGCCGAGCCCGGCGGGCTTCGCTTGGTAGCTACCGACTCGTATCGCCTGGCCGTGCGGGATCTGGTGGGAAGGTCGGTGCTGGCGGAGGGCCAGCGGGTGCTGGTACCGGCCAGGGCACTGGGCGAGCTCCAGCGCCTCCTCGGTCCCAGCGCGCCCGGCGGTCCCGAGGGTGAGCGAGAGGTGAGCTTCTGCGTCGGGGACCTCGACGCCTGCTTCGAGGTCGACTCGGTGCAGCTGAGCACTCGCCTCTTGGAGGGGGAGTTCCCCAACTACCAGAAGTTGTTCCCTTCCAGCTACCCGAACCGCCTCCTGGTCGGCAAGGCGGCGTTGCTGGATGCCATTCGGCGAGTCAAGCTGCTGGCCAGGGACGCCACTGCGTCGGTGCACATGGCCATGCGGGCGGAGAGCATCGAGCTGAGCGTGGCCACCCAGGACGTGGGCCAGGCTCGCGAGGACATCGAGGCGACCTACGAGGGAAGCGACCTCACGGTGGCATTCAATCCCACCTACCTGGCTGACGGCGTCGAGGCGGTGGCTGGCGACCAGGTGATCCTGGAGACCATCGACGCGGCCAAGCCGGCTACGGTCCGGGCCGCGCTGGACAGCGATTACCGCTATTTGCTCATGCCTGTTCGCGTTCCCTGAGGGCAGCTCACTGGCCGAGTGGGAACGGCCAGCGGTGAAAGTCACCCGGCTCTGGCTCGCCGACTTCCGCAATTACAGCCAGGCCGAGCTGGCGCCGGCGCCGGACGGCATGACCGTGCTGGTCGGGGTCAACGCCCAGGGCAAGACCAACCTGCTGGAGGCGGTGGCCTGGTTGGCCACCCTCGAGTCGTTCAGAGGGGCGCCTCGGGAGGCGCTGGTACGCGCTGGCGCCAGCCGGGCCGTCATCCGGGCCGAAGCCAGCCGGGCGGGCCGGGCCCTGCTGGTGGAGGCTGAGCTTCCCCTCGTCGGTCAGGACCGGGTCCAGGTCAACCGCCACCCGCTGCGGCGCAGCCGGGACCTCCTGGGGGCCATCCGCGTCAGCCTCTTCTCGCCCGACGACCTGGCCCTGGTGAAAGGGGGGCCGGGGGAGAGGAGGCGGTTCCTCGACCAGGTGCTGGTGGCTCTGTCGCCGCGCCACGACCAGGCCCGGGGGGACCTCGAGCGGGTCCTGCGCCAGCGGGCCAGCCTGCTCAAGGCCGCGGGGCCTCGGCCGGCGCCGGGCTTGCTGGCCAGCCTGGAGGCGTGGGACGCCAAGCTGAGCGAGGTGGGCGAGGCGGTGGCCGAGGCCCGAGGGGCGTTGGTGGGCGCCCTGGCGCCCCGGGTGGCGGCTGCCTACCAGGACCTGGCCGGCCGATCCGCACCGGTGGATCTGTCCTACCAGCGGTCGTGGGACGGGGACCTGGCGGTGGCGCTGGCCGCCTCCAGGGCCGACGACCTGCGCCGGGGGATCACCACGGTCGGGCCCCATCGGGACGATATGGCGGTGGCTCTGGAGCGCCTCCCGGCCCGTCATCACGCCTCCCAGGGAGAGGCTCGCTCCCTGGCTCTGGCCCTGCGCCTGGCCGTGCACGAGGCGGTGGCCGAGGAGGTGGGGTCCCGGCCCGTGCTGTTGCTGGACGACGTGTTCTCCGAGCTGGACACCGCCCGGGCGGCGGCTCTGCTGGCCCTTCTGCCGCCCGGGCAGTGCCTGCTCACCACGGCGAGCGCCGCACCTCCCCAAGCCCGACCCGAATTGGTGGTCCGCATCCAGGCAGGACGTCTCCAGCCACTGGAGTGATCTTCGAAAAATGGGTTCCCGTGGCCCTTCGTCCCCCGCCCACTCACGCCTGGCGCGCCCGGCGGCTAGCATCGAGCGGTGCCTTGGCGACCCCTTCCCGGCGCCGCCGGTGAGACGGGGCCGCTACCCCTCAAGGCCTCCCTCGACCGCCTGAGCCGGGTGCTGGGCGCACCGGGGGCCGATGTCCTCGCCGGGGTCTTCGACAGGTGGGAGAGCCTGGTCGGCCCGGACGTGGCGGCCCACGCCCGCCCCGTCCGGTTGGGCGCCGGCCGCCTGGTGGTGGCGGTTGACCACCCGGCCTGGGCTACCCAGCTGCGGTGGCTGGGGCCAGCGCTCCTGGACCGGCTCCGCGCCGAGCTCGGCCAGGAGGCTCCCACCCAGCTGGAGGTCAGGACCCGGCCCTGAGCTGGCTCTGCCCGGCAGGGCTGAGAATGGGCGCCGAGCACGATTGCCCCTGCGGAGCAGTGTCGTGAGAATGGGCGCCAAGCACGATTGCCCCTGCGGAGCAGTGTCGTGAGAATGGGCGCCAAGCTCGATTGCCCCTGCGGAGCAGTGTGGACAT
>JAVKSQ010000035.1:14950-26077 GCA_039583615.1 Acidimicrobiales bacterium
AGCACGATTGCCCCTGCGGAGCAGTGTCGTGAGAATGGGCGCCAAGCTCGATTGCCCCTGCGGAGCAGTGTGGACATATGAGCGAAGCACGATTGCCCCTGCGGAGCAGTGTCGTGAGACACCGTCCTGGTATGCTGGGGGTGTCGTGACAAGGCCGCTGACCTGGTGGTTAGGGCTGGCCTGGTCACCTGCTCCCGACGTCTCGAGAGAGGCCGCGCCAAGTTGGCCCTGAACGTATCGGACACCGGCCGGCGAGGACAGCCGGAGCCCCGGGACGGCTCCTATGGGGCCAGGGACATCACCGTCCTCGAGGGTCTGGAGCCGGTGCGGCGCCGTCCCGGGATGTTCATCGGCTCGACTGGGCCGTCGGGACTGCACCACCTCATATGGGAGGTGGTCGACAACTCGGTGGACGAGGCCATGGCCGGCCACTGCACCCGCATCGACGTCACCCTTCTGGCCGACGGGGGGGTGAGGGTGGCCGACGACGGCCGGGGCATCCCGGTGGACCCCCTGCCCCAGCACCGCTCCAAGTCGGCGGCCGAGGTGGTGCTCACCGTGCTGCACGCCGGCGGCAAGTTCGGGGGGGGCGGCTACCGGGTCTCCGGTGGCCTGCACGGGGTAGGGGTGTCGGTGGTCAACGCCCTGTCGCGGCGCCTGGTGCTGGAGATCGATCGCCAGGGCCGTCACCACCGCATGGAGTTCGCCAACGGAGGTCGCCCTCAGACCAAGCTGGAGGTGGTCGGGCCGGCCCCGAGGGGCCGCACCGGCACGACGGTCACCTTCTGGCCGGACAACTCAGTGTTCGAGGACGTCGAGTTCCGGGCTCAGACGATCATCGAGCGCCTGCAGGTCATGGCCTTCCTCAACCGGGGTTTGGAGATCCGCTTCTCCGACCAGCGTCCCGACCACTCCCAGCAGGTGACCTTCCGCTACACCGGGGGCATTGTCGACTACGTGCGCCATCTCAACGCCTCCAAGGAGGCCCTGTTCAAGAAGGTGGGGTCCTACAGCCAGGCCGAGGAGAGCCAGGAGATCGAGGTGGCCTTCCAGTGGAACACCGGGTTCTACGAGAGCGTCCACTCCTTTGCCAACGGCATCGCCACCAGCGAGGGGGGAATGCACGAGGAGGGGTTCAGGAAGGCCCTCACCAACGCCGTCAACAAGTACGCCAGGGCCAAGGGCCACCTCAAGGGCAAGGACGACAACCTCCTGGGTGAGGACATCCGCGAGGGCCTGACCGCCATAGTGGCGGTGAGGCTGGTGGAGCCGCAGTTCGAGGGCCAGACCAAGGCCAAGCTGGGCAACGTCTCCATCCGGTCGCTGGTCGAGCGGGCCACCAACGAGAAGCTGGCCGAGTGGCTGGAGGAGAACCCCCGCGAGGCCCACCAGATAGTCCAGAAGTCGACCCTGGCCGCCCGAGCCCGCCTGGCGGCCCGCCAGGCCCGGGATCTGACCCGGCGCAAGTCGGCGCTGGAGGGAGCCGGCCTTCCCGGCAAGCTGGTGGACTGCTCGTCCAGGGATCCCCGCGAGTCCGAGCTGTTCATCGTCGAGGGCAACAGCGCCGGAGGCTCGGCCAAGGATGCTCGTGACCCGAGGACCCAGGCCATCCTGCCCATCCGGGGCAAGATCCTCAACGTCGAGAGGGCTCGCATCGACAAGATGCTGAAGAACGTCGAGATACAAGCCCTGATCGCCGCCATCGGAGCCGGGTTGGCCGACGACTTCGACGTGGACCGGATCCGCTACCACAAGGTGATCATCCTGGCCGACGCCGACGTGGACGGGTCTCACATCCGGACCCTGCTGCTCACCTTCCTGTTCCGCCAGATGCGCCAGCTGGTGGAGGGCGGCTTCGCCTACGTGGCCCAGCCGCCGCTCTACTCGACCCTGGTGGGCAAGGAGAAGGTCTACCTCAAGGACGATCTGGCCAAGGCCCGCTTCCTCGCCGCCCATCCCGACCACCGGGCCGACTTCCAGCGCCTCAAGGGCCTGGGAGAGATGGACTTCGGCGAGCTCAGGGAGACGACCATGGACCCTGGCCGGCGCTCCCTGCTGCAGGTGGGATTGGAGCAGGCGGCCATCGCCGACGAGGTGTGCTCGATCCTCATGGGCGAGGACGTGGAGCTGAGGCGCCATTTCATCCAGACCAACGCCAAGGACGTGAGGTTCCTGGACATATGAGCGAAGCACGGTTGCCCCTGCGGAGCAGTGTGGACATATGAGCGAAGCACGATTGCCCCTGCGGAGCAGTGTGGACATATGAGCGAAGCACGATTGGCCCTGCGGAGCAGTGTGGATATATGAGAGGCGAAGTAGGGTGAGCACCGACGGGAGCGGGGGGGACGGGGACGACCGGGGAAGCCTGCTTTTCGGGTCCATAGAGCCCATCGAGATCCAAGAGGAGATGGAGCGCTCGTTCCTGGAGTACTCCATGTCGGTCATCGTGTCGCGGGCCCTCCCCGACGCCAGGGACGGGCTCAAGCCGGTGCACCGGCGCATCCTTTACTCGATGTTCACGGCCGGCATGCGTCCGGACCGGCCCCACGTCAAGTGCTCCAAGGTGGTCGGCGACGTGATGGGCGCCTTCCATCCCCACGGTGACAGCGCCATCTACGACGCGCTGGCCCGGATGGCCCAGGACTTCAGCCTGCGCCACCCCCTGGTCGACGGCCACGGCAACTTCGGCTCTCCCGACCCGGACACCGGCCCGGCCGCCTCCCGCTACACCGAGTGCCGTCTGGCCCCGCTGGCCATGCAGCTCATGGCCGGGATCGACGAGGACACCGTCGACTTCACCCCCAACTACGACGGCAGCGAGATCGAGCCGCTGGTGCTGCCGGCCCGCTTCCCCAACTTGTTGGTCAACGGGTCGCAAGGCATAGCCGTGGGCATGGCCACCAACATCCCTCCCCACAACCTGGCCGAGGTGATCGATGCCACCGTCCACCTCATCGACCATCCCCAGGCCACCGCCGACGACCTGACCGCCTTCGTCAAGGGGCCTGACTTCCCCACCCGCGGCCTGATCCTGGGCCGGGCCGGCATCCTCGACGCCTACCGGAGCGGGCGGGGATCGATCAAGCTCCGGGCGGTGGCCGAGATCGAGACAGCCCGGGGAGGGGGTGAGCGGATAGTGGTGAGCGAGATCCCGTACCAGACCTCGGTGGAAGGGATCGAGAAGAAGATCGCCGAGCTGGTGCGCTCGGGGGAGCTGGAGGGTATCCGGGCCACCCAGAACGACTCGGCCGGCCGGCGCACCCGCCTGGTCATCGACCTCAAGCGGGACGCCAACGTCCACGTGGTCCTCAACAACCTCCACAAGCACACCCCGATGCAGGCCAGCTTCGGGGTCAACATGGTGGCTCTGGTGGACGGGGTGCCCCGCACTCTCGACCTGGCCGGGATGCTCTCCGCCTACGTGGCCCACCAGGTGGCGGTGGTGACCCGGCGCAGCCGCCACCGCCTGGCCAAGGCGAGGGACCGGGCCCACATCGTCGAGGGCCTGCTGGCCTGCCTGGACCAGCTGGATGCGGTCATCGCCCTGATCCGGGGGTCAGCCGACCGGGCCGCCGCCCGGGAGGGCCTCATGGCCGACCCCTTCGCCTTCAGCGAGGTCCAGGCCAACCACATCTTGGACATGACCCTCGGGCGTCTCACCCGGCTGGGGCGAGCCGAGCTGGCCGACGAGATGGCCCGCCTGCGGGAGAGCATTGCCGAGCTGGAGGCCATCCTCGCCGACCAGTCCCGGCTGCGCCAGGTGATCAAGGACGAGCTGGGCCAGGTCAGGGCCAGCTTCGCCGAGCCTCGGCGCTCCCGGGTCATCTTGGATCCGGGAGAGCTGGGAGCCGAGGACCTGATCGACGACGAGGAGCTGGTGGTCACCATGACCCGGGCGGGCTACGTGAAGACCATGCCCAGCGGTGCTTTTCGCACCCAGGGCAGGGGGGGCCGGGGCGTCCAGGGGGCCCGCCTCAAGCAGGAGGACCTGGTCAGCCACATCGTCCACACCACTGCCCACGCCTACCTGCTCTTCTTCTCCAACCGGGGCCGGGTCTACCGGCTCAAGGCCCACGAGGTACCCATGAAGGAGCGCACCGCCCGGGGCACCGCCATCGTGAACCTCCTGCCCCTGGCCGCCGGCGAGACGATCCAGGCCGTGGTCGCCACCCGCGACTACCCGAGCGATCAGTTCCTGGTGTTCGCCACCCGGCTGGGCCAGGTGAAGAAGACGTCCTTCGCCGAGTACGACAAGTCTCGGCGAGAGGGCTTCATCGCCATCAGCCTGCGGGACGGCGACGAGCTGGTCCGGGTGATCCAGACGGCGGGAGGAGACGACGTGTTCCTGGTGAGCCGCCACGGCCATACCATCCGCTTCAGCGAGGACGAGGTGCGGCCCATGGGGCGGGACGCGGCGGGGGTACGGGGCATGCGCCTCAGGGCGGACGACGAGGTGGTGTCCTGCGACGTGGCCCGGGACGACGTCGACATCTTGTTGGTGACCGACGCCGGCTATGGCAAGCGGACCAAGCTGGAGCGCTTCCATCGCCAGTCCCGAGGAGGCCAGGGAGTGCACGGCATCCGCCTCACTGCCCGCCGGGGGTCGGTGGTGGCCGCCTTCATGGTCGCCCTGGAGGACGAGCTGCTGCTGGTGTCCTCGTCGGGCGTCACCATTCGGACCTCGGTCAGGGAGATCCCGTCCCAGGGCAGGGACGCCACCGGCGTGCGAGTGATGAACCTGGACGCCGGCCAGATCGTGGCCTCGGTGGCGCTGGTGCTGACGTCGGCGGAGGAGCCCTACCCTGCGGAGCAGGGACGGGAGAACTAGTCTCTTCGGGTGCACGAGATGAAGGTGCCGGTGTCCCGGGTTCCAGATGGGGCCAGGGCCTGGCGGGGGGGCAGGGCGGGGGCCGGTCGACCATTCGACGCCGGTCACCGCACGAGGGTGGGGGACCAGGCCGGGAGGGCAGCGGGCGATCCCGCCCAGCGCACCCTGCGGCGGGTGGACGTGAGGACGGTGGCCGCCTTCTCGCTCCTGTTCAACCTGGCCCTGCTGGTCACCGTCCTGGTGGCCGGGGTGGTGCTGTGGGTGGCGGCCTCGGTGCTGGGGGCCATCGGCAGCTTGGACCACCTGATCAACCAGGCCTTCGGCTACCAGAGCTTCCACCTGGTCGGGTCGGAGCTGTTCCTCATCACCGTCCTGGTCGGCCTCATCCTGGTGGCCCTCGCCACGGTGGCCAACGTGGTCATGGCGGTGGTCTACAACCTGGTCAGCGACGTGGTGGGTGGCCTGCGCTTCGACGTGGAGGACCGTTAGACGGGATCCCGGGGTCCCTGGTGTAGCGTCGGTGGCTCCTGCGGCGCCGGTGCGCCGGTACCTGCCGTCAGGGGGCTATAGCTCAGCCGGTTAGAGCGCAGCACTGATAATGCTGAGGTCGCTGGTTCGATTCCAGCTAGCCCCACCAGCGGAAAAGGCCATCTCCGCAGCTCAGGGGTGGTTTCGGGGGTGACTGACCATCACCGGTCGTCACCCTTGCCGACCGTAGTTTTCCGTCCGATGTGGCACGTTTGAGGCACGGAGGAGGACCGTCCAGGAGGCCGACTCGCCCCCCGAGGTCGCCGCGCACGAGCCGGGCGAGAGCGTGGCCGACCTCCCGGCCGTCGGTGCGTAGCTGCTCGATGCTGGACCCGAGCGAGGGCCGCTGAGGGTCGAGGAGGGCGTCGACGACAATAGGCAGGATCGGGACCGTGGCACGGGTCTAGCGTCGGTGAGGGCGGCGTCGAGCGCGGAGCGCTCGGTCGGCCCGAGGGGGCGCCCGAGGGTGGATTCGCCGAGAGCGGCAAGGTCTGGCCAAGTGGAGCACCCAGTCGGCCCAAGTGGGACCTCGTTCGTACGGGAATGGATCGGGCGGCTCGTTGACCTTCTGGGGACGCTGACGGCTTTCGAGGAGTACCTCGGTCAGCCGCCTCGACGGAAGGTCGCTGCTGGGGACGACCCGCGACAACCAGTTCGGTCTCTACGAGGTTGTCCCGCTAAGGGTGGAACTTGGAGGTGGCGGTCCCCCACCTGATGCCTGCCGAGTGGTAGGTGTCGGGCGTCTGGAAGACATCCGATCAGGAAGGGGACACGCCAAGATGAAGAACTACCAGACGACGAGCCGACGTGCCGGGACCACCGGCCGCACCACGGCGAAGAAGGCCAAGGCCGACAAGGAGCGCAGCGCCCACGAGGCGGCGCTCTGCCTGCCCGACACCGTGAGCATCGCGGTGGGAGAGCTCGCTGGCGAGCTGGAGGAGGGACTGCTCGCCTTCGCCGTCGGGGCCGGGCTCAAGGTGCTCACCGCCATGCTCGACGCCGAGGTGAGCGCGCTCGTCGGCCCCAAGGGCCGCCACGACCCCGAGCGCACGGCGGTGCGCCACGGCACCGACGACGGCCTGGTGAGCCTGGGCGGCCGTCAGGTACACGTCACCCGCCCGCGGGTGCGCAGCGCTGACCGCTCCGCCGAGGTGGCGCTCCCGACCTACGAGGCGGTCGCCTCCACCGAGCTGCTCGGCAAGATGGCCATGGACAAGATGCTGGCCAAGATCTCGACCCGCCGCTACGGCGCCGGCCTGGAGCCGGTCGGCACCGATGAGTGATACATCCTCCAACTACGCTGCCGGGAAGGAGGTGGCCGCATAGCTCAGCTGCTCGGGGCCGTCACCGAAGTTCCACGCCGATCGGGACATCCTCGTCTCTACAGTTGAGCTGTGAACCAAACAGGGAGCGATCTGTCTGGACCGCGGCTTGACGGCGCAGCCCTCGACGCGGTGCGCCATCGTGGCAGCCACATCCAGATCATCGCCGCCGCCGGCTCCGGCAAGACCGAGGTGGTGTCCCAACGCGTTGCCGACCTACTTGCCGATGGGGTCGCTCCGGAAGGGATCGTGGCGTTCACCTTCACTCAGCGGGCGGCTGAGGAGCTGAGCAACCGGATCGCACGGCGCGTCGAGGCTCGGTTGGGGTCCGACCGCCTTGGCGCCCCGTAGACAGGATCCACGGGTACTGCCTCCGGCTCCTCCAGCAGCGGGTCGCCGCTACGAGACCTACGACAGCAACCTCAGCCCCATCGGTTACGAGTAACCTTAGCCCGCAGGGCAACAAACCGCATAAGCCGTGTCCACAATTCTGGGCAACCTCAAACTACAGTCGCTACGCCCATCGACTGTGAGGCGCCAATGAACCCAACGAGGGATAGCCCTTACCAGAATGATCGCCGGAGCCCGAAGACGTTCACCCTACCCGTCAGTGGATCGGTGCTCCTCTATGGCCCCGAGATCGACATCGTCGCCTCCCGCGAGTTCCAGCGGCTGGCTGGCCTCAAGCAACTTGGAACGAGCTATGTCGTCTTCCGAGGGGCGATACACACCCGCTTCGAGCACTCCGTTGGGGCACTGCATGAGGCGGAGCGGATGGTAGCGGCCATCAACAGCAACCCCTACCGTGGCGTCGAGGTAGATGCCGCCGGCCGACGTTTGGCTCGACTGGGGGCGCTGTTGCACGATCTGCCGCACGTGCCATTCGGTCACACGCTTGAGGACGAGCTGCACCTCCTTCAGCGCCACGACGTCAATGAGATTCGCTTCAATAACTTACTCGTTCACAGTTCTATAGGCGAGGTGCTCCGGCAAGCCATCAACGCTCCGGAGTATGACCTCCTCCTCAAGGTCCTGAAGGCAAAAGAGGAGGCCGACTTCATCAGTCTCGGCCAGTACGCCTACGTGGCGGACATCATCGGCAACACTCTTTGTGCTGACCTGCTCGACTATGTCAAGCGGGACCTGACCGCCTGCGGAATGCCGGTAGCCGTCGGCGACCGCTATCTGGATTATCTAACGATCACCGACGATACGGAAGGCGGCGCTAAGGACCACTTCCGGACCGCGCTCAATATCGTCAAGAGGGGTATGCCCCGACCCGACGTCGAGTCCGAGATCATCAAGGTCCTGGAGTACCGTTACGAGCTGGCTGAGCGCGTCTACTTTCACCACTCAAAAAATGCGGCCTCGGTCATGATTGGCCGCGCCGTACACGAGGGCGGACTTGCAACCGGCGAGAACAGCGACGTTCTGGACCGCAACTTCCATTGGCTGAGCGATGAGTTGCTGCTCCATTCGTTGGCCAATCCTGGCATCCATGATGCGCTCGACCTGAAGCGGAGCCAGGCGACTCAACACCCCGAGCGCTCCCAGCCGCTGGCACGGGGCGTCCTTGAGCGGGATCTGTTCAAGATCGCGTACCTGGCGGTAGATGACGATCTTGCCTACAGCGCCGAGACACTCTTCGATCGATATAGCGAGCCAGGGGACCGCCTGGCGCTCGAAGATCAGCTCGCATCAGAATCCGGCTTGTCACCGGGAGACGTCCTGATTCATGTGCCGCGGCCGAGGATGATGACCAAGGAAGCGGACATTCGGGTCCGAACAAACCGCGGGGAGATCGTGCCGCTCAAGGAATGGGACATGCGGCACAGTCGGCGGGTACACGCGTTGAATGAGGCCCATCGGCGCCTTTGGCGAGTCACGGTCTATATCCATCCTGAGCACGCCACTTCGCAGGGGGCCGTCGTCCGAGCCGCGGCTGAGTCAGTTTTGAAGGCTGAGTCGCGGTACGTCGATCCGCCGAAGTACTCCCCGTTGATGAGCGCCCTGTTTGATCAGGTTGCTCGGGCCGACGGGCTGGTTGCGATAGACAAGGAAGAGGTGCTCGCCGGCCTCCAGGCCATGGACGTCGGGGCTGCCAGAGGGGATCTTGAGGCCAGCATCCGAGCGAGAATACAAACGGTTACCGATCAGCAGGCTGCCGCAGCCGGCGAGGGTCAGGCAGACGCCGCGCCAGCAGACTGATGCGGTGCCCGGTAGCGGGCGCATCCGCAGCCGACATGCCTTTGAACGTCTCCACAGCTTCCGCATATGACAGCGCCATCCTTGGATGAGATGAAGGCGGACTTCACCCCGGCCATCACGAGCTGACTGAGGATCACCCGATCCTCGACGTTGAACCGTTCGCACATCAGCTCCACACTGACTGCTTCGCCTACGAGCAAGCGAACAGGCGCCAGCAGCTCTCGACCAAAGCGGTCTGCGAATCGTTCCTCGTTCCGCCCCGCCCAGGGCACGTCGCCACGAGCGGCCACGACATGCCCGAGCTCGTGAGCGAGCGCGAACCGCTGTCGACGGCGGGAGAGCGTGGAGTTGATAACTACCTCACCCCACTCGGTGTGCAGACCCCAGAGCGTTGCTGGTAGCTCCCGGTAGGTGACCGGAGTATCCAACTGGTGAGCACAGTCAGCGGGATCGATAGGCGGTAGCCAGTCCCTCCGGACCTTGTCGGCCAACGCTGCGATACGCTGGTCAACATGCGCAACTGGTTGCGGACTAGTTGCATCCATGTGGTTCTCAGCGTACGCCCGAGGCTGTTCGAATGCAAGAGATTAGCAACCAGTGCGGAAACGAACCGCCGCTGACGGTTCGCCAGGTGGCTGATCTCCTATGCATCTCCCGAGAGGCGGTGGCGAAGCGCCGAGAGGCAGATCTTCCCCTGGCGAGCACGAGTCGACCGGCTCAGATCACCGCAGCAGTTGCGTATGAGGCGTTTCAAGTCCGCCTAGCCGCGTCCGAATCGACCCGGGAGCAGCTGATCAACGCCTACCAGCACCAGTTCCCCCATATCCCGCTCCCCACGCAGGCTCCGTTCGAGGCGACGGCCGGTGGACCTGGAGAGATTCCTAACCAGTTACAGCGAAGGATCGATGACTTGATAGCGCAGAGGGAGCAGGAGCGGATCGGCCGCGCTGTCGCCGAGGCCCGGATCGAGGAACTTAAAACAAACCTCCGCCGAGCGCGAGCAGCTATCACGGCCCTGAATCCGGACCCTGACATGGACCCCGATCGTCCAGAGCAGCAAGGGGCGGCTCCTTCCCGAAGGGGCGACACCCAACCATGACGGTGTGAAGAGCTCAGGGGCCGAGACCCTCGCCCGCCAAGGCGTGGACGCCGACCAGCTGGCCATCCACGCCGACCCGGGAACGTCGATGAGCTCCAAGCCCGTCACCCAGCTACTGGTCGACCTGGGCGTGTGCCTCAGACCCCCCTTGGTGGCCGGGCCGGCCGGCACGCAGGTGGCCACCGTGAGCCCGCAATGGCGGGACAGGGCCATCGCGTCGGGATTGCGCACCGGGATGCCGGCCACATGGTCGACGCTCCTTGGTGCCGTCGGGGCGGACGCCCACTATCACCAGCGCGCAGAGCCGGTCGTCTTCGAGTCGGATGTTGGAGTGGATGCCGTCGACCCACCAGTACACGTAGTCCACCCCGACAGGTCGCGCTCGGACCAGGCGGCGGGCTCGGCCTGCCACGACACCGTCAGGCGATCGATGGTCGATGCCGACAGGGCCGCCTCGGTGCCGAAGAACTCCCTCGGGCGGGCGCGAAGTCCCCGCTGGACAGGCCCCGCAAGTACAGCACCGGCAGCACCTCGGTCACCTTGGGGGAGCGACGCATGTAGGCGGGCAGGATGACCGACCCGTAGCGATGGCCTCCCGGCGGTCATTCACCCGCGGTGCGGTGAGCGCGACGGCCCCCGCTCCGGTGACGACCTGGCGGGGCCGGGCGTAGCGGTTGGCCACCACCAGGCGCCGCCCGGCGTCGTCAACCTCGCCGGCGTGGGCCTCGAGGTAGGCACGGCGCTCGGCCAGCAGCGCCACCCACATGTCCTGCGCAGCAATCCGGCACAGCTCGTCGAGGTCGACGGCCAACTCGCCGGGGTCGGTAGCCACGTCGGCGGTGACGTCATGGACTAGCTTCAACATCGGCGTACTCCTCCCCGCCGGCGTCATCCGGCGGCTCGTTGGTTGGTCAACTCGGAGGGTACGTCGTGCCCTTCAGCGGATCGAGCATCCACAACTTCCGGTTATAGCTCACGGCGCGAGCGCCATCCGCCTCGTCAACCTCGCCAGCCGACCTCTCCATCCTCCACGGTCGACGCAGGAGACAGCCCGGTGTCCCTGCGTGTCGCCCGCCAGCAGCATGGGACCACCTTGAGGTGAGTTCCGCCACGAGGATGGGACCACTGCTCCGCCAGTGATG
>JAVKSQ010000036.1:0-25161 GCA_039583615.1 Acidimicrobiales bacterium
ACAACACCCGAGGGAATGGCAGACTCATCCGGCCGCGCGAATGACGACGCTCGGTCCCCGGTTCATCGAGTAGAGCGTCTTATCGGGGTGCAGTTCGAGGCCGAGGGCCCCGAGCCGGGTAGCGACGGCGGCCCGAAGGTTTCGGGCCTGTTCCTCGGTGTCGCAGTGGGCCAAAATGTCGTCCGCGTAGCGCTCGAAGGGACAGCCGGGGTGTTCCCGGTCCATCCACCGGTCGAACGCATAGTGCATGAACAGATTGGCGAGCAGGGGCGAGATCGGAGAGCCTTGCGGGGTCCCCTTCTCTCTTGGCATGAGGGTCCCGTCGGGCATCTACATCGGGGCTTTGAGCCACCGTTCGATGTATAACAAGACCCACCGCTCGTCGGTGTGGTGAGCGACCGCTTTGAGTAACAGATCGTGGGGGACGCTGTCGAAAAAGGCCCCGACATCAAGGTCCAACGCCCAGTCCTGCTTCCAACAGCGCTTGCGAGCCACGGCCAGAGCGTCATGGACACTGCGCCCAGGACGGTAGCCGTAGCTGTCCGGGTGGAAGATCGGCTCGAGCTTCTCCTCCAGCAGCATCGCTGCTGCGGTCTGCGACACCCGATCGGCCACATTCGGCACGCCGAGCAAACGGACCCCCGTCCCATGATCCTTCGGTATCTCCACTGCCCGCACCGGCCCAGGAAAGTAGCTTCCCGAACTCATCCGGTTCCACAGCTTGTAGAGGTTGGCCCTCTCCTCGCTGGCGAACTCGGTGATGCTGACAGCGTCCACGCCCGGCGCCCCGGTGTTCGCTCGAACCCTCTCCCAGGTGGCGTCCTGCTGACGGTGTAAAAGCCGACTGACGCGGGTTCCTGTTGGTCATCCTACGCGGCCGCTGGATCAGCCCCGTCGTCCACCTCCTCGTTGTGTTGTCGGTCATCGGGCGCGATCAACTCGCGCCGCAGGTTCTGGAGGCGGCGGACGACGGCCGGCGTCATCTCCACGCCGCGCCAGCCCTTGGACGCACGGTCGAGGACGGCCCACACGAGGGACAGGCAGCTTTGCTCGCTCTTCGCTGGGTTCAACACCGCGGACGGGACAGTGATCTCCGCTCTGCATCGCCGTCACCGGGCCATCGAGTTCAAAAGGTTCCTGGCCAAGATCGACGACACGGTCCCCGACGGTCTCGAGGTGCATCTGGTCTGTGACAACTACGGCACCCACAAGGCGCCGACGGTCAAGGCGTGGCTCGCTCGCCACCCCCGCTTCCACATGCACCACACCCCGTGCTGGCGGGGTGGAAGTAGACCGTCATGCTGTGCCAGTCACCGTCCTCGGTGATCTCGGTGTGCATGACCATGTCCATCACCTCCACCTTGCCTAGGCCTTCGATGGTGTCAGCTACTCGTCGCAGCAGGGAAGGAACATCGCCCTGGCCTGATCCCGCTGGATTGGCCTGGGAAAAGTGGCTCACCGTCCAGGTCATCGGACCTTCATCGCTCACCCAACCAGTGTGACTCATCGGGACTACCCCGCTCCGAACATTCCATCTCGCTCAGGTCGGAGGTGGCGCAGGACCAAGCCGGGAGACGCGGGAGTCGGCGTTATTGCGGTCCTGGTGGGCCGGCCGGGGGAGTGCCGGTAGGCGACAGATCGGCGGCAGACGGCCGGCTCCCGAGTCCTACGGTCAAGATGCTTCATCCATCGGGGCCTGCGGGCCCGCGCCTTGGGGTCCCACCGACTCATGGAGGCGCCATGCCCACCACCACATCATCCACCGCTGTCGTCGTGTTCGAGCCGACCTTCACCGACCCCGAGCGGGCCCGTCGACCCTCCCGGCGCCGTGGTCCCGGGCCCGCTCGGCCAGATCGTCGATCTCTTGGTACACCGCGGCGAAGCTGAGCGTGCAGCCCGTGGCGGGGGTGACCGGTCCACCCGCCGGGTGCACGAGGAGATCCTGGAACTACCAGCCTCATACCAGGCCGTCGTCGCCTCCAGATCCGAGGCCGACAACGTGGCGAACATGGGCATCCCGTAGATGGCCGAGCTGACGGGTGGCGCCGCGGCCCCTGGCGCGGGCACGGGAGACTCCATCGGGGTCACGGTCGCCCATCTTCCCCCCTGGGCCGAGTTCCAGCAAGGGACTCTGCCTGGACTCCTCTGCCGGCCGATCAGCGATCAGCGGCGACGGTCATCCGCACTCAGGGGAGCAGTCTGAAGGCATCCACGTGGCGGGGTCGGACGACAGTGAAGTGGCGGCGATCGAGGGTGGCGATGTCCGTGATGCCCATGCGCTCGGCGGTTGCGGCCACCGACGCATCTACGGTGCCAAGAGGCAGATCGCGGTAGCGCGCGACAAGCTCGGCCATGCGCAGCCAGTCGGCAGCGGCCACGGCCTCAACGCTGAACGCCCCGCTTGCAAGGTCCCCGAGAAACCGCACCTCGGGATCCGTGCCGAGACGCGTGGCCAGCAGGTAGACAACCTCGGTCACCACGAGCGTGGGGACGATCAGCGGGCCGGGGTGCATCTCGAGCAGCGCCAACGACTCGGCGTGATGCGTGTCGTCGCTGTCGACGTAGGCGTAGAGAGGGCCGGCGTCGACGACCAAGGCCGCTATCGGGCGACCTCAGCCGCGAGGATCTCCTCGATGCGCTCGGAGACGTCGCGGTGTCCGCTGTGTCCGGCCGCGGCCGCGCCAAGCCGGCGGCGCTCTCCCGGTTCGAGAAGGTAGGAAGGCAATCGGTCAGCGGTCCACCAAGACGATGGCACCGTGGGGCTATGGGTCCGGCGGGGAAGGGCCACCGAGGTCGATGTGTTCGGCCGCGAGCTGGTCGAACGGCGTGCCATCCAGGAGCCGGTCCAGTGTTTCGGTCATGAACCGGCAGTCGCGGGCCGGTGCTCAGCTGGGCACATGAGGGCGTTCGCGAGAAAACGTTGGACTACCTGGGCGCGTGCGATCAGCTCTCCCAGCTCACCGATCTGCCCGTTGACGGTGGTGCGCCAAGCCGCGCCCGGCGCATCGAGCACGGCCGCCGCCACATCAAGGGGATACCGAACCGCTGCGCGATGCCGATGAAGGCCAACCGCCGCATCTCCGGCGGCCGTGGACACGGGCTCCGTTGAGCGCGCCGTCAGTCGCTGATGAACCACCCGGAAGGCCCAAGTTCTCCTCCGAAGCGAGGAACGTATTGGTCGAAGAACACCCGGGTGACCAGCTCGCGGCGGCTGCAGACGTTCGCCTTGTCGAACACGGACTTCAGGTGATCTTGGACGGTGTAGCCCGATAGGTGGAGCGTGACTGCGATCTGCCTTGTTTCGAGGCCCTGAAGGACGAGTTGGACGACGTCACGTTCCCGGCGGGTGAGCCCGAAGGCGGCGACTACCAGCGGCACGATCTCGGGCGGCCGGGCCTCCTCGATGGTGATCACGACGTTGCCGGTGCTGCCGGCGGGGCCGGAGAGCGGGGACGCGTGCAGCACCACCCACTGCCCGCTGCCCAGCCGCACACGGCTGTGTGCGAGCACATTCGTCTGACCGGCCGCATAGCGGCGGGCGGCTCCGATGAGCGAGCCGAGCACAGCCGTCGGGGTAGGGGCGTCCCTGTCGCTGCGCAACTCGTCGAGGCGGGCCTGTGCGCCCGCGCTGACCTGGCTTACCCGATCCTCGCTGTCGACGATGATCACGGCCGGCCCGCTGAGGTAGGTTGGCGCTGGCGCGGCGGCCAGACGGCTGAGGAGGCCGGTTCGCAGCCCGCTGGCGAAAAGCGATGACAGCGAGGAGGCGAACCTGACGTCCTCGGCGCTGAAAGGTCTAGCCGGGTGGTCGCGGAAGAGCGCGAGCCCGCCCCACACCCGCCCGTCGGAGCGGGCGAGCAGCCGGAGCTCGTCGGTGTAGCCAAGATTGGGGTGGACGAACTCATGCAGCCGTGGGGAACGCTGGAGTTCACCGCCGGTCATCTGGTGCACTCCGGCGGCAGGGATACCGGCCACGGCTAGCTCGCTGAAGCTTGACGGCTCCGGCTGACCGTACTCGACGAGCCCCCACTCGCGGTCGTGCTCGTGGCGGTCAGCGAGGTCGCCGAACTTGAAGGTGCCGGTCATCAAGAGGCTCGCCGGATCGATGGTGGCCACGCAGCCAGCGCAGGAAGGCACGGCCCGGCGTAGGGAGTCGTGCACCTCGGCCAGGAAGGTGGCGACGTCCAGGCCGGCGTGGGCTAGTACGTCGACATCGCGCCGAACCCGCTCGTCGGTGAGAGCACTGGCCACCAGCGCAGTATTGCAGGGGACGAGCAGCGACGGTATCCCAGAAAGGTGGGGGTGGTGGCCCTGCCACAACCTTACGGCGGTGAAATACCCAGGCCCGTGGGATAGCGCCCGTTGCCCGGTTCCCACATGCTGACCGATGTCAGCACTCGGCCAGTGAAGGGAGAAGGTCCGTGAGCAGCTTTACCACCCCTCAGCCGGTACGCAAACCGCCGGTACAGATCGCACCCGAAACGTTCGTCATCCAAGCCACGTACGGCGAGGGGGTCGCTCCTGTAGTGGTCCACCTGAACGCGATGGTCATCCGTGGGGCCGAGCCGGTGGTCGTTGACACCGGATGCGCGATCAACCGCGAGCAGTACCTCGAGGACCTGTTCGGCCTGGTCGAGCCGGCCGACGTGCGCTGGGTGTTCCTCAGTCACGAGGACGCCGACCATTGCGGCAACCTGCACGAGGTGATGGCGGCTTGCCCCCACGCCACGCTGGTAACGACGTGGTTCATGACCGACCGGCTGGCCGTCGACCGCCTGGACGTCCCCCCGACCCGGTGGCGATGGGTGGGGAACGGGGAAAGCTTCGATGCCGGCGACCGCCGCCTCGCCGCGCTTCGTCCGCCCCTCTACGACGCTCCAACGACCAGGGGCCTGTTCGACTCGACCACCGGCGTCTACTGGGCTTCGGACTGCTACGCCAGCCCGGTCCCAGCGGCCACCGAGTTCGTCGCCGACCTCGATCCGGACTTTTGGGCAGACGGATTCGCCACCTTCCAGAGCTGGAACAGCCCATGGGTGTCTCTTGTCGACCGGGACCGGTTCAGCGCCACCTGCCGTCAGATCGAACAGATTGGCGTCACCAATATCGCCACCGTCCACGGGCCGACCATCGGACCGGCGCATATCGAGCGCGCCTTCGAGATGCTGCGCGCCATGCCCGACTGCAGCACCCCGCCGCAGCCCGGCCAGCCGATGCTCGACGAACTGATCGCGCAGGCTATCGGCGCTGACGGTGTCGAGGACGAAGACAGGGCCCCGCCGGCACCGCGAACGCCTGACCCAACCCCGCCCACAGATCCGTCACTCACCTCAAGGAGCAAGCCATGCAGAACATGAACGGTAAGCGCGTCGTTATCACTGGTGCGACCTCGGGCATCGGTCGCCAGATCGCAACCAGGCTCGCCCATTTGGGAGCCGACGTGGTGCTGGCCTGCCGTGACGCCGAGCGCGCCCAGCAAGTAGCCAACGAGATCGCCGCCGAGACCACGGCCGCCGGCGCCAGCCGAGCCGCCCCTGTCGTCATGGCGGTCCACACGTCCAGCCAATGTTCTATTCGGGCGTTCGCGCAGGCCTACCAAGACCGGTACTCCACCCTAGACGTGCTGGTCAACAATGCCGCCACTCTCCGCGCCGAGCGCCAGGAGAGCGCCGATGGCATCGAGCTTGTCTTCGCCACCAACGTGTTGGGCTATCACCTGTTGACCGCAGAGCTGATCAAGCCGCTGTTGGCCGCTGCGCCGGCGCGCGTGGTCAACGTGGCGTCCACCTTCGCCAGCCACCCGGATCTGGAGGACCTGCAGTTCACCCAACGCCACTACGACGGCATGCAGGCCTACGCCCAGTCCAAGGCTTGCAACCGGCTGCTCACCTGGGCGCTGGCCCGACGGCTTACCGGCAGCGGCGTCACCGCCAACGCCATGGCCCCGGGACTCGTCCCACAAACCAGCCTCTACCGTGATCTGCCGGCCGGAGTCCGCCGCGACCTCGAGCAGGTGGGCGGCCGCAACATTGCGGACGGGGCCGAGTCGGCGGTTTGGCTAGCAAGCAGTGCCGACGCACAAGCAATGACCGGGAAGTTCGTCGAGCAGCGCAAGGAGATTCCCTGCGAGTTCAGAAACGACCAGCTCGAAGACGAGCTCTGGGACCGCTGCGAATCCCTGCTTTGCCATTCACAACTATGAGCTTCCACTGACCGACCCTCTGACCACCCGGCCGAGACCGCTGCAGCTGATGCCGACGCCCTTGCAGGCGTCATCGTTACGTAACGCCGGTCGGCTGTCGCAGATACCGATGACCGCGCCTCGGAATCACCGGAGGGGTGGCGGAACCGCCGCGGTGACGATGATCGGGAAGCCACCTCTTGCTGCTCACGGCAGGTCCCCACGCAGGAGAGGACGAGGACTTCCAGCTGTTCCTCGCCCTCCTCGACGCCGACCGCTTCGAAGGGCGACGCCGATCAGCGTCCGGGCAGATCGACACCTCCGATCTCATCCGGCGCATGGTGAAAGAGCGCCTCTTGCGTTTCGATAAGTCGGCCGCTGTTCCCCGAGCGACGCGCCTACACGGTACCTCGCCGCCTTCGAGGCGGATCGATGTCACCAAGCTCAGGCAGCTCCAAGCCCGCCTCGGCCTTTGCAGCAGCCCCAACGGGATTCGAACCCGTGTCGCCACCTTGAGAGGGTGGTGTCCTAGGCCTCTAGACGATGGGGCCGAGCCGGACCGCTAGTCCGTCCGGAGCTCGGGGGGGAGGACTCGAACCCCCAATGGCAGGGCCAGAACCTGCTGTGTTGCCGATTACACCACCCCCGACCGGCCAATCCAGGCTAGCCCGGCGAGCAGCCAAGCGTTCACGGCCGTCCCTCACCGTGGCGGCGAGGGGATGCAGGTACTCGAGCCGACGAAATCCTATGATCCGTCCGACCGCCACTGCCGCCGTCTCCTTGGCGAAGTACGGCACCAGTGCAGTTCCCCTGATCGGCGAGGTCCTTGTCGGGGAGCCGTAGCCGGACAGGCCCACCTGGCCGGCGATGTCCTCGATCCTGGCCATGTGGAACGGGTCGGACACCAGCAGGACCCGGGAGACCCCCAACCGGCGCAGGAACATCGACGTGGCCGCCAGCGACTGGTAGGTGTTGCGTCCCTCCACCTCCCGCAGGATGTCGGAGTCGGGTACCCCCCGCGCCAGGAGGTAGTTGGCCGAGGCAGTGGCCTCCGTGTAGCGGTCACCTGCCTCGCCGCCCCCGGTGACCACGATCCTCGGTGCCAGGCGCTGGCGCCAGAGAGACAGGGCGTGGGAGAGCCGGGCCGCCAGGTCGGGAGAGGGCAGACCGTTGTACTGGGCAGCTCCCAGCACC
The DNA here is from genome assembly GCA_039583615.1 of Acidimicrobiales bacterium. Lineage (GTDB taxonomy): Bacteria > Actinomycetota > Acidimicrobiia > Acidimicrobiales > QHCF01 > QHCF01. Next base: position 7,376 of record JAVKSQ010000036.1, read on the forward strand.
ACGATCGCCTGGGCGGGCCGAGCCTCGTCGCGCCGGGAAACCAACCAGACCTGAACGGCTGTCACCAACAGGTAGGCCACCAGAGCCACCACCAGCGTGACCACCACCCGGCGGACCAGCCGAAGGGGCCTCAGCACGCCTAGCAAGTCAAGTCCGCTCCCCCCGGAGGCGGGCCAGGGCCGAGGTCAGCCGGTCCACCGTCCGTTTACGCCCCAGCACCTCGAGGGACTCGAACAGCGGCGGCCCCACCGTGCGCCCGGTGACCGCCACCCGGATGGGGGCCTGGGCCCGGGCCAGCTTGAGGCCCAGCCGCTGGCCAACCTCGGCAGTGACCCGGTGGAGCTCGTCGGCCTCCCACCGGCAGGTGGAGTACTCGCCCACCGCGGCCTGCATCATCTGCTCCGCATCGGGGTTGTTGACCACCGACTTGTCCCAGGACGCCCTGTCGATCGCCGGCTCGTCGACGAAGAGGAAGTCCACCCAGCCAGGCACCTCCGCCAGGGTGGACACCCTCTCTTGGACCAGGGGAGCCATCCTGGCGAAGGCGCCCTGGTCGAGGTCCTCGGGCAGCCAGGGACCCGAGTCCAGCCAGGGTCGGCAGGCTTCGACGAACTCCTCGACCGGCATGGCCCGGATGTAGACCCCGTCGAGGTGGGTGAGCTTCACCACGTCGAAGAAGGCGGGCGAGTGGCCGACCGCCGCCAGCCGGAACTCCGCCACCAGGTCCTCCAGCCTGAGGACCTCCCGGCCGTCCTCGGGGCTCCAACCCAGCAGGGCCAGGTAATTGCACACGGCGGCGGGCAGGTAGCCCTGGTCTCGGTACCACTCGAGGGCCACGTCGTCGCGGCGCTTGGACAGCTTCTGGCGCCGCTCGTTGACCAGGAGCGGGAGGTGGGCGAAGGCCGGGAGAGGCCCGGCGTCCAGGGCGTCCCACAGCAGGACCGCCTTGGAGGTGTTGGTCAGATGGTCCTCGGCCCGGATCACATGGGTGATCCTCATCTCGATGTCGTCCACCACGTTGGCCAGCAGGAACAGCGGTGCCCCCGACGACTTGGCCACCACGAAGTCCTCTATTGCCTCGTTGGCCACCGTGATCCGGCCCCGGATGACGTCGTCGAAGCTGGTGACCCCCGAGCGGGGCACCCGGAGGCGCAGGGCCCGTCCGGGGCCGGCTCCGAGCCCTCGGTCCCTGCACCATCCGTCGTAGCCCGACTTGGGCCCGGTACGAGCCTCGATCGCCTCCCTCGTGCAGTCGCACCAGTAGACCGCTCCGGCCGCCACCAGCTTGGCCAGCGCCCCGTCGTAGAGCTGACGCCGCTCCGACTGGCGGTAGGGGCCCTCGTCCCAGTCGAGGCCCAGCCAGGTCAGCCCCGAGCAGATGGCCTCGACCCACTCTTCCCGGTTGCGCTGCTCGTCGGTGTCCTCGATGCGCAGCACGAAGGTGCCACCGCGGCCACGGGCGAACAGCCAGTTGAACAAGGCGGTCCAAGCCGAGCCCACGTGGACGTAACCGGTCGGCGAGGGAGCGAAGCGAACCCTGGGCCTCTCGGTCACGGGCCGAACCTAACCTCTCCCGGATACGCTCGACGCATGGCAGATCCGGCCGGCCTGCCTGGGTCCGTCCCCCCGGGAGCGGGATCTCCGGTTGTCACCCTCGCCGTGGACATCGGCGGCACGGGGATCAAGGCGGCGGTGCTGGACGACACCGGGAGGATGGTGACGCCTCGGGCGCGGGTCGCCACCACCTACCCCATGCCGCCCGGTCGCCTGGTCGACACCGTGGCCGACCTGGCTGGCGGCCTCGCCGCCCCGGGCGGGGCCGCCGCAGGCGCACCGGAGGGCACGGCGCGCCCACCCTGCCCGCCGCCGGCCGTGACCAGCTACCACCGGGTGTCCGTGGGTTTCCCGGGGGTGGTCCGAGAGGGCCGGGTCCTGACTGCTCCCCACTTCGTCACCACCAGGGGCCCCGGGTCCAAGGTCGACAAGACCCTGGCCGAGGCGTGGTCCAGCTTCGACCTGGCCGGGGCGCTGGCCGCTCGGCTGGGGCGCCCCACCCGGGTGGCCAACGACGCCGACCTCCAGGGGGCGGCGGTCGTGACCGGCCACGGCCTCGAGCTGGTGGTCACGCTCGGGACCGGGGTGGGGACCGGGCTGTTCTGGCAGGGCCGGCTGGCCCCCCATCTGGAGCTGGCCCACCATCCGCTGGCTGACGGCCAGACCTACGACGAGCGCCTGGGCGAGGCGGCCCGCCTGGAGGTGGGCAACAAGACGTGGCGGCGGCGGGTGCTCGCCACCATCGATGTCCTCTACTCCCTGCTCCACTACGACCACCTGTTCATCGGCGGGGGCAATTCTTCCCGGCTGAGTGGCCACGTCCCCCAAGGCGTGACCCTGGTCGACAACGCGGCGGGGATCCTCGGAGGGATCAAGCTGTGGGAGCTGGAGGAACCACCAGCAGCTGGCGCCAGTCCGCCAGGTGCTCCCGCCCCTGCGCCGGCGTGAGGCGCAGGGTCGCCTCCGCCACCCGGTCGGTGATGACCCGCTGGTCCCAGTAGTCGTGGGAGGCACCGAGGAACAAGGGGCGGCGATAGGCGACCAGGTCCTCGGGGGCACCCCCGAGGAAGCCCCAGACGGTAAGGGCCAGGGCCCAGTCGTGGACCACCGGTGCCCGGCCGAAGGCGGCCGCCCGTCGCAGGGCCACCCCCAGGCATCCGGCCATGGTGTCCTCGGCCCGCTCCCCCTCGGCCAGCACCAGTTGGTCCACGAAGACCCGGGCCAGGCGCAGCGCGTACCCCTGGTCCGGCCCAGGCGTGCCCATGCCTGGCCCCGAGGGGTGATCGGCGCCCCGCACCTCGCCCGGACGGTCCGGGATCCAGGGGGCCGGCGTCGGCAGCTGGTCTACCGGGCGGACCTGGTTGACGCTGGTGACGGGCACGTAGTCAGGCTGGGTCATGGCTCCGCCCCGGTACGCTCGCCCGTCCGGGTCCGCTCGCCGACCCAGGCGGGGCGTCCCGGCTGCCTACCGATCGGCCAGCTAGCCGACATGCTCGCACCAGTCCTTGTACTCGGCCACCTCGGCGTGCACCGCGGCGCGGAAGACCTCTTGTACCTGGCGGGTCACCGGCCCCGGCCGGCCGTCGGCCACCACCCGGTCGTCGACGGAGCGGATGGGCACCACCTCGGCCGCCGTGCCTGACAAGAAGACCTCGTCGGCCAGGTACAAGTCGGTCCGCAGCAGATTGGCTGCCTCCACCGGGTAGCCGAGGTCCCTGGCGATGGTGGTGACCGATGCCTGGGTGATGCCGGCCAGGGCTCCCGCCGAGACGGGGGGGGTCACTATCCGACCGGCCTTGACGACGAAGAGGTTCTCGCCGGTGCACTCGCTCACGTATCCCTGTGGCGACAACAAGACAGCCTCGTCGTAGCCGGCCTTGAGCGCCTCCACCTTGGCCAGCGAGGAGTTGATGTACATGCCCGTGCCCTTGGCCGCCGGAGGCACGGCGTTGGGGTCGTGGCGTTGCCAGGAGCTGATCTTGGCCCGCACTCCCGTCGCCACCCCCTCGTCGCCCAGGTAGGTCCCCCACTCCCAGGCGGCGATGGCCACGTTGACCGGGCACGGCAACGGGTTGAGCCCCATCTCGCCGTAGCCCAGGAAGACCACCGGACGGATGTAGCAGGCGCTCAGCCCGTTGACCGCCACCACCTGCTTGACCGCCGAGACCAGCTCCGGATGGGAGAACGGCACGTCGATCAGGAAGACTCGAGCCGAGTCGAGCAGTCTGGTGATGTGGTCTGACAGTCGAAATACGGCTGGTCCCGCCGAAGTCATGTAGGCCCGGATCCCCTCGAACACGCCCGAGCCGTAGTTGAGGGTATGGGAGAGCACGTGGATGCGGGCCTCGTCCCAGTCCACCAGCTGGCCGTCCATCCAGATCTTCTCGGTGGCGGTTATCGGCATGGCTACAGCCTTTCTGCGATGGCATCGCCGATCTGGGCGGTGCCGAGAGCGGTTGTCCGATGCTGGTGGGCGGCCGGCCCCGATGGGTCAGCGGACCACTCGACGACGGCCTTGGTGATCCGGGCGGCGGCGTCGGCCTCGCCCAGGTGGTCGAGCATGAGGGCGGCCGAGCGGATGGCAGCCAGCGGGTTGGCCCGGCCGGTGCCCACGAGGTCGTGGGCCGCCCCGTGGACCGGCTCGAACAGGGAGGGCCCGGTGCGGGCCGGGTTGAGATTGGCCGACGCAGCCAGGCCGATGCCGCCGGTCACCGCCCCCGCCAGGTCGGTGAGGATGTCGCCGAAGAGGTTGTCGGTGACGATCACGTCGAAGCGTCCGGGCGACTCGACCAGGTGGATGCAAGCCGCGTCCACGTGCTGGTAGGTGGTGGCCACCTCCGGGTGCTCGGCCCCCACGATGTCGACGGTCCTTAGCCACAGGTCCCCGGCAAAGGTGAGCACATTGGCCTTGTGGACCAGCGTCAGGTGCTGGCGGGCCCGGCGGCCGGCCAGCTCGAAGGCGTAGCGGACGCAGCGCTCGACGCCGAAGCGGGTGTTGACCGAGCCCTGGGTGGCCACCTCGGCGGGTGTTCCCCGGCGCAGCCAGCCGCCCTCGCCGGCGTAGGCACCCTCGGTGTTCTCCCGGACCACGGTGAAGTCCAGCCCCGGGTGCAGGGCCCCTGCCCCCGAGGTGAACGGCCGCAGATTGACGTAGAGGTCGAGCTCGAAGCGCAGCCGCAGGAGCAGGCCCCGCTCCAGGGCCCCGGCCGGGACCGCCCGGCTGCCAAGGGGTGGCCCCACCGCTCCCAGCAGGAGGGCGTCCAGGCCCCGCAGCTCGTCCAGCACCGCCTCCGGCAGGATCTCGCCGGTGCGGAGGTAGCGATCGGCCCCCAGGTCGTAGTCCACGGTGTCCAGCGCCACGCCAGCGGCGGCCACCACCTTGAGCGCCTCGGCCACCACTGCCGGGCCTATGCCGTCGCCCCCGATGAGTCCGACCCTGTGTCGTGCCAACCCGTTCTCCCCACGTCTGGCCAGCCTGACGGAAACCGCCGGGCTGCCCTCGGACGATAGCCTCGATGGCAATGAGCGATATCCAACTCACCCCCGAGACCCACCGTCGCCTGGTGGAGGAGCTGGACGGCCTCACCACCCGGGGCCGGGTGGAGGTGGCCCGGGCCATCGAGGCGGCCAGGGCTCTGGGCGACCTGTCGGAGAACGGGGACTACCACGCGGCCAGGGACAGCCAGGGGAAGATGGAGGCCCGCATCCGCCAGCTGCAAACCCTCCTGGGCCAGGCGGTGGTGGTGGACGCCGACCACCAGGGAGGCACCATCTCCACGGGAACGGTCGTCGGGCTGCGCTACCAGGGTGACGAGGAGGTCGAGCGCTACCTGATCGGGTCGATCGAGGAGCGCCGCGACGACGTCTCGGTCATCTCGCCCGGCTCGCCGCTGGGCCAGGCGCTGATGGGTCGTGCCCCGGGCCAGACGGTCGAGTACCAGGCTCCTGGAGGAGTCCTCCGGGTGGAGATCGTCGAGGTGGGGAGGTGACCGCCAGGACGCTCAGCGAGAAGGTCTGGGAGCGCCATGTGGTGCCCATGAGCCGCCCGGCAGGCGGCCCGGAGGTGATGGCCGGCGACGATCCCGACCTGCTCTACGTCGACCTCCACCTGGTCCACGAGGTCACCTCTCCCCAGGCCTTCGAGGGACTGCGCCTGGCTGGCCGCCGGGTGCGCCGCCCTGACCTGACCCTGGCCACCGCCGACCACAACGTGCCCACTCAAGACATCGAGGCACCGGTGGCCGACCCGGTCTCGGCCCGCCAGCTCGAGGTGCTGGCGGCCAACTGCGCCGAGCACGGCATCACCTTGTACCCCATGGGCCATGCCGACCAGGGCATCGTCCACGTCATCGGCCCGGAGCAGGGCCTGTGCCTACCGGGCATGACCATCGTGTGCGGAGACAGCCACACCTCGACCCACGGGGCGTTGGGAGCCCTGGCCTTCGGCATCGGGACCAGCGAGGTGGAGCACGTGCTGGCCACCCAGACCCTGCCCCAGCGGCGGCCGAGGACCATGTCGGTGACGGTGGAGGGGGACCTGGCGGCCGGCGTGGTGGCCAAGGACGTCATCCTGGCCGTGATCGGCCGCATCGGCACCGGTGGCGGCATGGGCCACGTCATCGAGTACCGAGGCTCGACCATCGCCTCGATGTCCATGGAGGGCCGGATGACGGTATGCAACATGAGCATCGAGGCCGGCGCCAAGGCCGGCATGGTCGCTCCCGACGACATCACCTTCTCCTATCTGGAGGGCCGGCGCCATGCTCCCCACGGGGCTGCCTGGGAAGCCGCCCTGGACGATTGGCGCAGCCTGGTCAGCGACCCCGACGCCAGCTTCGACACGGCCGTCGGCATCGACGCGGCCGAGATCTCGCCCCATGTCACCTGGGGCACCAATCCCGCTCAGGTGGTGCCCCTCGAAGGGACGGTGCCCCACCCCGATGCCTTCCCGGAGCCGGCCGCACGGGAGGCCGCATCCCGTGCCCTTTCCTACATGGACCTGAGCCCCGGCACCGCGGTGCGGGACATCCCGGTGGACACCGTCTTCATCGGCTCGTGCACCAACGCCCGCATCGAGGACCTCCGGGCGGCGGCGGCCGTGCTGGAGGGTCACCGGGTGCGGGCCGGGCTGAGGGCCCTGGTGGTGCCCGGCTCCCGCCGGGTGAAGTCCGAGGCGGAGGCCGAAGGGCTGGACAAGGTGTTCGTGTCCGCCGGCTTCGAGTGGAGGGAGGCCGGCTGCTCGATGTGCCTGGCCATGAACCCCGACAAGCTTGGTCCCGGCGAGCGCTGCGCCTCGACCTCCAACCGCAACTTCGAGGGCCGCCAGGGCCGGGGCGGGCGCACCCACCTGGTGTCGCCGGCGGTGGCGGCGGCCACTGCGGTAGCCGGGCGGTTCGCCGCTCCGGCCGAGCTGGCCTAGCGTGCTCGCCATGGGCCCGGTGGTCATATGCGGCCGGTAAGGGTGGTGAGCGGCACCGCCCTTCCCCTCCAGCGGTCCGACGTCGACACCGACCAGATCATCCCCAGCGACTGGCTCAAGCGGGTGGAGCGGACGGGGTTCGGGGCTGGCCTGTTCGCCGAGTGGCGGGACGACCCCGACTTCGTGCTCAACCAGTCGCGCTACGCCGGCGCGGTGATCCTGGTGGCCGGACCCAACTTCGGCGTCGGCTCCTCGCGGGAGCACGCGGTGTGGGCCCTGACCGACTACGGGTTCCAGGCGGTGGTGTCTCCCCGGTTCGGCGACATCCTCCGGGCCAACGCGTCCAGGGCCGGCCTGGTGCCGGTGGAGGTGGATGCCGCCGTCGGCCAGGCCCTGCTCGAGGCGGTCCTGGCCAACCCTCACCTTGAGGTGACGGTTGACGTCGAGCGGGGATGGATAGAAGCACCGGCCGCTGGCATCGGGGCATCCTTCACCCTGGACCAGTCAGCCAGGCAGCGCCTGGTGGAGGGACTGGACGACATCGCCCTGACCCAGCGCCGCGCCGACGAGATCAGCGCCCACGAGTCCGAACGACCGAGGTGGCTCCCGACAACCAGGATCCCCGCCTGATCGCCTCCCGGCGGGCGGGCAGCGGCAGGCGAGCAGGGCGGGCTGGCACTGGCGACGGATCGACCCTGCATGGCACGCGCCATTTGCGCTAACCTGCGCCGCCATGATCGATAGAGCTGGGGGTGGAGTCAACCGACGCGGCCGGGCGGCGGGGGCGGCTGGGCTGACGCTGGTCGGCCTGGTCGGAGCGGTCACAGCTTACGCTCCCCTGCAGGCGGCCGGGGCCAGCTCTCCGCCGGTGACGAGTGCGCCGGTTCCAAGCCTTCTCCAGTCCCTCCAGCAGCTCCTGGGGTCGGGCCTGCCCCACCCCACCAGCCCGGCCACCACCACCACCCAGCCGGCCGCCACCGCGAAGCCCGGCACCGCCAGCGCACCCACTACCACCCGGCCCGGCGCGACCACCACCACCACCACCTCCCCCAAGTCGGGCTCCACGTCGTCCGGCGGCTGCTCGAGCTCGACCAAGGCCAACGCCACCCCTGCCCCGTCCACCACCACCAGTCGACCAGGGACCAGCCCCTCCCCCACCGGCCAGACCGGCACCAAGTCCGCCCAGCCCGGATCGACCACCCCCTGCCCGCCCACCACGGTGAAGCCGGCCACCACCACCACCACCACTGCACCACCGCGCTCCACGCCCGCCGCCCCGACCATCGCCAAGGCGGCACCGGCCACGCCCGCCGCCTCACCGAGCCCGGCCCCGGGCCCGGCTGCCAGCGGGCCCGCCCTGGCGTCCCTCCTGGCGCCGGTCGGAGGTTCGGCGGCCGACGGCCAGGGCTACTGGCTGGCCAACGCGGCCGGCTCGGTCTACTCCTACGGTGACGCCCACGCCTTCCCCGCCCAGCCGGTCGGCGCCAAGGTGGTCGGGGTCACGGCCACTCCCGACGGTGGGGGCTACTGGCTGGTCACCGCCGACGGTGGGGTCAACTCCTTCGGGGACGCCAAGTTCTTCGGCTCGGCCGCCAACACCCACCTGGTCGCTCCGGCGGTGAGCCTGACCGCCACCCCCGACGGCCAGGGCTACTGGGTGGCCACTGCCGACGGAGGGGTCAACTCCTTCGGCGACGCCGCCTTCTTCGGCTCGGCGGCGGCAACCCATCTGGCCACTCCGGCGGTCGGCCTGACCGCCACCTCCGACGGCCAGGGCTACTGGGTGGCCACCGCCGACGGAGGGGTCCAGTCCTTCGGCGACGCCGCCTTCTTCGGCTCCCTGGCCGGCTCCCAGCTGGCCGCCCCGGCGGTCAGCCTGACCGCCACCCCCGACGGCCAGGGCTACTGGGTGGCCACTGCCGACGGAGGGGTCGCCGCCTTCGGCGACGCCCGCTCGTTCGGGGTCGGCTCGGCCCAGCATGTGACCAGCGGGGTGGTGGGGCTCACCTCCACGCCGGACGGCGGCGGCTACTGGCTGGCCACCTCCGGCGGTGGCGTGGCTGCCTTCGGTGACGCCCACTTGTTCGGAGCGGCCCCGGCCCAGCAGGTCTCCGGCCCGGTGGTCGGCCTGGTGGTCCCGGTCGCCACCCCGACCTCTCAGATCCCCCTCCAGTACCTCACCCTCGACCACCAGGCGGCGGCCACCTGCCCCGGCCTGCCGTGGGCGATCCTGTCCGGGATCGGGGCGGTCGAGTCCGACTTCGGGCAGTCCAACCTCCCCGGGGTGAAGTCCGGCGCCAACCCGGCTGGGGCGGCCGGCCCCATGCAGGTGGGCATAGGGGGCCAGGCGGGAGGGACATTTTTCGCATACGACCACCCGGTGGCCAGCGACCAGGCAGCCAACCCGCCCGGATCCGCCAACCCGCCCAGCCCGTGGGACCCGGCTGACTCGGTGTACGCCGCCGCCAGGTATCTCTGCACCAACGGCGGCGCCAAGCCGGCGACGCTGAGCCAGGCCCTCTTCGCCTACAACCACCTGGCGTCCTACGGGGACGAGGTCCAGGCCCTGGCCTCGTTCTACGAGGGCCACGGCGTGTCCGGCAACGCCGTGCAGCTGGCCATGAGCCAGCTGGGCACCGCCTACGTCTGGGGTGGGGTGACGGCCAACGTGGGCTTCGACTGCTCCGGTCTGGTCCAGTGGGTCTACGCCCAGCTGGGCCTCCAGATCCCCAGGACCTCCGAGGCGCAGTGGGCAGCCCTGCCCCATCTGTCTCCCAGCGCGCCGCTCACGCCTGGTGCCCTGGTCTTCTTCGGGCCGCCGACCGGGCCCACCCACGTCGGGCTGTACATCGGCAACGGCCTCATGATCGACGCTCCGCACACCGGGGCCTTCGTCCGGGTGGAGCCCTATCTGTGGCCCGACTACATCGGAGCGGCCATACCCTGAGCGTCCTCAGGGGCTGCCGGCGAGGACCAGAGCCATGGGCCCACCGACGACGCCCAGGCCAGCGGCGCCAGGCTGGACGCCCAGGCCAGGGACACCCGGTTGAACGCCTAGGCCAGGGACACCCGGCTGATCAGCCACTGCCCACCCTGACGGGTCAGGCTCATCACCATCCGGTCGTGGTTGACCTGCGGCTGGCGGAGGCGGGCGTTGGTGATCGTCTGGTCGAGGAAGAGGACGACGGTGGCTTGGTCGCCGGTGGACTGGGCCACCCCGGCTTGCAGCACGGTGGCCCTGGCGATCCCCTGGTACTCCAGGATCGCCGGTTCGAGCGCCCGGCTGGTGCTCTCGAATTGCTGCTTGAAGGACGGGGTGGCGTGTTGGAGGACCGCGCTCAGGCTCTGGGCCAGGTCGGCGTAGTCGTAGCTGGCGACCTCGACTGAGTAGGTCCGGGCGGCCGCCAGGGCACCCGACCGGGTCGACTCCACCGCATCCCGATGGGCGAGGCGCACGCTGGTCACCGCCAGGGCCACGACCAGACCCACCACCAGCACTGCCCCGGCCGCCACCCAGAGGGGCCGGAGCCACCCGGTGGCCTCCGCGCTCGGCAGGCGCCGGGCCCTCCTGGCCGCCTCGTCGGCCGAGCGGGATTTCCTGGCCGCCTCGTCGGCCGAGCGGGCTTTCCTGGCCGCCTCGTCGGCCGCCGCGGCCTTCTGGGCCGGGTCGGCCGGGGCGCCCGGGCCGGCGGCGTCGGAGTTGGGCTGGCTGGCCCGGCGCCAGGTGCGCCTGACCGGTCGCTCGCCGGGCTCCGCCTGGTTGCCCTCCGGCGGGGAAGAACCGGGCGGCTCGGACGGGAGAGGGGCGGGCGGGGAAGGCTCGGGCACGGCGACCGAGCCTAGGGCCCCACCTCGGTGCGGCGCTCCTCGTTGCGGGCGGAGGCCCGGACCACCCGGTTGGTGGCGTTGAGGTAGGCCCGAGCCGATGCCTCGACCACGTCGGTCGAGACGCCCCGGCCCGAGACCTTGAGCTCGCCGGCCTGGAGGTGGACCACCACGTCGCCCAGGGCGTCGACCCCACTGGTGACCGACGAGACGTTGAAGCCGGTGAGGGTGCCTTCCACGCCGGTGGCGGCCCGGATGGCCTGGCAGGCTGCGTCGATCATGCCGTCACCCTCGGCCGTGGCCTCCGACTTGGTCCCGGCCAGGCTGACCACCACGCTGGCCCTCGGCACTCCCACCGTGCCTCCTACCACCTCGAGGGACTCCAGCACGAACTCCGCCTCGACGCTGGTCCCCAGCTCCTCGGCCACGATGGCTTCCAGGTCTGCCTCGGTGAGGGTGACCTTGCGGTCGGCCAGCTCCTTGAACCGGACGAAGGCCGAGGTGAGGGCGTCGCCGTGCACGGACAGGCCCATCTTGGCCAAGGTGTCGGCGAAGGCATGGCGGCCGGAGTGCTTGCCCAGCACGATCTGGCTGCCCTGCTGGCCCACGCTGGCGGCGTCGATGATCTCGTAAGTGCTGCGCTCGGCCAGCACCCCGTGCTGGTGGATACCGGACTCGTGGGCGAAGGCGTTGCGGCCTACGACCGCCTTGTTGTACTGCAGCGGGTAGCCGGTGAGCCGGCTGACCAGCCGGGAGGTCCGGGCCAGCTCCTCGGCGCGAACCCCGGTCCACACACCGTCGAACTGGTCGGGCCGGATGGCCAGGGCCATGACCGCCTCCTCGAGGGAGGCGTTGCCGGCCCGCTCGCCCAGGCCGTTGACACATACCTCTACCTGGCGGGCTCCGGCCTTGACGCCGGCCAGGCTGTTGGCCACGGCCAGGCCCAAGTCGTTGTGGCAGTGGGTGGAGATCACGTAGTCACCCGGGACCGACTCCCGAACGTGGCCGATCAGGTCCCCAAAGTCCCACGGGATGCCGTACCCGACCGTATCGGGGATGTTGAGGGTTGTGGCCCCGGCCTCCACCGCCGCCTGGAGGACTTCCAGCATGAAGTCGATCGGTGTCCGGGTGGCGTCCTGGGGGCTGAACTCGACGTCGGGCGTATGCTCCCTCGCCCGCTCCACGCTGGACCGGGTCTCGACCAGCACCTGGGCCGGGCTCATCTTCAACATGTGCTGCATGTGGTTGGGGCTGGTCGAGATGAAGATGTGGATGCGGGCCCGGGCCGCGTCTCGCACCGCCTCCCAGCAGCGGTCCACGTCCGCCCGATGGGTGCGGGACAACCCGGCGATGACGGGGCCGTCCACGCTGCGGGCGATGGCCTGCACCGCCTCGAACTCTCCGGGGCTGGCCACCGGGAAGCCGGCCTCGATGACGTCGACTCGGAGCCGGGCCAGCTGCTCGGCGATCTCCAGCTTCTCGGCTACGTCGAGGGAGATGCCCGGTGCCTGCTCGCCGTCCCGGAGGGTGGTGTCGAAGATGGTCAACTGGTCGGGCATGGCTGGCTCCCAAGGGTAGAAGTGGCGGTCGCTGGCTATAAAAAAACCTCCTGGGCCGTTGGGCGCAGGAGGCGGTGGCGAACGCGTGAGGCGTTCGCCGTCAGGTAAGCAGGAGGTGACGGGGGCGACTGTGAAGCATTATGGTGACCATCCTGGCAAAATAGCCACGTTGCCGTCAAGGCCATTCGCCCACCCACGCCTCACCGGCTCCCTCGCCAGAGCCGGAGCGCAGGCGATGGTGGGTCCTACAGCGAGGGGGATCAGGTGGCGATAAGGAGCTTGGAGCACAAGAGGCGCAAGATCAAGAGGCGGGTCCGCCGGTTCGTGATCAAGACGGTGGTGAAGCTGGTGCTCATGGGTGGCACTGTCGCGGGGGCGGCGGTGGGGATCAAGAAGGCCCAGTCCATCCTGGTCGAGGGCCTGGCCAAGCTGTCCGGGAAGTAACGCTGCTCTTGAGGTGACTACTCGGAGGTGACGCTGTGGACCTCGAGGATCCCCGGTGCCCCCACCAGGCGGTCGAGCACCTCCCGGGCCGTCGGTCCCGCCGTGGAGAGGACCATCAGGGCGGTGTTCCCCTGGGCGGACGGCCCGACGTTCATGTTGGTGATGCTCACCCCTGAGTCGCCCAGCACCGACCCGACCAGGCCGATCATGCCCGGCCGGTCGTCGTTGCGAACCACCAGCATGTGGCGGGCGGGGGGGATCTCGACCGTGTGGTCGTCGACCATGACGATCCGGGCCTCCTCCCTCGGCCCGGTCAGGGTGCCGGCCAGGGCGTGGCTGGCGCTGCGGAGGGTCACCAGGTTGACGAAGTCCCGGGTGACGGTGGTGGTGGACTCCTTGACCTGCAGGCCCCTCTCCTCGGCCAGCTGGGGGGCGTTGACGTAGGACACCGGCTCCTCGGTCCCCGCCCCGAACAGGCCCTTGAGCACCGACAGGGTGAGGATGCGGGTGTCGTAGCCGGCCAGCCCCCCCTGGTACTCGATCTCCAGGTGGTCGGGCAGCCCCTCCTCCAGGGAGGCCAGGATCCGCCCCAGGCGCTCGGCCAGGGGGAGGTAGGGCCGCACGGTCTCGGACGCCTCGGCCGCCCTCACGTTCACCGCGAAGGGCACGAACTCCCCGGCCAGGGCGAGGCGGACCTGCTCGGCGATGGTGATGCCGGCCTTGTCCTGGGCCTCCCGGGTGCTGGCTCCGAGGTGCGGGGTCACCACCACGCCCTCCAGGGCGAACAGGGGCGAGTCGGTGCACGGCTCGGTGGCGAAGACGTCCAGGCCGGCCCCCGCCACCTGGCCCGATCGGATGGCCTCGGCCAGCGCCTCCTCGTCGACGATGCCACCCCTCGAGGTATTGACGATGCGCAGCCCGGGACGGGCCCTGGCCAGCAGCTCCTTGCCGATCAGGCCCACCGTCTCGGGGGACTTGGGCAGGTGGACGGTGATGAAGTGGGACTGGCCCATCAGGTCGTCGAGGTCCATCAGCTCCACTCCCATCTGGCGGGCCCGGTCGTCGGACACGAAGGGGTCGTAGGCGCACAAGCGCATACCGAAGGCCAGGGCCCGCTGGGCCACCAGGGCGCCCACCCGGCCCAGTCCCACCACCCCCAGGGTCTTGCCGTGGAGCTCGACCCCCTCCCAGCGGGAGCGCTCCCACCTCCCCGTGGTGAGGGCCTGGTGGGCCGGGGCGATGTTGCGGGCCTGGGCCAGCAGGAGGGCCATGGTGTGCTCGGCGGCCGACAGGATGTTCGACTGGGGGGCGTTGACCACCATGACCCCCCTACGGGTGGCGGCAGCCACGTCCACGTTGTCCAGGCCGATCCCGGCCCGCCCCACCACCACCAGCTGCCGCCCGGCCTCCAGGACCTCGGCGTCCACCGTGGTGGCCGAGCGGACCACCAGGGCGTGGGCCGGCCTCACCGCCTCGACCAGCTGGTCGGTCGACAGACCCAGGCGCACCTCCACCTGGTGCCCGGCGCCGGCCATGGCCGCGATCCCCCGCTCGGCGAGCGCCTCGGTGACCAGCACGTAGGCCATGCCCCCAAGCTACACGGGGCCAGCGCCACCGAGCCGGCCGGGCGGGGTCGGTTCCGGGGTGGAGTGTTGGCGGCGGGGTTCAGGTCATGGCGCCTCGGGGTTGGTCGATGGCGGTGGTCCCTGCGGAGCGCGCCCGGCCTTAGCTGGGTGCTCGCAGCCGGCGGTTCGGCTGCGGCGACACGATGTTCGATGGGGTGACGCCCCGACAGGAAAGCTGCGCGGCCGCGACGTTCTTTGGAGGTAGACCACCGCCGGGCGGCGGTGACAGACAGGCGAGTTGCTGGTGCTGGCCGCACGATCATCGAGATGAATGGGGCTGCGACGCAGGAGGACCACGGGGAAGGGCTGGTGTGCTCAGGCCACCCTGGCGGGGATGGGGGTGGGGGTCGCCCAGTCGGCGAGGACGTCGTCGCCGCAGCCCCGCAGGATGTGATGGGAACGCCGGGCGAGCTTGCGGGCCACCGACAAGGTGGCCCGATGCGCTCCTTGACGGGCACGCACCGACGCGTAATAGGCGTGGTCGGGGCTGGAGGACCGGGCGGCGGACTTGGCCGCCTCATACAGCGCCCAGCGCAGCGCCCCGGGCCCCTGGCGGGCCAGATGCCCCGGGGAGCGGTGATCGTCGGAGGAGTACACGGTGATGTCCAGCCCGGCGTGACGCACCGCGTCATCGGAGGTTCGGAAACGGCGGGCGTCGCCGGTCTCCGCCCAGATGAACACCGACAGCAGCGCCCCCACCCCGAACAGCTGCTGGTGCAGCGCCCTACAGGCGGGCTGGGCTCGGGCGATGCGGTTCAGCTCGGCGCGCAGCGTGTCCAGCTGCGCGCCGCGCTGGTCGATCGATTCCATCCCGATACGCACCGCCTGGGCGACCGCCGGGGGAACCTCGGCTCGAGCGAGCGCCTCCCGGCCCGCCCCGGTGGTCAGGCCCCCGGCGATCGCCGGCACCCCCAGGTGGAACAAGCTGGCATGCACCCGCTGGGTCCAGCGTGTCCGCTCCTCGGCCAGGTCCCTATACAGCCGCACCTTCGCCCGAGCCTCCAAAACACACGCCGGCGGGATCCAGCTCTCGGGCAGACGGCCCGAGACCAACAGATCACGCAGGTGGGCGGCGTCGGAGCGGTCCGTCTTCGCCCGACGCTTCTTGCCTCGCAGGGCGGCGGCATCTGAGTAGGGGGCTGATCGCCGAAAGCCTTTCGGCGACGGCGCGAATATTTGAGAATACATGAGATAATGTGAATCGTGGAAGATCAGACGCAACTTTTCGAGACTTTCATTGCCGCGGTCGGCGAACCGCTGCTTGACTACATTCTGAACGCGTCCGTCGTGGAGCTACGGAGCGGTGTGAAGTCGCTAACGCCACGTCAAGCGGCGGTTGTAGCGGTACTTCGGCAAGTGGTTGAGTTGCGGCTTCCTTATGAGGCTGAGCGACCCAACCTGCGAAACGTCTTGAAAGCGGTACTTTGCCAACCTGATGACGACGGGATCACGGTAGCGCGTCACCTACACGCGCAGGCAGGCGGGATTGATCCTCCTATTCAGGGCCAAGATCAGCTAGAAAGATCAATCATTGCCCTAGCGGTAGATGCCTTTCCGGCCTTCTTGCTTCCACCAGACGATGAGTTCCCGGCGCCTCGAGTCGGATCCGGTATCTATGTTACCGCTCTCGTGTTTCGACATCCCCAGAGGTACGTATTTCAGGAGGCTCTGGTTTGCGACGAGACCATCGGCCCGAAGTTCTCAAGGGAGGAAGGACCCGTCGGCCCGCGGACAATGGTGTGGCGAAACGTCGGCTCGGGAGGTGACCTGCAGGCCGCAATGGTGCCCGAATTCGTCCTGGGTGGCGCTTGGCGGCGCATAAAGCGTGACCGACCTACTCCTGAGGTGTTCGTAGAAGGAGCGACATCACAGCTCCGACTAGTTCTCGACCTCCTGAGGGGATCGGTGAAGCCGATTACGGCCAAGTTTGCCCTTGCGGGGGTCCTCTTGCCCGACGATGTCGAACGTGTCGAGCTGCCTGACGCTAGTCTTGAATCCGTAACCACCGCCGATCGAGAGCTATCTCCGGAGTCATTACGCCAGCAGTTGACCGGAACTGATTCGAGCGGTAACACCACCGTTATCAACTATGACGGTGATATCATCCTTCGGCTCGACTTTCCGCTAAAAGTTCGTGCGATGCTGCCCGTGCCCCCGGCCGAGCGTCCGATCATGTGGCCAGATGATATGCGGATTCCCGAAGCTGTCGATCGGAGCGTCGAGCGCCTGAGATTCAGCCTTATTCTAGGCGTAGACCGCCATCCCCGGGTGCAGCTCGTACCGACCTGGCGATACTTTGACGATCCTTTCGGCTACGGCTTGGTGACAACATGGTTTGATCCTCGCAACGCCGCCGGCCTCGTTCCTACGAGATTGACGAACAGTGAACTGGAGTCGTGGGTCGAGTGGTATGGTCTACTCTCCAACCCACATCTCGACAAGATAGGCCTGGCGGTAACAAGGATTCTGAGAGCTGTGGGTGAGCGGCGCGAAGCTACGGACGTACTCGTTGATGCGGTCATCGCCTGGGAGAACATGTTTGGGACCTCCGAGGGCGAACCTACGTTACGAGTGACCGCATCCCTGGCTCTGTTGCTGGAAGATAATCTGGCAGAGCGCAAGAAGCTACGGGCGAGGCTGAGGGATATTTACACTCTGAGGAGCGGCGTTGTCCACGGCAGTAAGTCGTTGAAGGAGGCGGACTTTCCTCTCTGCCAAGAGGCACTCGATGTCGCAATAGCTGCCGTTCGGATACTTGCCAGAGATAGGGCCGACGTTCTCAGCCTAACTGATGGTGCTGCGTGAAGCCTACATTTGATACTGAGTTCCTGAAGCAGTTTCGTTGGAGCCGGTATCTCTTGCTGCCGAACGAAATCTGACTCACTCCTCGCCGGAGTCCCTGGTCAGCGATCGGCCGCATGAGCGATTATTCAGTGCCTACGAGTGGCGCACTCCTGGAAGTCGTCTCTACTCCAGCATCGCCGGAAGTCGCTGGCTGCTGCGCATCCTGGTCGAACAACAGGCTGATTGCCTCGTGAGCAGCATCGAGCAGCGAAACAGTCATGCCAAGGGAAAAGGCCGTCTGCCCCTGAGCGTGAACCATAGCGTTGCGAAGCTTGGCACCGACTAGGAGGCGTTCGGACTGCTCGTCCGTGAGCAGCCCACCGTCTCTTGCCATGGCAAGTAATCGCTTGAGACCATGACTCTTCGCGACGGGTGCCAGTCGCAGGCGAAGCGCCGCCTCCACCGCGAAGAGGGACCAAACCACGGCCACCACCTGGAACTCTTCGCGATGAAGCGTGGGGCGCGGTGAAGGACCTGGGTCACCCATAGATCCCACACTTGGGCCAAGGACCTCGC
>JAVKSQ010000037.1:0-22863 GCA_039583615.1 Acidimicrobiales bacterium
CCCCGCTTAGTCACAGGAACATCTTAGCGCATATACTCCCCACCGGCAACTACTTTAGTGCCTACGCTGAGTTGACCTCCAGCGTCTATCCGTGCTGGTCACAGGCCAAATCCCGCCTCAAACCCGCCGTAACTTCGGCCTAGCCCGTACGCAATGAGGGTCCCGCCCAGGGTGATGGGCTGTCGCCCCGGGTCAGACGGGCGAAGGCTGCCTCCTTGGTCAAGACGCCCATGGTCAGGGCCAGCTGGGTGGTAGCCAGGTAGCGGTCCAGGTCGATGTCGACCGCTTCGGGGAAGCCGAGCAGGGTGCAGGTGTGTCCCACCGGGGCAGATGCACCACTGGGCGCTCCCGCTGCGACAGCGGACCCGGTGAGAGGTGGCGCAGATCACGTACCTGCTCGGGGCCTGGCCGGGCAGGTTGGGTCTCGCCAGCCGCCGCCCGCACGACAGCCAGGGCGCCGGCCGCGGCCGGAACGGCCTCGGACATCGGTCCTCCTCATCGATCCTGGCTGGGGCACCGTGCCAGATGGCCGGTTGCCGGGCGGTCGGCGGGCCAGGTCCCTGACGCCCTCTGAATGAGTACGTCCCGACCCTACCAGCTGCCTGTGCCAGCCGCCTCGCCAGATGGCCGGCTCCCGCGCCTGGAGCTACATCCCCTGCGTAGCATCGCGGTCAGTGCCTACCCGCTACGACGTGTCGACCGTGGCCCCCCAGGGCGGCTACGTGGCCAAGCGTTGCCCGGTGCGCGCCCAGCTCGACGTCCTGCGCCCCGTCGAGCCGCTGGCGCCCTCGGCGACGGCCGAGCGGCGCATGGCCCGGGGTCGGGCCTTCGAGGCCGAAGTGGTGGCCGCCCTGGTGGCCCTTCAGCCCCAAGCCGTGGTCGTCGAGCCCAGCCTCGAGCGGCCGGTCCGGGAGGACGCCACCGCCGGAGCCATGGCCGAGGGCGTCGCCCTCATCGTCGGGGGGCGTCTGCCCGCCGACCAGGGCGCCCGGCGGGTCGGAGAGCCCGACCTGTTGGTGCGGGCTGCCGGGCCGGGACCCCCCGCCTACCGGGCGGTGGACATCAAGCACCACATGTCCCTCGAGCCCGCCCCTCAGGACGGGTGCTCTGGCCCGGCGGCTTGCTCGAACCTGGCCGACCCGGCCCTGGAGTCGGCCGTGGTCGATGATGCCTGGGTCGCCCGCCGCCGCCGGGAGGACCTGTTGCAGCTGGCCCACTACCAGCGCATGCTCCAAGCCTTTGGCGCAGCGGCCGATGGGGGCTGCTGGGGGGGCATCGTCGGCGTGGAGGGCCGGGTGGTCTGGTACGACCTGGCGACTCCGCTATGGCGGACCCCGTCCTCCTCCGGCCGGCTCAAGGTCCGCTCCACATTGGAGATCTACGACTTCGAGTTCGACTTTCGCCTGGACATCATGGCGGTGGCGCAGGCCCATCTGGCCGATCCCTCGGTCAGCCCCCTGATGGTGCCGGTGCGAATCGCCGAGTGCCCCCAGTGCCCATGGTGGGCACATTGTCACTCTGAGCTACAGGCGGGCTCGGGAGACGTGAGCCTGTTGCCCGGGGTTGGCTGGAGGGCCTGGCGCATCCATCGTGACCATGGGGTGACGAGCCGTGCCGCCCTGGCCGCCCTGGACCTGGCCACCGCCGAGCTGGTGAGCGCCGGGGTGGACCTGCCCGCGGTAATGGGGGCTGCCAGCGGGGCGCCCCCCGATGCCCCGCTGGCCCAGCTGGTCGCACCCAGGCGTCGGGCGCAGCTGACCCGCCTGGAGGGCGCCGGGATCCACGACGCCGCCGGGGTCCTGGCCCTGGACCGGGCCACCGCTTCGTACTCCGGCGCAAACCTGACGCCCCTGGTGGAGCACATCGACCTGGCGCGAGCCGCCCTGGGGCCCGAGCCCGCCTACCGCCGCCGGGACGTCGGCGCCCTGCGGGTACCCCGGGGCGACGTTGAGCTGGACCTGGACATGGAGAGCACCGAGGACGGCGTCTACCTGTGGGGGGCCCTGGTCACCGACCGTGCCAGCACCGGGCTGGTGGAGCCCGGCTACCGGGCCTTCGTCAGCTTCGAGGCGATGTGCGCCGAGGTCGAGCAGGACCTTTTCGCCGCCCTCTGGTCCTGGCTGACCGGGATGATCGAGGCCGTGGTCGGCTCGGGAGCCGGCCTTCGCGCCTACTGCTACAACGCCGCGGCCGAGAACGGCCAGCTGCGGCGGCTGGGCCTGGCCAGGCGCCTCATCGACGAGGTGGAGAGCTTCATCGCCTCCGAGCGCTGGGTCGATCTGCTCAGGGTCTTCGACAGCCAGCTCATCACCGGCTCGGGCATCGGGCTCAAGGCAGTGGCCCCTCTGGCCGGCTTCGCCTGGGAGGTGGAGGACCCCGGCGGCGACCTGTCCATGCTGCGCTACGACACGGCGGTGGGCTCCGAGCACCGGGCCGATCGGGAGGCGGCCCGGGCCTGGCTGCTCGACTACAACCGCAACGACGTGGAGGCCACCCTCGCCCTGCGGGAGTGGATGGACGGCGCCGCCAACCAGTTGCCGGTGGTGGGCGGCTCGGCCACCGTCCAGGGGAGATGACCAGGCCACCTGGCTGGCTGCCTACGACGACCGGCCTTCGATCCGGATCGGTGCCTCGATGAGATGGATCTCCGGCTCGGCTCCGATGGAGGCGAACCACGGCGCATCGGCGGGGGCCTCGGGGCACAGCTGCCACCTCCGGCCGACCCTGTCGATGCCCAGGGCGTAGATGGTCAGGCTCCCGTCGTTGTCGATGAGCAGTCGGAGGAAGTTCTTGTAGTCCATGTGGTGCAGGGGTGCGTAGGCCTCGTTCCCGTGAAAGCCCATGCAGTTAGCCGCCCACAGGTAGGAGGCGATGCCGAGCACCCCACCGATCCCACCTAAGGCGGCGACAAAGCCAAGGAATGCGACGAGTGACGCCAGGCCTGTGCCGAAGGCAGCGGACAACCGGGAGGCAGCGATCATCACCGCGGCCAGAGTGGCGAACAGCATCAGCGAATGGGCGATCCCGAGCGCCAGGCGCGTTGCCCCTCTGGCGTCGTGGGCCAGGCGGATCATCGCCCCGACTGTGACGATGATCAGCAGCACCAGCAAGAAGGCGGTCGGGCTCTCCCACAGCGCCCGACCCAGGCCGCCCAATCCGAGCGCGACACGCCGACTCCGCAGGTGCAGGTTCAACATGAACGCCAGCATGACCTGGACGGCGCCGAAGACCGCGGCCAGAGGGAGGTTGTATGCCGGGAGCAGGAACACCCGCTTTCTAAGGCGCTTAGAGCTCGACGACGACGGGTAAACAGCGGCTCGGCGGTAGCTTTTCTCCCCCTTCGAGTGGGGGCCGCTCCAATCGGGAAGGTCGTGAGTCGGGTGCATGAACGCGCCACCGCCGCCGGCGGTGATGAGCTGGCGCGATCCGCCGTCCTCTTCCCAGCGGCAGTAGTAGTGGCGCCCGCTCTTGAGATAGAGCATCACCCGGCCGCCGACCGGCTCGACGATCTCGCGCTCGAGGTACTGGAGGTCGCGATCGGAACAGACCTCGGCGCTCCTGCGCCCGCTGTCGACCTCTTTGGCCATGCACAGGATGACCGAGTCGCCGGCCTGCATCTCGCCGGCCGCCACGTCGGCGAAGTACCCCAACTGAGCCTCGTCGAGGTAGTCGCTGAATTGCAGGTCGACTCCCCACAGCCACCAGCGGTGGGGCAGCTTGACGGCGAAGTAGCTCCGGGTCTGTCTCGTCCTCCAGCCCCCGATCGAGCGTCCGCGGCAGAAGATGCTGGTGAAGTTGATGAGGCCGTCGTACCAGTCGTGACTGCCGGGGATGGCGAACAGGTCCGGCCCTTCAGCCAAAGCGCAGGGCATTGCCGCCTGGTAGGGGCCAATGAGCCGGTTCGAGTACTCGGTCCGCTTGGGCACGGGGTACACCTGATCACCGCCCATGACCAGAACGCGCCCCCGGGTCGTCAGCGGGCTACCGGCCTCCCGGCCCAGCGGCAGCTCTTCTTGCGCCAGGGCCCTTGCCACGGTGTAGGTCGAATTCCATCCGTCGCCGAGGTCGGACACGTAGTCGAGCCACAGCTCGGGCTGATCGGACCGGTCATAGGACCTGGACGGCACCAGCGCCTGCAGCTCACGGCTGTCGACGTAGGAGCTCCAAACGCCCGACGCCAGGACTCGCGCCGCGGTGTCCAGCAGTTGATGGGGATCGAACCAGCGCACCATCGGTCTGCGGACGAAGGGCAGCTCAGACTCGCGACCTGGACGCTTGGGGCATTGCGGATCGGCTGGCTCCGGGCGCCGGTGGGAACGCTTCATCCATTCATTGTTGTTCACCGGCGTCGGATCGCAACAGTCGGCTGCGCCGGCTAAAGCCGGCGGCCAGCCTCTCCCGGCGGCCAGCCTCTCCCGACGGAAGGCCAAGGTGGCAGCGGACGCCAAGGCGATGATGCTCGGGCGACATGCCGCGCTGGCGGGCGGCGGCGGGCGGCGGCGAGTGGCCCGGGCGGCAGCGGCGAAGGGAGGATGATCTGGTAATGGCGAGACAGGATCGCAAGAGCGAACGGCTACGGCTGCCGCAGCCCTTGATCAAGCGGCGGCTCCCGGCCGGGCGGGGCGCCATGGAGCAACCCAATGTCACCGGCGACGGCGAGACCGCGCTGACCCCCGTCTTTTGGCTGATGGTCGTCCTGACCGGCGTGGCGACCGGGCTGCTCGGAGATCTCATGATGGTGATCCTCTTCGGGATGGAGCACCTCGCCTTCGGCTACCACGCCGGGAGCTTCCAGGCAGCCGCCGAGCACTCCACGGGGATCCGTCGGGTGGCCTCGCTGCTCATCGCCGGCGCCTTCGGAGGGGTCGCCTGGTACCTGCTGCGCCGTTATACCAAGGGCAAGTCCGAGGTGGACGACGTGGTGTGGAACGGCGACGGCCGCCTGTCCTTCGCTCGCAGCCTGGGGACGTCGGTGATCTCCGAGGTGGTCATCGGGATGGGCGCCTCCATCGGCCGGGAGGCCGCCCCCAAGCTGATGGGCGGCGCGTCTGGCAGCGTTCTCGCCGGCTGGGCGCACCTGTCTACTGCTCAGCGCCGCCTGCTGGTGGCATGTGGCGGGGGGGCCGGACTGGCGGCCGTCTACAACGTGCCGCTGGGCGGCGCCTTGTTCACCGCCGAGATCCTCTGGGGCAGCGTTGCCCTACCGGTGATGCTCCCGGCCCTGGCCTGCTCGTGGATCGCCACCGTCACTGCCTGGATCTACCTCCCCGTGCATGCCACCTACCTGGACGTTCCCGCTTACCACTTCAGCGCGTCGCTGCTGGTGTGGGCCCTGCTCGTCGGCCCGATCATCGGGCTGTTATCCACCGGGTACGTCCGCCTCATCGGCTGGGTCTCGCACCACCGGGCGAAGGGCCCCAAGGCGCTCGGAGCCCCCCTGGTGGCGCTCGGCGCCCTGGGCCTCATCGGGCTGGCGTACCCTCAGCTGTTCGGCAACGGCAAAGACATGGCCCATGCGGTGTTCGTCGGTGGCGGCGGGTTCGCCCTCCTGTTCGCCCTCTTTGCCCTCAAGCCGGTGGTCACCGCCCTTTGTCTGGGCAGCGGCGCGTCCGGTGGCCTCTTCACCCCCACCCTGAGCACCGGCGCCGTGCTCGGCGGGTTCCTCGGTCTCGCCTGGTCGCTCGCCTGGCCCGGTTCGCCGGTCGGCGCCTACGCCATGGTAGGAGCCGCCGCCATGATCGGCGCGTCGATGCAGGCCCCGCTCGCCGCCCTTGCCCTCGTCCTGGAGCTCACCCACAGCGGCTTTCAGCTCATGGCCCCCATGATTGCTGCAACCGTGACCGCCACCGCCATCGCTCGTCACATCGACGGCTACTCCATCTACTCGGCCCGCCTTCCCGCCGAGCCGGGGTAGGCGACGGCCGCGGTCGTACCCGGCGCCAACCACGATGTCCCCCCTCGGCTGGTATCACGGGACGCCGCTCAATCCGCCGGCCGCTCCCTGGTGACCGAGCGGGGCTCCTTGTCCGGCCGCAGCCCCTGGAAGCTCGGTTGGCGCAGGCGCCCGTCGCGGGTCCACTCGGCGAAGGCCACCTCGGCCACCAGGTCCGGCTCGGCCCAGTGCACCGTTCGCTCAGGCACCGGGTCGGCGAACGGAGACGCGGGCCGCTCCCGGCGCACCAGCTCGGCGTGCAGGCGGTCCAGGCTCTGGTGGGTGAAGCCGGTGCCCACCTTGCCGGCGTAGCGCAGGCGGTCGCCCTCGTAGTAGCCGACCAGCAGGGCGCCGAAGCCGCTGCGGCTCCGGCGGGGCTCGGTCCAGCCGCCGACGACCAGCTCCTGGCTGGCCGAGCACTTGAGCTTGCGCCAGCCCGCCGATCGCCCGCTGGCATAGCTCGACGTCTCCCGCTTGGCCACCAGCCCCTCCCAGCCCTGCCGGCACGCCCTCGAGAGGAGATCCTCCGCCTCCCCCTCCAGCACCGGGACCAGCCCCAGGTCGGGACCGGGCTCCACCACCTGGGCCAGCAGCGCCTTGCGCTCGGTGAGGGACAGGGCGCGGACGTCCCGGCCCAGCAGGTGAACGATGTCGAACACGGCGTAGACGCTGCGGCCGTGGCCCTGCTGGAGGGCGGCGAAGCCGGCGAAGTCCTGCCCGTCGAAGGCGACCACCTCGCCGTCCAGGGTGAAGTTGTCGACCGGCAGGCCGGCCAGGGCGGCCACCACCTCGGGGAAGCGGTCGGTGAACGACTTGTGGTTGCGCGACCACAGCTCGACCTGGCCGCCGTTGCGGACGGCCAGGCAGCGAAGGCCGTCGAGCTTGCGCTCGTAGACCCAGCCCGGCCCGGCCCCGGCCAGCCACTCCGGCGCCTTGGCCAGCTCGGCCAGCATCGGCGGCTGCCAGGTCGCCCGGGCGGCGCTCCAGGTGGGCATGTCGGCGTCGGCGGCGACCTCCTCCAGGCTCAGCCCGGACCTCACCGACTGGCCCGAGGCGGCGACGTCCAGCGACGGGTCAGCGTGCTCGTCCTTGCGCTTGACCATCATCCAGGTCCGCTCGGCATCGCCTCCCCGGCCGGTACGAGTGAGCGACCAGCCGCCCCGCAGCTTGGATCCCTCCAGCCACACCGACAGGTGGCCCTGCTCGATGGCCTGGCGGACCGGCACCGGCCGGCCCCGGCGCTGGGTGAGGTTGCGGTAGGTGCCGGCGTCCCAGACGATGACCGTGCCCGCCCCGTAGCTGCCGGCCGGGATGGTGCCCTCGAACTGGCGGTAGTCCAGCGGGTGGTCCTCGACGTGGACGGCCAGGCGCTTCTCCCCGGGGTCGTAGCTGGGCCCCTTGGGCACCGCCCACGACGCCATCACGCCGTCCACCTCGAAGCGAACGTCGTAGTGCAGGCGCCGGGCGGCGTGCTTCTGCACCACGAAGCTGTTGCCCTCCCCGCTGCTCAGCTGGCCGGGCGGCTCCGGAGTGGTCTCGAGATCCCGCTTGTGGCGGTAGGCCGCCAGGAGGTCCTCGCTCACCGCCCGTGTTCTTACCCCGCCAGTGCTCCGGCGGGACGTGGGAGGCCGGCGGACCGGCGGGAAGTGGGACCGGCGGGAGCGGGGTGGGCGGGGCCGCGGGACCACCGGGTAGGTTGCTGGCCGGTGCGCCTGGGGATCGACCTCGCCCAACAGCGGATGGGCTGGGACGAGCTGGTGAGCCGCGCCCGCCTGGCCGAGGAGCTGGGCTTCGACGGCGCCTGGGGCTTCGACCACTTCCAGCCCATGTACGGCGAGGGCCCCGGCAACTGCTTCGAGGGGATGTCCACCCTGGCCGCCCTGGCCAGCGCCACCACCCGGATCCGCCTGGGTCTGCTGGTCACCGGCGCCACCTACCGCCACCCGTCGGTCCTGGCGGCTCAGGCGGTGACCGTCGACCACGCCTCCCACGGGCGCCTCGAGCTGGCCCTGGGGGCAGCCTGGTTCCAGCCCGAGCACCGCGCCCTGGGCATCGACTTCCCACCGACCGGCCAACGCTTCGACCGCCTGGAGGACACCCTCGAGATCGTCACCAGGCTCATGACCGGCGAGGTCGTCTCCTTCGACGGCCACCAGTTCCGCCTCCGGGACGCCCAGCTGCGGCCCGTCCCCGTCCAGCGCCCGCACCCGCCCCTGTGGGTCGGCGGCACCGGGCCCCGCCGCACCCTGCCGCTGGCGGCCCGGTGGGCCGACGCCTGGCACGCCTTCGGCTCCCCCGAGTCGCTGCGGGACGCCAATTCCCGCCTGGACCAGCTGGCGGTGATGGCCGGGCGGGAGCCGTCCGCCATCCTGCGGGCCAGCTCCGTCTCGCTGGACGGCTCCCTGGAGCAGGTGCGGCGCCGGGCCGTGGCCTGGCAGGAGGCCGGCTGGGGCTACCTGGTCTGTGGCTGGCCGGAAGCCGGACGGCGCCGGGTGGAGGAGGTGGCCTCCCGCCTCCTACCCGACCTGGCTGGCGGGTAGGTCCCCCACCGGCAGCCCGTCGCGGTAGGCGACGGTGTTGGTGCGAAGCGCCGGCACCCTCGGACCCGGGGTGATGATCCCCACCAGGTTGAGCGGGTCGGCGGCTGACAGGCGGACCACCTCCCCGCTGCGCTCGGCGCGGCGGATGGCCCGCAGCTGGTCCACCGCCCCGGGCAGGGCGTACTGCTCCCCGCCGAACCCGGTGACGAAGCGTCCGCCGCGAACCGTGCCCCGTGCCTCCATGCGCCTCAGCGCCCACAACACCTCGCGCCACGGCAGGGCCAGGCTCTCCCGGGCCGTCAGGTCTCGCAGGACCACCCCCCAGCGGGCCAGCAGCTGCTCGGCCACCGCCTCGGCTAGTGCGTCGCGGTCCTCCACCTCGCCCACCGGCGCCAGCAGCGACCAGCGACCGGCCCCGGCGGCGCGGCCCCTCGCCACCCGGCCGCCGGCCCCCCGCCGCAGGCCTCGGCGGTGGCGGACCGGGCGCCCGGACAGCGCCGCCCGACCAGCCAGCAGCTCCCGCACACCGGCAAAGCCGTCGGCGGTCACCAGCCCCCGGGCCACCCCGTCCCACAGGGCACCCTCCACCTCGGTGGGCAGGCGGCGGGCGGCGGCGGCCAGGTCGGTGACGAACAACGCCCCCTTCTCCTCCAGGGCGTCGAGGACGTCCCGGGTGGCACCGACCTCGGGCGGGACCGGTCTG
Organism: Acidimicrobiales bacterium; assembly: GCA_039583615.1. Taxonomy (GTDB): domain Bacteria; phylum Actinomycetota; class Acidimicrobiia; order Acidimicrobiales; family QHCF01; genus QHCF01. The sequence continues at coordinate 9,176 of JAVKSQ010000037.1, forward strand.
GAGCGGCCCCGGGCGGCCTGGAGCAGCCAGGCCAGGTCGGCGCGCAGGGCGATGGTGACCGGCGTGGCCCGCGACGTCCCGGCGCTCGGGCGCGGCCCCGGGTCGGCACCCCCGGCGCGCAGGGACAGGCGCCCCCAGGCCAGCGCTCCCGCCGCGCACAGCTGGTCGAGCCAGTCGGCCCGGTAGCCGGCCACCCGGGCCGGCAGCACCGCCGCCTCCCAGGCGGCCGCCGGGAGCTCGAAGCCCTGGAGCTGCTCGATGGCCGCCACCAGCCCGGCTGGTCCCTGGCGCCGGCGGCCAGGGACGACATGGTGCCAAGCCAGCAGGAACCGCATCAGGTCCTGGGCGGTAACCGGCTCGATCTCCCGCCGCAGGCGCCTCTGGGTGTAGGCGTGGATGCGGGCCAGGAGCCGCCGGGAGCACCATTGCTCGCCCTCCTGGGCGGGGTCGAAACGCCCCCGCAGGGCGAAGCCCTCGCTCTCCAGGCGGGCCAGGGAGGTGGCGACGGCTGCCTCCGAGAGCCCGGTGGCGCCGCCCAAGTCAGCGGCGGTGACCGGTCCCAGCGTGTCCAGGTGTCCCCGCAGAGCGCCCACCGCCGCCTCCTCCGCCTCGGAGCCCGAGCCCTTTCGCAATATGGCCTCTGCCCAGGCCAGCCTCTCGGCCGCGCACCACAGCTGCCCGCCGCCGCCGGCCACCGCGCTCGCTCGGCCCCGGCTGGCCAGCTCGCCGTACCACGCCGACCAGGCGGCCTGCGGCCGGCACACCACCAGCGAGGCCAGCAGGTCGTGCAGCTCGTCGGCGTCGCGTGGGTCGGGGCGCGCCTCGGAGCGGACCCTGGCGACGGCGTCGGGGTCCAGGGCGGACAGGTCCGAGGCCGCCACCGGCAGGCCCCTTCGCAGGCTTACGGCCCGGCTGCGGCGCTCCTCCAGGGGGGCGTCGTCGAGGTAGGTGAAGGGGCGACCGCCCAGGATCTCGTGCGCCAGGGGTGACGGCTCGGTGGTGTCGCAGCAGGTGACGGCCACGGTGCCCGCTTCCAGTCCCCGCACCAGGCCGACCAGGCCGTCGCAGTCCATGGCCTCCTGCAGGCAGTCGTGCATGGTCTGGGCCACCAGGGGATGGTCGGGGATCGGCACCGGCCCGGTGGCGTTCTCCTGGCAGGCGGCCAGGGCGGGGAACACCGCCGCCATCAGGTCGTCGGCCTCCATGCGCTGGATGGGCGCCGGGTTCTTGCGTCCTGCCCTGAAGCGCAGGACCATCAGGGACCGGTTGAGGTTCCACCTCCAGCGGGAGGCGAACATGGGCGAGGCCAGGGCCGCCTGGCGCAGCACCGCCTCGGCGGTGGCAGACGACAGGAAGCGGGGCACCGACTCGAGGGGGAAGCTGTGCTGGGGGCCGAGCGAGAGCAGGACGGCATCGTCGCTGGCCGCCGCCTGCAGCTCGAAGTCGAACGACACGCAGAACCGCTTTCGCAGGGCCAGGCCCAGGGCCCGGTTGATACGGCCGCCGAAGGGGGCGTGGAGCACCAGCTGCATCCCGCCGGTGTCGTCGAAGAAGCGCTCGACCACGATGCGCTCCAGCGTGGGGAGGCGCCCGAGGGCGGCCCGGGCGGCGCCCAGGTAGGCCACGATCATGGCGGCCACCTCGCCGTCCACGCCGCATCGCTGGCAGACCCATTCCCGGGCGCCGGCGCTGTCGCCGCTGGCCAGGCGGGCGTCGACCCCTTCCCGTAGGGACGAGACCTCGGCCGAGAGCTCCTCGGTGCGGGCGGGGGCCTCGCCCAGCCAGAAGGGCACCGACGGCGGTGCTCCCTTGGCATCCACCACCCTTACCGTCCCGGGCTCGACCCGGCGGATCCGCCAGGAGGTGCTGCCCAGCAGGAACACGTCGCCGGCCATCGACTCCACCGCCCAGTCCTCGTTCACGGTGCCGACCAGGGTGTCGTCGGGGTCGGCCACCACCCGGTAGTCGCCCGTCTCGGGGATGGCCCCACCGGAGGTCAGGGCGGCCAGCCGGGCTCCCCGGCGGCCCCCCAGCTCCCCGTTGACCTGGTCACGGTGCAGGTAGGCGCCGCGCCTGCCCCGGCCGGTGAGGATGCCCTCGGAGACCAGGGCGACCACCTCGTCGAAGTCCGCCCGGGGGAGCTCGGCGTAGGGCGCTGCCCGCCTCACCAGCTGGTAGAGGTCGTCCTCGGCCCAGCGCTGTGCGGAGCACTCGGCCACCACCTGCTGGGCCAGGATGTCGAGGGGGGCGGTGGGGGGGTGGATGGCGTCGAGGGTGCCGGCCCGGACGCCGGCCAGCAGGGCGGCGCACTCCACCAGCTCGTCTCTGGTCAGGGGGAACAGCCGGCCCCTGGGCGTGGTGCCCCGGCTGTGGCCCGATCTGCCCACCCGTTGCAGGAAGGTGGCCAGGCTGCGAGGGGAGCCCAGCTGGCAGACCAGCCCCACCGGGCCGATGTCGATACCCAGCTCCAGGGAGGCGGTGGCCACCAGGGCCCGCAGCTCGCCCGCCCGCAGCCGCCTCTCCACCGCCAGGCGGCGCTCCTTGGACAGGCTGCCATGGTGTGCCGCGACACAGGAGGAGGCGCCCTGGTCCTCGCCCAGGCGCTCGGCCAGCCGGTGGGCGATGCGCTCCGCCATGCGCCGGGCGTTGACGAACACCAGGGTGGTGCGCTGGGCCAGGACCAGCTCGGCGACGCGGTCGAGGATCTCGTCCAGCTGCTCGGCCGAGGCCACCGCCTCCAGCTCGCTGCCCGGCACCTCGATGGCCAGGTCCAGGTGGCGCTGGTGGCCCACGTCGACGATGGCGCAGGCGGGCTCGGCCGCCCGGGTGGCCTCCCGGGTGGTCCCCCGTCCCACCAGCAGCCGCGCCACCGTCTCCATCGGGCGCTGGGTGGCCGACAGGCCGATCCTGACCGGCCGGCGCTGGCAGAGCCGCTCCAGGCGCTCGAGGGTCAGGGCCAGGTGGGAGCCGCGCTTGTCCCGGGCGACGGCGTGGATCTCGTCGACGATCACCGTGCGGACCGGGGACAGCAGGGCCCGGCTGCGCTGGGCGGTGACCAGCAGGTAGAGGGACTCGGGGGTGGTGACGAGGAAGTTGGGCGGATGGCGGACCATGGCGGCCCGGACGCTGGCCGGAGTGTCGCCGTTGCGCACCTCGACCCGGAGGTCGGGCGCCTCCATGCCCAGCCGGGCCGCCACCTGGCCGATCTCGCCCAGGGGGGTCTCCAGGTTGTGGCGGATGTCCACCGCCAGGGCCTTGAGGGGCGAGACGTAAACCACCTGGGTGGCCCCCTCCAGGACCTCGCCCCGCTCGGCCGCCCGGTAGAGCTGGTCGATGCAGACCAGGAAGGCGGCCAGCGTCTTGCCCGAGCCGGTAGGGGCGGCGATCAGGGTGTCCTGGCCGGAGGCGATCGGGGGCCAGCCGGCCCACTGGGCCTCGGTCGGTCCGTCGGGGAAGCGGGCCTCGAACCAGGCCCGCACCGCCGGATGGAAGCCGGTTAGCACCGAGCGCTGAGAAGTGTCCGTCACCGAGCCATCCCACCGCCAAGGGTACTGTCAGGATGTGACCGGCGACCCGATACCCACAGGCCCGGTGGTCAAGGACTCGGTGATCGAGGTCGAGGACCTGCGCAAGTCGTACGGCGGGTGCGAGGCGGTGCGGGGGGTGAGCTTCGACGTGGCCGAGGGCGAGGTGCTGGCCGTCCTCGGCCCCAACGGCGCCGGCAAGACGACGGTGGTGGAGATCCTGGAGGGCTACCGGTCCCGCGACTCGGGCCGGGCCCAGGTGCTCGGCGTGGATCCCGCCCGCGGGGGCCCCGAGCTGCGCCAGCGGGTGGGCATCGTCCTGCAGGAGTGCAGCATCGAGCGGTACCTGACGGTGGCCGAGGTGGTGAGAATGCACTCGGAGTACTACCGCCGCCCCCGGCCCATCGACGAGGTGATCGGCCTGGTGGGGCTCTCGGAGAAGGCAGGCAGCCGGGTCAAGTCCCTCTCCGGAGGCCAGCAGCGCCGGTTGGACCTGGCCCTGGGGCTGGTCGGCGACCCCGAGCTGTTGTTCCTGGACGAGCCCACCACCGGCTTCGACCCGTCGGCCCGCCGCCAGGCCTGGGAGGTGGTGAGGAACCTGTGCCGGCTGGGCCTGACGGTGGTCCTCACCACCCACTACATGGACGAGGCCCAGGCCCTGGCCGACCGGGTGGTGGTCATGGCCGCCGGCCGGGTGGTGGCGGAGGGGCCGCCCGAGTCGATCGGGGGCAGGGCCGACGCGGCCGCCCGCATCCGGTTCCGGCTGCCGGCTGGCTCGACCCTGTCCGACCTGCCGCTGGCAGCCGATGCCGACGCTGGCGGGGCGGCGCTGGTGGAGACGATCGAGGCGACCAAGGCCCTGCACCTCCTGACCGGCTGGGCCCTGGACCGGGGTCTCGAGCTGGAGGGGCTGAGCGTGACCCGGCCGTCCCTGGAGGACGTCTACCTGTCGCTCACCACCGCGCCGGGCGCCCAAGCGGAGGCGCCATGACGGCGGCCGTTCCCCTGGCCCTGGCCAGGAGGGTCAAGTGGGAACAGCGCCTATTTTGGCGCAATCCGGCCGCCGCGGTGTTCACGTTCGCCTTCCCGCTCCTGTTCCTCGTCATCTTCACGGCCATCTACTCCGACAGCGCGGTGCACCTGCCGGGAGGCACGGTGCGCTTCGCCCAGTACTACGTGCCGGCCATCGTCAGCTTCGGGCTCATCTCGGCCTGCTACACCAACCTGGCCTTCACCATCTGCGTCCGCCGGGAGGACGGCAGCCTCAAGCGCACCCGGGGCACTCCACTGTCGCCGGCCACCTACCTGGCCGGCATGGTGGGCAACGTGGTGGTCATCTCGCTGATCCTCACCGTGCTCACCATCGGGCTGGGCCTGGCCTTCTACGGATTGCGGTTCCCCGACCGCTATCTCGGGCTGGTGGTGACCATCGTCACCGCCGCCTTTTGCTTCTCCTCCCTCGGCATGGCCGTGGCCACCGTCGTCCCCAACCAGGAGGCGGCCCCCGCCATCATCAACTTCATCCTGTTCCCGCTGCTGTTCATCTCCGGCACCTTCGGCCAGATATCCGACCACTCGGTCCTGGCCAGGATCGCCGCCGTCTTCCCCATCCGCCCCCTGATCCAGGAGATGGTGACCGTCTTCGACCCCTTCGCCAGGGGCACGGGGATGGTCGCCACCCATCTGGGGATGCTCGTCCTGTGGGGAGTGGCCGGGGTGGTGGTGTCCCTGCGGCGCTTCCGGTGGGAGCCGCGGCGCACCTGAGCACGGAGCCGTAGGCTCGGCTGTCCGCGACCGGGGAGGAACGCCGTGCTGGCCAAGAAGGTGCACCTGGAGGACCTGGCCGAGTCGGAGGAGACCCTGGCTCCCGCCTACGGGTCCCGCCAGCTGTCCAGCCCGGTGCCTCGGTACCAGCTCCCCGACGAGTCGATGGCGCCTGGTCTGGCCTACCGGCTCATCCGCGACGAGCTCAACCTGGACGGCAACCCTGCCCTCAACCTGGCCAGCTTCGTCACCACCTGGATGGAGCCGCAGGCCGACCAGCTGATGGCCGAGACCCTCAACCGGAATTACGTGGACCAGGACGAGTACCCCATGACGACCGAGATCCAGAATCGCTGCGTCAACATGCTGGCCCACCTGTACGGCGCGCCGGACGACCAGGACAGCACCGGCTGCGCCACCGTCGGGTCGTCGGAGGCCATCTGTCTGGCCGGGCTGGCTCTCAAGTGGCGCTGGCGCCAGCGCCGGACGGCCCAGGGCCGCCCGGCTGGGTCGCCCAACATCGTGATGGGCCACAACGTCCAGGTGTGCTGGGAGAAGTTCGCCCGCTACTTCGAGGTCGAGCCCCGTTACGTCCCCCTCACCGACCAGCGCTTCGTGTTGGGGGTGGAGGAGGCGCTCGAGGCGGTGAACGAGGACACCATCGCCGTGGTCGGCGTCCTCGGCAGCACCTACACCGGGGAGTACGAGCCCATCGCCGAGCTCGACCAGGCCCTCCAGGGCCTAAACGCCCGGACCGGCTGGGACGTGCCCATCCACGTGGACGCGGCCAGCGGCGGCTTCGTGGCTCCCTTCACCCGGCCGGAGCTGGAGTGGGACTTCCGCCTTCCCCTGGTCCGCTCCATCAACGTCTCGGGCCACAAGTACGGGCTGGTCTACCCGGGCGTGGGCTGGGTGGTCTGGCGCGACCGCCAGGACCTGCCCGAGGAGCTGGTGTTCCACGTCAACTACCTGGGCGGCGACCAGCCCACCTTCAACCTCAACTTCTCCCGGGGGGCCAACCAGATCCTGGCCCAGTACTACAATTTCTTGCGCCTGGGCCGCTCCGGCTACGCCCAGATCATGCAGGCGCTGGTGGCCACCGCCCAGCATCTGTCCGAGGCCCTGGTGGGCACCGGCCACTTCCAGCTGCTGAGCCGGCGCGATGCCCTCCCCGTGGTCTGCGGGCGGCTGACCGGCGAGCGCGCCTACACCGTCTTCGACGTGTCGGAGCAGCTGCGCCAGCGGGGTTGGATAGTGCCGGCCTACACCATGGCGCCCGACGCCGAGCACGTGGCCGTGCTGCGGGTGGTGGTGCGAGAGGGACTGAGCCGGGACATGGCCGACCTCCTGGTGGCCGACCTGCGCACGGCCCTGGACCACCTGGACCAGGCCGGGGGACGGCCGCCGTCCCAGCCGGGCGCCCACCGCCGGGCGCTGGCCAGGCCCGCGGGCTCGGCGGCAGCGGACCCCGGCCGGTCCGACGGGCCCAAGACCAAGGGGGTCTGCTAGCCGGCGGGTGAGACCAGGACGGCACGGCCCGGCGCTGCCTAGGCGCGCTTGGAGGCCGCCTTCTTGCCTGTCTTGCGGGCCTTGTCGACCACTCCGGCCACCGTCCCGGCTACCAGGTTGCCCGGTGGCGTGTCGGGGGCGCGGGGATGGGGCCGGGTGGGGGCCACCAACTTGGCCTCCTCCAGCTGGGCGCCGATCTCCCCCATGCGCTTGCGCCCGATGGCCGCTCGCAGCTGGGGGAACAGGTCGCCCTCCTCCTCTTGGACGTGATGGCGAACCATCTCCATGAGCACGGTCATCTTGGGCCGGTAGCGTTCGTCGGTGGGCTCCATGCCCTCCAGCTCGGACAGCAGCCACTTGACGATGTGGTGCTCCTCCAGTGACTCGAGGACCATGTCGGTGGTGTCGCCCACCTCGGCCCGGGCCGCCGGGTAGAACACCTGCTCCTCGATGGCGGCGTGCACCGACAGCTCGCCGATGACCTGCTCGACGACCTTGGCCTTGGTGACATTGGCCTTCTCGCCTGCCTTCTCGAAGGACTTGAACAGCTTCTCGACACTGCGGTGATCGGCCCTGAGAAGGGTGATGGCGTCCATGGGACCTCACTTTGGCATCCGTTGACCCGGCGGAGCTGTCATTGCCTGTGGAGCACCCGCTGCCCCTGCGGAGCAGTGTAGCCTCTCACAATTCATGCCGGCGAGACGGGTGCTAGCGGGGCTGGCTCCCCAGGTGGTGCCACGGAGTCATCCTCCACCGGGTACTCCAAACCTATCGGCGTCGATCACCAGATGAGCGCTCAACGAGACGGCTTACTGGGGAGTGAGCCAGATGACGCCCAGTGGGGGCAGGTCGACGGCCGCCGAGAAAGGTAGGTCGTCCCAGGGTCGATCCTCGGCGTGGACGGAGTGCTTCTCGCCCACGCCGCTGCCGCCGAAGCAGGCCGCGTCGGTGTTGAGGCGCCGCCGCCAGGCACCTTCGGCGGGCAGGCCGATCCGGTAGCCCTGGCGCGGAACGGGTGAGAGGTTGGCGATGCAGGCGAGGGGGCTGTGGTCGTCCGAGAACCTCAGAAACGACAACACGTTGGCGTCGGCCTCAGCGGCGTTGATCCACCGGAACCCGTCAGGGCTGAAGTCCCGCTGCCAGAGGGCCGGCTCCGACCGGTAGTGCCTATTGAGCTCGCGGACCAGGTCCTGCACGCCGCGGTGCTCGGGGTACTGGAGCAAGTGCCAGTCGAGGCTCTCCTCGAAGGCCCACTCCCGCGACTGGGCGATCTCAGCGCCCATGAACAGAAGCTGCTTGCCGGGATGGGCCCACATCCACCCCAACAGGGCCCGCAGGTTCGCCGCCTTCTGCCAGCGGTCGCCGGGCATCCTGTCGAGCAGCGACCGCTTTCCGTGCACGACCTCGTCGTGCGACAGGGGCAGGATGAAGTTCTCGGTGAAGGCGTAGAGCATGCCGAAGGTGAGGTCGTTGTGATGGTAGGAGCGGTGCACGGGGTCCTTCTCGAAGTACTCGAGGGTGTCGTGCATCCATCCCATGTTCCACTTGAAGCCGAAGCCCAGACCTCCTAGGTAGGTCGGCTTGGAGACCCCGGTGAACGAGGTGGACTCCTCGGCCACGGTGATCGCTCCCGGGTGCTCGTCGTAGACGGTCTCGTTGAACTCTTTGAGCAACGAGATGGCCTCCAGGTTCTCGTTGCCGCCGAACTCGTTCGGCAGCCACTCTCCCTCTTCTCGGGAGTAGTCGCGGTAGAGCATGGACGCCACGCCGTCGACCCGTAGGCCGTCGATGTGGAACTCGTCCAGCCAGAAGAGGGCGTTGGCCACCAAGAAGTTGCGGACCTCGTGGCGGCCGAAGTTGAAGATGTACGTGCCCCAGTCCCGGTGCTCGCCCAGGCGCGGGTCCTCGTGCTCGTACAGCGGCGTGCCGTCGAAGCGCCCCAGCGCCCACTCGTCTCTGGGGAAGTGACCGGGGACCCAGTCGATGATGACGCCGATGCCTCGCTGGTGCAGGGCGTCAACGAGGACCCGGAACTCGTCGGGGGACCCGAAGCGGGACGTGGGGGCGTAGTACGACGAGACCTGGTAGCCCCACGAGCCGTCGTAGGGGTGCTCGGGCACAGCCATGAGCTCGACATGGGTGAAGCCCATGTCGGCCACGTAGTCGGGTAGCTCCTCGGCCAGCTCCCCGTAGCGTAGGCAGCGCCCGTCCTCCTCGGGGCGGCGTCTCCACGAGCCGGGGTGCAACTCGTAGACGGCCATGGGCTGCGTGAAGAGCTTGGTGCGGTCACGACGCTCGATCCACTCGCTGTCGCCCCAGCGGTGCTCCGACTGGGTGACCAGGCTGTCGGTCCCCGGTCTGAGAACCGCGGCGAAGGCCATCGGATCCGCCTTCAAGATGAGGTGGCCGGCCGCGGTCAGGATCTCGTACTTGTACCGGGAACCGGATCCCACGCCGGGCACGAACAGCTCCCAGACACCCGACGACCCCATCGAGCGCATGGGGTGGACGCGACCGTCCCACAGGTTGAAATCACCCACCACCCGGACCGAGCGGGCGTTGGGCGCCCATACCGCGAACGACGTGCCGGGCTCGTTCTGGTGGTTGCGGACATGGGCACCCAGCACCTCCCACAGGCGGCGGTGGTGGCCAGCTCGGAACTGTTGGAGGTCGTCCTCGTCTACCGTCGGCCAGAACCGGTAAGGGTCGGCGAACTCGTAGACGTTTCGGCTGGGGTACTCAGCTCGCAGCCGGTAGCCCTCCGTCGCACCCGGCACCGAGGCGCAGTAGATGCCCTCCTCCCGGATGCGCTCCATCGCCACCGCGTCCCCGGAGGGCAGCAGGACGTCCATGGCATCGGCACCGGGCCGGTATGCGACGACACAGTCGTCGTGCAGGCCGAGGACCTGGTGGGGATCGGGATGCTCCCCGGCGACCAGCCGCTCGAGATGCGAGGCGATGCTCGGGGGCGCAGAGCGGGCGGGCTCGGCCGGCACGTGATCTTCCTAACACAACCGGCGACGCATCCGGCCGCTGGAAGCTTCGTCGAGCGATTCCCTGTCCTCCTGTCGGTCGCGGTACCGGCTGTAGAATGCTGATCGTGCAATGCCTTACGCTTACGAGAAGGTCACCAGCAACTGGCGGGCGCAGACCCAACGGGGACTGACAGCCAGCGTCCGGGCACCGGGCGCCCACTGGTCGACGAGCGAGGACACGTTGCCGACACCCTGGGAGGGGACGTCTCCTGGTTCGGGCGGGTGTCCAATGCCACCCGCCGCCTGATCGCGTCGCGGCGATTCAGCGGGCTGCTCGTCCTCACCGTGGGCCTGTGGCTGGCGGTCGGCCCCTTCGTTGGCTTCTCCCGCACATGGGAGCTGACGGTGACGGCCGGGGCACCCCTCTTGAGCCTGCTCATCCTGGTGGTCATCCAGCACACCCAGAACAGTGACGACGCGGCCGTCCATCTCAAGCTCAATGAGGTGATCCGGGCCACCGAGCAGGCCAGCGACCGCCTCATCGGCATCGAGGACCGGCCGGAGATCGAGCTGAGACGCCTCCTGTCGGATTACGGGCGCCATGGGAGAGGGGAGCGTCTCCAAGAGGCCCAGCCGGAGGGCCAGCCAGCTCAGCCGGCGAGCACGCAAGAGGCGAGAAAGCCCGCCGGATTCAGCCGGCTGCGGCGACACCGTGGGCGCACGGCCGGGGGTGACGTCGGTGCTGAACTGAGCTTCTTCTTTCGTCCCCCCGAGGGAGGGCTCAGCGTGCGGGCCCGCAACCTCGCCTTGTTCGCCCGGTTGGCCGAGGCGGTCGACGATCAGACGTGGGACTACCACCTGCATCGGGGCGACTACTCCCGGTGGTTCAGGGAGGTGATCAGGGACGACACCCTGGCGACGGTGGCTGAACAGCTCGAGCAGGACGGCTCAGTGGCCGACAGCCGCCAGCGAGTCATTGCGGCTATCGCCGAGCGCTACAAGCTTCGAGTAGGACGTCGTGGACATGGCTACCGGCGTGCATGAGAGCGGCCAATGCCCGGGCCCCAGCACCCGACGCCTCTCCCTTGCGTCTCGGCACCGGCGCGGGCGCCGTCGCCGCGGCCACCCGGCTGCTATGCCCCGGCGGTTGGCTGCTCATCGAGGTAGGTGGGGAGCAGGACGAGGCGCTGGGGCCCGACCTGGCTGCGCCCGCGGCTTAGGCCAGGCGCCGCTCGGTGGCCCAGCGGGTCAGCTGGTGGCGGGTGGACAGCTGCAGCTTGCGCAGCACGGCCGAGACGTGGCTCTCCACTGTCTTGGTGGAGATCGACAGCTCCCTGGCCAGCTCCTTGTAGGTATAGCCCCGGGCGATCAGGCGCAGCACCTCTCGCTCCCGGGGGGAGAGCTGGTCCAGCTCGGGGTCGAAGGAGACGCCGCGGCCGTCAGCGATCCCCGGCGTGGTGGCGAACGCGTCGAGGACGAAGCCGGCAAGACGCGGGGAGAAGACGGCGTCGCCCTCGGCCACCCGGCGCACGGCCGCTACCAGATCGGGCCCGGATATGGTCTTGGTCACGTAGCCGCGAGCGCCGGCCCGGATGACCGCGATGACGTCCTCGGGGGCGTCGGACACCGAAAGGGCGAGGAAGCGGACCTCGGGGTGGGCCTGCTTAACCGCCTCCAGCACGGCCTGGCCGCCACCCCCGGGAAGGTGCACGTCGAGCAGGACCACGTCGGGGAGCCGTTCGCCGATCAGCTCCACCGCCGGATCCGCCTCGTCCGCCTCGCCGACCACCTCCACCGCGTCCCCCAGCTCGACTCGCACACCCGTCCGGAAGAGCTGGTGGTCGTCGACGAGGAAGACCTTCGGGCGAGCGGTCAACGTCGATGGTCCCCGAGGGCCATGGCCAGCGCCACCTCGGTTCCCGCGCCCGGGGCGGTGCGGAATATGGCGGTGCCGCCATGGCGCGCCACCCGAGCACGGATCGACTCGGCTATGCCCCGGCTGTCGGGGTCGATCAGCTGGGGGTCGAACCCCTTGCCCCGGTCCCGCACGAACAAAGAGACCCGATCGGCCTCCACTTCGGCGAAGATGGAGACGGTCGGGGCGCCTGACCACCGGGCGGCGTTCACGGTCGCCTCGCGGGCCGCCTCCAGCAGGGCCCGGAGCCGGTCGTCCAGCGGGGAGTCGCCCACCGTGATGGCGTCCACGGCCACTCCGTGGGCCGCCTCGACCTGGCGCTCGATGAGCGCCACTCCCGAGGCCAGCGTGGTCACCTCATCCTTCTCGAACGAGCCGGGGACCCGGCCCGCGAACAGCCAGGAGCGCAGCTCCCGTTCCTGGGCCCGGGCCAGCTGGACGACCTGGGACGGGTTGGCGGCCGATCGCTGGATGAGGGCCAGGGTCTGCAGGACGGAGTCATGGACCCGGGCGGCCATGTCGGCCCGCTCCTCGGCCACCACCCGGGCCTGGCGCTCGGCCACCAGGCTGCGAGCCAGGCCCAGCCACCACGGTCCGAACACGACCACGACGCCGGCAGCGACCAGGAGGGCGCCCCCCACGGGGGCCAGGAGCCTGGTCCCCGGGTGGCCCTTCAGCAGGGCGAACAGGCCCGCGCCAGCCACCAGGGTGCCGGCGACGATCCGGCTGGCGAGCACCCGGCGGGAACCCCTCCCCCCGGACCCCAGCTGGGCCAGGGGCTGCAGCAGCTGGCGCAGGCGAGCCCGCTCGGCCTCCTCCTCGTTGCGCCAGATCAGGATTAGGCCGGCGGCGCTGATGAGGGTGGACCAGCCGAAGGAGGCCAGGAAGCCGACGCCCAGGGCCGATGCAACCACCAGCACCACCACCAGCACGGGAACGAAGAGGACCGCCAGTACCAGCCCCCTACCGTCGGAGAGGGCTCGGCTGGCTATGGTCGTTTCCCCATCCACGGCCGGCAGCAGCAACCAGCCCGCCACGTAGGCGGCCGCCCCGACCCCGCTCGCCAGCCCCACTATGACGAACGCCACCCGGACCAGGGTCACGTCGATGCCCAGCCGGTCGGAGAGCCCGCCGGCTACCCCGCCGAGGAGCCGGTCCTCCCGGCTTCGCAGGAGACGGCGGCCCGAGCCGCCCTGTCGCCCGCTCCATGGTCGGCCGCAGCGGCGATATCCTTCCAGCGGGGGCTCCGAGCGGCGTGCTCCCCACCAGCCTGCGCCGGCCCAGGGTGGCGCCCGACGGGTGGGACCACACCAGCCGCCCGGCGCGGGCCCGCCGGTCGGTACGGAGGCTTGCGTCTCCTCGGTTTGGTCGTCGATGCCCTTGATTATCGCGCCCGGCCCCTGCTGCCACCATGGGGAGCGACCCTGACGCCGGAGAGCGGCTGCCAGGGCGCAATGGGGGTCATCCCCGATAGTCTCGGGCCGGCCGGGCGCTCAAGATGTTCGCATGGCCGAGCTCACCACCAACCAGGACGCCCCCAGCCGATCCCTGCCGCTGCGCCGACCCAGGGCCGGCCGGCTGCTGGCAGGAGTGGCGGCGGGGGTAGCCGAGCACCTGGGCGTCGATCCACTTCTGGTGCGGATGGCCCTGGCCGCGCTCCTCCTCGTCGGCGGCTCGGCCGTTCCCCTCTACGCGGCGGCCTGGCTCCTCATCCCCGAGGAGGGCAGCGACCTGTCGCTGTTCGACGAGCTGCTCGGCCGTCTGTGGCCCACCCGTCCGCCAGCAGCGACTGACAGGAGCGAGAAGATGCGGCAACCCTTCGATCCGGTATGGGCCCAAGGCTCCCGACCTCCTCGGGACCCTCACCTACGGGTGTCGAGCGCCGAGCGCAACGAGGTGACCGACGCCCTGTCCAGGCACTACGCCGGATCTTTCATCAACCGCGTGGTGCGAGCCCAGAGGTCATGGTTGAGCGTCCCGAAGGACCATGAGCCTCTTGAG
>JAVKSQ010000038.1:0-19700 GCA_039583615.1 Acidimicrobiales bacterium
GGGGGGCTGGCCCCCCGGATGGTCTGCCCCACGAAACTCAGCTAGCAGAACCGGCAGCAACCCCTTGACACGTTCCGATCTCACCCGAGCAGTGAAGTCGGCGTGCCTCACTTCTTCAAGAAAAAGAAGTGTAGTGGTTCGGTTGGGAAAGCTGGCTGCGCCATCGGCGGCGCCTTTGCTCTCGTTGGAGGTTCAGAACTTGCCGGCGCGTCGGCAGAAGCGTTCGCTGTAGGAGGAGCTGGTGCGATATTTGGAGGCCCTATTGTCTTGACAGGTGGAATAGCGGCCCTTGGGCTGGGCTCGTATTCACTGTATCGGGCTAGTGACACCTGACGTTGAGCCGAACGCGAGAGCACCTCACCTAAATGGACCTAGACCAACACGCAATAGGGGGTTACTTTAAGCGGTACCCCATAGCACTTAGTCTACTGGTCGGGTTCTTTAGTGCTGGTACTGCCTTCTCGGCGGGGCAACGTATGTGGTGGCTCACCGGCCTCTTAGCGGGACTCGCATTAGTTACGTTTTCGCTCAGGCAATGGATTGCAGTGCGGCGAGGTCTAGATCGCAGGCAATGATAGACAGTGCAAGATAGCCATACGAAGACATTAGTCCGGATCTGACCTGCCACTGCCACCGCGCCGGCGTCCGACCCTACCCCTTCCCTCCTACGGGCTGGGCCGGGTCAGGACTGGGATCCGCTAGTCTTTCCCTTATCGCGAAGAGCCAAACAACCTGGCCATGACCTGAGATACACAGCGCCATAGGGTTTGCAGAAGAGTGGGTCCTACCAATGGCTTGTCGCTCGGTGTGGACATCTCGCTAGCGTACAAGCCAGATCGTGTGCACGTCGTGCCGAAAGCCCGAAGGTGGATGCCAGCCGGGCACCGGTCATCATGAGCGGGACCGTGCACCGACCGGTGGTACTAGCCGTTCTGTGCTTAGGCCACTCGTCGCCGTGCTCTCTATTCCTGTGTGTTTCTAGGTATATCCCTGGATATTCGAACATCCTTTACCTATTATCACTGCTAAGGTGGGCGGGTCATGGTCTTTGACAAGCGCCTACTGAAAGGCCTGATAGTCCGTTCGATTGCTGCTGGTTTCGTGATGGCGGGACTGGTGACGCTTGAGTCGCCACTCAGGCACTCATCGCCTGAGACCATTGTGCTAAGTATCGTCGGCGGTGGTCTGGCGGTAGCCATATTTCTGATAATCGTAGCTGGGGCTTCATTCCATGTCTATCTCCGTGTCCGCGACAGACATAAAAAGATAATCCGCCATAGTGATAAAGGGCTGAGTAGCTATGAAGATGCCCAAATCGCACGCTTGATCCTCCGTCGGCCCTATCAATACGCCGATAGCCTTCGTGACTATCATATCGCCATTGATGGCGAACGTCGAGAAGAGATTCTTGCGCCAGAGGCAGAGGTGGAGATACGTCTGCCGCCAGGGGCTCACACGATAGAGCTGAAGATCGATTGGGGCGGAAGTCGAAAGCCTACCTTCGAGTTCCTTCCGGGCCAACGGCGGGCCCTCGAGGTGACTTCAAATGCTGGCGGCCTATTCGGGCTCTATTATATAACGCTCGGCCGGCACAGGTACCTGGCCGTTCGCGAAGTGGCGTCCTGAGTGAGACGAATGGGTCCAGCCTGGGCCGGTGGACGACCCGGTCAACTTCGTCGATCGGAGCGGCCAAAAGGCACCCGGGTAGTCGTCACTGGGAGCGGTGGGCCCACCGGTCAGCGCTGGCCGCTCTCGCCGCCGGGGCGGCGCCCTGGCATGATGGGGGCATGCCTCGCTCGACCTGGACGCCCTGTGAGGGGGCCATCCACCTGGCTCCCAGCCTCCTCGCCGCCGACTTCGCCAACCTGGCCCACGCCGTCCACGGCCTGGAGGACAGCGGGGCGGAGCGGCTTCACGTCGATGTCATGGATGGGGTCTTCGTGCCCAACTTCACCTTCGGCACCGACACCGTGCGCTCCCTGCGGCGCGAGACCAGCCTGCCCCTGGAGCTGCACCTGATGATCGTGGCGCCCGAGCGCCACCTGGAGACCTTCGCCGAGGCCGGGGCCGACGGCATCACCATCCACTACGAGGTGTCCCCCCAGCTCCATCGCAGCCTGACCCGCATCCGCCAGCTCGACTGCCGGGCTGGGGCGGCCATCAACCCCAGCACGCCGGCGTCGTGCCTGGACGACGTGCTGGAGATCTGCGACCTGTCCCTGGTCATGACCATCAACCCTGGCTACGGCGGCCAGAAGCTCATCCCCCGGACCCTGTTGAAGGTGGAGCAGGTGCGGGCCGAGATCGAGCGCCAGGGCCTGGCCACCGAGGTGGAGGTGGACGGGGGAGTCGACCCCAGCAATGCCCGCTCCTGCGTCGAGGCGGGTGCCAACGTGCTGGTGGCCGGCACCGCCGTCTTCGGCCACGCCGATGGCCCGGCTGCCGGCGGCCAGGCCGTCCTGTCGGCGGCCGCCAAGTCCTCCTGACCCGACCTCCGCTGCGCGGCGACGGCTGAGCGGACACCGGGCTTGCCACCACCGAGCGTCCGGGTGACTGGTCGTCGCCTCTCCCGCCGCTCGCTGCTGCGGGCCGGGGCGGCCCTCGGCGTGTACCTGGCGGCAGGCGGCTGCCGACGTCCCAGCCGGCCCGGCCGGCGGCCTCCCGGCACCACGCCTGGCCCCAGCGCCACGCCTGGCCACGGCCCCAGGCGGGCGCCGGGCTCCCTGCCTCACCCGCAGCTGCCCGGCGGCACCGACAGCCTCCCCCAGATCGACCACATCGTGGTGCTCATGCTGGAGAACCACTCCTACGACAACTTCCTGGGGATGCTCAGGCGCCCGGGAGCCGACGGCTTGCGCCTGGGGGGCGACGCCAGGCCCACGGCGTCCAATCCCTACCCCGACGGGCGGGTCCAGCACGCCTTCCACATGCCGACGACCTGCCAGCTGGACGGCCAGCCCAGCCAGGCCTGGCTGGACAGCCACATCCAGTACGACCACGGCCGCAACGACGGCTTCGTGCGCAGCGCCAGCGGCCCGGTGGCCATGGGCTACTGGTCCGACGCCGACCTGCCCTTCTACTACGCGATGGCCGGCACCTTCCCGGTGGCCGACCGCTACTTCTCCAGCCTGCTGGGCCAGACCTTCCCCAACCGCCGGTACCTGCTGGCCGCCACGTCGTTCGGCCAGGTCGGCGACACCGTCCCGGGGCCGAGGACCTATCCACCCAACGGCACCATCATGGACAGGCTCGATACCCACGGCATCGCTTGGAGGAACTACTTCAGCGACCTGCCCACCACCGGTCTCTTTCCGCTACTGGTGGCGGCCAACCCCGCCAAAGTGGTGCCGGTGGCCGACTTCTTCGCCGATGCCCGGGGCGGGCGACTGCCGGCCTTTTCCATCGTCGACCCGCACTACGGCGGCCTCGGGGTGGGGACGAGCGGCGGGACCTCGCAGGAGAGCCCCCAGGACATCGCGGCGGGGGAGGCCTTCTCGGCCCAGGTCGTCAAGGCCGTAATGGCCGGTCCAGGGTGGCCCAAGACCATGCTGGTCCACACCTACGACGAGCACGGGGGCTATTTCGACCACGTCCCGCCGCCCCGAGCCGTCGCACCCGACTCCATCGCCCCCGAGGTCCCCGGCGACCAACGATTCGACGGGTTCTCCCGCTATGGCTTCCGCGTCCCGTGCGTGGTGGTCTCTGCCTACGCCCGCCCCGGGCACGTCTCCCACGTGGTCCATGACCACACCTCGATCCTCAAGCTGGTGGAGACCAAGTGGAACCTGCCGGCCCTCACCTACCGGGACGCCAACGCCGCCGACCTGCTCGACCTCGTCGACCTGCGGAGCCGGCCGGCCTTCCTCGACCCGCCCGCCCTCCCCGCTCCCGGGATCGCCGGGACGGGGGGAGCCGACCTGTCCTGCACGGCTACCGGTCCGGGGCAGATCCCCCCGCCGGGATCGGTCACGGCCGGCGGAGGCTAGGGCTCGACCCGGAGACCTGGGTCAGGGCGCTGGGAGACGCGCCCCCACCAGCGGGTCACAGTCCCATGCGCCCGATGCGTCTGCACCAGTAGTGGAACTGCGACGCTCGTGTCCAGGGCCAGCGGAGTCAACGCCGCCCCGCGTCGATCAGTCCGAAGACCAGTTACCATTCCTGGCGCCTCGAATCAGATCTCGAATCAGATGACTCGCACGGACGACAGCTAGACGACAGGGGACGACGAGGTCATGTACGACAGAGCCGCCGACGAGGCCCTGATGGGGCGGGCGATGGAGCTGGCGGCGGCGGTGCGGACCGCCACCTCGCCCAACCCCTGGGTGGGCGCGGTGGTGCTGACCGCCTCCGGCGAGAGCTTCGAGGGCGCCACCGCTCCCCCCGGCGGTCCCCACGCCGAGATCGTCGCCCTGGCCGCCGCCGGGACTGCGGCCAGGGGCTCGACCCTCTACACCACCCTGGAGCCCTGCGCCCATGTCGGGCGGACCCCTCCCTGTGTGGAGGCGATCGTGGCGGCCGGAGTGGCCCGGGTGGTGGTCGGCATCGAGGACCCCGACCCGCTGGTGTCGGGCCGGGGCATCGACGGCCTGCGCCGCGCCGGCGCGGCGGTGGAGGTGGGAGTCGGGGCCGGGGCGGTCGCCGCCCAGCTGGCGCCCTACCTCCGGCATCGCCGCACCGGCCGGCCCTGGGTGGTGCTCAAGCTGGCCTCCACCCTCGACGGGCGCATAGCCGCGCCCGACGGGACCAGCCGCTGGCTGACGGGCCCGGCGGCCAGGGCCGACGCCCACCGCCTGCGCTCGGAGAGCGACGCCGTGCTGGTGGGGGCAGGCACGGTGAGGGCGGACGACCCTGAGCTGACCGTGCGGGGCCCTGGCGCCGAGCGGGCCGAGCGCCAGCCGATGCGGGTGGTGCTCGGGCGGGCCCCGGTCTCTGCCCGGGTCCACCCGGCGATGGAGATGGAGGGCGACCTGGGCGACGTCCTGGAGCAGCTGGGGGCCAAGGGGGTGGTGCAGCTCCTGGTGGAAGGGGGCGCACGGGTGGCCCACGACTTCCATGCGGCGGGCCTGGTGGACCGGTACGTGGTGTACCTGGTGCCGGCGCTGTTCGGGGGCGACGACGCGGTGCCCATGTTCGCCGGGCGGGGAGCACCGACCCTGGCCGACCTGTGGCGGGGGAGGGTGGTCGGGCTCCGGCGCCTGGGCGACGACATCCGCATCGAGCTGGCCCCGGCCCAGCCGGACGGGGCCCAGGATGCCCCCGACAGGGCGGTGCAGGACACCTTGGCTGCCTCCCCGCCCGGGCCCTGACGCCCGGTGTTCACCGGCATAGTCCAGGAGCTGGGCCACCTGCGCAGCCGCCAGGGCGCCCGCCTGGCCTTCGCCGCCCCGGGGATGCTGGCCGAGGAGAAGGTCGCCGTCGGCGACTCGATCGCCGTCAACGGCTGCTGCCTCACCGTCGTGGAGGTGGGCGACGGCTGGTGGGCGGCTGACGCCGTGGAGGAGACGCTGGGCCGTACCAACCTGGCCTCCCTCCGCCCCGGCGAGCCGGTCAACCTCGAGCGCCCCCTCCGCCTGGCCGACCGGCTGGGCGGCCACCTGGTCCAGGGCCACGTCGACGCCCTGGGGACGGTCGAGAGCCCGGCGCCCGACCTGGTGGTGTCGGCCCCCCCCAGCGTCATGCGCTACGTGATCGAGAGGGGTTCCATTACTGTCGACGGTGTGAGCCTCACCGTGACGCGCGCCTTCCAGGACCGTTTGGCGGTGGCCGTCATCCCGCACACGGCGGCGGCGACCACCCTGGGCCGGCGGGCGGCAGGCTCGGCGGTGAACCTGGAGGCGGACATGGTGGCCAGGTACGTGGAGCGGCTGATGGGACGGTCGGCCCGGCGGAGCCCCCTCGACCAGCCGGGTCAGCCCGGCCCGGGCACCGCCCGGCGGGAGCCCTGAGCATGGCCCTGGCCCGCATCGAGGACGCCATCGCCGCCTTCGCCCGGGGCGACCTGGTGGTGGTGGTCGACGACGAGGACCGGGAGAACGAGGGCGACCTCATCATGGCCGCCGAGTTCGCCACCTCCGAGAAGCTCGCCTTCTTCCTGGCCCACACCTCGGGAGTCATCTGCGTGCCCCTGCTGGGCGACCGCCTGGACAGCCTGGACCTGCCGCCCATGGTCATGTCCAACACCGAGTCGCAGCGGACCGCCTTCACCGTCAGCGTCGACTACCGCCACGGCACCACCACCGGCATCTCCGCCGCCGACCGGGCCGCCACCATCGCCGCCCTGATCGACCCGGCCACCCGCCCGGCCGACCTGGCCCGGCCCGGCCATGTCTTCCCGTTGCGCTACCGCACCGGCGGGGTGCTCAAGCGGGCCGGCCACACCGAGGCGGCCGTGGACCTGGCCAAGGCGGCCGGCCTGTACCCGGCCGGGGTGCTGTGCGAGGTGGTCAGCGAGGACAAGACCGGCATGGCCCGCCTGCCCGAGCTGGAGGCGTTCGCCGCCCGCCACCGCCTGCCCATCGTCACCATCGCCGCCCTGGTCCGCTACCGCCGGCAGAAGGACCGTCTGGTGCGCCGCATCGCCGAGGCCCGGATCCCCACCGTCCACGGCGAGTTCGACTGCTACGCCTACGAGTCGGTGCTGGACGGCGAGACGCATGTGGCCCTGGTGCGGGGGGCGGTGCAGGGCGAGGACAACGTGCTGGTGAGGGTGCACAGCGAGTGCCTCACCGGCGATGCCCTGGGTTCGCTGCGCTGCGACTGCGGGACCCAGCTGGAGGCCGCCCTGCGGCTCATCGCGGCAGCCGACATGGGCGTGGTGGTCTACCTCCGGGGTCACGAGGGGCGGGGCATCGGCCTGGGTCACAAGCTGAGGGCCTACAGCCTCCAGGAGGACGGCCGGGACACGGTGGACGCCAACGTGGAGCTGGGCCTGCCGGTGGACAACCGGGAGTACGGTATCGGCGCCCAGATACTGGTCGACCTGGGGATAACGACCATGCGCCTGCTCACCAACAACCCGTCCAAGTACGGCGGCCTGGAGGGCTTCGGGCTGGACATCGTGGAGCGGGTTCCCCTGGAGTCGGTGCCCAACCCGGAGAACATCAAGTACCTGCGGACCAAGCGGGAGCGGATGGGCCACCTGCTGGAGGGCCTGGATGACGTCCTCTGAGCGGACCAGCCCGGCCGGCGCCAGCCCCTCGAGCGTGGCGCCGGGCTCCACCTGCGTGGGCCGTCTCCGGGGCGAGGGGCTGCGAGTCGCCCTGGCCGCCAGCCGCTTCAACGGCGCCATCACCGAGCGCCTGTTGGCCGGGGCCTGGGACGGTCTGGTCCGCCACGGCGTCGACCCGGCGTCGGTCACCGTGGCCTGGGCACCGGGCGCCTTCGAGCTGCCGCTGGTGGCGGCCCGGCTGGCTGGCTCCGGTGAGGTGGATGCGGTGGTGTGCCTGGGGGCGGTCATCCGGGGCGCCACCGGCCACTACGACCAGGTGGCCGGCCAGTGCGCTGCCGGCATCCAGCGGGCCCAGCTCGACTCGGGAGTCCCGGTGGTCCTGGGCGTGCTCACCACCGACACCGTCGACCAGGCGGTGGAGCGGTCGGGGGCCAAGGGCGCCAACAAGGGCTTCGAGGCGGCCCTGGCCGCCATCGAGATGGCCGACCTCCTGCGCCAGCTCCCCCAGGGGGGGGCAACCGGGCCCGCCCCGACGGCCCTGGGGGCGCCCCCGGCGGCCGCGCTGGGCTAGTGCTGCGCCTGGTGCTGCCCAAGGGGTCGCTGGAGCGGGCCACCCTGGAGCTGTTCGCCGCCGCCGACCTGGCCGTCGAGCGCACCTCGGCGGTGGACTACCGCGCCTCGATCGACGATCCGCGCATCGACGACGTCCGCATCATGCGGCCCCAGGAGATCCCCCGCTACGTGGCCGACGGCCTGTTCGACCTGGGCGTGACCGGGCGGGACTGGATCGAGGAGACGGGTGCCGAGGTGGTCTCCCTGGGCCCGCTCAGCTACTCCAAGGCCAGTGCCCGGCCGGTCCGGGTGGTCCTGGCGGTGGCCGCCGACTCGCCGGTGCGCTCGGCGGCCGACCTGGCCCGGCGCTGCCGGGTGGCGACCGAGTACCCCGAGCTCACCCGGCGCTACCTGGCCGAGCGCGGGGTGGACGCCGACGTTCGCCTCTCCTACGGCGCCACCGAGGCCAAGGTCCCCGAGATCGCCGACGCCATAGTGGAGATCACCGAGACCGGCAGCGCCCTGCGGGCAGCCGGGCTGCGCATCGTGGAGACCCTGCTGGTGTCGCACACCGAGCTGGTGGCCAACCCGGCGGCGGCGGCCGACCCGGCCAAGCGCCACGCCATGGGCCAGGTCCACACCCTCCTGGAGGGGGCGCTGGAGGCCAGGGGCAAGGTCCTGGTCATGCTCAACGTGGGAGCCGACGACCTCGACGCGGTGGTCGGCCAGCTGCCGGCCATGAAGGCTCCCACCGTGGCCAAGCTGTTCGCCCAGGACGGGTACGCGGTGACCACGGTGGTGCCCAAGGCCGTCGTCAACACCCTGATCCCGGCCCTCAAGGACAGCGGGGCCAGCGACATCTTGGAGCTGGCCCTCTCCAAGATCGTCCACTGAGGGCCGCCGATGGCAGAGCCCAGGCTGGAGGGAGGGGAGGCAACGGTGGTCGAGTTCGACTACCACCGGGGCCTGGGCACGCTGCTGGTCGACGACGGCCGGCGCCTGGGCTTCCACTGCACGGCGATCGTCGACGCCAGCCGGCGGGTGGAGCCGGGCACCCGGGTGGTCTTCGAGGTGATGGCCGGGCGCCTGGGCCGCTGGGAGGCGACCGCCATCCGCCCGTGGGGGGGCGGGCCCGCACCCTCCTCGCCTGAGTGATCTCTGCGCAATCAGGCCTGTGGCTGCCCTCGTCCTCCGCCCACTCCCGTCTCCCCGCCGCCGGAGGGTGCGCCCGGGCTTCCTCCGATCTGGACGAAGGCCAGCCGCAGCTGGGTCAGTCCCTCCCGCAGCGACGCCTCCTGGTCCCCCAGGCGGGAGCCGACCCCATCCAGCAGGGCAGCCAGGGAGTCGATCGACAGGCGGGCCCGGTCCAGCTGGGGCGGGTCGAAGGAGAGGTACATGGCCCCCAGCTCGAACAGCCCGTAGGCATGGTTGGCCACCATCACCTCGGCCGGCGTCTTGGACAGCTGGGCCCGCAGCTCGGCCATCTCGGCCTCGGCGGCCTGAGCGTCGGCCGCCTGAGCCTCGGCCTCGGCCGGGCTGGGACCAGCCGGCGGTGGCCGGTCCTGGCGGGGGGGACCAGGCTGGCCCGGGGGCTCCTGGCCCGCCGGGGCGGGGGCGTCCTG
The DNA here is from genome assembly GCA_039583615.1 of Acidimicrobiales bacterium. GTDB lineage: Bacteria > Actinomycetota > Acidimicrobiia > Acidimicrobiales > QHCF01 > QHCF01. Next base: position 9,343 of record JAVKSQ010000038.1, read on the forward strand.
GCCCTGTCGAGGTACTGGTCTCTCACCGCTCGGGGTCCACAGCGTGCTCATGTCCTGGTAGCGTAGATGGACGTATCGACACAGGAAGCGGGGCCGGTTCAACCGAGTCCCCACCAGGCCGGCTTGGGGGTCCCTCTCGACGTTGTCCCTGGTCGCTTATGGAGCGGGCTCGCTTCCTGCAGGACCGTCTCTGGCGCGCCGCCCAGGGGCCACACCACGACAGGAGTGATGCCGCATAGCCGCCGGACCCGCCAACGAGCCCAGGATCAACGATCGCATACGGGCACGTGACATACGCCTGATCGGTGCCGACGGTGCCCAGCTGGGCATCAAGACCCTTCCCGAGGCCATCCGCATCGCTCGGGAGCTGGACTTGGATCTCGTCGAGGTGGCGCCTCAGGCGGCCCCTCCGGTGTGCCGGATCATGGACTACGGCAAGTTCAAGTTCGACGAGGCCCAGCGGGCCAAGGAGTCGCGGCGCAAGACCACCAATGTCACGGTGAAGGAGATGAAGTACCGCCCCAAGATCGGCGGCGGGGACTTCGACACCAAGACCCGTCAGGTGGCCCGTTTCCTGAGTGAGGGACACAAGGTCAAGGTCACCATCATGTTCCGGGGACGGGAGGTCTTCCACCCAGAGCTGGGCAAGAGGATCCTCGACCGGATCGCCGAGCAGATGGACGGCGCGGCCAAGGTGGAGGCGGCTCCCCGCCTGGACGGGCGCAACATGACCATGGTGCTGGCTCCCGACAAGCGGGCTCAGCAGGCAGCGGCGGCCAAGGCCGATCACGGCAACGGCAAGCCCCGCCCAGGAGGCGGCCCCCAGGACAAGCCCAGGCCCGAGGCAGGGGTTAGGGCCGCCGCCAGCACTGAAGTGATTACCGAGGAAGGCCCAGCCCATGCCCAAGATGAGGACCGACCGGGGAGCAGCCAAGCGCTTCAAGATCACGGGAACGGGAAGGATCCGTCGCCGTAAGGCCTTTCGCTCTCACCTGCTGGAGAAGAAGCCGAGCACCCGCACCCGCCGCCTGGGCCGCGAGACCGAGGTGTCTGCGGCCGATGCTCGCCAGGTCAAGCGCCTGCTCGGCCTCTGAGCGTTCCGTCCCGACGAAAGGATCCACTGGTGGCCAGGGTCAAGCGCGCCGTACACGCCAAGAAGCACCGCCGAGCAGTCCTGGAGCAGGCTCAGGGCTACTACGGCAACAAGAGCCGCAGCTTCCGCTCGGCCAACGAGCAGGTCATGCGGTCCCTCCAGTACGCCTACCGGGACCGGCGGGCGCGCAAGGGGGACTTTCGTCGACTGTGGATCCAGCGCATCAATGCCGCTGCTCGCCTCAACGGCACGAGCTACAGCCGGTTCATCGCCGGCTTGCACCGGGCCGGGGTGGAGGTCGACCGCAAGGTGCTGGCCGACCTGGCGGTGAGCGACCCGGCCGCCTTCGCCGCCCTGGTCCGGATGGCGGCCTCCCACGACCCGTCCCAGGCCCCGTCCCAGGCCCTGGCCGAGGCCCTGGCCGAGGAGGCGGGCTGACCCAGCCGACCCTGGCCCGACGCCACCAGCGGGTCCAGCGCCTGCGCCGGCTGGCCCGGCGACGCAACCTGCGCCAGGCGGAGCGGGTGTTCGTGGCCGAGGGGACCAAGGTGATCTCTGCCGCCCTCGACGCCGGCGCCGGGGTGGAGGCCCTCTACTGCGCACCCGAGGTGGCCTCGGACCCGGCGGCCACCTCGGTGGTCGAGCGGGCCAGCCGGGCGGGGGTGCGGGTCCACCACCTGGATTCCGGCGTGATGGAGCAGGTGACCGACACCGTTGCTCCCCAGCCGGTGGTGGCCGTGGTGGGCTTCGTCGACGTGGCCCTCGACGACCTGGCTCCCGACCCCTCCGGCCTCGTCCGCCAGCGCGGATTGGTCGTGGTCTGTGTGAACCTGAGGGATCCCGGCAACGCCGGCACCATCCTGCGCAGCGCCGAGGCGGCGGGGGCGGACGGGGTGGTCTTGTGCGGCGGCTCGGTCGACGTCTACAACCCCAAGACGGTCCGGGCCTCGGCCGGCAGCATCTTCTACGTTCCGGTGGTGGCCGGGGCACAGGCGCGGGGCGTGCTGGAGCGCCTGGGGAGCTGGGGGCTGCGCCGGCTGGGGGCGGTGGCCGGCGGCGGCCAGGACCCGAGCCTGGTCGACCTGACGGGGCCGGTCGCCCTGGTGCTGGGCAACGAGGCCAACGGGCTGCCCGAGACGGTCGAGGCGCTCCTCGACGGCCGGCTGAGCATTCCCATGGCCGGGCGGGCCGAGTCCCTCAACGTGGGGATGGCGGCCGCCGTCCTGTGCTTCGAGGCGGCCCGCCAGCGACGGACGGCCCTGGTCTGCGGCGGGGCCGAGAGTGCCTGACCGCCTTCCCTGGCTCGAGGGCTGGCCGGAGCTGGACCAGCCCTCGCTCGACGCCCTGCCCGACGCGGTCATCGCCCTCGATGCCCGCCAGGTCATAGTGGCGGCCAATGTGGCGGCCAGCTCCCTCACCGGGTACCCGGTGGCCGCCATGGTGGGCAGGAGCTGCGTCCAGTTGCTGGCCCCCAAGGGGAAGGATGGCAGCCCCCTGTGGGGCCACCGCTGGCACCCGTCGGCGTACCTGCGCTCGGTCCGGGCCCTCCCCGAGCAGGAGCTGAGCCTTCGCCGAGCCGACGGCTCCGAGCGGCGGGTAGCGGTGACCGGCGCCTACCGGCGCGACCAGGCGGGTCTCACCGGCGCCGTCTTCTCCCTGAGGGACGCCGGACAGCGGGTGCGCCAGATGAACACCGGCATCGAGATCGTCTCCACGGTGAGCCACGAGCTTCGCTCTCCGCTGACCTCGGTCAAGGGCTTCACCAGCCTGCTCCTCAATCGCTGGGACCGCCTGGCCGACGACGACAAGGTGAGCATGCTGGAGCAGGTGAACCGGGATGCCGACCGGGTGACCCGGCTCATCACCGAGCTGCTGGACATCAGCCGGCTGGAGTCGGGGCGACTGGTGCTGCGCCGCCAGATGGTGGACCTGCCCCGCCTGGCTGCCTCGGTGGTCGAGAACGTGGGCGTGGAGTACCCGGCCCTCGATGCCACCCTTAGCTTCGCCACCTCGTTTCCCAAGGTCTACGCCGACCCTGACAAGCTGGTCCAGGTCCTCACCAACCTGGTGGAGAACGCCTGCAAGTACGCCTCTCCCACTGGCCTGCGGTTGAGCGGAGAGTCCAACGGCAACCAGGTGACGCTGGCCGTCGCCGACCGGGGTGAGGGGATCGACGCCGAGGACATCGAGAGCGTCTTCACCCGGTTCTTCCGCCAGTCGGAGGCCCGCCCCAGCGGCTCGGGGCTGGGCCTGTGGATCAGCCGGGGCCTGGTCGAGGCCCATGGGGGCCACCTGGCGGTGACGTCGGTGCCCGGGCAGGGATCGACCTTCAGCTTCACGCTGCCCCAGGTGGACCTCGATGCCCCCTGACCCGTCGGACCTGAGCCCCCAGGACCTGGAGGAGGTGGAGGCAGAGGCGGCGGCGGCCGTGGCCGCCGCTGGCACGGCCGAGGAGCTGCGGGCCGTCGAGGGCGCGGTGCTCGGCCGCCATTCCGGCCTGGCCGCCCTCAACCAGGGCCTTGGCGGCCTACCGCCCGATCGGCGCCGGGCCGCCGGCCAGGAGATCCAGGCGACCCGGGCCAGGCTCCGGGAGGCGATCGCCAGGCGCCGGGGGGAGCTGGAGGGGATCGAGCGGCGGGCTCGGCTGATGGCCGAGCGCCTGGACCTCACCGAGGTCCTGCCGGTGCCCGGCAGGGGCCACCTGCACCTGGTGACCAAGACCCGATGGAGCTTGGAGGACACCTTCGTGGGGATGGGCTTCGAGGTGGTCGAGGGGCCAGAGGTGGAGACCGACTGGTACAACTTCGAGGCCCTCAACATGCCTCCCGCCCATCCCGCCCGCACCGGCCAGGACTCCTTCTACCTCCGCCTGGGCGCACCGGAGTCGATCCTGCTGCGGACCCATACCTCCCCGGTCCAGGTGCGCCTGATGGAGTCTCGCCAGCTGCCGATCTATGCCGTCGTGCCGGGCCGTTGCTACCGGCGGGAGACGCCCGACGCCCGCCACATCCCGATCTTCCACCAGATCGAGGGGCTGGTGGTCGACCACGGCATCACCTTCGGGGACCTGGCCGGGACCATCGAGGCCTTTGCCAATGCCTACTTCGGGCCGGCCATCCACTCCCGGCTGCGCCCCGGCTCGTTCCCGTTCACCGAGCCGTCGGCCGAGCTCGACATCACCTGCACCATCTGCGCGGGTGCGGGGTGTCGGACCTGCTCGTCCAGCGGCTGGGTGGAGCTGGGCGGCTGTGGGATGGTGGACCCCAACGTGTTCGCCAACGTGGGGATCGACGCCGAGGAGTGGACCGGGTTCGCCTTCGGCTTCGGCATCGACCGGTGCGCCCAGATGCGCCACGGCCTGGCCGACACTCGCCTCCTGCTGGAGAACGACATCCGCCTGCTGTCCCAGGTCTAGCCATGCGCGCCCCCCTCTCCTGGCTGGCGGACTTCGCCCCCTTCGACGTCGATCCGGCCGATGCCTCCTCGGTCGGGGCCCTGGCCGCCACCCTCTCCGACCTGGGGATGGTGGTCGACGGGATAGAGACGGTGGGAGGGGGTCTGGAGGGGGTGGTGGTGGCCCGGGTGACCGAGCTCGAAGCCATCGAGGGTGCCGATCGAATCCGGCGGGTGCTGGTCGACGCCGGGGAAGCGGAGCTGGTCCAGGTGGTGTGCGGGGCATGGAACTTCGCACCCGGCGACCTGGTCCCCCTGGCCCGGGTGGGAGCGGTGCTGCCCGGGGACTTCGCCATCACCGAGCGACGAATGAGGGGAGTGGCCTCCGCCGGCATGCTCTGCTCGGGGCGGGAGCTGCGCCTGTCGGACGACGGCGCCGGGATCATGGTGCTGAGGGGCGCCGACCCCGAGCCGGGGACCCCTTTGGTCGAGGCGCTGGGCCTGGAGCCCGACGTCGTCTTCGACCTGGACATCGAGACCAACCGCCCTGACGCCCTCAGCATGGCGGGAGTGGCCAGGGACGCGGCGGCACGGTTGAGGCTTCCATTTCGCATACCAGAGCCAGCCATCGGGGAGCTGGAGCGCACTGGAGAGGGCGCCAGGGTGACGGTGGAGGCGCCTGACCTGTGTCCCCGGCTGGCTGCCCAGTTGCTGACCGGCGTGTCGGTGCGCCAGTCGCCTCGCTGGCTGGCCCGGCGCCTGGCCCTGGCCGGCATGCGCCCCATCAACTCGGTGGTCGACGCCTCCAACTACGTCATGCTGGATCTGGGCCAGCCGACCCACCCCTACGACCTCGACCGCCTGGGGGGAGGGGGGCTGCTGGTGCGCCGGGCCCGGCCCGGTGAGGTGCTGGTGACCCTCGACGGGGTGGCCCGCCGGCTGGGCCTGGCCGCCGACGGCAGCCCGGTCGACGACTGCCTCATCTGCGACGCCACCGGGAAGGCGGTGGGCATCGCCGGGGTCATGGGCGGGGAGTCGACCGAGATCTCGGTGGACACCCGGCGGGTGCTGCTGGAGGCGGCCAACTTCGAGCCCATGGCCATTGCCCGCACCTCCAGGCGCCTGGGCCTGCGTAGCGAGGCGTCGGTGCGCTTCGAGCGGGGGGCCGACCCGGAGGGGATCCCCCGGGCGGTGGCCCGGTTCTGCCAGCTGGTGGCGGCGGCCGGCGATGGGACCGGCCCGGCGGTGGGCGAGCTGGCCGACGTGCGGGCGCCGGCGCCACCCCGGCGACCCGTGCGGGTGCGGGTGGAGCGGGTGAACGCCGTCCTCGGCACCGACCTGGACGAGGAGGCGGTGGGCGCCTACCTGGCTCCCATCGGCTTCGAGGTGCGGCCGGGTGGGCCGGGAGCGCTGGAGGTGGGGATCCCGTCCTTTCGGCCCGACGCCTCCCGGGAGATCGACGTCATCGAGGAGGTGGCCCGCCACCACGGCTACTCCCGGATCGCCCGCACCCGGCCCGCCTCGCCCCGGGTGGGAGCCCTGACCAGCTACCAGGCGGACCGGCGGCGGGTGCTGGAGGTGCTGGCCGGCACGGGGGCCACCGAGGCGTGGACGCCTACCCTGCTGGGCCCGGACGACCACCGGCGGGCCGGCCTGGGGGGGCCCAGCCTGGAGGTGGACAACCCCCTGGCCCGAGAGGAGTCGGTCCTGCGGCGCTGCCTCCTGCCCGGGCTGCTGGGCGCCCTGCATCGCAACGCCTCGCATCGCCACGGTCGGGTCCGGCTGTGCGAGGTGGGCCACGTCTTCGCCTGGCCCCCCGAGGGCCAGGTCCTCCCCGACGAGCGCGAGCACCTGGGCGTGGCCCTGGCCGGACCGGGCGACGACGCCCGGGCGGCGGTGGTGGTGTGGCGGGCCCTGGCCGATGCGCTGCGCCTGGAGCGGGTGGACCTGGTGGCCGAGCCGCTGGGCCCCGCTGGCGCTCTCCTGGCTGCGGGCGCCCCTTCCGCGGGCGCGCCATCGTGGGCGGACGCCCCCCCCTCGGCGGGCGGCCCCTGGCCGGCGGGCGGCCCCCCCGGCGGCTCCTCGTCGGATCCTTCGGGCGCCACCCCGTCCGGTCCTTCGGGCGCGCCATCGTCGGCGGACGCCCCCCCCTCGGCGGGCGGCCCCTGGCCGGGGCTGCACCCCACCCGGAGCGCCCGGCTGGTGGTGGCTGCCACCGGCACCGAGCTGGGAGGGCTGGGGGAGGTGGACCCCGAGGTGCTGGCCGCCTTCGACCTGGCCGGCCGGGTCGAGCGGGTGGGTTGGATAGAGGTCGACCTAGGCCGGCTGCTGGGCGCGCCCCGACGATCGGAGCAGGTGGAGGCTCCGACCCGCTTCCCCTCGTCCGACATCGACCTGGCCTTCTCGGTGGACCAGTCCACTCCGGCCGCCTCGGTGGAGGTGACGCTGGCCCGGGCGGCGGGGGAGATGCTCGAGGAGCTGGCCCTCTTCGACGTCTACCGGGGCCCGGAGCTGGGGGAGGCCAGGCGCAGCCTGGCCTGGCACCTGCGGCTCAGCGCCCCGGACCATACCCTTACCGACGAGGAGGTGGCCTCCCTGCGGCGGCGCTGCGTGGAGGCGGTGCAAGCCGCCCACCCGGCTCGCCTGCGGGGCGGCTAGGCCGAACTTCCCCCCAGCGGTCGGGATTGGGTGGCGGCACGCTGTTAGGGCATCGAGGAAGGACAAGGTGGCCTCCGTGGACCTCGGTGCGGCCGCCCTGGTCCTCCCTGGGGGTGGCGAGGAGGCGCGAGCACCGGGTAGATGATCCTGGGTCGCCGCTCAGTTGGGTGGCGTAGCATGGGCCGGCCATGGGCGGCGGGCGGCGGAGGGCGCGCTGGGGAGCGAGGGCTGACGCCCATGCCGGCGGTCAGCCGGTCGAGCCCTCGCTGGCCCGAGCCCGCCTGGAGGGCGAGGAGCGCGAGCGCGCCCGCTGGGCCCGGGAGCTCCACGACGGTCCCCTCCAGGTGCTGGCCGCCGTGCACTGGAAGCTGTCCGGCGCCCTGCGGGCCAGGGGCGAAGAGCTGTGCCAAGCGGCAGGGCAGGCCTCGGAGCTGCTGCGGGCGGAGGTGGACGGTCTGCGCCACCTCATCAACGAGGTGCGTCCCCTCGCCCTGGACCAGCTCGGACTGCCGGGCGCCCTCGACGCCCTGGGCGCCCGGGTGATGGCCGGCGGCGGCCCCACCGTGACCACCAGGGTATGTCTGCCCGGCCGGCTCGCTCCGGAGGTGGAGCTGGGCACCTACCGGGTGGTCCAGGAGGCGCTCACGAACGCGGTCAAGCACAGCCACGCGGCGCTCGTCGAGGTCCAAGTGCTCTAGGAGGAGGGGGGACTGGTGGCCAGCGTGGCCGACGACGGGGTGGGCTTCGACCCGGCGGCGCCCAGCCAGGGCGTGGGGCTGCTCGGCATGCGAGAGCGTGCCCAGCTGCTGGGGGCCACCCTCGAGGTCTGTTCGTCGCCGTCGGGGACCACCGTCAGGCTCGGCCTGGCCCATGTCGAGTGCCCACCAGGGGCGGCCGGCACGACTCCCGGACGACAGCTCAGCCGAGCAGGCCCTGGTCCCGGGCCCACTGGGTGAGCTCGGCCCGGCTCGACAGGCCCAGGGCCGATCGGATGCGGGCCCGCTGGGCCTCCACGGTGCGCAGCGACAGGGCCATGTCGGCGGCGATGTCGGCGTTGGTGAGGCCCCTGGCGATGCGCACCACGATGTCGCGCTCGCGCCGGCTCAATGCTGCCGGTCCGTCGCCCCTGAGCACGCCGGCGCCCAGGGCAGGGTCGACCCACCTGCCCCCGCCCACGACTGCCCCCAGCGCGGCGAGGAGCTGGTGGCTGGGGCTGGACTTGAGCAGGTAGCCGCTCGCCCCGGCGCGCAGCGCCTCGGTGGCAAACCCCGGAGAGGCGTCTTGGGTGAGGACCAGGACCCTGGTGGACGGCGAAGAGCCGAGCAGGGCAGGGATGGCCCGCAGCGCCGGCTGGCCCCCGAGGTTGAGGTCCAGGATCAACACGTCGGGCTGCTCTCCGGCGGTGGCCGCCAGGGTGCCGCCCAGGTCGGCCGCCTCGGCCACGACCACGTAGGCCTCAGAGCCGAGGGCGGAGCGGATGCCGTCGCGCATGGTGGGATGGTCGTCGGCCAGCACCACCGAGACCGCCCTCGGCCCCTCGGCACTCATAGCCATAGCCGGGACCCTAGCCCCCGCCAGTCCAGATGTGCCCCCGGCTGCCCGTGGCGTATCGGTGGCCGGCTACGACCCAGTCCTTGCGGGTTTACCGCAGAATCCTTGCGGCAAGACCGCCAGATATATGTGAGTAACCCGCAAAATGTTTACGGTCTTTCACGCTATCGGGAGCTGAAGGGACTTTGTATCGTGAAGCCACCGAGCTTCACCGGACAGTCCGGTGGGCCGGGTGCACAGGAGGGGGCCACTATGCAGCTCCGCCGTGGATGGTCACCCCTGCCCCCGCCACCTCGGCGTCCGGCCGTGGTAGGCGGCGCCCCATCTGCCGTTGGTTCACGGCCCGAACCCAGCTGCTCGCCCGGGCCACGGCCGTCGTCGGTGTCCCTGTCCTGGTACTGTCGGTGGTCGTGAGCCCGGCGGCCGCCCAGGCGGGCAGCTCACCGGTGGTCCACCAGGCGTCCAAGCAGGCCGTCACGGTACCCAAGCCCGCCCCTCCCTCCGGCTCCCGCCACGTCAAGCTGGGGCCCAAGTACCCCAACGCCGGCCCGCTCAGCCCCCTGGCCCGGCCGTCGACCAAGAACGGCACGCCCAACGCCATAGATCTGGCCCGGCACCAAGCCAAGGCCACCGGAAAGCCGGTGCACATCGCCTCGCTGGACACGGTGAACTCCACCACCTACGCCCAGCCCGATCAGCAGCTGAGGGTGGACCTGTCCTCCAGCCCGATCAGGGTCGCCACCGCCTCGGGCCTTCAACCGGTTGACCCCACTTTGGTGGCCGACGCCTCTGGGGTTCACCCCAAGATGCTGGCCGACTCCATTCACCTCTCCCCTGGGGGCTCCGGACCGCTGGTGAGCCTTGTCCGCCAGCCAGGCCCTACTGGCAGTCCGACGACCCCGGCCGGGGCGCCGGCGCAACCGCGCAGTGTGAGCGTGGGCGCTCCCGGGGCACTGCCGGCCCCGGTGCTGTCGGGGGACACCGCCACCTATCCTGGGGCGGTGCCCGGTGCCGACCTGGTGGTAAGGGCCTCCACCATCGGCTTCGAGGTGTCGCTGCTCTACCGCTCCGCCCCCTCGGCCCCGCCGGTGATCGACCTGCCCTTCTCCCTGAGGGGCCTTCAGGTGTCACAGTCCCCAGGTGGCGAGCTGGTCCTCACCGACGGGGCCGGAAAGGTGGTGGGTCGCTCCCCGGCGCCGGAGATGTTCGACTCGACTGGCAACTTCGGCGCTGCCTCGGTCCATCACGCCAAGGTGCCAACCTCGCTCAAGGCCACACCGGCCGGCCAGGTCCTCGAGCTTCGCCCCGACCCGGCCTTCTTCGCCAATCCCGCCGTCGCCTACCCGGTGACCGTGGATCCCCCGATCGATCTGGCCGACGTGCTGGACAACACCGTGGACAACGCCAGCCCGGACACCAACTACGACGACGCCGGGGTCCTCTTTGCCGGCAACAACGTCGGCAGCATCTGGCGCAGCTTCATCCAGTTCTCTGACTCGACCATCAAGGCCAACAACGTCACCGGCGCCGGGTTGCTCTTGTACCAGTCCAACGCCTACTGCCAGGCAAAAGAATTGGGTGTGGCTACTTCGCGACGAGTAGAAAAGGCTTATGAAACAAGGGTTTCTTGGCTCGGCTTGGCTCGCGGAGCGCCGCTAAACCC
>JAVKSQ010000039.1:0-17238 GCA_039583615.1 Acidimicrobiales bacterium
GCCACCAGGCAAAGCAGGCGGGCGTGGGTGGCCCCCATGGCCGCGGCCAGCTGGTCCATGGCGTCCACCGCCTCGGCAGTGGTGGTGCCCTCCACGACAGCCGAGTCCATGGGATGCATCGTACAGACACGGTGTATCAGCGAAGGGCGTATGCCAACAGCCGATCGTGGGTGGAAAGGCGGTTGGCTGCCGAACCCGGACGGTGGCAACGTACGCTGGCAGGGTGAGCGTTCACCTGGACCACACCATCGTCAGTTGCACAGACCAGCAGAGGTCGGCAAGCTTCATGGCCGAGGTGCTCGGGCTGGGTGCCCCAACCCGATTCGGGCCTTTCCTGGTCGTCGAGGCGGACAACGGGGTGTCCCTGGACTTCGCTGAGGTGCGCGGCGAAGTCGCCTCCCAGCACTACGCCTTCCTCATCGGAGAGGGCGACTTTGACGAGATCTTCGGTCGCATCTGCGGCCGAGGGCTGGCGTACTGGGCCGACCCCGGCCGCACCCGGCCCGGGCAGGTCAACCACAACGACGGCGGCCGGGGCGTCTACTTCGAGGACCCTGACCACCACCTCCTGGAGATCATCACCCGCCCGTACGGTAGTGACGGACAAACTACCAAAGCCTAGGAAACCGGGCCGGCACCAGTCCCCCCTACGGCTCCCTCAAGGAATACCCGATCGGCGCGGCGCAGCTCGGCAACCTCGCTGACTACGAGTCCTTCCTTGGGGAGCTTGACAGGGTCTGGGCGGAGTGTCTCCGGGTCCTTGTGCCGGGAGGCAGACTGGCCTCCGTGGCGGGCGATGTGTGCATCTCCCGGCGCCGGGGCGGCCGCCACCACGTGCTGCCCCTGTCGGCCGACATCCAAGTCCGGGCCCGCCGCTTGGGCTTCGACAACCTGACCCCGATTCGCTGGCTCAAGGTGGCGAACATCGCCTTGGAGGCTTCCCGTTCCAGTCGCTTCCTGGGCAAGCCCAACCTGCCGAACGGCGTTGTCAAGAACGACCTGGAGCACATCCTGTTGCTGCGCAAGCCCGGTGGGTACCGCAAGCCAACGCCAGAGCAGGAGCGGGCGTCGTTCATCTCGACCGATGACTACGCGAGATGGTTCGCGCCGATCTGGACCGACGTGTCGGGCCAGCTCCGCCAGGATCACCCGGCGCCTTACCCGGCGGAGGTCCCCCGCCGGCTCCTTCGGATGTTCAGCTTCGTGGAGGACACCGTCCTCGATCCATTCGCCGGGACGGGCACGACCGCTTTCGCCGCCATGGAGCTGGGCCGCCACTCGGTGTCGGTCGAGATCGAGCCCAATTACGTCGACATGATGGAGATCCGTCTTCGCCAGGTACCGCTCGCTGCGCAGGTCCATGTCCAACGGGCCGGCGACGGAGGGGCTGCAGCCGCGTCGTGACACCGGCTCAGCCCGAGCCCACCGGTCGGCAGCAGCCTGCGCTGGGAGGAGTACGTCGACCGGCTCGCGAGGACCTACGACGCCCGCTTTGGTGGAACCTAATTGTGCCGGCCAGCCTGGCGGGCAGCGACCGGGCCCTAGGGACCCTCCCCCAGCTCCACTCCCAGCAGCCCAGCCGCCTGCGACACTCCCTTGCCGGCGGCCGCCGCCCGGTCCACCGCCGCCAGCGCCGCCGGGCAGTCGAGGTCGTCGTCCAGGCAGGCCCTGACCTCCTCCAGCGCGCCGTCACCCTCGCCGGCCGCCCGCCAGGCCTCCAGCCGAGCCGACGCCGCTGGCATCAACGAGTCGTCCCACGACCAGGCGTGGCGGTAATGGTGGCCCAGGATGGCCAGGCGGATGGCAGGGGCCTCCCATTCCTTCAACAGGTCGTGGACGAACACCAGGTTGCCCCTCGACTTGGACATCTTGTCGCCACCCAGTCCCACCAGGCCCACGTGCATCCAGTGGCGCACCAACGGCTCCCCGGTGGCGGCCTCCGACTGGGCCGCCTCGCACTCGTGGTGGGGGAAGATGAGGTCGGCTCCCCCGCCGTGCAGGTCGATGGTGGTCCCCAGCTCCCGCATGGCCAGGGCGGAGCACTCGATGTGCCAACCAGGCCGCCCCCGCCCCCACAGGGACTCCCAGGCCGGCTCGCCTGGCAGCGACGGCTGCCACAGCACGAAGTCCAACGGGTCCCTCTTCCACGGGTCCTCCGGCCGCCCGCCGTTCTCCCCCGCCAGGCGCAGCATGTCCGCTCGCCCCAGGTGGCTCACCTGGCCGAAGGAGGCCATCGACGCCACCGAGAAGTACACCCCGCCCCCCGCCTGGTAGGCGTGCCCGGAGTCGAGGACCATGCCGATGAAACCGAGGATGTCGGGGATGGCCGAGGTGGCCCGGGGCTCGCTCCACGGCGCCAGCAGGCCCAACGCCGCCATGTCGGCGTCGAAACGGGCCATCTCCTCCCCCGCCAGGTCCAGGTAGTGCACCCCCAGCTCCCGCGCCTTGCGCAGGATGTCGTCGTCGACGTCGGTGATGTTGCGCACGCACTGGGTCTGGTGCCCGAGCTCCCGGAGCCGGCGCTGCAGCACGTCGTAGGTGAGGTAGGTGGCCGCATGGCCGAGGTGGGCGGCGTCGTAGGGCGTGATGCCGCAGGTGTACATGGTCACCGTCGGACCGGGCGAGAAGGCCACCACCTGGCGTCGAGCAGTCTCGAAAAGGCGCATCACCCGCCGGCCCCCCTCCCCCACTGGGGCCCCTCGCACTCGACGCCGGCCAGGCGGATGGTGGCATGGCTCCCATACCGGCGGTTGACCTGGAGCAGCACGGCGGTGAAGGCCTCGATGGCGGCCGCGTTGGACAGGCTGCCGGCGTCGATGGGCCGCAGGCCCGGCATCAGCTCGACGACCTGGGATACGGCGCGGACGGCCGTCAGGTGGTCGGAGCAGACCAGCACGTCACTGTCCACCGGGCGGGCCAGGTCGGCGAGGGACCGGGCCGGGATGTGGTGAAAGGCACCGGCCACCAGCGAGGCAGGCAGGGCGGCCTGCAGGGCCGCGGCGATGGAGCCTCGGGGCGGGAACAGGGGCTGGAGCTCGGTGCCCACCTTGGCTATGGCGTTGGCCATGGAGATCACCACCTTGTCCTCCAGGTAGTCGGCCAGGGCCAATGCGGTGGCCGGCGCCGCGTCCCACGGAGTGGCCACCACCACCATCTCGGCCTGGGCGGCGGCCTCGTTGTCCCCGCCCTCCATGGCCAGGTGGTGGTCGGGCCAGCGCTGTTTGGTGGTGGCGCAGGTATGGCCGGCTCGCTGGGACGAGCGCGACCCGATGGTCACCTCCACCCCCACCGACGCCAGCCGAGCGCCCAATCCGGCGCCGGCCGGTCCGGTCCCGCCCAGGATGCCCACGTGCACCGGCCCAGGGTAGCGTCGGGGTCGCCATGGGCATCCTCGACGGCAAGCGCATCCTGGTGACGGGGGTGCTCACCGACTCCTCCCTGGCCTTCGGGGTGGCCCGGCTGGCCCAGGAGGAGGGGGCGGACATCGTCCTCACCGGTGCCGGCCGGGGGCTGTCCATCACCCGGCGGACCGCCCGGAGGCTGGCCACCGAGCCCGACGTGCTGGAGATGGACGTCACCGAGCCGGCCCAGCTCACGGGGGTGGCCGACCAGCTGGGCCAGCGGTGGGGGGCGGTGGACGGGGTGCTGCACGCCATCGGCTTCGCCCCCGCCGACTGCCTGGGCGGGGACGTGCTCAGGGCCGGGTGGGACGACGTGGCGGTGGCGCTGCGGGTGTCGGCCTACTCGCTCAAGGCGCTGACCCAGGCGCTACTGCCGCTGATGACCGCCGCCGGGGGGGCGTCGGTGGTGGGGCTGGACTTCGACGCCACCGTGGCCTGGCCGGCGTACGACTGGATGGGGGTGGCCAAGGCGGCCCTGGAGTCGCTGGCCCGCTACCTGGCCCGCGACGTGGGGCCCTCGGGGGTGAGGGTGAACCTGGTGGCGGCCGGGCCGACCCGGACCACCGCGGCCAAGGCCATCCCGGGCTTCGCCCGCTTCGAGGAGGTGTGGGGGGAGCGGGCCCCACTGGGGTGGGACGTCAACGACACCACCGCGGTGGCGAGGGCGTGTGTGGCCCTGCTGTCGGACTGGTTCCCGCTCACCACCGGCGAGATCGTGCACGTCGACGGGGGTTTCCACGCCGTCGGCGCCTGAGCCCTTGGCAGGCGGTTCCAGGGTTGATATGCTACGAAAGATGCCGAAGGTCGTACCGGGGCTTCGTCGACGCGCTCTCGCCGTCGTCCTGGTGGCCCTGGCTCTGGCCGCCGCCTCCTGCACCGGCAACCGCCCCGCCCGCAGCCCCAAGGCCACCGTACCCAAGGCTGCCGGCACCCCCGCACCAGCCGGCCCCTACGCCGTCCCCAAGGTCATCACCAAGCCCTACGTCCAGAAGGTCCTCGACGCGCTCGAGGTGGTGAATGCCCAAGCGACGGACCTAATCGTTGCCAACAAGACCCTGGTCCCCGAGGCCGCCAACCGCCTTCGATCGATCAATACGTCTGACGAATTTAGTCAGCAAACAGCAATTTGGTTGACGCAGCTCAGAAACGGCCTATCCAATTACCGCATCCCTCCAGGACCCGTGTCTGACCGAGTGCTAACCATCGGGCCATCTACTTCTAGGTGCGTATTTGCAATGATCAACCGTGATTACTCGGGGCTAGAGGTTCATCCTCCGCCTGCCCATAACTCCTACGTTGTCCTCCGACTGAGTCAGCCCACCGATAGTTCGTCCGGCATGAACCCGACACCGTGGGTCATCAGCTTCTTGGGCTACCAGTCAAATGGCACACCGCCACCAAACCCATGTGTCGGTACATCATAGGATTTCTTGCTGGGGCGACTGCTGCCGTTGTTATTTCCTTGGGTCCTGCCTATGCCAGCACTAGCTTTCTGATCAACGAGGGCGAGGGTGGGGGGTCCATTGGGTACTCCGGCAGTGGGGGGACGGTGGGGTCGGCGGGTGGGGGTCAGGCTGCGCCGGCAAGCAGAGCGGCGCCACCTGCGACGGGCGGAGGTGCGAACACGGTGGCGGCCAAGTCGGCAGGGCCTCCCGTCTATTACGCGTCCACGCCTACCCTGGCCGACAACGGGCAGGGCGGGTCCTGCATCACCTACTACTCGCAGCCAGTGCCGTCTGCGGCGGCGGCAGCCGCGACCACCACCTCCTACCAGAACGTCCTGACCACCATCTATCCCTACTATGCCATGTGCCAGGCCGGCGGGCAGGCGGCCGGGGGTCAGCCGCAGCGAGCTCAGGCCACGCCTTCGCCACCCCCACCGTCCCCGTCGGCAGTGGCCGCCACCTACTGGGCGGTCCACGGCCAGGACCTGCTGGCCGCGCCCAAGCCGTACATCGCCCCCGGCTACGCCCTCACCGGCCTGCCGGGCTACCTGGAGACCGGGGCCCCGATCGCCCAGCAGTTCAGCGCCCCGACGCCGCTGGGCGCCCTGAGCATCAACACCCACGGCACCTTCCTGGTCGACTGGGGAGACGGCCAGACCGGCGTCTACACCACCCCCGGCGGCCCCTGGCCGACCGGCACCATCACCCACACGTGGGACACGGTGGGAACCTACGACGTCAGCGTCACCGAGGACTGGACGGCCACCTGGTCCCTCGGCGGCGCCAATGGCAGCCTCACCGAGCTGCACACCCGGGGCGCCATCCCCGCCTTCCAGGCCCGCCAGCTGGAGTCAGTGCGCAACCGCTGACTCCGGACCTGTCCGCCGTCCCGCCACCAGCCGCCGTAGGCTGTCCAGCCCATGGACCTCACCGGCAAGCGGGTGCTGATCACCGGAGCTTCCCGGGGCATCGGCGAGGCGCTGGCCGTCCGCTTTGCCGGGGCCGGCGCAAGAGTTGCCCTGGTGGCTCGCTCAGCCGCTCCCCTGGAGGCCCTTGCCGGCCGCCTGGGCGGCACTGCGCACCCGACCGACCTGGGCGACCCGGCCCAGGTCGACGGGCTGGTCGACCGGGTGGAATCCGAGGGGGGCCCGGTGGACGTGATAGTGAACAATGCGGGCATCGACCGCACCGGCGATTTTGCGACCCAGCAGGCCGGCGACATCGAAGCTGTCTACCGCCTCAATCTGCTCACCCCGGTCGAGCTGTGCCGCCAGGCGGTACCCCGGATGCTGGCCAGAGGGCACGGTCAGATCGTGAACATCTCCTCGCTGTCAGGACTGGCGCCCTTTCCCGGCATGGCCCTGTACTCCTCGTCCAAGGCGGGGCTGAGCGCCTTCACCGCCGGGCTGCGCCTCGACCTGCGGGGTACTCCCATACTCACCACTCTCGTCGAGCTGGGTCCCGTCCGCACCGCCCTGCTGGACAGCGTCAATACCTACGGGCCCACCCGTGCGAGCTTCGAGCGCTCCTACCGCACCGGCATGATGGTGGACACACCGGTGGCCAAAGCGACAGCCGCCATCGTGAACGCGGTGACGCGGGGACGCCAGTACGTTGTCCTGCCCAAGCGCGCTATCCCCGTCGCCCTCCTGGCTCAGGCCCCCCGCCGGTCAGTCCGGACCTTCCTGACCGGCATACCATCATGGGGACGCTGACTGCTCAGCCCTCGACGACCTGGTAGATGCCGTAGATCACGCCGGGCACGTGGCCCAGCAGCTGGAGCAGGAAGGCCCAAAGGACCTTGATGCTCGGCCCCTCCTTGAGGAGCACCGCCAGCCAGGGAACCACCAGGCACAGCAGGACCAAGAGGACTTTCATCATGGCATGGCTCCTTTCGCGGCCCCCCATGGTCCTCCAGGTTCGCAGATCCTCATCGAGATCCCCCAGCAGGCGGGTCGGCCATGCCTGGGCTGATACCCGTGCCTGGGCGGGCCTACCCGCCGGCCATGGCCCCGATGACGTAGAAGGCCTCGGCGCCCCGGGCGACGGCGG
Source organism: Acidimicrobiales bacterium (assembly GCA_039583615.1). GTDB lineage: Bacteria > Actinomycetota > Acidimicrobiia > Acidimicrobiales > QHCF01 > QHCF01. Next base: position 6,899 of record JAVKSQ010000039.1, read on the forward strand.
GCGGCAACAAGGCGTCGGGAGCTTGGTTGGACAGGTCCTCCTGGCCGGCGAAGAACCGCACGAAGGGACGGCGGCGCCGGGTCGCCTGATGGCGGAGGGTCCCCCGCAACACGGGGTAGCGAGCCTCGAGGGCGTCGATCAGCGCCACCTGGGTGGCCGGTCCCTCCACTTCGAGGTGGACCTCGCCCGAGACCTGCGCCAGGTCCCGCAGGGGCGGGGGCAGGACGACCCGGATCATGGCAGGGTCTGGACCTCTACGGAGAGCACGGCGGGAAGGTCCCGAACGATGGGGTCCCAGCTGTCGCCGGCGTCGGCCGAGGTGTAGACCTGGCCGCCGGTCGTGCCGAAATAGACGCCGCAGGGCTCGAGGGCGTCGACGGCCATGGCATCGCGAAGGACGTTCACGTAGCAGTTGGCCTGGGGCAGGCCTCGGGTGAGAGGCTCCCACTGGTTGCCGCCGGTGCGGCTGCGGTAGACGCGCAGCTTGCCCTCGGGCGGGTAGTGCTCGGAGTCGCTCTTGATGGGCACCACGTAGACGGTCTCGGGCTCGTGGGCGTGGACGTCGATGGCGAAGCCGAAGTCGCTCGGCAGGTCGCCGCTGACCTCGTACCACGAGTCGCCGGCGTCGTCACTGCGCATGACGTCCCAGTGCTTCTGCATGAACAGCACCGCCGGGCGGGAGGGGTGAGCGGCCAGCCGGTGCACGCAGTGGCCAACCTCGGCGTCCGGGTCGGGGATGCCCTGCGATCGCAGCCCCCGGTTGGCCGCCCGCCAGGTGGCGCCGCCATCGTCGCTGCGGAACACGCCGGCGGCGGAGATGGCCACGACCATGCGCGCCGGGTCGTCCCCGCTCAGGAGGATGGTGTGCAGGCACATCCCGCCGGCGCCGGGCTGCCAGCTCGGCCCCGACCCATGACGGCGCAGGCCGGCCAGCTCCTCCCAGCTATTGCCGCCGTCGGTCGAGCGGAACAAGGCGGCGTCCTCCACCCCGGCGTAGACCGTCTCCGGGTCGGTGGGGGACGGCTCCAGGTGCCAGACCCGGGCGAACTCCCACGGATGGGGCGACCCGTCGTACCACTGGTGGGTGCCGGGAACGCCTTCGTAGGAGAAGTCGTTGCCGACCGCCTGCCAGGTCTGCCCGCCGTCGTCGGACCGCTGGATGAGCTGGCCGAACCACCCGGAGGACTGCGAGGCGTAGATCCGCCCGGGGTCGAGTGGCGATCCCTTGAGATGGTAGATCTCCCACCCGGCGAACAGCGGCCCGGCGATGTCCCAGTCCCGCCGGCTGCCGTCCGAGGCCAGGACGAACGCACCCTTACGGGTGCCCACCAGGACCCGCACCCCGGTCATTTGCTCGTCTCCTCTCGGCTCTGCCGGCTAACCATACGCCCTCTCCCTCCAGCCGGCTGGCGACAGCACAAGGTAGTGACGTCGCCGTCGGTCGGAACTCATCGCGATCTCGACCTCGCTCCGGGCCGACCCGCCGCACCGGCCACGCGCGAGGATGAAGGACATGCTCGAGCTGATCGATCATCTGGTGGCGGCGCGGCGGCTGCGCCATCGGGACACGGAGGCGGACCTTGCCACTCTGCCGGACCCGTCTCTGCCAGTACGAACCGACACGCTGCCCCAGATCTCCCACATCGTGCTGTTGATGATGGAGAACCACTCTTTCGACAACTATCTCGGGTTCCTCGGCCACGGCGACGGGTTCCCCTGCGGGCCGGACGCTCAACCGTCGTCCCGCAACCCACGAGCCGACGGCACCGAGGTGGTCGCCCACCATCTGCACTCGACAGTGCAGCGCGCTGGCGTCCCCACCCAGAGCTGGAACGCCAGCCACGCCCAATACGGGGCCGGCCACAACGACGGCTTCGTCAAATCGATCGAGCAGGCGGTGCCGGGCGCAGACCCCACCGTGGCCATGGGGTACTGGACCGAGGCCGACCTGCCCTTCTACGCCAGCCTGGCCCGGGCGTACGCGCTGGCCGACCGCTGGTTCTGCTCCTGCCTGGGCCCGACCTTCCCCAACCGACGATTCCTGCTGGCGGCGACGGCCAACGGCCTGATCGACGACATCCCCACCGGCATGGTCGACTACCCCCGCTCGGGCACGATCTTCGACTTGCTGGACCGCCACGGCATCAGTTGGGTCAACTACCACCACACTGCCGGGTGGCGAGCCGTACTCAAGCACCTCTTCCCCGCAGGGCTCCGCGGCCTGCGCAGCCTGAAGCTAGCCCTGGCCAACTTGTTCCCGAGCATCGTGCGCGACGCCCAGAAGAACATGCAGTTCTCTGCCGACCTCTACCCCCTCGGCCTGTGGCGCTGCCTCCGGCACCTGCGCGGCATCAAGCGCTTCTTCGCCGACGCGGCCGACGGCGCCCTCCCCGCCGTCTGCATCGTCGATCCCGACTTCCAGTCCTGCTCGGAGGAGAACCCCCAAGACATCCACGCCGGCGAAGGTTTCGCGGCGGCCGTCGTCGAAGCCGTGACGCACGGCAAGGGCTGGGCCAACACCTTGCTGATCTGGTTCTACGACGAGCACGGCGGCTACCACGATCACGTGCCTCCTCCTGCGGCCGTCCCCCCCGACGACGTGCTGCCCAAGAGCCTGCTGCAAGAAGGTGGCCCCATCCGCTGGGTGCTCCAGGCCCTTGGGGTCTGGAAGAAGCTGCAGACTGCTGACACCGGCGCCGGAGGCTATGACCGCTGCGGCTTCCGAGTGCCCGCCGTGGTGGTTTCCCCCTACAGCCGACCCGGCTTCGTCTCCTCGACCGTCTACGACCACACTTCCGCCCTGAAGCTCATCGAGCGCAAATGGAACCTGCCGCCGCTGACGCGGCGCGACGCCGCCGCGACCGCGCCCCTGGAGATGATCGACCTCGATCACCCGCCCAGCTTCCTGGCCCCCCCCGACCTGTCTGCCCCGGCGGTGGCCTGGCCGCCGCCGGCAATGTCGCCTCGGGTGGCGATGGCCCAAGCGGCCGGCGTGGTCGGCCAAGGAACAACGCCACCCACCGGCGGACCAGCCGCCGACCCGACCGACTCGGCGGCCGGAAGCACGCCATGACGGCCGCGTTGGCCCTGGCCGACCCCGCGGTCTGCTCGGCTTTCAGCGCCGGCTGGTTGGCCGCCCAGCTCCGCGGCCCGATCCTCTCCCAACCGCCCGGCGCCAGCGTGCCCCTGCCAACCATCAACGAGATGGGCCGCGCCGATCGCATCACCCTCGCCATCGACGAACTCGGCGCCCTCTTCACCGGCGGCCTGGCCGGCGCCCTCAAACCCTCCGACGGCGAAGAACCCATCACCATGGCCGAGATGCGAGCAGCCGGCGCGACCAGCGACCTCGATGCGGTGAGGGCAGCGCTGGACCTGCTGCACGTCACCGTCCTGACCCGCCTGACTGTGGCGGGCGGCCGGCTCGGCTCCGCCTACAGCCTCGGCAGGTCGTTGTCAGACACCTGCTGGCTCCCGCACACCCGGGCGTCGTTCCGCTACCAGTTCAGCCGCTACCGCCTCGCCAACCTCCAGAGCTGGCTCGCCGACCTCGCCACCTGCCTCCCGCCAGGTACCGCGGCCGCCGTCTCCCAGAGTCTGGACCACTGGGCCGCCTGGGCCCAGGTCCACGCCCACCTCGACTGGGACGGCGATGGGGAACAGGTGACCCAAGCAGCCGAGGCCCAAGGCGAGCACTGGCGCTCGTTGCTCGCCGGCGACAAGGACCCCGCGTCTCTGCTCACCCCCGAGGCCTACGTCGAGGCCGGCGAGAAGGCGCTGGGGCGCGCTCAGAGGATCATCTGGCGGGTGGTCGTGCACTTTTGGGCGCTCATCGCCGTCATTGCCCTGGTCGTCGCCGGCATCGTGGCCATCGCGGTCGTGTTCGCCGCCGGCACAGCCAAGCTGTGGGGTTCCCTCGTCCCCCTAGCCGCCGGACTCGGCGTGACCGGAGCCAGCGTCAAGACAGCGGCAACCCGTCTGGCAAGAGACGCCGGCAAGCCCTTGCTTGACCTGGCCACCACGGACGCCATGGGTTGGGCCTGCACCTGGCTCCCTGCGGTCGCCGAGACCAGAAAGCAGCAGAAGGCGCTCCGCCGACGTGGTGTAGCGCCTGAAGCTGTGCGCGCTGTCGTATGGTCATCTGCATGAGAACGACCATCCATCTGCCTGATGCCCTTGCCGAAGCGGCCAAGCGCCGAGCCGCAGACGAAGGGCGGACGTTCACCAGCGTGGTGGAGGAGGGTCTGCGGATCGTGCTTGCGACCCGACCGGAACACGATCAGCCGCGAGAGCTTCCCGCCTATGGCGACGCATCGGCGCGGTTCCTCATCGATCCCGCCGACCGCACCGCGCTCTGGGAGGCACTCGACGCTGACGGTCCTCGTTGATACTTCCCGACGCCGACACCGGCCGCGCTGCGCTTCATCGACGTGCTGCTCGCCGCACCGCGGGCCCGACGGCTGTTGCCAACCGCAGCGACCTGGAAGCGCCTTCGGACCATCTCCACGAGCGATAACCAAGTGCGCGGCCCGCTCGTCCCAGACGCCTGGCTAGCGGCACTCGCCCTGTCCCACGGCTGCCGGCTAGCAACAGCCGACCGCGGCTTCGCGCGCCTCGAAGGCCTCGACTGGTTCGCACCCGTCGAGCCGGTAGCGGGCCCCTGACGCCCCGGACCACAAGGGGCGTCGATATTCGGGGCGAGGGCAGCGCCAAGGCCCAGCCGGAGGGAGGAGCGGTCCTCAGGCGGCGTGGCGGCCAAGTCCCACCAGGCAAACGTCCAGGCCCCCCGGGGCCCGGATGAACCGCCCGACGTCGAGATCGTTGCCGCTCAGGTCAGGGGTTGGTGTCGAACAGTCCCATGAGGTCCCGGCGCCGTAGCACCGGATGTATCACCTCCGTCACCGCCACTCCCTGACCACCCATGTCCTCTCGATCCTCCACCTCTGCGCCGAGGTGGGCATCCCGGCCTTGTGGGACAGCGAAGACTTCGCCCGCCGGTCCCGTTACGCCCAGCTCGTCGGCTTCAAGAGGGTTCATCCTTGCAAGTCTCGACACGAGAGCGTGCCGGCTCCGTGACGGATCCCCTGGTCAGTTAACGGCCTGGGAGAGACCTATCCGGTGTCCTTCGGGGTCGAGGACGTGGGCGATCCGCGCGTGTGCGCCGACCGGGGTGGGTGGAAGCGCGACCCTGCCACCAAGTGAGACCACCTTATGGATCATCGCTTCGAGTTCGTCTACCTGCACGTAGAAGGTGACGTGGCTGGATCCGTCCGGGGACGACCCAATGCCACCGCTGATGCCAGCTTGCGCGGCGTCCACGATCCCGTGGTCGGCTGGTCCTGGCACCTTTTGGGCGGTCCATCCGAACGCTGCTTGGTAGAACGCCCGCAGTTGCTCGCCGTTGTGTCCGGAAACTTCGAAGTGCACCACATGATTGTTCACGTCGCTCTCCTTTCGATCCGAGCCACGCCTTGAAGCGCGTTCGCTCAAAAACGTTAAACGCTCGTCGGGTCCCTCTGGGAGGCCCGGCATCGATGAGCGACCTTCGTTCCGGGTTGGAGGCGCATGAGCTCCGACCAGCCGGCGGGGCCGAAGTGGAGTGGGCGGAAGGATTGTCCCGGCCCGGTGGGGATCCATGGCATCGCCTCGGTGCGCACGACTGGGGTTGGCTCGGACAGAGCTCGTGGGCCTGTTTGGTGGGTTTCGGTGGTCATGGCTGGTAGGAACCGGGGGTCCAGGCTCGGGTCGCCACTCCGATGCGGTTCCAGACATTGATGGTGACGATGAGGGCGACCAGGGCGGCGATCTCGGCGTCGCTGAACTGCTGGGCCACGGCCTCATAGGCGGCGTCGGGAACGTGGCCGGTCGCGACCAGGGTCACCGCCTCGGTGAAGGCCAGGGCGGCGCGCTCGCGCGCGGTGAAGCACGCGGTGTCGGCCCAGATCGCAAGGGCGTAGAGGCGATGCTCATCCTCCCCGACCGCCCGGGCGTCTTTGGTGTGCATGTCGACGCAGTAGGCGCAGCCGTTGAGCTGGGAGGCCCGGACCCGCATCAGCTCGCGGAGGAGAGGCGGGATCCCGACCCGGTCCAGCTCCTTGGTGGCTGCCTGGTCGAGCTGGCCCATCGCCTTGGCGAACCCGGAGGCGTGGTGGTCGAAGTCGAGGCGAGGCTGCCAGGATGGCGTCTCGCGGGTGGCGGTTGCCCTAGTCATGGCGTCAAACCTACGGCCCTAGCGGCCCGGATGTGAGGTCCACTTTGATGACTGATTCGATTCGTGGGCCACTTGGGGTCTCGTTGGCGTAGTTGCGGCTGGACGCCGATCTCGCCGCGATGATGGGGATCGTGAGCGATCCCTTTCCCAGCCCCACGCTCCCCGTTCGCTCCGCAGCCGAGGTCTTCCTCAGCTATCTCGACTACTTCCGGGCCCGGATCGTCGCCAAGCTCGAGGGCCTGAGCCAAGCCGAGCAACACAGCAGCCGCCTGCCGTCAGGGTGGACCCCCCTGGAGCTGGTCAGGCACCTCACCTTCGTCGAGCTGCGCTGGCTCGAGTGGGGTTTCGAGGGGCGCCCGGTCGATGACCCGTGGGGCGACCAGCGAGGCGGTCGTTGGTATGTACCCCCGGAGGAGACGACGGAGGATCTCATCGCCGCGCTCCACGAGCAGGCCGCTCGCACCCGGACCATCATCGAGACCAACGACCTCGCCGCCGTCGGCCGACCGGGCCCCCGGTGGGAGGGCGACGAGCCGGCGACGCTCGAACGCATCCTGCTCCACCTTCTCCAGGAGTACGCTCGCCACCTCGGCCACCTCGACATCGTCGCTGAACTGGCCGACGGGCCAATCGGGGAATAGTCCCGGCATCGCCCGCCCAGCGAGGCCCCCCGGCATGTTCGCGACTCAGGACCTCGGTTCTTCTTTGGACATCCGGTTCGCGTCCAGCTGGGCAACGAGTTTGGCCGGCGCTACCACTCGGTAGCTCTCATCGCCGATCTCGCCGGCGTCGACCAATCCCACGCCGATCACGCCGCCTCGATCATCAACGGACAACGCCGCTGGAGCCTCCGCTACCAGAGCCCTGCCGGGTTGTATGCTGCTCCCACCGTGCAGTGATCACTGGAACTGGTCCAGCCACGGCCATATGACCGTGGAAAGCTAGCGTCATAACGACCAAAAACACACCAGCGTTATCACCGCCATGGAGCCACGGCCATATGACAGTGGAAAGGGTCGCCGTCAGCCTGGGACCGCTCCAACCATGCCCACCGCAATGGAGCCACGGCCATATGACCGTGGAGAGTACTGCCTTTCCGCGGTCCGGCGCCGGGCAGGAGCATACCGCAATGTAGCCACGGCCATATGACCGTGGAAAGATACGCCTGTCAGGGGCCCCACTAGGGCGTCCGCTTACCCCAATGGAGCCACCGCCATATGACCGTGGAAAGCACCAGGCCGCGGGAAAGGTTGATACAGGGGCGCTACCGCAATGGAGCCACGGCCATATGACGTAACAATCCACATATCCGACGATGTACTGCACGTGGCCCTGAACACCGCAATGGAGCCACGGCCATATGACCGTGGAAAGGAGAACAGGCCCGAACGTCGCCCATCCCAGCCAGATACCGCAATGGAGCCACGGCCATATGACCGTGGAAAGTCATGTCAGTAGCATACACCTCCCGCGTATTAGCGTACCGCAATGGAGCCACGGCCATATGACCGTGGAAAGTAAGTTATCAAGGCCAACAAGCCAACGAACACCCAGGCCGCAATGGAGCCACGGCCATATGACCGTGGAAAGATGCCTGGACCTCGTGCCCCAGCCCGACGAGCCCGAGCCGCAATGGAGCCACGGCCATATGACCGCGGAAAGGCCAGCTGGGTATTGGCGGCCACCAGCTCGGGCGAGGCCGCAATGGAGCCACGGCCATATGACCGTGGAAAGTATCCCCAGCGCCTCCCTCTCTCCCAGCGCCTCGCGGCCGCAATGGAGCCACGGCCATATGACCGTGGAAAGCTTCCAGCAGCCTGCTGGTGGACAGTCTCTGGACACTGCCAGGCCGCAATGGAGCCACGGCCATATGACCGTGGAAAGCCCAGCGCCGTGGAGAGCTCGGCGTAGGTGACGGCCAGCCGCAATGGAGCCACGGCCATATGACCGTGGAAAGAGTCGCACTCAACGGCAGCGGGTTTTTGCTGCAGGTACCGCAATGGAGCCACGGCCATATGACCGTGGAAAGCCTCGGAGGCACGCGTCCCTGGAGCGCCTCTACGACACCGCAATGGAGCCACGGCCATATGACCGTGGAAAGTCGACCTTCGTGGACTGGATCAAGGCGGCATGGAACACCGCAATGGAGCCACGGCCATATGACCGTGGAAAGCACCCCGCCAATATGTGTCTGAGCACCCGAAGCGGTCACCGCAATGGAGCCACGGCCATATGACCGTGGAAAGGCACCGGGCGATATCGCCAACGACGTGAAGTGCAAACCGCAATGGAGCCACGGCCATATGACCGTGGAAAGGCCGCTGCCCTATGCAGAGTACGTGCACGAGGGCACACCGCAATGGAGCCACGGCCATATGACCGTGGAAAGGCGTCTGGGTGGACGAGATCGGCGTACTGACCACCGGACCGCAATGGAGCCACGGCCATATTACCGTGGAAAGCGTGGCGTTGTCCAGCAGGAGCCGCGCCCGACCAACACCGCAATGGAGCCACGGCCATATGACCGTGGAAAGGGCGGCGGGCCTGGGCCTCTACGTCAGAGCCAAGAAACCGCAATGGAGCCACGGCCATATGACCGTGGAAAGGCTAGTGTGGTGGCCGTCAGCATTCCACTGAAGGAGACCGCAATGGAGCCACGGCCATATGACCGTAGAAAGGATCACTACCAACCTGTTGCTATGGCGCTAGACAGGACCGCAATGGAGCCACGGCCATATGACCGTGGAAAGTGGCGGGATTCATCATATAGAGTGGCACGTGGGCCGGACCGCAATGGAGCCACGGCCATATGACCGTGGAAAGTGAGGATGGCACCGGGACCACCGAGGGTATACACTAACCGCAATGGAGCCACGGCCATATGACCGTGGAAAGCCGCGTGCTGTGGACCGCCGTCGTCTCCGCCATGCCACCGCAATGGAGCCACGGCCATATGACCGTGGAAAGCCTGGTGATGGCTGGTGTCGCCAGGGTAGAACGGACACCGCAATGGAGCCACGGCCATATGACCGTGGAAAGACCAGCTGGAAGCCCGCTCGATCCGGGCCCGTGCCGAACCGCAATGGAGCCACGGCCATATGACCGTGGAAAGATGCCGTCGATGATCTTCTGGATCAGGTGGACGCCACCGCAATGGAGCCACGGCCATATGACCGTGGAAAGCGTGCTCGCCCTCGGCGGCCTGCTGTGGCACCACTAACCGCAATGGAGCCACGGCCATATGACCGTGGAAAGGAGCACAGGGCCAGGAGGTCCTCGATGGTGCCGTTACCGCAATGGAGCCACGGCCATATGACCGTGGAAAGCCCTCTAGCTCGACGGCCGACCATCGCATGGGGGCACCGCAATGGAGCCACGGCCATATGACCGTGGAAAGCACCATCTCCAGCTTCTTCGGTGCGCTGTGGCGCGACCGCAATGGAGCCACGGCCATATGACCGTGGAAAGGTGTAGGCGGGATCATCAGCACCCTCCAGGCCCGTGCGACCGCAATGGAGCCACGGCCATATGACCGTGGAAAGCAGATCGTGCTGCTCGGTGGTCCCGTCGACGCCTTGACCGCAATGGAGCCACGGCCATATGACCGTGGAAAGCTGGCCAGCAAGACCGGTCTGACCTTCTCCCAGGTCACCGCAATGGAGCCACGGCCATATGACCGTGGAAAGCAGAGATGCCGCGGTCGAGGCGGTCTGGAGCTCTTCACCGCAATGGAGCCACGGCCATATGACCGTGGAAAGAGTCACTGGCCAGCGCGGTGACGCGGGTAGCGACAGCACCGCAATGGAGCCACGGCCATATGACCGTGGAAAGGAAGGGGTCGAGGCCCGTCCGATTGCAAGTGGCCACACCGCAATGGAGCCGCGGCCATATGACCGTGGAGAGCCGTAAAGCTGGGTGAACATGCCAGCCACCGGGGCACCGCAATGGAGCCACGGCCATATGACCGTGGAAAGCCGGGGCAGCAACCGTCCCGGTGTTGACCTGCAGCAACCGCAATGGAGCCACGGCCATATGACCGTGGAAAGAGGGATTGGGGCGGCCACGCTTGGCCTCGTGGGCGGCACCGCAATGGAGCCACGGCCATATGACCGTGGAAAGCAGATGGGCG
>JAVKSQ010000040.1:0-13726 GCA_039583615.1 Acidimicrobiales bacterium
CCCCCTTCCCGGCTGCCGCCCCGGCCGCCCCCTCCCCGGCTGCCGCCCGGGCCGCCCCCTCCCCGGCTGCCGCCCGGGCCGCCCACGTGCCGGCCACCCATGCCCCGGCTGGCCGGCAGGCCAGCCTCTTCCGTTTCCAGCAGCGGGAGCGCTTCGTGATCGCCGCCCGGGACGTGCTGGGGCTGGACGGGCCGGCCGAGGTGGGAGGGGCGCTGACCGACCTGGCCGAGGCCACCTTGGAGGCTGCCCTGGCCAGCTTGGAGCCGGCCGTACCCCTGGTGGTGGTGGCCATGGGCAGCTTCGGTGGGGCCGAGCTCTCCTACGCCAGCGACCTCGACATCCTGCTGGTCTTCGACGGGCCGCCCGCCGAGGTGCCAGAGGCGGAGGCCACCGCCTCCGCCCTGGTCCGCCTGGTCAACGGCACCACCCCGACCGAGCGCATCTTCACCCTCGACGCCGGGCTACGGCCCGAGGGCAGGCAGGGGCCGCTGGCCCGCAGCCTGGACGGCTACCGCACCTACTACTCCCGCTGGGCCCAGACCTGGGAGCGCCAGGCCCTGGTCCGGGCCCGGGTGGCGGCGGGCGACCAGGAGCTGGGCCGGCGCTTCATGTCGGTGGTGGACGAGTTCGTGTGGTCCCGCCCTCTGGACGAGGAGGGCCAGCGAGAGATAAGGCGGATGAAGGCCCGCACCGAGCGCGAGCGCATTTCCCCCGGCGAGGATCCCCAGTTCCATCTCAAGCTGGGAAGGGGATCGCTGGCCGATGTCGAGTGGACCACCCAGCTACTCCAGCTGCGCCACGGGGTGCAAGCCTCCTCTACCCTGGAGGCCATCGCCGCACTGGCCGGGTCCGGTGTCCTCCAAGCCGGCGACGCCGAGGCGCTCGGCCAGGCCCACCGCTGGCTGAGCCACGTCCGCAACCGTCTCTGCCTGATCCGCGGCACTCCCACCAACTCGCTGCCCGCCCAGGCCGGCGAGCTGGGTCGCCTGGCCCGCAGCCTGGAGCTCACCCCCTCGGAGCTGCGAGAGCAGTACCGACGGGTGACCCGCCGGGCCCGAGCGGTGACCGAGAGGCTCTTCTACGGCCTCGGAGCCCAGCCTGGCCCTCAGGGAGTTTGAATCTTGATCTCCACGTCGACGCCGGCCGGCAGCTCCAGGCGCTGGAGGGAGTCGACCGTCTTGGGCGTGTGCTCCACGATGTCCAGCAGGCGCTTGTGGATGCGCATCTCGAAGTGCTCCCGGCTGTCCTTGTACTTGTGCGGAGAGCGGATGACCGTGTAGCGGTGCTTCTCCGTCGGCAGCGGGACCGGTCCCCGGATCTTGGCCTGGGTGCGCAGCACCGTCTCCACGATCTTCTTGGTCGACTGGTCGATGACCTCATGGTCGTAGGCCTTGAGCCGGATGCGGATCCTCTGGCGGGGGCCGTCGGCCATGGTCTTCGCCGCCCTACTTCAAGATCTTGGTGACTCGGCCGGCACCTACCGTGCGGCCGCCCTCGCGGATGGCAAAGCGCAGGCCCTCGTCCATGGCGATGGGCTTGCCCAGCTCGACGGTAAGGGCGGTGTTGTCCCCCGGCATGACCATCTCGGTTCCCTCGGGCAGGCTGATGGAACCGGTCACGTCGGTGGTCCGGAAGTAGAACTGGGGCCGGTAGTTGTTGAAGAACGGCTTGTGGCGACCCCCCTCCTCCTTCTTGAGCACGTAGACGTTGGCCTCGAAGTGGGTGTGGGGAGTGATGGAGCCGGGCTTGCACAGGACCTGGCCCCGCTCCACGTCGGTCTTGCGGATGCCCCGCAGCAGGGCGCCGATGTTGTCCCCCGCCCGGCCGTCTTCCAGCGACTTGTGGAACATCTCCACACCCGTGCACACTGTCTGCTGAGTGGGGCGCAGGCCCACGATCTCCACGTTGTCGCCCACCTTGATCCTGCCCTGCTCGATCCGCCCGGTCACCACCGTGCCCCGCCCGGGGATGGTCATCACGTCCTCGATGGACATGAGGAAGGGCTTGTCGACCTCCCTCACCGGCTCGGGGACGAAGCTGTCCACCGCCTCCATCAGCTCCAGGACCTTCTCGACCCAGGCCGGGTCACCCTGGAGGGCCTTGAGGGCGCTGACCCGGACCACCGGCGCATCGTCGCCGGGGAAGTCCTGGGCCGAGAGCAGCTCGCGCACCTCCAGCTCCACCAGGTCCAGCAGCTCGGAGTCCTCGGCGCTGATCATGTCCGCCTTGTTGAGGGCCACCACGATGTAGGGCACGCCCACCTGGCGGGCCAGCAGGACGTGCTCCCGGGTCTGGGGCATGGGGCCGTCCGCCGCCGAGACCACCAGGATGGCCCCGTCCACCTGAGCCGCCCCGGTGATCATGTTCTTGATGTAGTCGGCGTGGCCGGGCATGTCCACGTGGGCGTAGTGGCGGTTGTCGGTCTCGTACTCGACGTGGGCGATGGCAATGGTGATGCCCCGCGCCTTCTCCTCGGGAGCGTTGTCGATCTTCTCGAACGGCGTGTAGGACACGTTGGGGTTGCGCTCGGCCAGGACCTTGGTGATGGCGGCGGTCAGCGTCGTCTTGCCGTGGTCGATGTGGCCCATCGTCCCGACGTTGATGTGCGGCTTGGTCCGCTCGAATTTCCTCTTCGCCATGCTCGGGGACGCTCCGTCTCGTCTGGTCGGACTGTTTGCTAGTGGCCCTGCACCCGAGCCACGATCTCCCGGGAGATTGACCCCGGGACCTCCTGGTAGGAGTGGAACTGCATGCTGTAGGTAGCTCGCCCCTGGGTGCGCGACCGCAGGTCAGTAGCGTAGCCGAACATGTCCGACAGCGGTACATGGCAGCGCACCACGTGGCTGGCGCCCCGCTGCTCCATGCCCTCCACCCGCCCCCGCCGGGAGGAAAGGTCGCCGATCACCTCGCCCACGTAGGCCTCCGGGGTCACCACCTCGACGGACATGATGGGCTCCAGCAGCACCGGATGGGCCTGCTTGGCCGCCGCCTTGACGGCCATCGAGCCGGCGATCTTGAAGGCCATCTCCGAGGAGTCGACCTCGTGGTAGGAGCCGTGCACCAGGGTGACCCGCACGTCTACGGTGGGATAGCCGGCCAGGACTCCGGCGGTCAGCGCCTCTTGTATGCCGGCGTCGACCGAGGGGATGTACTCCTTGGGGATGGCCCCGCTGACGATCTTGTCCACGAACTCGTAGCCGCCCCCGGGCCCGGTCGGCTCCAGGTTGATGACCACGTGGCCGTACTGGCCCCGGCCGCCCGTCTGGCGCACGTAGCGGGTCTCGACCTTCTCCACCGCCTTCTTGATGGTCTCCCGGTAGGCCACCTGGGGCTTGCCCACGTTGGCGTCGACCCGGAACTCGCGCAGCATCCGGTCGACCAGGACCTCGAGGTGCAGCTCGCCCATGCCCGAGATCACCGTCTGGCCGGTCTCGTCGTCGGTGTGGACCTGGAAGGTCGGGTCCTCCTCGGACAGGGCGTACAGCGCCTTGCCCAGCTTGTCCTGGTCGGCCTTGGTCTTGGGCTCCACCGCCACGTGGATCACCGGTTCGGGGAACTCCACCGACTCCAGCACGATGGGTGAGTTGGGATCGCACAGGGTGTCGCCCGTGCTGGTGGTCTTGAGCCCGACCGCCGCCACTATGTCGCCGGCGAAGACCGCCTCCTTGTCCTCCCGGTGGTTGGCGTGCATCTGCAGGATGCGGCCGATCCGCTCCTTGCGGTCCTTGGTGGAGTTGAGGACGCTGGAGCCCTTCTCCAGGGTCCCGCTGTAGACCCGGAAGTAGGTCAGCTTGCCCACGTAGGCGTCGGTCATGATCTTGAAGGCCAGAGCAGAGAAGGGGGCCAGGTCGTCGGCCGGGCGCTCCAGCTCCTCGATCCCCTTGACGTCCATGCCGGCGGTGGGCGGGATGTCGAGGGGACTGGGCAGGAAGTCGACCACCGCGTCGAGCATGGGCTGGACTCCCTTGTTCTTGAAGGCCGAGCCGCACAGCACCGGCACCACCAGGTTGTCGATGGTCCCCCGGCGAAGGGCCTTGCGCAGGTCGTCGGCGGTGATGTCCTGGTCACCCACGTACTTCTCCATGACCACGTCGTCGAACTCCGACACCAGGTCGATCAGGCCCTGGCGACCGGCCAGGGCGGCGTCGGCCGCCTCGGGGGGCACCTCGTCGACCATCCAGCGCTCGCCCATGCCCTCCTCCCACACCAGGGCCTTGAGGCCGATGAGGTCGACGCAGCCCCGGAAGCCTCCCTCGGTGCCGATGGGCAGCTGGACGACGGCCGGGCGGGCGTCCAGACGGTCGCGGATCATGGCCACCGCCCCGTCGAAGTCGGCGCCGATACGGTCCATCTTGTTGATGAAGCAGATCCTCGGCACCCGGTACTTGTTGGCCTGGCGCCAGACCGTCTCGGTCTGGGGCTCGACCCCGGCCACCGCGTCGAAGATGGCCACCGCCCCGTCGAGCACCCGCAGGGAGCGCTCCACCTCGACCGTGAAGTCGACGTGGCCGGGCGTGTCGATGATGTTGACCCAGTTGTCCTTCCACTTGCAGGTGGTGGCAGCCGAGGTGATGGTGATGCCCCGTTCCTGCTCCTGGACCATCCAGTCCATGGTGGCGGCGCCCTCGTGGACCTCGCCGATCTTGTAGTTCTTGCCGGTGTAGTAGAGGATCCGCTCGGTGGTGGTCGTCTTGCCCGCGTCGATGTGGGCCATGATCCCGATGTTGCGGGTGCGGGCCAGGGGAAACTCACGGATGGTGGGGACGCCTGCCATGGCCTCTTACCAGCGGTAGTGGGCGAAGGCCCGGTTGGCCTCCGCCATCTTGTGCAGGTCGTCCTTGCGCTTGACCGCCGTGCCGATGGCATTGGAGGCGTCCATCACCTCGTTGGCCAGGCGCTGCGCCATGGTCCTCTCCCGGCGCGGCCGGGCGTAGCCCACCAGCCAGCGGATGGACAAGGTGGTGGCCCGGCGCGGGCGGACCTCCACCGGCACCTGGTAGGTAGCCCCTCCGACCCGCCGGGGGCGGACCTCCAGCTCGGGGCGGGTGTTGTCGACCGCCCGCTTGAGGGTGGCGAGCGGCTCGGCCCCGGTCTTCTCCCGCACCATGTCCAAAGCGTCGTAGACGATCCGCTCGGCCAGGGTCCGCTTGCCCCGGGACAGCACCTTGTTGACCACCTGGGTGACCAGCACCGAGCGGTAGACGGGGTCGGGCACCAGCTCCCGGCGGGCGGCCGGGCCCTTGCGAGGCATCCGCCTACCCTTCCCTCTTGGCGCCGTAGCGGCTTCGGCCCTGCTTGCGGTCGCGGACCCCCGACGCGTCCAGGGTGCCCCGCACGATCTTGTAGCGCACCCCGGGAAGGTCCTTGACCCGGCCCCCCCGGACCAGCACGATGGAGTGCTCCTGGAGGTTGTGGCCCACCCCGGGGATGTAGGCGGTGATCTCCACCCCGCTGGTGAGGCGGACCCGGGCTACCTTGCGCAGGGCCGAGTTGGGCTTCTTGGGGGTGAAGGTGTAGACGCGGGTGCACACTCCCCGGCGCTGGGGCGCCCCCCGCAGGGCCGGGGTCTTGGACTTGGTCGACTTGGTTTCCCGCCCCTTGCGGACGAGCTGGGAGATGGTGGGCACGCGGGGTCCTTCTGGAAGTTGACTGTCTGACGAGAACAACTGAGCGAAAAGTGGGCGCCAAGCGCCAGCGGGTTACGCCCACTTTCGATCATAGCCGTTACGAGGCGTCCTCCTCCGGGGAGCCCCCGGCGTCGGCCAGCCAGCCGGCGGCCAGCTCCTCCTCGCTGGCGGAGGTGACCCGGTCACTGCTGCCGGCGTCACGCAACCAGGCGGCCAGGTCGGCGGTGTCCCCCTCGATCTCCGAGGACCAGAAGGTCATCCGCTCGGCCTCGGGGGCGTCCATCTGCACCTCCCGGTACCGGGGCATGCCGGTGCCGGCCGGGATGAGCTTGCCGATGATGATGTTCTCCTTGAGCCCGAAGAGCTGGTCGGAGCGGCCCTCGATGGCCGCTTCGGTGAGCACCCGGGTGGTCTCCTGGAAGGAGGCGGCCGACAGCCACGAGTCAGTGGCCAGAGACGCCTTGGTGATCCCCATCAGCTCGGGGCGTCCCTCGGCCGGCCGCTGGCCGGACTGCACCAGCTCCCGGTTGACGTCGGCGTAGGACCTGGCGTCGACCCGTTCGCCGGGCAGGAAGGACGAGCCTCCCGGCTCGGCCACCGAGACTCGCCGCAGCATCTGGCGCACGATCAGCTCGATGTGCTTGTCGTGGATGGAGACACCCTGGTCGCGGTAGACCTTCTGGACCTCCTCGACCAGGTACTGCTGGGTCTCCCGGATCCCCTTGATGGCCAGCAGCTCCTTGGGGTCCTTGGGGCCCTCGACCAGCGCGTCGCCGGCCACCACCTCGGAGCCGTCGGCCACCTCCAGGTGGGCTCGGGCGGAGAGGCTGTAGGTGTCCTCCGAGCCGTCGTCGCCCACCACGGTGACCCGCCTGCCGTTCTCCTCCTCGCTGATGCGCACGGTGCCCGAGGTGCGGACCAGCACCGCTGCCCCCTTGGGGGTGCGGGCCTCGAAGAGCTCGACCACTCGCGGCAGGCCGTGGGTGATGTCCTCCCCGGCCACGCCTCCGGTGTGGAAGGTCCGCATGGTGAGCTGGGTGCCGGGCTCGCCGATGGACTGGGCGGCGATGACCCCCACTGCCTCGCCCAGCTCGATGGGCCGGCTGGTGGCCAGGGACTGGCCGTAGCAGGCCCCACATATGCCGTGCTCGGCGTCGCAGGTGAGCACCGAGCGCACCCGCACCCGGGCGAGGCCGGGGTCGTCTCGCAGGGTAGCCAGCTCGTCCTCGCCCACCACCGTGCCGGCCTCCAGGACGGTGCCGTCGGACAGGCTCACCGCCTCGGCCAGCACCCGGCCGTAGACCCGGGTCTCCAGGTAGCTGCGCCGGCCCGGCTGGTCGGGGCTCAGGTCGTCGATCCAGATCCCGCGCCCGGTGCCGCAGTCGGCCTCCCTCACGATCAGCTCCTGGGCCACGTCCACCAACCGGCGGGTGAGATAGCCGGAGTCGGCGGTGCGAAGGGCGGTGTCGGCCAGGCCCTTGCGGGCCCCGTGGGTCGAGATGAAGTACTCGAGGACCGACAGGCCCTCCCGGAAGGACGACTTGATGGGCCGGGGGATCATCTCGCCGCGGGGGTTGGAGACCAGGCCCTTCATGCCGGCGATCTGGCGCATCTGCTGGGAGTTGCCCCGGGCGCCGGAGTCGACCATCATGTCGAGCGGGTTGAACACGATGCCGGACAGGGTCTTCTCCATGGCCTTGCCGACCTCTGAGTTGGCCGACGTCCAGATCTCGATCTCCTTCTGGCGGCGCTCGTCGTCGGTGATGATGCCCCGCTTGAACTGGGTCTCGGCCTTCTCTGCCTCCCGCTCGTAGTGATCGAGGATGGTTGCCTTCTCGGGCGGGGTCTTGACGTCGTCGATCGAGATGGTGAGGCCCGACTGCGACCCGTACCGGAAGCCCAGGTCCTTGATCGCATCCAGGCTCTCGGCCACCACCGCCTTGGTCTGGGTGGAGGCGATGGTGTCGACGATCGAGCCGATGGTGACGTTGTGCCGTCCGACCACGTCGTTCACGTAGGCGAAGCCGGCCGGCAGGGCGGTGTTGAAGATGATCCGGCCCGGAGTGGTCTCCACCGCCACCGGGGCGCCGGCGGCGGCGGGCCCGGCAGAGCCGTTGGGCGACGGGCGGAGCTGCACCTTGGCGTGAAGGGCCACGTCGCCGGCCGCGTAGGCGGCCTCCACCTCGTGGAGGTGGCGGAAGACCCTGCCCTCGCCCTTGGCACCCTCCACTGACAATGTCAGGTAGTAGACGCCGAAGACCATGTCCTGGGTCGGCACCGTGATGGGCCGCCCGGTGGCCGGCGACAAGATGTTGTTGGACGACAGCATGAGCACCCGGGCCTCGGCCTGGGCCTCGGCCGACAGCGGCAGGTGGACGGCCATCTGGTCGCCGTCGAAGTCGGCGTTGAAGGCGGTGCAGACCAGGGGGTGGATCTGGATGGCCTTGCCCTCCACCAGGATCGGCTCGAAGGCCTGGATCCCGAGGCGGTGCAGGGTGGGTGCCCGGTTGAGGAAGACCGGGTGCTCCTTGATGACCTCCTCCAGCACGTCCCAAACCTGGGGCCGGCGGCGCTCGACCATGCGCTTGGCCGACTTGATGTTCTGGGCCACCTCGGCGTCGACCAGGCGCTTCATGACGAAGGGCTTGAACAGCTCGAGAGCCATCTGCTTGGGCAGGCCGCACTGGTGCAGCCTGAGGGTGGGCCCGACCACGATGACCGAGCGGCCCGAGTAGTCGACCCGCTTGCCCAGCAGGTTCTGACGGAAGCGACCCTGCTTGCCCTTGAGCATGTCCGAGAGGCTCTTGAGGGGGCGGTTGCCGGGGCCGGTGACCGGGCGCCCCCGCCGGCCGTTGTCGAACAGGGCGTCGACCGCCTCTTGGAGCATGCGCTTCTCGTTGTTGACGATGATCTCGGGGGCACCGAGGTCGAGCAGGCGCTTGAGGCGGTTGTTGCGGTTGATGACCCGGCGGTACAAGTCGTTCAAATCCGAGGTGGCGAAGCGGCCGCCGTCCAGCTGGACCATGGGCCGCAGGTCGGGCGGGATGACGGGCACCGCGTCGAGGATCATGGCCCGCGGGTCGTTCACCCGTCGGCCGGACTCGTTGCGCCGGTTGAAGGCGGAGACGATCTTGAGGCGCTTGATGGCCTTCTGGCGGCGCTGGGCGGACAGGGGCCGATGCCCGTCGGCCGGCTCGATGGCCTCCCTGAGCTTGATCTCCTCCTCGTCGAAGTCGATTCGGTCGATCAGCGAGGCGATGGCCTCGGCTCCCATCCCGCCCTCGAAGTACTCGCCGTAGCGGTCCTTGATCTCCCGCCACAGCAGCTCGTCCTCGACGATCTTGCGGGGGTAGAGATCCCCCAGCTCGTCGAGGGCCCGCCGGGCCAGGTCGAGCTCGGACTGAGCCCGTTCCCGTATTGCCACGATGTCCCGCTCGGCGGCTCTCTGGCGGGCCTTGAGCTCGGAGTCCTTGGCCCCGTCAGCCTCCAGCTTGGCCAGCTCCTCCTCGAGGTCCTTGAAGCGCCGGTCGATCTCGACGTCCCGGAGGCGCTCGATCTCACCCAGCTCCTCGGCCAGCTCGGCCTCGTGGTTGGGATAGTCGGCCGCTCGGCGCTCGTCGTCGACCCAGGTGACCAGGTTGGCGGCGAAGTAGATGACCTTCTCCAGCTGCTTGGCCTTGAGCTCCTCGCGGGCCTCGGTGCCCATGAGCAGGTAGGCCAGCCACGACCGGGTCCCCCGCAGGTACCAGATGTGGACCACCGGGGCGGCCAGCTCGATGTGGCCCATCCGCTCCCGGCGGACCTTGGAGCGGGTCACCTCCACCCCGCAGCGCTCGCAGATGATGCCCCGGAAGCGCACTCGCTTGTACTTGCCGCAGTAGCACTCCCAGTCCTTGGTGGGCCCGAAGATCTTCTCGCAGAAGAGGCCATCCTTCTCGGGGCGCAGGGTGCGGTAGTTGATCGTCTCGGGCTTCTTGACCTCGCCGTTGGACCAGGTCCGGATGGAGTCGGCGGTGGCCAGGCCGATGCGCAGCTGGTCGAAGTTGTTGACGTCGAGCACTAGAAGCTCCTCTCCGCAGCCCGCCGAGCGTCCTCCTCGTCAGAGCCGCGCTCGGGCCGGCTGATGTCGATGCCCAGCTCCTCGGCCGTGCGGAACACGTCCTCGTCGAGCTCTCGCATCTCTATCTCCTCGCCCGTGGTCGACAGCACCTCGACGTTGAGGCACAGGGACTGCATCTCCTTGATGAGCACCTTGAAGCTCTCGGGGATGCCGGGCTCGGGAATGTTCTCGCCCTTGACGATGGCCTCGTACACCTTCACCCGGCCAAGGACGTCGTCGGACTTGATGGTGAGCAGCTCCTGGAGGGCGTAGGAGGCGCCGTAGGCCTCGAGGGCCCACACCTCCATCTCACCGAAGCGCTGCCCCCCGAACTGGGCCTTGCCGCCCAGGGGCTGCTGGGTGATCATCGAGTACGGCCCGGTGGAGCGAGCGTGGATCTTGTCGTCGACCAGGTGAGCCAGCTTGAGGATGTAGACGTACCCCACGCTGATGGGATTGTCGTAGACCTCGCCGGTGCGGCCGTTGCGCAGGGTGGCCTTGCCGTCTGGGCCAATGAGCCGGCCACCGCTGGCCGACTCGGGACGAAGGGTCTGGAACAGCTGCTGGATGGTGGGATGGCGCCCGGCATCGGCCTGCTCGTCCCAGTGGGCCCCGTCGAAGACCGGGGTGGAGATCCACACCGCGGGATCCGTCCGGGGCTGGGTCTTGGGGGTGGAGCCGTTGCCCCCCGCCCTGGCGTTGGTGGCGGTGCTGGCGTTGGTGGCGGTGCTGGCGTTGGTGGCGGCGCTGCCGTCGGCCTCGCCGGTGCCGCCGGGCTGGCCGGCGCCGTCGGACCCCCAGCCCCAGCGGGCGGCATAGCCCAGATGGGACTCGAGAACCTGGCCCACGTTCATGCGGCTCGGCACCCCGAGGGGATTGAGGATGATGTCGATGGGGGTGCCGTCGTCCAGGAACGGCATGTCCTCGACCGGCAGGATCTTGGAGATGACCCCCTTGTTGCCGTGGCGCCCGGCCAGCTTGTCGCCCTCGGAGATCTTGCGCTTCTGGGCTACGTAGACCCGCACCAGCTGGTTGACCCCCGGGGGCAGCTCATGGGAGTCCTCCCGGGAGAAGACCCGCACGTCGATGACCTTGCCCTCCTCGCCATGGGGCACC
This sequence comes from Acidimicrobiales bacterium, assembly GCA_039583615.1. Classification (GTDB taxonomy): domain Bacteria; phylum Actinomycetota; class Acidimicrobiia; order Acidimicrobiales; family QHCF01; genus QHCF01. Next base: position 10,843 of record JAVKSQ010000040.1, read on the forward strand.
TTGAGGCTGGTGTCGCGAACCTCCCTTGCCTTCTCGCCGAAGATGGCCCGCAGCAGGCGCTCCTCGGGAGTCAGCTCGGTCTCGCCCTTGGGAGTCACCTTGCCGACCAGCACGTCGCCGGGGCCCACCTCGGCACCCACCCGGATGATCCCCCGGTCGTCCAGGTCGGCCAGGATCTCCTCGGACAGGTTGGGGATGTCGCGGGTGATCTCCTCGGCCCCGAGCTTGGTGTCCCTGGCATCCACCTCGTGCTCCTCGATGTGGATGGAGGTGAGCACGTCGTCGCGTACCAGGCGCTCGGACAGGATGATGGCGTCCTCGAAGTTGTAGCCCTCCCACGGCATGAAGGCCACCAGGAGGTTCTTGCCCAGGGCCAGCTCACCGTTGTGGGTCGACGGGCCGTCGGCCAGGATGTCGCCGGCCACCACCTGTTGGCCCTCGGTGACGAGGGACTTGTGGTTGATGCAGGTGTTCTGGTTGGACCGGCGGAACTTGGCCAGGCGATAGACCTGCCGGCCGAGGGGCCTGGCATCCGGGCCGCGCTGGCCGGGCCGGTACTCGACGGTGATGTGCTCGCCGCCCACCTCGATGACAACCCCGTCACCCTCGGCCTGGATGACGTCGCCGGCGTCCCGAGCCGCCCTGGCCTCCACCCCGGTACCGATGTAAGGGGCCTCGGGGACGAGGAGGGGAACGGCCTGCTTTTGCATGTTGGCGCCCATGAGGGCCCGGTTGGCGTCGTCGTGCTCGATGAACGGGATGAGCGAGGTGCACACCGAGACGATCTGCTTGGGCGAGACGTCCATCAGGTCGACCTCCGAGGACGGCACGTAGTCGATCTCGCTGGTGGCGCCGTAGGCGGTGGTGGTGGCACCCACCCGCACGCCTGCCCCCTGGGGGCCGCGGCGCACCAGGATGCGGTCCTGGCTGAACCTGCCCTGGTCGTCCAGGGCCGCATTGGCCTGGGCGATGACGTGCTCCTCCTCCTCGTCGGCGGCCAGGTACACGATCTCGTCGGTGACCCGCCCGTCGACCACCCGGCGGTACGGAGTCTCGATGAACCCGTACTCGTTGATCCGACCGTAGGTGGCCAGGTGGCCGATGAGGCCGATGTTGGGGCCCTCGGGGGTCTCGATCGGGCACATCCGCCCGTAGTGTGACGTGTGCACGTCCCGGACCTCGAACCCGGCTCGCTCCCGGGACAGCCCGCCGGGGCCCATGGCCGACAGGCGGCGCTTGTGGGCCAGGCCGGACAGCGGGTTGTGCTGGTCCATGAACTGGGAGAGCTGGCTGGTCCCGAAGAACTCCTTGATGGCCGCCACCACCGGGCGGATGTTGATCAAGGTCTGGGGGGTGATGGCCTCCACATCCTGGGTGGTCATCCGCTCCCGCACCACCCGCTCCATCCGGGACAGGCCAACCCTCACCTGGTTCTGGATCAGCTCGCCGACCGAGCGGATCCGCCGGTTGGCGAAGTGATCCTGGTCGTCGAGCCGGTAGCCCGCCTCGCCATTGGCCAGGTGGAGCATGTAGGAGGCGGCGGCCAGCAGCTCGGAGGGGCTGAGGACCCCCTGACCCTCCACCGGTCGCTCGAGGTCGATGTCGAAGAGGGTCGCCACCTTCTCGATCTCCGCCCCCAGCTTGCGGTTGAGCTTGTACCGGCCGACCCTGGTGAGGTCGTAGCGCTTGGGGTTGAAGAAGGCGTTCTCGAAATAGACCCGGGCCGACTCGAGCGACGGCGGCTCGCCCGGCCGGGCCCGCTTGTAGATCTCGAGGAGGGACTCCTCCCGGCTGGGAGCCAGGTCGCGCTCCTTGTCCCACTGGCCCTCGAGGAAGTCGAAATGAGAGACGAAGCGGTTGAGGAAGCCCTCGTCCTCGTAGCCGAGGGCACGGAGGAGGACGAAGAGCGAGACCCTCCGCTTGCGGGCCACCCGGGTGCCGGCCGTGATGTCCTTCCCCGGCTTGGCCTCCACGTCCAGCTCTATCCACTCCCCCCGGTAGGGGTGGATCGTCCCGGTGACGATGGTCTTGGCGTCCCGACCGGGCTGGAAGATGACCCCTGGCGAGCGGACCAGCTGGCTCACCACCACCCGCTCGGTGCCGTTGACGATGAAGGTGCCCCGACCGGTCATCATCGGGAAGTCCCCCATGAAGACGGTCTGCTCCTTGATCTCGCCGGTGCTGGCGTTCATGAACCGCGCCCGCACGAAGATGGGCGCGGCGTAGGTCATGTCCTTCTCCTTGCACTCCTCCACCGAGAACTTGGGCGGGGGACGCAGGTCGAGGTCGTCAGGGTCGAACTCCAGCTCCAGGCGGAGCTGGCCGGTGAAGTCCTCGATGGGGCTGATGTCGTGGAAGGTGTCGGCCAGGGCCTTGCTGAGGAACCACTGGAACGAGTCCCGCTGGATGGCGATCAGGTCCGGCAGGGGCAGGGCCTCATCGAGGTTGGCGAAGGAGAAGCGGTCGGGGCTGGTGGAACGAGCAGGCAAGGTCCTACTCCTCGCTGATGCGCAGGAAACGGGGACGTCGAGGCGCGCCGGACCAGGGACGCAGAGCAAGCATCACTGGACGGGCGGGCACGGCAATCAAGGAGTATAGCCGCGTAGAGACAGCGGTGCAAGCCCCACCAGGGGCGCCGCAACGGAGGATAGGACACCAGGTAGCCGCGGTCAAGGGCCACTTTTGGGGACCGCCTGGCGAGCCGTCGGGGTTGGCCCTGCGCTTCCCGCCCCGGCGGAGCAGTGTTACTTGAGGGCGAAGCTCCGTTGCCCCTGCGGAGCAGTGTTACTCGAGGGCGAAGCTCCGTTGCCCCGGCGGAGCAGTGTTACTTGAGGGCGAAGCTCCGTTGCCCCTGCGGAGCAGTGTTACTCGAGGGCGAAGCTCC
>JAVKSQ010000040.1:13949-16625 GCA_039583615.1 Acidimicrobiales bacterium
GGGCGAAGCTCCGTTGCCCCTGCGGAGCAGTGTTACTCGAGGGCGAAGCTCCGTTGCCCCTGCGGAGCAGTGTTACTTGACCTCGACGGTGGCGCCGGCCGCCTCCAGCTGGGCCTTGGCCTTCTCGGCATCGTCCTTGGATGCCTTCTCCAGCACCGGCTTGGGAGCACCGTCGACCAGGTCCTTGGCCTCCTTGAGGCCCAGGCTGGTCAGGCTGCGGACTTCCTTGATGACCTGGATCTTCTTGTCCCCGGCGGCCACCAGGACGACGTCGAACTCGTCCTTTTCCTCCTCGGCGGGCGCAGCCTCGCCGACGCCGGCTGGTCCGGCCGCCGGGGCGGTTGCCACCGGGGCGGCGGCGGTGACGCCGAAGCGCTCCTCGAACTCCTTGAGCAACTCGCTCAGCTCCAGGACGGTCATGCTGGCAATCCCGTCGAGGATCTCTTCCTTGGTGGCCATGTCGGCTCCTTACACTACTGGTCGCTAAGTGGTCTGGTGGGCGTCGGGCAGGTCAGGGTCGTCGGCCGCCCCCGGCGCGATGGCGGGGGGGGCCGGCGGAGCGTCGGTGGGGGCCGGCGGCTCGCCCGTGGCGCGGTCGGCGGCTTCGGCGAGGGCCGGCGGAGCGTCGGTGGGGGCCGGCGGAGCGTCGGTGGCGGCCGACGCTGGGGGTGCCTCGGCGCCGCGCTGGTCGAGCAGCGCGGCCAGCCCGTAGGCCAGGCGCTGCGGGACCGCCACGAGGAGACCGGCGAAGCGCTGCATGGGGGCCGCCAGGGCGCCGGCCATGCGGCCCAGGAGGTCCCGGCGCGACGGCAGCTCGGCCAGGGCTCCCGTCTCCGCGGCCGACAGGACCTGCTCACCGAGGATGCCCCCCTTGACCACCAGGTGGGGGTTGCTGCGGGCGAAGTCACGAAGAACCTTGGCCACCCCGGCCGCGTCGCCGTCAACCACGAAGGCCAGGGCGGTGGGCCCGGTAAGGAGGGCTTCCAGCTGGTCGATGCCCAGCTCTCTAACGGCCAGGCGAACCAGGGTGTTCTTGTAGATCCTGTACTCCCCGCCGGCCTGGCGCACGCCGCGGCGCAGGCGAGCGAGCTCGGACACCGACAGGCCCCGGTACTCGGTGAGGAGGGCCGCACCGGAGGAGCTCAGACGGTGGCGCACCTCGTCCACCACCGCCACCTTCTCTGCTCTGGGACTATCCATCTGTTCTCCTCGGGCTGGCCGAGCACCGGGACTGCGAGACGGCTCGGGCTCTCCGAGGGCTCGCCTGGTCAGGCGGGTCGTGCCCGAGGGGCAGGACCCTTTCCGCCTTCCTTGGGACAGGTTGGCGACCGGATGTCTTCGGCGATCAGCAGATCAGTTTGTGGGGGCGAAGGGTACCTCCTGCAACCCTTGACACCACCAGGCTACTACGCGGAGAGAGCCACCTCCTCATCGGTGACCCGCGTCCGGGCCGGGTCCACCTTGACTCCCGGGCCCATGGTCGATGCCAGCGTGATCGAACGCATGTAGCGTCCCTTGGCGGCGGCCGGCTTGGCCCGCTGGAGCTCGTCGAGCACCGCTCGGACGTTCTCCAGGAGTTGGGACCGCTCGAACGACACCTTGCCGACCGGGACGTGGATGTTGCCGACCCTGTCGGTGCGGTACTCGACCCGACCTCCCCTGAACTCGGTGACCGCCCGGCCCACGTCGTTGGTGACCGTCCCCGTCTTGGGATTGGGCATGAGGCCGCGAGGTCCGAGTATTCGACCCAGCTTGCCCACCTGGCCCATCAGGGCAGGTGTGGCAATGGCCACGTCGAAGTCGAGGAAGCCGGCCTGGACCCGGGTCACCAGGTCGTCGGCGCCTACCACGTCGGCGCCTGCCTGCCTTGCCTCGGTCGCAGCGTCGCCGGCCGCGAAGACCGCCACGCGTACCGTCCTGCCCGTACCGGCGGGCAGGGCAACCGAGCCCCGCACTATCTGTTCGGCCCGGCGGGGGTCGACGCCCAGGCGCACGGCCAGCTCGACGGTCTCGTCGAAGCCGGCGGAGGCCAGGTTCTTGACCAGGTCAACAGCCTCTCCCAGGCTGTGGAGCGCCTGGCGATCGAAGCGGCGCCTGGCGTCCGTGTACTTCTTGGCCTTGCTCACGATGCTCTCCTCTCGGCTCCTCCGCCGGCCATCACGATGCCCATGGACCTGGCGGTGCCCATCACCTGGCGCTTTGCCGAGTCGAGGTCGTTGGCATTGAGATCGGGCAGCTTCACCTGGGCAATCTCGACCAGCTGGGCATCGGTGATGCTCCCGACCGTCTCCTTGCCGGCGGTGTTCGCCCCCTTCTCCAGCCCCGCCGCCTGACGCAGGAGCACCGCGGTGGGCGGCGTCTTGAGCACGAAGGTGAAGGAGCGGTCCTCGAAGATGGTGATCTCCACGGGTATGACCGACCCCCGCTGGGCCTCGGTGGCGGCGTTGTACTGCTTGCAGAACTCCATCGTCTGCACACCGTGGGGCCCCAGCGCGGTCCCTACCGGCGGCGCAGGAGTGGCCTGGCCAGCAGGTAGCTGGATCTTGACGATGGCGGCGACGCGTCTCTTGGCCATGGGCGGAGCCCCTCTCTGCGGTTGGCGCCGGCGGCGCCGGCTGGGCGGTTGGCGCCGGCGGCGCCGGCTGGGCGGTTGGTGCCGGGCGGCGGGTGCTGGGC
>JAVKSQ010000041.1:0-15707 GCA_039583615.1 Acidimicrobiales bacterium
AGAGGCTCATGGTCCTTCGGGACGCTCAACCATGACCTCTGGGCTCGCACCACGCGGTTGATGAAAGATCCGGGCTAGCCAAGCGCCCTTGGCTCACGGCAGGGCGCCAGCTCGGTGGAGGGCGGCCCCAGGTACCTCTTGGAAGCGGCCTCAGGCAGCTCGGAGGGTGGGCCTCAGAGGGTGGGCCTCAGGCCCACCCTCGGGCTCAGTAGCCGGTGGTGTCGCGCCGGCTGACGCGGCGGCGCCGTCCGGCCGGGAGGTCGGGATCGTCGAACTCCTCCACCGTCCGGCTGCGGCTGCGCATCCCGCCCCACGACCCCATGCCGAAGAAGATGAGGGACAACAGCAACCCGATGACGCCCACGATGATGAGGATGACCCCGATGGTCTGGATGTTGAACCCGTGGCCGGATACCGACACGGCAAACTTGAGGATCGCCCCTATGGCAATGAGCAGGATCGATACGCCTACACCCGGCATTTCGTTCTCCTTGATCTGTAGGCCACTGACAGCCTCATTGCTGTCTCCCACCTACCAGAGACCGCTCATTATACCACGCGCCAGCCGGCCGAAACCCAGCTAACCTCCACATCGTGCCCGATCCAGCCACGACCCCCGGCGGCTCACCGGCCTACCGCACCGGCCTCAAGCCCCGCAGCCACGAGGTCACCGACGGCTACCAGCGAGCGCCGGCCAGGGCCATGCTGCGGGCCATCGGGATGACCGATGCCGACTGGGGGAGGTCCCAGGTGGCGGTGGCGTCGTCCTGGAACGAGGTCACCCCGTGCAACCTGCCGCTCGACCGCCTGGCCAAGCGGGCCAAGGACGGGGTGCGGGCCGCCGGCGGGTTCCCGATCGAGTTCGTCACCATCGCCGTCTCCGACGGCATCTCCATGGGCCACGAGGGCATGCGGGCGTCGCTGGTGAGCCGAGAGGTCATCGCCGACTCGGTGGAGACGATGATGCACGCCGAGCGCTTCGACGCCCTGGTGGGCCTGGCCGGCTGCGACAAGTCGCTGCCGGGGATGCTGATGGCCGCCGCCCGGGTCAACCTGCCCTCGGTGTTCGTCTACGGCGGCTCCATCCTGCCCGGCCGGCTGGGGGACCGGGCTCTTGACATAGTCAGCGTCTTCGAGGCGGTGGGGGCCCGAGGCGCCGGCACCCTCTCGGACGAGGAGCTCTCGGCGATCGAGCGCTCGGCCTGCCCCACCATGGGCAGCTGCGCCGGGATGTTCACCGCCAACACCATGGCCTCGGCGGCCGAGGGGCTGGGCATGGCCCTGCCGGGGGGAGCGTCGCCGGCCGCCGTCGACCGCCGGCGCGACGACCTGGCCTTCGACAGCGGCCGGGCGGTCGTGGCCCTGCTGGAAGCCGGCATCCGGCCCCGCCAGATCCTCACCCGGGAAGCCTTCGAGAACGCCATCGCCGTGGTCATGGCCCTGGGTGGGTCGACCAACGCCGTGCTGCACCTGCTGGCCATCGCCCACGAGGCGAGGGTGGAGCTGAGCCTGGACGACTTCGACAGGGTGGGCCGGCGCACCCCGCACCTGGCCGACACCAGGCCGCACGGTCGCTACCACATGTTCGACATCGACCGGGTGGGGGGCATCCCGGTGGTGATGGCCGAGCTGGCGGAGGCCGGCCTGGTGCACGGCGACTGCCTGACCGTCACCGGGCGCACGGTGGCCGAGAACCTGGCCCGCATCTGTCCGCCGGCGCCGGACGGGGAGGTTGTCCACCCCATGGCCGACCCCATCCACGCCGACGGGGGCATCGCCGTGCTGCGGGGCTCGCTGGCCCCCGAGGGGGCGGTGGTGAAGGTGGCCGGCCTCGACCAGTCCCGCTTCGAGGGCCCGGCTCGGGTGTTCGACGGGGAGGACGGGGCCATGGAGGTCATCCTGGCCGGCAACCTGGCCCCCGGCAGCGTGGTGGTCATCCGCTACGAGGGGCCCAAGGGCGGCCCCGGGATGCGCGAGATGCTGGCCGTGACCGGCGCCATGAAGGGAGCCGGACGGGGAAGCGACTGCGCCCTGCTGACCGACGGGCGCTTCTCGGGAGGCACCCACGGCTTCTGCATCTGCCACGTGGCCCCCGAGGCAGTCGACGGCGGCCCCATCGCCGTGGTGGCCGACGGCGACCGCATCGTCATCGACGTGGAGAGGCGCAGCATCGACCTGGAGGTGGCGCCCGCTGAGCTGGCCCGGCGAAGCCAGGACCTCAAGGTGCCGCCGCCCCGCTACACGACCGGCGTCCTCGCCAAGTACGCCCGGCTGGTCACCGGGGCCGAGCGAGGAGCGGTGACCGAACCGTAGACACCCTCGGGGGGTGCGCCCCCGAGTGCCCCCCAGAGGCGATGACCCGCCGTTCGGCGGCACTGCCCTGCGTTCCGACCAGCGAAGCGCCTACGCCGCCGCCCCCGGCGCCTTGCCAAGGCCGCCCACGCGTGGCACAATCCTCCTGATGGCCTCCCCCCTGCCCATCCTGGTAGCTGTCACGTAGCGCACGCCGACTCGACCGTCGCCGTGCCCACGACCTCCCAGCCGGGAGGTCGTTCCAATTCCACCAGCCAAGGAGCTGACCGTATGGAGCTGACCCCATGGAGCTGACCCCATGGAGCTGACCGGGGCCCAAGCCCTCATCAAGAGCCTCGAGCGCCAAGGGGTGGAGGTCATGTTCGGCCTCCCCGGCGGCGCCATCCTGCCGGTGTACGACCCGATCATCGACTCCACCATCCGCCACGTCCTGGTCCGCCACGAGCAGGGGGCAGGGCACATGGCCGAGGGCTATGCCCAGGTGACCGGGCGCCCGGGAGTGGCCATCGTGACCAGCGGGCCGGGAGCTACCAACATCGTCACCCCGCTGTGCGACGCCTACGTGGACTCCATCCCGATGGTGTGCATCTCCGGTCAGGTGGCCACCTCCTCCATTGGCACCGATGCCTTCCAGGAGTGCGACACCACCGGCATCACCATGGCCGTCACCAAGCACAACTGGCTGGTCACCGACGCCCGGGACATCCCTCGCATCGTGGCCGAGGCCTTCCACGTGGCCACCACGGGAAGGCCCGGCCCGGTCCTGATCGACGTGCCCAAGGACGTCTCCAACGCCCCCATGACCTGGTACGAGCCCGGCCCGATCGACCTGCCCGGCTACAAGCCGACGACCCGGGGCCACCCCCGCATGATCAAGGAGGCGGCCCGGCTGATCGCCGGGGCGCAGCGCCCGGTCATCTACGCCGGTGGCGGCATCTTGAAGGCCCGTGCCCCCGACGCGCTGAGGGAGCTGGTCGAGGCGACCGGTATCCCGGTGGTCACCACCCTCATGGCCAGGGGCGCCTTCCCCGACTCACACCCCCTGTGCCTGGGGATGCCGGGAATGCACGGCAACTACACGGCCGTCACCGCCATGCAGCGGGCCGACCTGCTGATCGCCCTGGGTGCCCGCTTCGACGACCGGGTGACCGGGCGGCCCTCGGCCTTCGCCCCGGGAGCCAAGGTCGTCCACGTCGACGTCGACCCGGCCGAGCTGGGCAAGGTTCGCCGCCCCGACGTCCCCATCGTGGGGGACTGCCGTCTGGTGGTCGAGGAGCTGATCAAGGCGGTCCGTGTCGAAATGGCAGCTGGTGCGGCGGCCAGCTCCTCGCCCACGACCGACGGGCGGTCTCCCGACCGGCGCCCCTGGCTCGACCAGGTTCGCCAGTGGCAGCAGCGTTACCCGCTCACCTATGACCACGACCCGCCCGACGGGGTGCTCAAGCCCCAGTTCGTGGTGGAGGCGCTTCGCGATGCCACGCCCGACGACGCCATCGTGGTGGCCGGAGTGGGCCAGCACCAGATGTGGGCCTCCCAGTACTGGCGCTTCGAGCATCCCTACACCTGGGTCAACTCGGGCGGGCTGGGCACCATGGGCTATGCCGTGCCGGCCGCCATCGGGGCCAAGGTGGGCCGCCCGGACCGGATGGTCTGGGCCATCGACGGCGACGGCTGCTTCCAGATGACCGCCCAGGAGCTGGTGACGGCGTCCTCGGAGCGCATCCCGATCAAGGTGGCCATCCTCAACAACGCCTATCTGGGCATGGTCCGCCAGTGGCAGGAGATGTTCTACGACGAGCGCTACTCCGAGGTCTACCTGTCGCCTGACCTGCCCGACTACGTGAAGTGGGCCGAGGCCATGGGCTGCGTGGGGCTGCGGGTGGCGTCGCCCGAGGAGGCGGGGCCGGCCATCGACAAGGCCAACCAGATCGACGACCGGCCGGTGGTGATCGACTTTCGCACCGACTCCTCCGAGAAGGTCTTCCCCATGGTGGCCGCCGGGGGATCTAACGACGACATAGTGGTCGACCCGTCCCAGGGCGAGGGGGGCCGGTGATGCCTGGGGGAGCGGTGCGCCACCACATCTTGTCGGTCCTGGTCGAGAACAAGGCGGGGGTGCTGGCCCGGGTGGCAGGGCTGTTCGCCCGGCGGGGGTTCAACATCTACTCCCTGGCGGTGGCCCCCACCCACGACGAGCGCTTCAGCCGGATCACCATCGTGGTCGACGTCGAGTCGTCTCCCCTGGAGCAGGTCACCAAGCAATTGTTCAAGCTGGTGAACGTGGTGAAGATCTCCGAGCTCGACCCGGCCCGGGCCATAGAGGGGGAGGTGCTGCTGGCCACGGTGCGGGCCGATGCGCCGGCCCGGAGCCAGGTGATCGAGCTGGTCGGGGTGTTCGGGGGGAGGGTGGTCGACGTGGGCCGGGACCAGCTGACGGTGATGGTGGCCGGCTCCCCGTCCCAGATAGACGACTTCGAGGACCTCATGGGAAGCTGTGGGATCGTCGAGCTGCAGCGCACCGGGCGGGTGGCGCTGCCCAAGCTGGAGCGCCAGGCACCCCGCCTGCGCGCCGTCACCGGAAAGGTGGGCTGACATGGCCACGCTCTACTACGAGAAGGACGCCGACCCGGGGCTGGTCGCCGGCCGCCGGGTGGCCGTCATCGGCTACGGCTCCCAGGGCCACGCCCACGCCCTCAACCTGGCCGATGCCGGGGCGGACGTGAGGGTGGGCCTGCGGGAGGGCTCGTCGTCGTGGGCCAAGGCCGAGGCGGCCGGCCTGCGGGTGACCACCATCGCCCAGGCCGCCAGGGAGGCCGACCTGGTGATGCTCCTGCTGCCCGACACCGAGCAGGCCAGCGTCTACCAGGCGGAGATCGCGCCCAACCTGTCGGAGGGCGACGCCTTGTTCTTCGCCCACGGCTTCAACATCCACTTCGACCAGATCCAACCGCCCCCGGGGGTGGACGTGGCCATGGTGGCTCCCAAGGGGCCCGGTCACCTGGTGCGCCGCACCTACACCACCGGCGGGGGGATCCCGGCCCTGGTGGCAGTGGCCCAGGACGCCTCGGGCAAGGCCCGGGCCCTGGCCCTGTCCTACGCCCACGCCCTGGGGGCCACCCGGGCCGGGGTGCTGGAGACCACCTTCGAGGAGGAGACCGAGACCGACCTGTTCGGTGAGCAGGTGGTGCTGTGCGGCGGCGTCACCGCGCTGGTGATGGCCGGCTTCGAGACCCTGGTGGAGGCCGGCTACCAGCCCGAGTCGGCCTACTTCGAGTGCCTCCACGAGCTCAAGCTGATAGTGGATCTGATGTACGAGCAGGGCATCAGCGGGATGCGCTTCTCGATCTCCGACACCGCCGAGTACGGCGACATGACCAGAGGGCCTCGCATCATCGACGACGAGGTGCGGGGGGAGATGCGCCGCGTGCTGGCCGAGATCCGCGACGGCAGCTTCGCCCGGGAGTGGGTGGCCGAGAACCGTGCCGGTCGCCCCCTCTTCCAGGAGCTGCGAGCCAAGGGGGCGGCCCATCCCATCGAGGAGGTGGGCACCCGCCTGCGGGCCATGATGCCGTGGATCTCGGCCGGTCAGGGACGCCTGGAGGATGCCTCGGGCGGCTGAGGGACCGCCGGGGCCGAGGCAGCCGCGGCGGCCGAAGAGCAGGGGGGCGGCGGCGCTGGCCTACGGTGGCCTCACGTCGGCCCCAGGACCATCGAGCTGGTTGCCTGCCCGGGCTCGCCGCCCGCCTGGTCGTCCCCACTGGCCGAGGGATCACGGTCCGGGGACTCCGAGACCTCCTCCAACAGGGGTGACCGGGCCAGCAGGACGGCCCCGGCGGCCACGGCTGCCGCCCCCACGACGGCCGCCATCACGAACAGCCCCGTCCGGGTCTGCTCGCCGAACACGACCACTCCCCACACGATGGCCACGCATGGGTCGAGGATGGTGATGCCGGGCTGGGCGGCCACCAGGCTGCCGGCCTGGAGGGCGTTTTGCATGAGGAACATTCCCGTCAGGCCGGCCGCCACCGTGGCGTAGGTCGGCCAGGTCGACAGCACCCCGGTGATGCCGGCCGAGAAGGCGGCGGTGGCCGCCTTCATGAAGGCAGCGGTCAGGCCGAAGCAGATGCCGGTGGCGGCGCCGAAGAGCCCGGCCCGGTGGTGACCTCGGGCCCGCCGGCCCAGGAGGACCAGGCTGACCACCACGGCTCCGCACGCCCCGACCCCCACGGCCCACTCCAGCGCCCGGGCGTGGCTGGCACTACCGCCGTGGGGCACCAGGGAGGCGACCAGGGCAGCCAGGCCGGCCGTCATCAGGGCGATGGGCCCCCACTCCCGCTTGTGGAGGCTCCGGCGGTAGACGAGCGATGCCAGCATCAAGGTGAGGGGCAGCTCGAGGACCACGATCGGCTGGACGAGGGACAGCTCCCCGTTGGCCAGGGCGGCGGCCTGCAAGATGAACGAGAGGGTCACCGTTGCCAGCCCGGCCAGCCAGACCTTGTGGTGCAGGAGGTCCAGTATCAACCGCGGCGACATCGAGAGCTCGGACGGCTCGTCCCGGTCCACCGTGCGCTGCAGCACGTTGGAGGTGGCATTGGAGATGGCGGCCAGGATGGCCAGGCCGACGCTCAGGAACCTCATGTCGGCAGTGTCCTACCCGCCAGCGCGCCCTGCCAGTGCTGACCGGCTGAGGCTCGGGAGGCACTGAGGCTGGTGAGCCCTAGGACACGGCCTCCACCACGTAGTCGATGCAGGCGCACAGCGCCGACACGTCCCCGGGCTCCACGGCGGGGTACATCCCCACCCGGAGCTGGTTGCGGCCGAGCTTGCGATAGGGCTCGGTGTCCACGATCCCGTTGGCCCGCAGGATGCCAGCCAGGGCGGCGGCGTCGACCGCCGGGTCGAAGTCGATGGTGCCGACCACCGGGCTGCGCTGTCCGGGCTCGGCCACGAACGGGGTGGCGTAGCTGGAGCCCTCGGCCCAGCCGTAGAGGATGTCGGCCGAGCAGCTGCACCGGCCTGCCGCCCAGTCCAGGCCCCCGTTGCCCAGGAGCCACTCCAGCTGGTGGACGAAGAGGAACAAGGTGGCCAGGGCGGGCGTGTTGTACGTCTGGTCCCTGGCCGAGTTGTCCATCGCCACCGACAGGTCCAGGGACGCCGGCACCCATCGCCCGCCGGCGGTGATGGCCTCCGCCCGCTCCAGGGCGGAGGGGGACATGAGCGCCACCCACAGCCCGCCGTCGGAGGCGAAGCACTTCTGGGGGGCGAGGTAGTAGACGTCGAACTGGCCGGGGTCGACCGGCAGCCCGCCCGCCGCCGAGGTGGCATCCACCGCCACCAGCCCGGCGGCACCGTCCGGGCGGTGGACCTGCATGGCCACGCCCGTCGATGTCTCGTTGTGGGTGAGGGCATAGAGGTCGACGTCTGGGGAGGCGACCGGCTCGGGATGGCTGCCGTAGGGGGACTCGATGATCTCGGGGCGCTCCAGATGGGGAGCGCCAGCCGCCGCGGCCGCGAACTTGGAGGAGAACTCCCCGAACACCAGGTGCTGGCTGCGGCGCTCGATCAGGCCGAAGATGGCCACGTCCCAAAAGGCGGTGGTCCCCCCATTGCCCAGGACCACCTGATAGCCAGCCGGCAGCCGGAACAGCTCGGACAGGCCCTCTCGCAGGCGCCTCACCATGGCGCGGACAGGGCTCTGGCGGTGGCTGGTCCCCAGATAGGTGGGGGCGGCGTCGGCCAGGGCAGCCACCGCCTCGAGGCGGACCTTGGACGGCCCCGATCCGAAGCGGCCGTCGGACGGCCGGAGGTGGGCGGGGATGTCCAGCCGGACAGCGTCGTATCTGGCGAAGGTCGGTGAGCTCACTGTGCCAGCATGGCAGGACTTACGCCCCACTCCGACCGCGCCACCGGCCCAGGTGGTCTCATCTCTGATACGGTGACCACATACGTGAGATCGGTATCCGGGAGCTGAAGCGGTCATTGAGCGAGACGCTGCGCGCCGTCGGCCGCGGCGAACAGGTCCGCGTCACCCTGCGGGGGCGCCCGGTCGCCGACATCGTCCCTGTCGGACCCTCGGCCAGTGACGCCGATCTGCGCAAGCTCGTGGCGGAGGGACGCCTCGTGCGCCCGGCACGTGCTCTTCCCAAGGTTGCCCCCAGTCCAGTCGAGGGCCGCGCCAGCGCGAGCCTGCTGGTGCTCGCTGAACGCGAAGCCCAGCTCTGAACCTCTACCTCGACGCCAGCGCACTGGTCAAGCGCTACGTCGCCGAGACCGGCAGCGATCTCGTCGTCGGCGCCATGCAGGAGGCCGAGGGCTGGTTCATGTGCCGTATCGGCTTCGTGGAGACGTGGCGCGCTGCTCGTCTCGTCGGGGGATCGGCGGCCACCCGTGCCCTCGAGGAGGAATGGCCAGCGTTTGGCGTTATCGAGGTCGATCAGCGCCTGGTGGAAGACGCCGCCGTCCTCGCAGTTGCCCGGGAACTTCGCAGCCTTGGCTCCCTGCACCTGGCGTCAGCCCTCGTACTTCCTAGTGACGGCTTGGTGCTCGCCACCTGGGACCGCCGGCTCCATGGCGCTGCGGGCGCCGAAGGGCTCGAGCCGTTCCCGCCTATCCTTGCCTAGCATGTGCCCGGCGGATGTCCACCCAGGCCGCATCTCCCGGCGGGTGGCGGCAGTCACCCCGTCGGCCACCCTGGCCATCGACGCCCGGGCCAAGGCCCTGAGGGCGGCCGGGCAGGACGTGATCGGCTTCGGCGCCGGCGAGCCCGACTTCCCCACCCCGGCGGCCATAGTGGCGGCAGCCGAGGCGGCCTGCGGGGAGCCCCGCAACCACCGCTACACGCCGGCGGCTGGCCTGCCCGAGCTGCGCCAGGCCATCGCGGCCAAGACCGTCCGGGACTCCGGGCTGGTGGCGGAACCCTCCCAGGTGCTGGTCACCAACGGCGCCAAGCACGCCGTCTACAACGCCTTCGCCACCTTGTTGGACCCGGGGGACGAGGTGCTGGTGCCGGCCCCGTACTGGACCACCTATCCCGAGGCCATCGCCCTGGCCGGCGGGGTGCCGGTCAGGGTGGCCACCGACCAGAGCACCGGGTTCCGGGTGGGAGTGGGGGCCCTGGTGGCGGCCCGCAGCCCGAGGACCAAGGCGTTGCTGTTCGTGTCGCCCTCCAACCCGACGGGGGCGGTGTACCCGCGAGAGGAGATCGAGGCCATCGGGCGTTGGGCGGCCGACTGCGGCCTGTGGGTGCTCACCGACGAGATCTACGAGCACCTGGTGTACGGGGACGCCACCCACCACTCCATGCCGGTGGTGGTGCCCGACCTGGCCGACCGCTGCGTGGTGGTCAACGGCGTGGCCAAGACCTACGCCATGACCGGCTGGCGGGTGGGCTGGATGATCGGTCCGCCCGAGGTGGTCGAGGCGGCGGCCAACCTCCAGTCGCAGTCGACCTCCAACGTGGCCAACGTCTCCCAGCGGGCCGCCCTGGCGGCGCTGACCGGCGACCTGTCGGCGGTGGCGACCATGCGGGAGGCCTTCGACCGCCGCCGGCGGCTGATGGTCGCCATGCTCGAGGAGATACCCGGGGTCACCTGTGTGGAGCCGCAGGGCGCCTTCTACGCCTTCCCGTCCCTGGCCGGGGTGCTGGGCTCCGCCATCGGCGCCCAGCGGCCGGCCACCACCGTGGAGCTGGCCGAGCTGATCCTGGACCAGGCCAGGGTGGCCATCGTCCCGGGGGAGGCGTTCGGGGCACCGGGGTACGCCCGGCTGTCCTACGCCCTGGCCGACGACCAGCTGGTCGAGGGGCTGAGCCGGCTGGCCAAGCTGCTGGGCGACGCCGGGGCGTGAGCCGCCGCTGGCCCGTGGGTCGCCTGGCTCACGGTCCCAGGCGCTAAGACCTCATCAGAACACCGCCAGCGACGGTGGCAGGCCAGGCCGGCCAGCTGCATCGCCGAGGAGGCCGGCATGAGCCGGCGCGGCCTCACCTGGTTGGTAGCGCTCCGTGAGCAGTTCCAGCACGTAAGGCAGCCGTGCGCCCCGCACGAAGTCCAGCCCCGCCTTCAGCTCGGCGACCAGCGCGTCGAAGCTTTCGACTGTCTCTACGCGCCTGCCGTGGGTGACCCCGAAGGTCCTCGCCAGATCCACGAAGTCTATGACCGGAGCGCCCGTTCCTGCGTCCAGCCGCAGGTACGGCGGGTAGGTTGGCGCTTCCTTCCAGTCGAACAGCGATCTGATCTGGTCGAGTCCGATCAGCAGCGTCTTGTACTCCTGGTTGTTCATGACCACGTACAGGATCGGTAGCTTGAACTTGGCCGCCGTCCACCACACGTGCGGGTAGAACAGGGCGGACCCGTCGCCGACGGCGTTCACGACGGTGCGAGTACGGTCGAACCCGGATTCGAGCCCCAGGGCGAGCTGGATCCCGAGGCTCGCCGGCATCGACCATCCCAGGGAACCACCTTCTTGGCAGTAATAGCTGGTCGGATGGTCGAAGCGCAACTTTTCGATGAAGGCGCCGGCGTCGGACATGGCCTCGTGGACGTAGACGAGCCCCGGAGCGCTGCCGGCGTCTTGGAGCTTGCGAAGCGCCGTGGCCACCTGGGTTCCCGTGATGCCGCTCGCCGCTGGAAGGGTCGTCGCGGCGGCCGCCACCACCGGCCCCTGGGAATCGAGCCACCCGGACAACGCCCCCTGACGCACTGCCATGTTCGCCTCGAACAGCTCCTCGTCCTCCTTCTCGATCGACGCCAAGGCGGCGCACACCATCCGCAGCGTCTCCTTGATGTCCCCGAGGATGGCCACCTCGCCGTAGTCGTTCTTGGCGATCTCCCAGGGATCGTTGTGGAGGTAGATCTCGCACACCTCCTCGGGAATCAGCGGGCCCAGGCTGTACTGGTAGACCGCCAGCTGAGCCTGGGCGTTGAACCCACAGAGGAAGGCAACATCGCAGCCCTCGAACACCTCCTGCATGGCCTTCTGCAGGCCGGGCAGCTCGCCGCTCCAGTGCGGGAGGTGGTTGGGATAGTTCATGAGGCTGCTGAGCGGCTCGGTGTAGACCCGGGCGCTGAGGAGCTTCGCCAGAGCTGCCAGCTCGGCCCAGGCATCGGCGTTCCCGACTCCGTCACCGGCCACGATCACGGGCTGCTTGGACGCGGCCAAGCGGCGGGCCGCCCTTTGCACCTCGTCGGCGTCCCCTTTGAACTTCGGACCGATCCGGGTAACCATGCCCTTTGCCGGGTGGTGCACCTCAGCCAAGGTGAAGTCCCAGGGGATGGACAGGAAAACCGGGCCGGTGGGCGGCGCCATCGCCACCTTGAAGGCGCGTTGCAACACGATTCGCAGCTCGTCCGCTGATCGGACCTCATATGCCCATTTGGTGTACTGCTGGGCTACTTGGACCAGGTTGGACGCCAGGAGAGGCTCTTGCAGCAGCAGCTCGCTGTGCTGCTGCCCGCAGAAGACCACCAGCGGCACATGCGATTTGTGTGCGTTGAACAGGTTGCCCAAGCAGTGCCCGATCCCCGGCGTGACATGGAGCTCGACGATCCCCGGGAGTCCCCTCATACGGGCCCAGCCCATGGCAGCCCCCAGGGCGATGTTCTCGTGGAGACAGGGGACATAGTTGATCCCGTGCTGGACTGCCCCATCGATGATCGGGATCTCGTTGGTGCCGGGCACACCAAATATCTGGTCGATCTCCAGGTGCTCGAGGCAATCGTACAGCAGATCGCGCCCAATCCGGGTTGGAGGAGCGATGTCCGGGCTCACGTGGGGACCTCCGTCACCGGTGCTATCTGGCCCCCAGCCGGCTCGCCCCCGGGAATCAGTGTTTTTAGAGAAAAGAACTCGGTCAACATGTCCTCGGCTGTCTGTAGTGCGCCTTCCACCCAGCCCTGGTCGTGGGAATAGGCCTCGCCGCAGATGTAGACAGGGAGATCCTCCACCGGGTGAACGATGTTCTCGCTGACGGAATAGCTGTCTGCGTGGATCTTCCACATGTTGTACCCACCACCATAGGGATCGGCGCTCCAGTCCCTGAACACTGCGTCGATCGGCTCAGGAATGCCATGCACACCATGCATAAGCTCGAGCAGGCGATGCGTCTCCTGGCACATCATCTCTGGGACCCGGTACTCCTTCCACTCCTGCCCCATGTACGGGTTCTGCTCGCCGCTGTGTGACGCTTCTCCGGGTCTGAACGGTAACGAGGGATCGCGTAGGAAGCCGATCCAATACTTGATGCTCCGATCGTCGTTATAGATCATCAACAGAGAACGCTTGGTCTGCTGGTCCGTGCCAAAATAGTAGACCTGGCGCACGGGGATGCTGGTGACCGATCGCCCGGCGACGATCTTGTCTCCTGCCCGACCCAGGCCCTTCCACCATGGAGAGCTGTACACGCAGAACAGCTTGAACAGTGGGGTGGGGGTCACCGCCTGGACCATGGAGGCGACCCCCGGGGCCTTCAGCACCAAGTCCAGGCCGGCGCCGATGCGCTCGAGGGACCGGCGCGGCATGGCAAGGACGACTCGGTGGGCGAACACCGCTGGAGGGGGCGGCTTCGTCGTGTCCTGCGCCGAGAAGGTCAGCCGTGCCAAGCCATCGGAGAGCTCCAGGTGGGTCAGCTCCCGGTCGAGCGTGGCCCGGCCGCCGAGGCCGCAGACGCGGGCGTGCAGGCCTGCCGGGATGGATCCCATCCCGGCAAGGGGGCGGCAGTACTCGACTTTGCCGAAGTCGGCCAGGAACCAAGGCATGGCGTCGGCAGCGTTCCAGTTGCTGACGATCGTGTCGTAGCCGGAGGACTCCATGACCATTGAATAGGCTTCAGGGCTCATCACCTGGTACAAGAGGTTCCAGAATCCCCACTGGCGCAGTAGGTGCCCCTTCCAACTACCGTGGCGCTGAATGCAGTGCCACTGGGCGCGGGTGAGCTCGGTCACCTCCACGTTCATCCCGGGACCGTAGGCGTAGCCGGCCTCTCTCAGGCATTCCCGCAAGCGGGCAGATTCTTTGATGGCGGCGGTCACCACCGTGGTGATCGCTGCCGCCATGAGGACGGCCACGGACGTCCTCTCGCCCTCTGCCACTGCGTAGGGCAAGACGTACGGCTCGGCCGAGAGGTCCTTCACCCACAAGCGGTGGTCCCGCAGGTAGGCCAGGTTCTGCGGCTGGCTGACAGGAGCCTCGCCGGTCTCAAGATCCAGCACATTCTTCACGATGTGCGTCACGAGACGCTGCGAAGTGAGGAAGCGCATACCACCGAGCTCCGCCCGCAGGCTGGTGGTCTCCGGGGGGGTGAGCGTCAGCAGGCGACCCCCGAACCGCTGGCTCATCTCGAACACGCCGACCTTGGGGTACCGGCCGCTGGCCAGCAGCCGCCACGCCGTGTAGAGGCCGCTGACCCCCCCGCCGACGACTGCGACGTCAAGGGGATCCTGGACCCTCTCGCCGGCGCCCGCGGTCGTCGGGTTGTCCGCCATCTGGACCTCCTGCCTCACGGCCGAGTGCTCCTCGGCCCATCTCAACGTCGGCGTAAAGCCAGGTAATCTAGCAGGGCCTTGGCGTCGGCCGATGGTGACGGATCTGCTTGACGGCCGGTTCCTCTATGCGCCCGGTGCTCTGGAAATACTGTGACCCTTGTAAAGGGACCCTGGTAGACATGGTGCGCCAGGTGCTCGTGGCTCGTAGTCGTAAAGACGATCCGGACGCTGAGCGACGGCTGCATCTGTCCGCGATGATCCAATGAGGCTACCCACCCAGGAAGCTGAGGCGGACCCGGCGGTGAGGGTTGTCCCGGTTGGGGTCGACCAGCACCACCGACTGCCAGGTGCCCAGCAGGGGACGGCCCCCGGACACCGGGATGGTGAGCGAGGGGCTGACCAGCACCGGCACCAGGTGGTCGGCGCCGTGGCCCGGCGAGCCGTGGCGGTGGGTGTAGGCTACGTCGCGGGGCACCAGCCGGCCCAGGAGCTCGGAGAGGTCGTCCTCGGACCCCGAGCCCGTCTCCATCAGGGCCAGGCCGGCGGTGGCGTGGGGCAGGAAGATGCTGAGCAGGCCGTCGCCCTTGTCTTCGCAGAACCGGTTGACCTCCAGCGAGAGGTCGGTGACCTTGCGGCCGCCGGTCTGGATCCTGATCTCGGTGGTGTGCATTGCCCTGTTGTACCAGCCGGGTTGGTAACCGGGCTGGTGTGGAACGATGGGACCATGGAACCATCCCTGGTCCGCCGGAGGCTGGCGACGGCCGGCCTGGTGGGACTGGCGGCAGTCCTGGCCGGCTGCTCAGCGGGCAGCTCAGCGGGCAGCTCAGCGGGCAGCTCGGCCAGCTCCCCCGCCAGCCAGGGCGCCTCTGGCGGCTCCAACGGCCCGCCGACCAGCACGGCCGGGGCCCCGGCCGGCACGGGGGCAGCGGCCTCGCTGCAGGGCGCCTATGTAGACGTGGTGAACAAGCTGCGGCCCTCGGTGGTAGAGATCTCCACCGGAAGCGCGCTGGGCTCGGGGATCATCTACGACACCAAGGGCGACATCGTCACCAACGACCATGTGGTGAGCGGTTCGACGAGCTTCACCGTCACCCGCTTCGACGGCAAGGCCTCGGCGGCGTCCCTGGTCGGCGAGTACCCGCCCGACGACCTGGCCATGATCAAGGTGCAAGACGCCAGCGGCCTCACCCCGGCTACCTTTGGCGACTCGAGCAGGCTCCAGGTGGGGGACATCACTTTGGCCATCGGCAACCCCTTGGGCCTGCAGAGCAGCGTCACCACCGGCATCGTGAGCGGGGTGGGCCGCACCGTCGACGAGGGCAACGGGGTCACCCTCCCCCAGACGGTGCAGACCAGCGCGGCCATCAACCCGGGCAACAGCGGCGGGGCCCTGGCCGACCTGGACGGGGCGGTCATCGGCATACCGACCCTGGCTGCCCTGGAGCCCAACCAGCAGAACCTGGGGGGCGGAGCGGCCCCGGGGATCGGCTTCGCCATCCCCAGCAACACGGTGAAGATGATCGCCGACCAGCTGGCCTCCCAGGGCAAGGTGACCCAGTCGGGCCGGGCCGCTCTGGGCGTCTCGGCCACCACCGGCTACGACCTGCTGGGCCGCCCGGTCGGGGTCATCATCGAGCAGGTGCTGGCCGGAGGAGGAGCCCAGAAGGCTGGCCTGAAGGTGGGGGAGGTGATCACCTCGGTCAACGGCCACACGGTGCAGTCGCTGGCCGACCTGAGCGACGCCCTGGCCAACGCCAAGCCGGGCGACAAGGTCCAGGTCGGGATCCTCTCGCCCAACGGCAGCCGCCGGACGGTGACCGTCACCCTCGGCCAGCTGCCCGGCAGCTGACACTTGGGGGCTGCGCCCCCAAGGGCCCCCCAAAGGCGACGACCCACCTGCGGCGGGGCCGCCTCCGG
>JAVKSQ010000042.1:0-14898 GCA_039583615.1 Acidimicrobiales bacterium
GGCGGGGGCGGCGGCACCTCTGCCGGCTGCGGTACCAGCTCCGCCAGCCGCTCGAGCCGTGGTGCCACCTGCGGCCGCCGCGCCTGCCGCAGCGACGGCCGCCGCGCCTGCCGCCGTGACGGCCGCCGCCGGCGGCCTGCCCCTCCCGGCTGGCTACTTGCGCGGGGGCAGCGTTGACCAAGGGGTCGACTACACCGCCCCTCCCGGCACCCCCCTATACGCCATGGGAGCGGGCACGATCATGGCTGAGGGGATCAACGGCTTCGGGCCCAACACACCGGTGCTGCAGATCAGCTCGGGTGCCCTAGCGGGGCGAACGGTGTACTACGGTCACGCCGGGCCCGACCTGGTAGCGGTGGGTGCCCATGTGGCCCAGGGCCAAGAGATCAGTACCGTGGGTGCGGGGATCGTGGGGATCAGCCAAGGCCCCCACCTGGAGATCGGCTTCTACCCGCCGGGCTCGATGGGAGCCGGCGAGGCGATGCTCTCCTATCTCGACGGCCTGGTGGGTCACTCCACCGGCGCCTGATCCGGGCCGCAACCCGGCCGAAGTCGAGCTCGGTACTCGTCGCCGCCATCGGCGGATCGTCTCAAGCCCGGCTGGCGGGGTCAACCGGGTTAGCATCGCCGGGTGCGAGCCCTGCGTGGGTTGGGAGGCCAGCTGCTGCCTCGCCTCGATGGTGCCTTTCCGACCGCCGTGCTGCCCGAGCTGACCCGGTTCCTCACCGAGGAGATGGATGCGGTGTCGGTCAGGCTGTGGCTGGCCGACTACGACGAGGCAGTCCTGGCGGCGCTGGGCGGCCCGGGCGGCACCGACCCAGCCGAGGTTCTCGACGTCGGTCACGGCGGGCCCGGCGAGGCCTACGCCACCCAGGAGCAGGTCACCCTCCCGGACCCCGCGGGGGGGACCACCGTGCACGTGCCGGTGAGCCTTCGGGCCGAGAGGCTGGGCGTGCTGACGGTCGGCTTCGCCGGCTCCCTGGACCCCGTCGAGGGCCAGGGCGGTCCTGCCCTGGCCGAGGTGGCCCTGACCGTGGCCTACGTCTTGACCACCGCCCTGCGCTACACCGACTCCTTCGAGCGGGCCCGGCGGCGCGAGCCGCTCAGCGTGGCCGCCGAGATGCAGTGGTCGATGGTGGCGGCCCGGTCCTTCTCGGGTCCCCAGTTCAGCCTGGCCGGACAGGTGCGGCCCGCCTACCACATTGGCGGCGACGCCTACGACCTCTGCGTGGGGCCCTCCACCCTGTGGCTGGCGGTCATCGACGCCATGGGCCACGGCACCCAGGCCGCGGTCCTGACCGCCCTGGCGGTGACCACTCTGCGCAACGCCCGGCGCTCCGGCCAGGGACTGGTGGACCAGGTGGTGGCGGCCGACCGGGCCCTCAACCAGATCTTCGGCGGCACCCGGTTCGTCACCGGCCTTGTGCTCCAGGTCGACCTGGAGACCGGGAACGTGGAGATGGTCAATGCCGGCCACCCGAGGCCGTACCTGATCAGGGCGGGGCGGATGACACGCACCCAGCTGGACCCCCATCTCCCGATGGGATTGTTCGAGGAGGTGAGCTACGGCTCGGCCCGCCTCCAGCTGCTGGAGGGCGACCGTTGGGTCTTCGTGTCCGACGGGGTCACCGAGGCGGCAGTCGACGAGACCTCCCAATTCGGCGACACCCACCTGCCCCAGCTACTGGCCAGCTGCGCCCCGGCATCCACTCAGGAGCTGGTCGACCACCTCCAAGCCGCCCTGAGGAAGGCCGTCGGGGACCTCAAAGACGACGCCAGCGTGGTCGTGGTGGACTGGAAGCGGGCCGACCGGTAGCTGCTGGGCGGCCCGGGGGTCCCTGCTGGCTGGGCCGGCGCGGCCGTTGTCAGCCGCGCCGGTACATCAGGTGCGGCGGGCGGCCAGACCGATCGCCAATCCCACCAGCAGGAGCACCGTGCCCACCGCCACCCCGGGATGCTCGGAGAGGCCCCGCACGGCCTGGCCCGCCGCCTCTGGGAGCTGCGCCGGCGCCAGCTGTCGGACCCGTTGGCCGACCTGGCTGACCCGCTGCCTGATCTGGTCACCCCGGGCCTGGAGGGCCTCGGCCTCCTGGTCGACCTTGGCCTGCACCTTGGTCTGGATCCTCCGGCCGATGTCGGCCTTGGCAGCCAGGGCCTCTACGGTCTGGCCGAGCTCCCGACGGCTCTGCTCGATCTGCGACCGGAGTCGGACCTCTTCATCGGACGGCCCGACAGCCCTTCGCACCTCAGGACCTCCGGCTGGCTGCCGCGGCGCCTTCTTTCACCACGGTGAGGTCGGTCCTGACCCTGTCCAGCGGGGACGTCGACTGCGCACGGACGGCCCTTCGCACCTGCCACCCAGCGCCCAGGCCAACCATGCCGGCCAGCGCGGCGAGGCCGCCCCCTACCACCAGGGCGGCCACCCAGCCACCCAGGGGAATGGCCACCAGCCCGATGACGCCAGCCACCAGGGCCCCCCCGCCGTACAGGCCAGCCGCGCCGGCCAGCGACAGCCCAGCCAGCCCGAGCCCGGCCCGGCGGCCCGTGTCCCGCACCTCCAGGCGAGCCAGCGCCACTTCCTGGCGGGCCAGCCGAGAGGCCTGCTCGGCCAGCTGCCTCACCAGGTCGGCCACCGACGCCTCGGCCACCGACGCCTCGGCCACCGACGCCGATCTCCCGTCGGCTGAGCCCTCGCTCGCCTCTCCGCCGGCGGAAGACCCATCCGAGGAGGACTCGTCCGAGGAGGACTCGTCCGAGGAGGACTCGTCCGAGGAGGACAGAGCCTCTTGGGTCTGCTCGTCGCGGTAGACGGCTGGCCAGCTCATCAGGTCGGTGGGCGGCTTGTCGCCGGCCGCCGTATCGGCCAACGGTGGCTTCTCCTCCCCCTTGAGCGACTCCACGGCGGGAGTGGCCCGGGAGCTGTCCATGCTGTCCCGGGCCATGTCCAGCACCGAGGCAGCCGCGTTGAGGGGAGCCGCCAGCGGACCCGAGCCGGGGGCACGGGGGTGGGGATGGGTCGGCACCCAGGCCTTGGCGCTCTCCAGCTTGGCGCCCAGCCGGGCCAGCTGGCCGCGCTCGCTGGCTCGCAGCAGGGCCGGGAAGATCTCGCTCTCCTCCTCCTTGACGTGGCGACGCACGGCGTCGATCAGCAGGTCCAACCGTCGGGCCACCTCGGGATCCGACGGATCACGCCCGTCCACGCTGGCCAGGAGCTGTTCGGTCTCCTCGTGCTGGCGCAGCGCCCGCTCGGCCAGCGCCTGGCCCCCCGGGACGGACTGCTCGACCTCCGGATAGAAGATCCGCTTCTCGACCCCGTCGTGCATGGCCAGCTGCTTGCTGATCTGTTCCAGGACCTGGCGCCTGTCGGCTCCCTCGGTGGCGAGCTGGGCGAACAGTCCCTCGACCTCTCGGTGATCCTGCGTCAGCAGCTCGATGGCGTCCATCGCACCTCTCCGCCAGTGGTGGCCGGATTGACCCTGGCCGGATGAGAGCTACCCGAAGCCGTCACTCACCAATCGTCCCGGCTCAGTGGCCGTGCCGCCGGCAGCCGTGACGGCAAGGCACGGTGGTCGGCGTGGTCGAGGTGGTCGAGGTGGTGGTGGGAGGCGGGGCGACGGTGGTGGTGGGGGGGGCGGGCGTGGTCGTGGTCGCCACCGGCTGCGGCGGCACAGTGGTTGAGATCACCGGTGGACGCGCCGGAGGCGAGACGCTCGGCGGGGACAGCTGGGCGGGGCCCTGGGCGCTCAGGTGAGCCGGGGACGGGGAGCTCGCTGAGCTGGACCGGTTGTCCGCGGCGACCAAGCCGGGCTGACCCGCCCCGGCGGGATTGGTGGTGCCGGCCACAGCTATGCCAAGGGAGGCGGGCCCGGAAAAGGCCGGGCCGGGAGAGGCCGGCCCGGGAGAGACCGCGCCGGGAGGGGACCCAACTGCCGACAGGGCAGGTAGCAGCGTCCCTGGCGGCGCGGCGGTGGTCGTGGGGCTCGGCGGCCGAAGACCCACCCGGGTAGGTCCGGGCGGAGACCTGGTGCCCACCTTGACCATCGAGACGATGCCCACGGCAACCAGAGCCACGCCCACCACGGCGACTCCCACCCCTGCCCTGCGAAGGCGGCGGCGCCTACGCTCCAGGACCCTGACCCGGCGTCCGCTCGCCTCTCCCCGCTGGAGCTCGGGTAGAGGGACTCGATCCGCCTCGTTGTCCACCTGAGCTCCTTCGATGTCTGCTCCGCTGCGCCTGCGAGCACTCTACCCGAGCGGTCAGGCACGGCTGGAGAAGCAGCGGGAGCGGCGGAGAGGACCAGGGAAGCCGGGATCACCACCGCCCTATTCGTCGTCGTCCTCCTCGAGCTGGCTGTCGGGGTCCAGGTCTCCGGCCTCCAGGGCTGTCATGATCGCCCTGGTCTTCGGCCCCATCCAGTCCCAGCTGCGGGCCAGAGCGTACGGGTTCAGCCCGTCGATGAACCCGTACCCGACCAGCTCGAGGCGATCTGGCTCGTCGCTGACGGCCACCGCCTCGACCGCCTCGCAGCAGCGTTCGGCCACTGCCTCGGTCGTCTCGGTGGCCTCGAGCAGCAGCGTGCCGACCAGGTCGGCCAGCTCGTTGAAGACCAGGAAGGGCATCAGGTGCTCGCCGTAGTCGGCCAGCAGCCGTTGGTAGCGCGGCTCCAGCTCGGGCACGGCCCGTCGCAGGATGCCCACCGAGCGGTCGTCGACGTCCGGTTGCATTGGGATCGCTTTCCTTTCCGGCCGGCTGTCGCCAGCCGACCCTCCTCATGACAAAAGATAACGAGAGGATATGAAACTTGCAAGTGGCTCCGGGAGTGTTGCATGAGAATGCAGGCTATAGTATCTTCATGCTATGAGCCACCCCCTTCGGATCGGAGTGGCGGGCGGATCGGGGTACACCGGTGGCGAGCTGCTGCGGTTGTGCGCCGGCCACCCCGACCTGGAGGTCGCCTGGGCCAGCGCGGACCGCCATGCGGGGGGGCGGGTCGAGGAGCTCTTCCCCAGCCTGGTTGGCGCCTATCCCACTCTGACCTACTCGATCCTCGAACCGGACCAAGCCGACGGCCTGGACCTGGTCTTCCTGGCCCTGCCCCATGGGACGGCCCAGGGGCTCGTCCCCGAGCTGCGCAAGCGGGTGGGCCACGTGGTCGACCTGTCAGGTGACTTCCGGCTGAGAGAGCCGTCGCTCTACCCGGCCTGGTACGGCGCCGAGCACGTCTCGCCCGGCCTGCTGGCGGAGTTCGCCTACGGCCTGCCAGAGCTGTACCGGGCCGACCTGCTGGGCGCCGAGCTGGTGGCCGCCGCCGGCTGCTACGTGACGGCGGCCGCCCTGGCGCTGGCCCCGCTGGTCCGGGCGGGTGCCGTCCAGTCCAGCGGGGTGGTGGTCGACGCCACCAGCGGGGTCTCGGGCGCCGGCCGGGGCCCCAGCCCGACCACGCAGTTCGCGGCGGTCGAGGGAGACTTCTCGGCCTACGGGCTGCTCACCCACCGCCACACTCCGGAGATCGAGCAGGCGACAGGAGCACAGGTGCTCTTCACTCCCCACCTGGCCCCCATGACGCGGGGGATCCTGGCCACCTGCTACGCCCGGCCGGCGCCGGGCACGATGGCGACCACCGCCGGCCTGCTCGGGGTGCTGGGGGATGCCTACGCCGGCGAGCCCTTCGTCACCGTCTCGGAGCGTCCGCCGTCGACCAAGGCCACTCTTGGTTCCAACTGCGCCCAGCTGACGGCTCGGGCCGATCCCCGAACGGGATGGGTGTTGGCCATGTGCGCCCTCGACAACCTGGTCAAGGGAGCCTCCGGTCAGGCGGTGCAGTGCGCCAACCTGGCCCTCGGGCTGCCCGAGACGGCCGGCCTGCCCACCCTCGGCATCTACCCGTGACCCCGAGCCCGCCATGAGCCCGGCGGCCGCAACGAGCCTCGAGGCCGCAACGAGCCCGGGGCCGTGGTGAGCGTCACCGTGCCGGCCGGCTTCCTGGCCGCCGGGCTGGCCTGCGGCATCAAGGCCGGAGGCGTCCCCGACCTGGCCCTGGTGGCCACCGACGACGGACGCCCGGTGCCGGCGGCGGCCGTGTTCACCGCCAACCGCGCCCAGGCCGCACCGGTCCAGGTGAGCCGGTCCAACCTGGCGGCGACCGGTGGGCGGGCCGCCGCGGTGGTGGTCAACTCGGGCAACGCCAATGCTGGCACCGGCGGCCCAGGCCGCCAGGCGGCCCGGCGCATGTGCGAGCTGGTGGCCGGGCAGCTCGGCTGCGCCCGGGAGGAGGTGCTGGTGGCCTCCACCGGCCTGATCGGCATCCCGCTGCCCCCGGGCCCGCTGGAGAGCGGCATTCCCCGGCTGGGGGCGTCGAGGGCACGGGGACCTGAGGCCGACCAGGCCGCCGCCCGGGCCATCATGACCACCGACAGGGCAGTCAAGCAGACCCTCGTCCAGGGGCAGGGGTTCACCGTGGCCGGCATGGCCAAGGGGGCGGCCATGCTGGCGCCTGACCTGGCCACCATGCTGGCCGTGCTCACCACCGATGCGCCCGCCAGCTCGGGCGGGCTTCAGGCCGGCCTGGTCCGGGCGGTGCAGGACTCGTTCAATACCTTGTCGGTGGACGGCTGCTGCTCCACCAACGACACGGTGGTGGTCCTGGCCAGCGGCCGGGCGGGGCCGGTTGGTAGCGCCGAAGCCGTGGCCGAGGCCACCGCCCTGGCCCAGGCGCTGGCCACTGCCTGCGCCGACCTGGCCGACCAGATGGCGATTGACGCCGAGGGCGCCAGCCGCCGGGTCCGGATCCGGGTGGCGGGGGCCGCCAGCGGAGACGACGCCCGCCGGGCTGCCCGCCAGGTCGCCGAGAGCATGCTGGTGCAGTGCTCGATGCACGGCTCCGACCCCTACTGGGGTCGGGTGGTGAGCGAGCTGGGCTCGGCCGGGGTGGCCTTCGACCCCGACCGGGTGAGCGTGGCCTACGGCGGCGTGGACGTCTGCCGGGACGGCGTGGCCTGCGCCCACGACCACGAGGCGGTTGCCGCTGCCCTGCGGGGTTCGCTGGTGGAGCTGGGTGCCGACCTGGGGCTGGGTGACGGGGCGGCCGAGATGCTCACGACCGACCTGGGCCCGGGCTACATCTCCGAGAACATGAGGACGTCGTGAGCGTCCCGGCCACCCAGGCGGCGCCGGCCCCGGCGGCGGCCAAGGCAGAGGTGCTGGCCGAGGCCCTCCCCTACATCCGGCGCTTCTGGGGCAAGGTGGTGGTCATAAAGTACGGGGGAGCGGCGCTGAGCTCCTTCGGCGGCGGTACGACGGGAGTGGGCGAGGGGGCCGGAGGCGACGCCGGCACTTTCGCCCAGGACGTGGTGCTCATGAGGCTGGTCGGCATGTACCCGGTGGTGGTGCACGGCGGTGGGCCCCAGATCGGCCAGCTCATGGAGCGCCTGGGCAAGACGCCCGAGTTCCGGGATGGGCTGAGGGTCACCGACGCCGAGACCCTCGACATCGTGCGCATGGTGCTGGTGGGGAGGATCAACCGGGACATCGTCGGTGCCATCAACGTGCACGAGCCGCTGGCCGTGGGCCTGTCGGGGGAGGATGCCCGGCTCATGACCGCCTCGCCCCACTCGGTGGAGCTGGGCTTCGTGGGCGACGTGGACGTGGTCGATCCCACCATCGTGGAGCGGCTGCTGGCCGAGGACCTGATCCCGGTGGTGGCCACCATCGGGGCGGACGCCGCCGGGCAGGCCTACAACATCAACGCCGACTCCGCCGCCGGGGCGCTGGCCGCCGCCCTCGGGGCCGAGAAGCTGGTCTACCTCACCGACGTGGAGGGCCTGAGGCGGGACCCGGCCGACCCGGGGTCCCTGGTGCGCTCGGCTTCGGTGGACGAGGTGGAGGCCATGGTGGCCGACGGCACGGTGCGGGGAGGGATGATCCCCAAGGCGACGGCGTGCGCCCGGGCGGTGCGGGCCGGGGTGGGCCACGCCCACATCCTCGACGGCCGGGCCGCCCACGCCCTCCTGCTGGAGATATTCACCAGGGAGGGGCTGGGGACCATGGTGAGCCCATGACCAGCGAAAAGGTGGCTGGTCCCGCCCCCGTTCTCATGCCCACCTACGCCCCCCCGCCGGTCACCTTCAGCCGCGGCGAGGGCAGCCGGCTGTGGGACGACACGGGGAAGTGCTACCTGGACTTCCTCGGCGGCTTGGCGGTGACGTCGCTCGGCCACTGCCATCCGGTGGTGGCCGAGGCGCTGTCCCGCCAGGCGTCCACCCTGTGGCACGTGTCCAACCTGTACGCCAACCCCGTCGGACCGGAGGTGGCCCGGGTGCTGGACCGGCTCCTGGGCGGCGGGGGACGGGTCTTCCTGGCCAACTCGGGGGCGGAGGCCAACGAGTGCGCCATCAAGCTGGCCCGGCGGTGGGGGGGCAGGGGCCGCTACGGGGTGGTGAGCGCCTACGGCTCCTTCCACGGGCGGACCCTGGCCACCCTGGCGGCCACCGGGCAGCCCACCAAGCAGGAGGCGTTCCAGCCGCTGCCGGAGGGATTTCGCCAGGTGGCGTGGGACGACCTCTCGGCACTGGAGGAGGCGGTCGACCCCACGGTGGTGGGGGCGGTGCTGGTGGAGCCCATCCAGGGGGAGGCGGGGGTGGTGGAGGCGTCGCCCGGCTACCTGGCCGGGGTGCGCCGGCTCTGCGACGAGCGGGGCGTGCTGATGATGGTCGACGAGGTCCAGACCGGCCTGGGACGGACCGGGCGGTGGTGGGGCTTCGAGCACGAGGGGGTCAGGCCCGACGTGGTGACGGTGGCCAAGGCGCTCGGCAACGGCATGCCCATCGGGGCGTGCTGGGCCAGGGCGGAGGTGGCCGAGGCCTTCCGGCCGGGGGACCACGCCAGCACCTTCGGCGGCCAGCCCCTGGCGGCGGCGGCGGCCCGGGCCACCCTGGCGGTCATGGAGGGCCAGGACGTGCCGCGTCGGGCGGCGGCGGCCGGGGCCCGCCTGCGAGCCGGCCTGGAGGCACTGCCCGAGGTGGCGTCCGTGCGGGGAAGGGGTCTCCTGCTGGGGGCGGTCTTGGCCGGGGGCGCCTCGGCAGAGGTGGCCGCCACCGCGCTGGGGGCCGGGCTGGTGGTCAACCCGGTCACCCCTGAGGTGGTGCGCCTGGCCCCTTCCCTGCTGGTCAGCGAGGCAGAGGTGGACGAGGGGTTGGAGATCCTCGGGCGGGTCCTGGCGTGACACCGGCCCCTGGCCGGCCAGGGAGGCACTTCCTCGAGGTCGACGACCTGAGCCCGGCCGAGCTGGGCGCCGTCCTGGACCGGGCCAGACAGGCCCGCCCCCCGCCGGTGATGGCCGGACGAGGGGTGGGCCTGGTGTTCGAGAAGCCGTCGGCCCGCACCCGCAACGCCACCGAGGTGGCGGTGGCCCAGCTGGGCGGCCACCCGGTGAGCCTGGGGATGGCCGAGGTCGGCATCGACACCCGGGAGAGCGCCGAGGACCTGGCTCGCGCCATGGCCTGCTACCACTGCGTCATCGGGGCCCGCGTGCATCGCCACTCGACGCTGCAGCGCATGGCCTCCGCCCTGTCCGGGGCGGGGGTGGGGGTACCGGTGGTCAACCTGCTCTCCGACCGGGGCCATCCTGGCCAGGCCCTGGCCGACCTGTTGACCCTGGGCCAGGTGCTGGGGCCCCTGGCCGGTCGCACCGTGGCCTGGGTGGGGGACGCCAACAACGTGTGCCGGTCCCTGCTGCTGGCCGGGGCCATGGTCGGGCTGTCGATGCGGGTGGCCTCGCCCCCGGGCTCGGCGCTGGGGCCGGCCGACCTCGACCGGGTGAGGGGGCTGGGTGGACGCCTGGAGGTCACCCACCAGCCCGAGGAGGCGGTGGCCGGGGCCGACGCGGTCTGCACCGACGTGTGGGTGTCGATGGGCCAGGAGGCTGACGCCGAGCGCCGCCGCGCCTTCCAGGGCTTCACGGTGGACGAGGAGCTGCTCTCCCTGGCCCGCCCGGAGGCAGTCGTCCTGCACTGCCTGCCCGCCCATCGGGGCGAGGAGATCTCCGCCGGGGTGATCGACGGACCCCGATCGGTGGTGTGGCTCCAGGCGGCCAACCGGCTGGCGGCCATGAGGGGCCTGCTGTGGTGGCTGGTAGAGCCATGAGGCTCACCAAGAACCAGCGCCATCACCGCATCGCCCGCCTGCTGGGCGAGCGGGCGGTGTCCAGCCAGGCCGAGCTGGTCGAGCTGCTGGGCGGCGAAGGGGTGGTCTGCACCCAGGCCACGGTGTCCCGGGACCTGGAGGAGATGGGGGCGGTGAAGGTCCGGGTGGCGGGGGGCGACACCGTCTATGCCATACCCGAGCTGCCCAGGGACCAGCTGGCCCCCGCCGGCCATCTGGGGCGGGTGCTCGGGGAGTGGGCGGTGGAGATCGGCCACTCGGCCAACCTGGTGGTGGTGCGCACCCCTCCGGGCTCGGCCCACGTGGTGGGATCAGCGCTGGACCGGGCCGGCATCGACGGGGTGATCGGGACGGTGGCCGGTGACGACACGGTCCTGGTGGTCACGGCCGAGACAGCCGGCGGGGCCGGCGTGGCCAGCCACCTGTCCGGCCTGGCCGGGCTGTAGGGCGAGGGCGACGGTAGGGTGCGGCACGGATGCCGACCGAGGGCGGGCGGTGGGGGTGCGCCGCCAGGCGCGGTGTCGGATGCGCCCCAGAGCATAGGGAGTGACAGTGGCTAAGCGGGTGGTGTTGGCCTACAGCGGTGGACTGGACACGTCGGTGGCGGTGCGCTGGATGGGAGAGGAGATGGGCCTGGAGGTGATCGCCGTGGCCGCCGACGTTGGCCAGGGCGGCGATTGGGACGCCATCCGCCAGCGGGCGGTGGCCGCCGGGGCGGTGGAGGCGCTGGTGGTGGACTGCCGAGAGGAGTTCGCCAGGGACTTCGTCGCCCCTGCCCTGCTGGCCAACGCCCGCTACGAGGGCAAGTACCCTCTGGTGTCGGCCCTGTCCCGGCCCATCATCGTAAGGCACCTGGTGGCCGCCGCCCGGGCCTACGGAGCCGACGCGGTGGCCCACGGCTGCACCGGCAAGGGCAACGACCAGGTCCGTTTCGAGGTCTCCACCCGCGCCCTGGCCCCTGACCTAGAGACCCTGGCCCCGGTGCGCACGTGGGGCCTCTCCCGGGAGGAGTCCATCGACTACGCCGCCCGCTGGGGGATACCGGTCACGGTGACCCGGGAGAGCCCGTACTCGGTGGACCAGAACCTCTGGGGGCGCACCATCGAGTGCGGAGTGCTGGAGGACCCATGGTGCCAGCCGCCCGAGGAGGTCTTCGAGCGGACCACTCCCACTGCCACCGGGCCGGTCGAGATGGTGCTGGCCTTCGAGGAGGGCCTCCCGGTGGCCCTGGACGGCGAGGCCATGGCCCTTCACCACCTGATCGTCGCCGTCGACAAGGTGGTCGGCTCCTACGGCTGGGGACGGATCGACATGGTGGAGAACCGCCGCGTCGGCATCAAGAGCCGGGAGGTCTACGAGTGCCCGGGAGCGCTGGCCCTGCTCATGGCCCACGCCGACCTGGAGGACCTGACCCTCGAGCGGGACCTGGCCCACGAGAAGGCCCGCCTCGAGCCCCGCTGGGCCGAGCTGGTGTACGACGGGCTTTGGTACTCGCCCCTCAAGGCGGCCATCGACGCCTTCGTCACCGAGAGCCAGCGCCACGTGACCGGCGAGGTCAGGCTGCGCTGCGAGGTGCCAGGCCGGTGCCTGGTGGCCGGCCGGCGCAGCCCGGTGGGGCTCTACGACTACGGGCTGGCCACCTACGAGGCGGCCGACGCCTTCCGCCACCGCGATGCCGAGGGCTTCGTGAGGCTGTGGGGCCTGGGCGTGGCGACCTGGGCGGGCCGCCAGGGCCGGCCATGACCCTCTGGCAGAGCCGCCTGGAGGGCGACCCGGCCCAGGCGCTGGTGGCCTTCACCGACAGCCTGGCGGCCGACCGGCGCCTGGCGGCAGACGACCTGGCCGGCTCCCGGGCGCACGTGAGGGGCCTGGGACGGGCCGGGGTCCTCGACCCCGACGAGGTGGCCCTGGTGGTGGCGGCCCTGGACCAGGTGGGCGAGGAGCTGGCCGGCGGACGCTTCTGCTTCGCCTCCAGCGACGAGGACATCCACACCGCGGTCGAGCGCCGGGTCATCGAGATCGCCGGCGAGGTGGGGGCCAAGCTGCCCACCGGCCGGAGCCGCAACGACCAGGTGGCCACCGACCTGCGGCTGTGGGCCCGCCGGGAGCTCACCGCCCTGGCCCGCCAGGTGCTGGAGCTCCAGGTGGTCCTGGGCCGGCGGGCGCAGGAGGTGGGAGACGCCTACCTGCCCGGCTACACCCACCTCCAGCGAGCCCAGCCGGTGCTGCTGGCCCACCACCTGCTGGCCCATGGCTGGGCCCTGTCCCGGGACGTCGACCGCCTGGCGGCCACGGTGGCCCGCATGGACGTGTCGCCTCTGGGTGCCGGCGCCCTGGCCGGGTCGTCGTTCGACCTGGGGCCCGACGAGGTGGCGGCCGAGCTGGGGTTCGCCTCTCGTTTCGAGAACTCCCTCGACGCGGTGAGCGACCGCGATCACGTCGCCGAGGCGCTGTTCGACGTGGCGTTGCTCGGCGTGCACCTCTCCCGGATGGGAGAGGAGATCGTGCTGTGGGCCTCGGAGGAGTTCGGCTTCGTGCATCTCGACGACGCCTACGCCACCGGCAGCTCGATGCTGCCTCAGAAGAAGAACCCGGACGTGGCCGAGCTGGTGAGGGGGAAGACGGGGCGCCTGGTCGGGCACGTGGCCGGCATCCTCACCACCCTCAAGGGCCTGCCGCTGTCCTACAACCGGGACCTCCAAGAGGACAAGGAGCCCCTGTTCGACGCGGTCGACCAGGTGAGGCTGGCCCTGGCTGCCCTGGGCGGGTTGATGGCCACGGCCGGCTTCGACCTGGCTCGCATGCGCCAGGCGGCGGACGGGCCCGAGGCGGCGGCGGTCGACCTGGCCGAGTGGCTGGTGGAGAAGGGGACGGCCTTTCGCCAGGCCCATGCCATCGTCTCGTCGCTGGTCCGGGACTCCGTCGAGCGTCACGTCCCGCTGGCCGAGCTGGTGGAGGCCCATCCCGCCCTGGGGGCGCAGGCGGCCGGCCTGCTGGAAGGGGGGGTGGCGGTCAACCGGCGGACCACCCCCGGAGGTGCCGGCCCGGGGCCGGTGGCCGAGCAGCTCCTGGCCTACCGCCGTCGCCTGGAGGTAGACGCCGAGCGGCTGGGCCGTGCCTGAGGACCATGCCTGAGGACCGTGCCTGAGGACCATGCCTGAGGGCCATGCCTGAGACGGCGGCCGCGGCGGCACCGCCGCCGGGGAAGCTGGAGCCCCTGCCCCGGTCCTTCTACCGCCGAGGTCCGCTCCTGGTCGCCCCCCAGCTGCTCAACAAGCTGCTGGTGAGGGGCGACCGGGTGGGCCGCATCGTCGAGGTGGAGGCCTATGGCGGCCCGGGAGACACGGCGTCGCACGGCTGGCGGGGGAGGACCAGGCGCAACGCCACCATGTTCGGCCAGCCCGGGATGGCCTACCTCTACTTCACCTACGGCATGCACTGGTGCGCCAACGTCACGTGCGGCGAGGAGGGGGAGGGGACGGCGGTGCTGCTGCGGGCCTTGATGCCGGCGGCAGGGGTCGAGGCCATGAGGGTGGCCCGTCCGGCCTCCCGGCGGGACCGCGACCTCTGCAGTGGCCCGGCCAGGCTGTGCCAGGCCCTGGGGCTGGGGGGCGAGCACGACGGCGCCGACCTGGTCACCGGCGACAGGGGCCTGGTCGTGGCGTCCGACGGCCTGGCACCCCCCGAGCGGCCGGGCGTGGGGATACGGGTCGGAATAGGGACGGGCCCGGCGGCCTTGTACCCTTGGCGATGGTGGGTACGGGGAGACCCGAACCTATCCCGCCCCGGCTGAGCGACCCCGGGGGCTTGACAGGCCTCTGTGGGGTGGTAGGCTGGGAAATCGCCTGATCGGCAGCCCTGCCGATCGGACACGATAGTGCTGAGCGAGCCAGGCGAGTGGGTCTGGCGCCCGGCAGTAGAGGGGCCGGCACCAACCTCCCAATCTCGGGTCGTGTGTCAACGTCGCTCCTTGAAAACGGAACAGGGACAGCCAAAAGCCAGTGCGGGTGACCGTGCCCGGCCTGGGCCGGCAGGCAGCCGGCCCACAGCCGAGCAGCGGTCACGAAGTCAAGAGCACTGACGACGGACAACGATCCGTCTTGGTGCCAGTCGGTCAGCGGGGATCAGTGTCCCGGCGACCGGCTCTCCGATCGTCGGAACGGCCCACGGGCCGCTCCGGAGGTCTCGATGGAGAGTTTGATCCTGGCTCAGGACGAACGCTGGCGGCGTGCTTAACACATGCAAGTCGAACGGAGCCTGACTGGTGGCAACACTGGGCAGGCTCAGTGGCGAACGGGTGCGTAACACGTGAGCAACCTGTCCCGAAGACTGGGATAACACCGGGAAACCGGTGCTAATACCGGATATCCTCACTGGGTCGCATGGTCCTATGAGGAAAGGCCGTATCTAATAAATACGACCACTTTGGGAGGGGCTCGCGGCCTATCAGCTTGTTGGTGGGGTAACGGCTCACCAAGGCTCCGACGGGTAGCTGGTCTGAGAGGACGACCAGCCACACTGGGACTGAGACACGGCCCAGACTCCTACGGGAGGCAGCAGTGGGGAATCTTGCGCAATGGGCGAAAGCCTGACGCAGCAACGCCGCGTGGGGGATGAAGGCCTTCGGGTTGTAAACCCCTTTCAGCAGGGACGAAGATGACGGTACCTGCAGAAGAAGCCCCGGCCAACTACGTGCCAGCAGCCGCGGTAATACGTAGGGGGCGAGCGTTGTCCGGATT
>JAVKSQ010000043.1:0-14883 GCA_039583615.1 Acidimicrobiales bacterium
TCGATGAAGGTCTCACCGGCGAAGAAACTGTTGCGAACGAAGGGGACTTGGCGTTCCACCCGAGGCTTGTCGGTCGGGGTCCGCACCCTGGCCGGGTCGATCACGCACCCCCGGGCCTGGGCATACTCGACGATGGACCGAGCTTGCCGAGCCCCCTTTGAGTTGCCAGGTCGTGCCTCAAACGTGCCACATCGAGCGGAAAACTGCGGTCGGCAAGGGTGACGACCGGTGATGGTCAGTCACCCCAGAATGCCGCTGACCTGCGGAGATGGGCTTCTCCGCTGGTGGAGCTGCGTTGTCGCTATTCGAACTCGGGCGAGCTGTTGGCCGGCCTTCGTGCCCTGCGCGAGCTGACCAGCTAACTCGCGAGGTACTGGTCTAGGGCGCGGCGGATGACCTCGCTGGCGGAGGTGTGCTCTTCGGCGGCTCGGTCGTCGAGTGCCCGGCGGACCTCGGGTGGGAGCCGGACGGCAGTCAGTTCGGCCGGCTCTTCGCCGAGGCTGGGACGACCGACTCGGCGGTGCAGTCGGGAGGGGTCGAGGCCGGCGTTCGCCTTCTCTTCGGCTCGCCGCCAGAAGTCGTCGTCCATCGTCTCGCCGCTCTTGGCTTTGCGGGGTTCGGTCATGGGAGCAGCCTCCTGTACTTGCGGCGCATGGGCATGGCGTGGAAGGCGATCTCCTCGCCCTGTTCGTCGACAGCGGTCAACACTTCGAGCAGCGTGCCGGCGGTGTCGGGTCCGAGGTAGAGCACGTAGGGGTCGTCCAGGTCGTCGTAGGCAACGAGCGCGTTCGTGATGGCGTGGCGGACGTCGTCGGCGTCGCAGCCGTGTTTGAGGGCGGAGTCTCGGATCTCCACCAGAGTATTGTATAACGAAATATCGGGTGGCAGGATCATCGAGTGATCCGTCCTGCGCAACCAGCCGACGCGCAGGCCCAGCGGAACGTCGAGCGTGCTGCGGGTGCTCGTTTCCTGGAGGTAGGCATGGCCGATGTTGCCGCCGACGAGCCGGTGAGCAGCCAGAAGCTGGCGACCTACGCGAGAGCAGGCCGTTCTTGGGTAGCGACCGATCAAGAGGACCACGTGGTGGGCTATGTGGTGGTGGAGGTGGTCGATGGATGCGCCCACATCGAACAGGTGAGCGTCGAGCCGGGACACCAAGGCCAGGGACTGGGTCGAGCGCTGATCTACGAAGTCGAGAGCTGGGCGGCCGCCAGGGGGATCGAAGCACTAACCCTGACCACGTTCGGCGAGGTGTCCTGGAACAGGCCGCTGTATGAGCATCTCGGCTTTCGAGTCCTTGGGAAAGATGAGCTGTCACCGGGACTGCGTGCTCTGCGGAACGACGAGGCGACCCATGGCCTGGACCCCGAGCTCAGGGTGTGCATGCGCAAGCCTGTCCGGCGGCTCGACGCCAAGCCGGCAGGCTCGCTCAAGCCCGTCAACGAGCCGTAGCCACGTCCTCGGCCGGAACCCACCCGGCCCTGGCCCGGAACATGGAGGACCACGTGGCCATCCGGGCGCTGTTTCGCCGGAGGGGCGTTGCGCTGGTGTCGGTCACCGAGAACGTGGAGGAGACTGCCTCGGGACGCCTGGTCGAGGGCATCCACGCGCTGATGGCCGAGTTCTACTCGGCCAACCTGGCCAACGAGATCAAGAAGGGCCTCAACCAGAAGGTGAAACAGGGCGGCTTCCCGCACGGCGCTCCGCTCGGCTACGTGAACCTGCGCGAGATCGTGGGCGGCCGCCAGGTCGCCCGCATCGTGCCGGATCCCGAACGCGCCCCGCTCATCGCCGGCGCCTTCGAGCGCTATGTCACCGAGGACTGGACCCTGCAACATCTGGCGGGGGAGTTGGCCCACCAGGGCCTCACCAACCGGGGCCAACGGGGGAAGCCCGCCGCACCGATCACCTGGCAGGGCCTGGCCAAGATCCTGGCCAACCCGGTCTATATTATATCGCCGTCGTGGAATGGAACGGGGTCCAGTACCCTGGCACCCACGAGCCGCTCGTCACCCCCGAGGTGTTCCGCCGGGTCCAAGAATTGCTCGCCGCCCGTGCGGCACGAGGAACCCGTGAGCGCAAGCACCCCCACTATCTGAAGGGCCTGCTCCATTGCGGGGTGTGCGGTTGGCGGCTGTTCATCCAGCACTCGAAGGGCCGCTACACCTATTTCTTCTGCCTGGGCCAGAAGAACGATCCCCTTGGCACCTGCCGGGAGCCCTACATAGCCGCCGACGACCTCGAAGCCCAAGTGGAAGACCTCTACCGGCGCATCCAGCTCCCCGAGTCCTGGGCCGAGAGCCTGCGCGAGGAGATGGTCGCCGAGATCGCCGAACGCCAATCGGCCGACGCCGCCCAGCGCGCGCTGCTCACTGGCCAACTCGCCAAGGGCGAGGGCAAACGCCGCAAGCTGCTCGATGCCTACTACGGCGGGGCCATCGACGTGCCGACGCTCAAGACCGAACAGGCCCGGCGGCTCGGCCAGCGACGCGGCAAAGGAACGGCTGGCCGGCCTTGACGCGAACCTCACTGAGCAGCAGGAGATCCTGGAGTTGGCCGCCTCGCTCGCCCCCGCTGCGGCGACGCTACCGCAATGCCAACGACCGCACCCGCAAGCTATTCAACGCCGCCGTGTTCGAACGCCTCGACGTGAAAGGCAGCCGGCTCTGCCACGAGCAGTACCGGCCGCCCTTCGACGGGGTCTTCACCGTGCCCCAGTTCGAATACGGAACACGAGTGGGGCTAGCTGGAATCGAACCAGCGACCTCAGCATTATCAGCGCATGGGCATCTCCGAGCGGCTCGGCCGGCCGTCATCGGGCGTGGTTCACGGGTTGCCGGGTCATCGTTGTGGCGCCGACCAGATCCCAGGTCAAGCTCGCGGGGGCCCATACGAGAGGCTGGCGGCCTGTCTACCGTGAAGATGTCGGCCGTCGTCACGCCGCTGGGGCATGATGGTGGGGTGGCACGAGCCTTCTGGACCGCGAGTTGTACGACGAGGCCCTCGCCGCAGAGGTGCTCGGTGTGGCGCGCCCGACGCTCCACTACTGGCTGGAGGGTGGCGAGCGGCGCGGCCGGACGTACGCACCGGTCCTGCGGCCGGCGGCCACGGGCTCGCCCACGGTGACCTGGGGCGAGTTCGTCGAGGCCCGCTACCTGCGCGAGTACCGGCGCTCCCTCGGGGCGTCGATGCAGCGCCTGCGGTCTTTCATCGACTACCTCCGAGACGAACTGAGCGTGCCGTACCCGCTGGCTCACTCCCGCCCGTGGGTGGGACCCGGTCGGCACCTGTTCATCTCCGCACAGGAGCAGGCCGGCCTCCCCCCCGAGCTCTGGGTCTGCGTCGAGCCTCAGACCGGCGTCGTGCTCCTGCTCCCCCCCGCCGAGAGCTTCCTCGAACGGGTGGAGTTCGATCCCGAGGAGAACGGTGTGGTGGTTCGACTCCGACCGGGCGGACCCGATTCGCAGGTCCTGATCGACCCCGAGATCCGCTTCGGGTCGCCCACGGTGCGGGGGATCCCCACCGAGACGATCGCCGAGCAGGTCGCAGCCGGTGACTCGATCGAGAGCGTCACCCGGGACTTCAATCTCGATTTGGCGACGGTCCTCGACGCCCTGCGCTTCGAAGGGGTTGACCGAGCGCACGCTGCGTAGGCATCGGTCGTGGCGATCCGCTTCTACCTCGACGCGGATCTGCTCGGCGTCGGGAAGATCCTGGCCGACCTGCGTCCCGACGTGACCTATCCCGGCGACCCCGGCGGGCGCGGAGTGGACGGGCTCGAACGGCCGCCATGCCCGATCCGGCCAGGCGACAAGGACGTCGACTGGATTCCCCACGTCGCCCAAGCCGGCTGGATCAATCATCAGCCGCGACCGACACATCCAGCACCGTCCCGCCGAACGCGCCGCGCTAGTCGACGCAGGAGCAAGGATGTTCCGCCTCGACGCCCGCCTAGGCCCAATACCGTTTCCTTAAGGGCTGGGCTGGGGGTCTGTTATCCGATCTGGAGTTCTATCTGGTCGATGCCGTTGGAGTGATGCGAGTAGTTGGCGGCTGTCTGCCAGGGCTGGTCGGTGATGACGGCATCGTTGAGCTCGTCGACGAACATGGAACGCCAGCGCTGCCGCGGGTCGGCGGGAAGGTGACCATCGCTTGTGGTGCCGGCGCCTTGGTAGCAGAGGACTTTGGCTCGACCGTTTTTCCATCCCAGGGCGTGGGGGCAGAGCAGGCGTTCGCGTTCGTGGTAGCGGGCGCGGATGGGGCGCCGCTGGCGTAGAGCTTGG
The DNA here is from genome assembly GCA_039583615.1 of Acidimicrobiales bacterium. Lineage (GTDB taxonomy): Bacteria > Actinomycetota > Acidimicrobiia > Acidimicrobiales > QHCF01 > QHCF01. The sequence continues at coordinate 4,284 of JAVKSQ010000043.1, forward strand.
GCCAAGACGGCCCAGGCGGGCGGTCGGGACCGAAGGGGGACCATGGTCATGGCTGTGCCGCTTGGCCACAGATGACCTCGACGGCCTCCGCCGGTGTCTTGGTTGGGCGGGGCCAGCGTCGATGCTCGGCCCGTTTGACGCCGTAGTTGCTCAAGGCGCTGCGAGCCGAGCAGGTCAGGTTGACCCAGCGGCTCCGGCTGCATCTGGGGGCCGAGATTGAGGGACCGGACCGGGCCGAGCTGATCACGAGGGCGGCCAACCTCAAGGCCGTCAACCGCCGGCTCGTGGGCGAGCGAGACGCCCGGGCCGCCGAGGCTAATCTCGCCCAGGAACGGGTTCGGGAACCCGAGGATGAGCTCGTCGCCATGCGGGAGGCCCTGCGCCGGGTGATGAGGGAGGAGAACCGCCGCAGATGAGAAGACGATGGCGCTGACCGAGGCCGAGCAGGCAGTGATGGACCATCTCGTTGGCGATCCTGGCCCGCTGCAACGGAGTGGCGAGGGCGCTGTCCCAGCCAGCGTCCGGTTCCGCCGGTGCCGGGAGCTCCCCGATGGCCAGCTCCACGCCGTTGCCTTCTCCAATCGCGAGGGGCAGCCGAGGGACCTCGTCCTCCGGACCGTGAGGGACCCGGGCGGCGGTTGGTTGGTCCATCCCATCGGAGGGGGAGGCGGGGGCCACCCTCCCCGTAGCCGGCCGTGGGTCAACTTCACGGCCCAGTGGAACACTGACATGTTCGCTGGCGGCGGCGATGTCATCGGCGACGGTGCAGAGCGGGCGCACCTCGTGCGGCTCGCCTTTGCCGACGGGACCGTGGTTGAAGACGGCGCCCACCATGAGGTCGTGCTGTTCCACGTCCCTCACGGGGTGGCCTTGCCCGCTCGGGTCGAGGTCCTCGACGAGGTGGGCACCATCCTCGCCGCCTATGACGAGTTCGCCAATCTCGCCTGATCGGGCGGCGCCCATGCCCTGCCCGTCCGGGAGCCCGCCTGCCGGGTGCGGCCATGCGAGCCATGACGGCGGGCACTCGTCGCTATTCGTCACGTGACGATTACTCGGTCGACCACCACTCGCCTGCCGTTGGCGGAGGCCCTCATCCAGGACAGTCTGGTGACGATCTTGGAGGCGGGCCGCGGCCATACGTGTCTCACGTTCCTGCCGGGCAGAAGTGCCCGACTACCAGGGACAATAGGGGTCCGGACCGGCGATAACGTATGGGACGCACGTCGCGAAGGCCGTCACCGAATCGTCCAGGTGAGGTCCGCAGGAGGCGGTCTGCATGCAGCTTCGCTCATCACCCACCCACCCGACGAAGCGTCCCCCTGGCGATCAGCTCGGCGAAGTGGGCCGCCACCCGACGAGGGACCGGGCCGCCCTGGATGAGAAGACCCAGCTCCATGTTGGCGGCCAACGCCTGGCCAGTCAGGTTGGCCGAGGTGACCAGGGCCGAGCGCCCGTCGGCCACCGCCGCCTTGGCGTGCATGGCGGCGGTGCCGCCGCCAGCTATATGGCGCGACTCGGCCGGCCACTCGTAGAACGCCACCGTCTGACCCAAAGCTGCAAAGGCGGCCTTGGCATCATGGGTGAGCTTGCCCCCGGCGTCCATGGCCGAGTCCAGCACCAGGCGCACCCTCACCCCACGAGCCACTGCCTGGGCCATGGCTTGCACCACCACCGGGACCTTGTAGGCGGCGAAGCTGACCACCAGCAGGTCGTGGCGGGCGTGGTCGACGAGTCCCTGCAGGACGGCGACCGTCGAGCGCACCGGGATCACCGGGCTGGAGGGCCCCGTCCAGACCACCTCCACGCTCTGGGCGGCCCGGAGCTGAGCGGCGGTAGCCGCCGCTGCCTCAAGGGCCAGAGCGACCCCGGCACCGGGAACCCCGGTCCCGACCGCCACCCAGGCATCCATCACCTCAGCCGCCCGAGCCCGAAACACAGCCGTGGGCACCACCGCCAATGCCGCCTGGCGGGCGGCCCCCGTCGGCTCTGGGAACCCGGCCAGGACGCCGGCCAGCCGGCAGACCTGATGGTGGGGCAGCTCGGTGGCGGCGTGCTCGATAGCCGCCGTCAACCCGCTGGTCCCAACCGATCCGCCGCCACCGGCCAGATGATTGGCAGCCGATCCGCCGAGCGCGGGCGACCCGTCCCCGGCCATGGCGCTCAGGGCTGGAAGTAGCCGATGCCGGCCCCGGCCAGGGTGGCGGTGAGCACCGTCCGGTCGAGATAGCGGTTGGCCTGCTCGCAGCTGGTCTCCGGGACGAACAGACAGGCATGACAGGCCGATGCGTGCAAAGAGTCCTCCCCCTCGTCGGGCAGGTGGGCGGCGCACATGGGATCCGATGAGCACAGGGCCATCCGCTGCAAGGCCCGGGCCACTATCTCGCCCAGCTTGGTGGGATCGCCCAGGCTGACCAGGCCCCCCAATGTCCCCTCGGAGTCAGGAGCGGCGGTGTACAACAGGGCCCCGGCCATGGGCACCCGGCCAGGCCCCGGCTCCCGGGCGTAGATCCGCTCGCGGATGGAGGCGGCCGCGTAGCCGCACTGCAGGCTCAGCTCGTTGAGCAGGGCATGGGACAACGAGTGCACCAACAGGTAGCGCGGCCCCGGCCAGGGCCGCCCCGGGCCGAGGCGGCGGCGCTGGCGCCAGCGGCGGTAGGCCTCCTCCAGTCCCCCCAGATGGTCCGCCTCCGCCACCCGGGCCTCCCACTCCTGCACTGCCGCCTCGTCCATCCTGACCAGCAGGCCCTCGCCCCGGGTCTGGGTGGCCGGCACCCAGGTGGGCTGGGCCCGGGCCAGCGGCGCACGGGTCACGCTCTGCTCATCGGAGGGGACTCCGGCCTCGGGGCCGTCGATGCGGGTGAAGCCAACCATGGCCACCACCGCCCGGAGGCGCTCGACCAGCACCGCGGGCCCCAGGCGGCCGGCGTAGCCGTGCGGGGCTCGGGTCGGGCGGATCTTGAAATCCGCACTCCCACCCAGGGCGGCGGGATCGGTGAACACTTCCCACTCCGGCCCGTACAGGTCGGCGGTGGCCGCCACCGCAGGCGCCCCGGCCGCCCGGCGAGCCTCGGCCGCCTCCCACACCCGGTCCAGGTCGTAGCCCCGCAGCGGCGCCAGGGCTGCGACCGCGCCGGTGGCATATTCCAGGGCGGCTCGGTTGGGCACCGGCGCCAGGTCGGCCCACAGGTCGGCCACGATCTGGTCGATGTCGCCCCGGGCCGAGGGGATGGACACCACCGTGGCGGTGAGGGGGAACCAGGCGTTGGAGGCCCCCAGCAACAGCGCCTTGGCCTGCTCCGTACACCCGGAGGCCGAGAACCGGCGCAGGTGGGGCTCGCGTCCCCGACAACCCGGCAGCACCCCGCCGGCCCGGTCACCAAAGGCCTGGGACAGGCTCTGGTACTGGCCACAGGTCCGACACCTCACCGTCATGTCGGTGGAGCGGGTCCCGCTGGTGGTGTCGACCAGCTCCAGGATGGGGGCACCGGCACAGGGGGCGTCCTTGTGGGCCAGCTCCATCCACGGGAACTCGTCCAGGTGGCCCTGCGGGCAGGCCACCACGAAGCGAGCCGGCACCGCCGAGGGGCGACGGCCCTTGGTGGTGCAGCGATGGACGTAGCGTGCCCGGTCGGGGCGAGAGGCCCTGGTCTCCAGGTCGAACATCGCGCTGTCGATCGGCCCCAGGTAGTTACAGCCTGCCCGGGTGCAGCGCAACCAGCGGGGGAAGGGGACCACCGGCACCCCGACCCTGGCCCACTCGTCCAGGCCACTGCGAGACTCCTGCATCCACGGAGGGGTGCGCAGCTGGGCCACCTGGTCGCCCAGGGCCCGGCGCACCTCGCCCAGGAGGCGGTCTTCGCTGAGCACTCCCTGGTGGTCGGCCTCCCAGTCGTCCAGGCCAGCCACCATCACCGACATGTTGGGCAGATCGACCATGGCCCCCACGCCGTAGGCCCACATCAGCTGGCTGGGCCGCACGCCCCCAAGCCGGCGGAACACGCCGGCATCGCCCCCACCGGCAGTCGCTCGGCGCGCCCCGCCCGCCCCGGCGCTCACCGGCCCACCCGGCCGGCAACCTTCACGGACGCGCTCACGGCCGCACCCCGGTCGTCACTGCCGCAGGCTGGCCCGCTTCCAGGCCGACGACCTCCGACCCGGCCTCATCCACGCCATCGGTATCCTCCACGTCGCCGTCCTCGGCTGTCTGCGCCTCGCTGGGCACGCTCGGGGTCCCCGCCCCCAGCACGAACGCCGGGGCGCCGGCCAGGCTGTGGTCGATGCGCTCGGCCTCCACGATCAAGTTGACCGCTGGCTCGGTCTCCCGCAGCGAGTTGGGACAGGAGAACTCGCTCCAGGCCGCCATCCCCGCCGGGCGCAGCAGGCCCCGCACCGCGGCCCGCTGGTCCTCCCGGTAGCCCAGCTGCACCCCCACGCTGTGCTCCTGGGCGTCCCACAGGTCAAGGCGTCGGGCCAGCATGTCTCGCACCAGGTCCTCGGTGTCCACCTCCGAACTCACCCCGGCCGCTCGAGAGGCGATTACCTCCACCACCCGGGCCAGCTCGGCACTGGCGACCTGTACCGAGCCCGCCCCCAGGTTGGGGTTCCACTCGGCTCGGGTGGCGTGGCGCACCAGGGCTACCAGCAGGGCAGCCAGGCCCCGGTCCAGGGCCCGGGCCGAGAACGGCGTCACCGACAGGGCCTCGATGTGGCGGTAGAGGCTGGCGTGGTAGTGCTCGAAGCTCTCGAAATGCGACAGGTCCCGGGGCCGGGCCCAGTTGTAGATGGTCACCACCAGCCCCGGGCCGGCCTCGTCCCGGCCCACCCGGGAAGTGGCCTGGATGTACTCAGCGGTGGTCTTGGGCTGGCCCAGCACCACCATCAGGCCGAGGCGGGCGACGTCCACCCCCACCGAGATCATGCTGGTGGCCAACAACACGTCGATGGGCCACTCCGCGCCCTCCTCCCGGCCCGGGTCGTGCACCACCCCCAGGCGGTCCAGCACGGCGGGGATCTCGGTGCTGGCCACGCGGCTGGTCAGCTCCTCGGTGATGAGGCGCCGACGCCGGGCCAGGCCCCGGCGGTCGGCCGTGCGCAGACGGGCCCGGACGTCGTCGTCCAACAGACGCTTGGCCCCGCCCAGCTCACGCAGGGCATTGAAGTAGCCCACCATGGTCATCCACGGGTCGGCGGCCAGACCGTAGCGGTCATGGAGGCGCTGGCCTGCGGCCAGCAAGGTGGTGAAGACCCGCACCTCCACCGACTTGAGCCGATGCCCGTGGGCGCAGATGCCCAGGTACCGCCGGCCCGGTCGCTGCGGGCTGACCGGGCGCTGCTGGGCGAAGAAGCTGTCGCCGGCGTCCAACACCGGGGGCGGGAAGATGGCCAGGTCCCGCCAGAACACGGCGTGGGCCTGCTCGGCCGCCCGGCGCACGGTGGCGGTGGAGGCCACCACCTTGGGGCGCACCCGCACGCCCCCCAGCTCCCAGGTGGACAGGGCGTCCACCGCCGTCTCGAACAGGCCCACCATGGTCCCAAGGGGCCCGGAGATGAGGTGCAGCTCGTCTTGGATGATGAGGTCGGGCGGGCGCAGGGGCGCCACCGCCTCGGTGGCCACCGCCGGCAGGCCACCCCGGGCCGGGTGGCTGTCCCGCTCTTGGTGGTCCCCCACCTGGTCCAGCTCGCCCGATCGGTAGCCGTGGCGGGGACAGCGGGTGGTCACCCTCCCGAACAACAGGTGCAGCGGCGCCTGCCAGGGCAGCTGGGCGAACTTGTCCACCGTGGCGATGACCAGGGCCGGCAGCAGGCGATAGATGCTCTCGTCCACCGTCACCACCGGGATGCCCTCGCCCGGGCTGCCCAGGGCGCTGAACGGGCACTCGCCGAAGGGATCGCCGCAGTACACCAGGGTCCGCCAGCGGTGGGGATCGGGCACCACGTGCTGGGCGGCGTCCAGGCGGGTCCCGCACCACGGGCAGGCCATGAGCTGCAGCGGCGAGGAGCGCCCGCCCCGGTAGCGGCCCATACGGTCCGACTCGATGCGCTCGGCGGCTTCGGCCTCCCGGTTGGGAGTGACCCCCGATCCCACCCACATCCCTAAGCGAAATGGTGTCTCTCCCCACCGGGCGTCGCTGCCCACTCTGGCCCGGCGGGCCACCTCGCAGGCGCAGATCAGTGCCGCCGCCCGCTGGAACTGCTGGGCGGTGAGCAGGCGCAGGGTGTAGCGCATGAGCACGGCCACCCCGCCCGAGCGCCCGTCCACTACCGCGCCGTCCCCGCAGTCGACGATTCCCTGTAGCCGCCGGATCGCCAGGGTGAAGGCCGTCAGGCCCAGGTAGGCCTCGGTCTTGCCGCCCCCGGTGGGGAAGAACAACAGGTCGACCAGGCCGGGCTCCTCGGACCGCTCCGGGTGGGTGGGGTCCACCAGGGCGGCCAGGTTGAGCACCAGGAAGGCCAGCTGGAACGGCCGCCAGGAGTGGTACCGGGGATGGGCGAAGTGCGCCAGCGCCTCGGCCAGGGACTCATCCGCCCCGCCGGGTGAGTGGCGGCGTTCCCCGGCCAGGGTGTGGACCCGCTGTTGCCACATGGTGTGGTTGGCGAAGCGCAGGGCCTCGGCCGCGTCGGGGTCGCTGACCAGCACGGCTATCCCGGCCCTCAGGCGCGCCGCGGTGTGCCGGGCCTGGCCCAGGGCGACCCGAGCTGCCTCAGCGTGGGCCATCAGGCGTTCGTCGCCAGCGTCCAGGCGCCGCTCCTGCTCGTCCAGCCACAGCTCGTAAGCCTCGGCCAAGGGGCTGAGGACCTCGGCCCAGCCCTCGTCGGGCGTGGCGGCCAGCACCTCCATGTCCAGGGTCACCCGCCCCAGCGCTTCTCGCACCGGGGCAGACAGCTGGGCGTCGTTCGCCCCGGGCGCCTCGGTGACCGCCAGTTCGAAGCCGGGCAGGGCAGTGGTCTCCAGCCGCTCAGCCCGGCTCGGATCGCCCGGAGCCACCGTGGCATGCACCGCAGTGGCATGGCCCACCGCGAACTCGACGGTGTCGCGGTACTGCAGGTCCAACAGGGCGGTCTCCGCCTCCTCGCTGGCGTGGCGAGCGGCGTCAGGCAGGGCCCCGGCCCGACCCACGAATATGGCTCGATTGTCCCCGGCCGGCTCCACCGCCAGGGACGCCTGGAACAGCCAGGCCTCGTCCTTGTTGATGCGGGGGGCACCTTGGCCGTTGACCAGGAACAGCGAGACCAGCCACACCCCCGACAGGCGATTAGCCCGGCCCCGGACCACCACCTCGGGCTGCTCGGCGCTCACTGGGCGGGCCGCCAGGTCGCCCTCGACCAGGGTCACCTCGATGGTCCCCCCGGCCGGCTTCCGGCACCACACGGTAGGGCCGGTCCCCGACTCGGGGGCCTCGGAGCGCTCCTTGGTGTACCGGCCCCAGGACGCCGTGACCCGAAGGCTGCTGACCGAGCTGTCCACCGCGAAGGTGAGGCCGACCGAGGACGGGAAGAAGGTGGCCTTGGCCGGATCGGCCCCGTCGGGGACTTCTCCGGGCTCAGCCAGTCCCTCCACCCCGTTCCGCTCGGTCCGGGCTGGATCCAAGGCCAGGGTCCCGGCCGGGGCCAGCATGCCCACCAGGTAGCGGTCCCGCACCGGCCGCCGGCCAGGCAGCACCTCGGTCGGCCCCTCCTGGGGCCCCAGCAGGTCGGCCACCACCATCTCCTCCAGCTCCCCTCGCAGCTGGGCCGGGGTGGGGATGTGGTCCTGGCTCACCTGCCGCAGCGTAGGGCAGAGGTGTAACAGGCAGTGGCTACCGTCCCGGCCATGTCGAACCGCCTTGAGCGAGTCTCCCAGCGAGAGGTTGCCATCCAAGCTGAAGTCGCCAGCCTCACGGACGGGCTCGGCCGGCGGCTCGACTCAGGCATCACCGAGCTGGTGGTAGCGCTGCGTCTGCAGCATTCGCCCCCGGCAGCTGAGCGACGTCCGTGCGGCTCTTGTATCCCGGTAGTTTCCACATGCGATCCGGTCCCGGCGACCCTTGAGGAGATCAGGGATGACGACTGTCGGACTCCACATTTCCACTCTGATTTTCCCAGATGGCGACATCCAACGATCGGGCTGGGATGCCGAGATTCATTGCTGCGCGAACGATCAAGTCCACAACTTCGTTGTCGGTCAGAACCCGACCGACATGGGCCTCGCAGTAGCGCCTTGTGTGGACATCTGGTTTCACCGTGTCCACTTCGCAGCGCATGAGGAGCCACTGGTAGACGGCGAAGCCCAAACCCTTGACCCTTCCCTGGAAGTCCCTTCGGAACTCGGCCACTCTCGCCCATGCCACCAGGGTCTCTTGGTCGGTGACGCCGACCGAGGCGAAGAAGGGGAGCAGTCGTCGGAGCATCCCGACTCTGGTCCAGTGCCGGTTGTTCCAAAGGAACTGAGCCAGCTCCGTGTTACCCGCCTGGTCATCGGGGTAGCGGTCCATTATCGCTTGCAACGCCTCGCCGTCGGGAATCTCCGGCCGACGGTTCGCCCGGTAGATGCTGAGCGCCTTGTTCACCGCCGTCGAGTGCATCTGGAAGTCGAGGACGCAGAGAAGCAGATTGTCGATGAAATCGTCGTAGACATCGTGGCGCCGGTCCATCGTTAGATCACGAGCATGGACTACAAGACGCTCGACCTCATCGTCGGTGACTCCGAGCCGATTGATCCTTACGGCTGATGAGTCACCTGCTGTAGGCGGGGTAGCTTCCATCTCGGCGAGCCCGGGCTGCTGGTAGATTCCGAGCAGGTTACCAGCCGGATCGAGGAAGGTCGCCAGCGTCTCTGTCCCGTAGGTCGCCGCGGGCAACACAACGGTGCCGCCGGCGGCCACGACGCCGTCAACGGCTGAGGCTGCGTCGGCAACCATGACGTAGGGCAGGATGCCCGGATCAGCGTCCGGCGTCCGGTCCTTCACCCATGCGCCGCTGACCTCGCCAGTCGTGTCGTCGAACGACGGATGATCCGTGCTCCTGAAGCGGATAGTCCACCCGAAGGCCGCTCGTAAAACGTCGCTGACTCTTGAACGTCCAGGGCGGGGATCTCCAAGTAGCAGAGCTTGCCGGTCCGCAACGTCGGCGGCGAAGTCGCCATGCTCTCGATTGTCGCACCAGACGGTGGCGCCCCGTATGTCCGAGGCACAAATCGCCCCCTCGTTTCCTTCTCGTCAACGGTCGACACCCCGTGAGGAGATGCGATGTCGACGACGTCCCAGGGAGATCCCGAAGGAAGGCGTCTCCAATCGTCGCTACGCGGCCTGCCGCCACTTGGCGAGATCGGCGAGGTCAGGGCGCCCCGCCGCGCCCCTGACCGCCGGCTCAAGGCCGGCGCTGAGCCCGTTGGTCCGGGCGTGATCTAATGCGGACGAGGACCGGCCAAGTAGGCCATGATCGCCTGAGCGATGAGCGCTCCACCGGCGCCGCTCATTGCGTCCACTCCCGCGGAGGCGATGCGGGCGACGACACGCCCAAGCCACCGGCTCGTGGCTGGCCCGAGTGATGCAACCGAGTCACTTGTTTCGTCGGCATCGAGTGCCGACTCCAGTTCTTCCAGCTCCCCTGGTTCGACCCCAAGGTGCGAGAGGATGTCGAACAGAGCCGCACGATCTCCCGGCTCGGGACGTGTGATGCTCTGCTCGAAGGCAGAGCTTTGGACGGCGATGTTCGCAGCCCCGCCGTACATGTTCATAACTATGGGCTGAACCGCAGCAGGATCGGGAATGGACGCGCCCTGCTGTCCGGCGTCTGGCGCGACACTCTCGAGTGATAGCGCCAAATCAAGGACCCGCGTTCGGACGGTGTCAACTATTGCCCGAAGCTGGTTGGGCGAGACGCTTCGCCACGCGGTCTGTAGGCCCATATCCTCATAGAGGACAACCTCGCCTCGTTGGAGCAGGTAGTTGGTGACGAGAATTGCGTTAGCCGCCCAAGGCCATTGCAGCGGCTCGCCTGTCAGAGAAAGTTGCTCGATTTCGGCAATTGGGTGCTGGAACTGAATGTTGAAGAGTGTCCCGCTCCGATACTCGACAGGGAAGTTCATCGATGGGATCGGCGCATTCCGCAATCCCAATCCGAGCGGGCCCGAGAAGTTTCCAAGAACTTCGGCTGGGAACGGGCCCCGGTATTCGGAAAGTTTTGCTCCCGCTGGATACCCAACGAGTTCGTGCTCTACCCACTCGGCTAGTTGAACAGTCTTAATCCTGGCGGCAAGAACTTTCACCTTGCGCAGAAGGGTGGCAACAGGCATCGCGTCCGCACTGGCACCGCTAATGATCTCTTCGAGCAAGGTCACACTTGACCCTATCCTCCGCTCGATAGCGCCCTCCAGCACCTTGGCGCTGGAACTACTTCCTAGCCTAGGGTCGTTGACCCCAAACGTCACGGAAACCCCAGCCAACCAGTCTCCCCGAACGCTGACTTGGGACGCGCTACCGACCGACGCCGACACCACCAGCCATCCTACCCCCGCGGTAGTCCCTGGAGAGGATTTCCTCCCGGGACGGCGGGTTCCACCGGTCGGTGCACGGTTCCGGTCATGATGACCGGTGCCAACAACCGACCCCGACCGATGGAG
>JAVKSQ010000044.1:0-14123 GCA_039583615.1 Acidimicrobiales bacterium
AAGAGGCTCATGGTCCTCGGGACGCTCAACCATGACCTCTGGGCTCGCACCACGCGGTTGATGAAAGATCCGGGCTAAGGGTAGTGATCGGGCAGGTCATTCTCGTACAGAACGACGTCGCCGTGGTGCAGGTTGGACCGCACCCACTCGACTGCCTGGTGTCTGGTGGCCACCTCGGTGAGCCGCAGGGGTGGGATCGCCCCCCGGCGCAGGGCCCGGCGGTTGGTGTGCCCCACCACCACCAGGTCGGTGGCGACTGAGGAGGCGGCGGCGGCGAAGGCGGTGTTCTCGGTCTCCTGGCGTGCGCCCAGCTCGACCATCCCGGGGGTGACCACCACCCGCCGCCGGCTGTGGGAGGGTTGACGCCCGTTGGAACTGGCCAGGGCGGCAAGGGCAGTCAGGGCTGCCTGGGCGCCGGCCGGGTTGGAGTTGTAGGTGTCGTCGATCACGGTGAGGCCGGCCTCGGACCGGTAGGACCGCAACCGGTTGGGCGCGGCTGGCAATGTGGGCAGGAGCTCGGCTACCTGGTCCATCCGGACGCCGAGCTCGAGGGCGGCCGCCACCGCGCAGGCGACATTGGTCGGCTGGGCATGGGGGGGGATGCGGACCGGCACGACCATCCCCCTCACCCCCAGGGTGGCGGGGGTGGCGTCGGCTAGGTGAGCGGCATGGGCGGCAGCGGCTTGCCGGCTGGGGGGCCTGGCGGCTTGCTGGGCGTCCTGGGTGTTCCCCTCCAGGGACTCGCCGCCCGGACCGGGGATCGCCGCCACGTCGGGGAGCCCGCCCGGACCGGGGATCGCCGCCACGTCGGCGGACGCGTCACGGCCCGAGCACCGGACCACCCGCTGCCCGGCCGCGCTGGCCCGGTCGGCCAGGGCGGCCAGACGATGGTCGTCCACGTTGAGAACGGCCACCGCCGCCCCGGCCAGGATCTCGGCCTTGGCCTCCACGATGCGGTCCTCGCTGCCGAAGCGCTCCAGGTGCACCGGCCCGATGGCGGTGATGACGGCCAGGGTGGGCCGCAACCACGCACACAGGCCGGCGATCTCACCCGGGCCGTAGGTGCCCATCTCGGCCACCAGCACCTCGGTGCCCAAGGCCAGGCGCTCGTTGATGGTGCGGGCCAGGCCGGCCTGGTTGTTCCAGCTGGCCGGGCTGGCCACGGTGGCCCGGGACGGACCGACCAGGTGGGCCACGTAGCCCTTGGTGGTGGTCTTGCCGTACGAGCCGGTGATGGCCACGACGCTGGGCTTGACCCGAGCCAGGCGGGCCCGGGCCGACTCCACGAAGCGCCTGGCCAACCGGCGTTCCACCCGCGCGGTGAGCGCGCATGCCAGGTCGACCAAGGCGGGGGTGGCCAGGGCCGCGACCGGCGCCACCAGTCGCCCGGCTCCCAGTACCGCGCCGGCGGCGATGGCGCCGGACTGGAGCACCGCCCAGGTGGCGCCCAGGGTGCGCAGCCGGCGGGTCCAGACCAACGGCGACGTCCTTCCCCTGAGGTGCAGGCCTACCGGGCCGGCCATCGCCGCCAGGCAAGGCACCACGCCCACCGCCGGAACCACCGGCATGACCGCCACGCCGGCCAGTCCGACGGCGGCCAGGGCCCGGTTGAGCGCCAGCCCGTACCACCAGCGCCAGGCGAAACGCAGGACCGACGTGGGCAGGTAGTGCTCCCTTTGCGCCACCCGCAGCCAGCGCACCCCGGCCAGGGCACTGCCCACTGCCCCGAGGGCGACCACCGCGGCCGATACTGCGGTCATCTCGGGGATCGAGCCGCAGCTTGTCGTGCTGGTCCGCCAGCGGGTTGCCCAACAACCACCTGGCGGGCCAGGAAGGCCACGCCGGCTCTGCTCACCCTTGACCAGCCCCCAGACCCGACGTCGCCCGTCCTGGCCGGCAGCGCTCGATTGCCTGGCGGAGGACCCCCGGCACGCTGAGCGGGGTCAGGTGGCCGGCGCCGGGGCAGACGGTAAGGGTGGGACGGGCGAGGAGCTCCACGGCCGACTGGGCCACGGCGAGGGGGGCGGCGGTGTCGTCATCTCCCCATACCAGCTCGACCGGGCAGGTCACTGCCCTCAGCTGGTCCTCGTAGGTCTCGGCCAAGGTACGGACCAGCACCTGGCGCATGACTCCGGCCGACGCCCGGTAGTCCGCCGAGCCGTAGCGCTGACCCAGCGCCTCCATGCGGGCATCGGCGAGCAGACCGCGGCGATGGAGTAGGCGGCCGGCACGGTAGAGGGTGGCCGGGCGTCGCCTGGCGCTGGGACACTGGACGAGCCGGGGCACCCCGGTCAGCACCAGCCCGCCAACCAGCTCCGGATGGCCGGCGACCAGGTGGAGGGCCACCCCGCCGCCGAACGAATGGCCCACCACCACCACCGGGCCGGCCATCTCCGAGAGCACCGAGGCCACCGCGTCGGCGTACTGGGGCGAGCCCCACGGTTCGGGAGGCGCCGGCGTGGCCCCGAAGCCGGGCAGGTCGAGGGCCAGCCCGTCCAGAGCCGTTCCCGCGGGCGGGCCTCCCCCCACGATGCCTCCCCCGGCCGGGCCTGCCCAGTCCGGGGGGGCCGTGCCCAGCCGGTGCGGGGTCGCCCCCAGCACGACCGAAAAATCGGCATGGGTACGCCGCCACCCCGGCAGGGCGAGTACCCATGGCCTGTCTGCACCGGTGGTTGCACCGAACAGCCTTCCTCCGGCGAACGCCTTCAGCACCCCAGCGTCGCCCCTGCCGAGCGGTCTCGCGGCATCCCACACTTTGTCACAGCGGCTGAGTACGGTCAGGGGAGTGAACATCGAACACGCGCTCGACGGCCTCAACCCGGCCCAGCGGGCGGCGGTGGTGACCGAGGCCAGCCCCTTGTGCCTGCTGGCCGGCGCCGGCTCGGGCAAGACCCGCGTTCTCACTCGGCGCATAGTCTGGCGAATCCAGCAGGGCAGCGCGCTGGCGCCCCACGTCCTGGTCCTCACCTTCACCCGCAAGGCGGCCAGCGAGCTCCGCGGTCGCCTGGCCGCCCTGGGGGTGCGGGACCAGGTGGCGGCGGGCACCTTTCACTCGGTGGCCCTGGCCCAGCTGCGTCGCCGCTGGGCTGACCGGACCGAGCGCGCCCCGACGCTCATCGATCGTAAGGTGGCGCTGCTGGCGCCCCTCGCCCCCCGGAGCCGGCGGAGCGAGCTGTCCGACCTGGCGGGCGAGATCGAATGGGCCAAGGCCCGCATGGTCTCTCCCGAGGGCTACGTGGCGGCGGCCAGCGGGGCGGCCCGTCGGCCGCCCTTGGAGCTCTCCGACATGGCCCGGCTGTACCAACGCTACGAGGAGGAGAAGCGCCGGCGAGGCCTGGTCGACTTCGACGACCTCCTTGCCCACTGTGCCCAGGCCCTGGAGGAAGACCCTGGTTTCGCAGCCAGCCAGCGTTGGCGCTTTCGCCACCTCTTCGTGGACGAGTTCCAGGATGTCAACCCTGTGCAGTTCCGCCTGCTCCAGGGATGGCTGGGTGATCGTCTCGACCTTTGCGTGGTGGGCGATCCCCGTCAGGCCATCTATTCGTGGAACGGGGCTGAGCCCTCCCTGCTGCGCGGCCTGGCTGCCCGCTACCCGACGGCCGGGGTGGTGCGCCTGGAGGACAACTACCGCTCGTCGCCCCAGGTCCTGGCGGTGGCCGATGCCGTCATGGTCCAGGGCGGCCGGGCCGGACGGCCGCCAGCCCCACTGAGAGGACGCCTGAGGTCGAACCGACCCGACGGGCCGGTGCCGACCCTGGCCGGGGCGGCTACCGACGTGGCCGAGGCCCGGGCCATCGCCCGCCGCCTGCGCCTGGCCCACCGACCCGGAGTGGCGTGGTCCCACCTGGCCGTCCTCACCCGCACCAATGCCCAGCTGGTCCTCTTGGAGGAGGCGCTGGGAGCGGCGGAGATCCCGTACCGGGTAGGCCGGGGCGCCTTTCTGGAACGCCCAGAGGTCCGGGATGCCCTGGCCGACCTACGTGAGGGTCAACCAGGGCGCGGCTTGGCGGCCGGGCTGGCCGACCTCCAGGAGGCACTCCGGACGAGCGCCGGACAGCGGAGCGACAACGGCGCTGACGAGCGCGGACTCCACCTGGAGGCGCTGGTCCGCCTGGCCCGGGAGTACTCCGCCCTGGACGCATGGCCCACCGTGGACGGCCTCCTCGCCTGGTTGGCGGCGACGGTGGGCCGCGAGCCCGCCGAGCAGCAGGGGGATGCCGTCGAGCTGACCACCTTCCACCGGGCCAAGGGACTCGAGTGGCCGGTTGTGTTCGTGGCCGGGCTGGAGCAGGGCCTGGTCCCGATCGGCCACGCGGTGACGCCGTCGGCCGAGGCCGAGGAGCGCCGCTTGTTCTACGTGGCGGTCACCAGGGCGCAGGTCGAGCTGCACTGCTCGTGGGCCGAGCGACGAACCTTTGGGACCCGGACTCTCAGGCGGCGTCCCTCCCCCTACCTGGTGGCGGTCGAGGCGGCCTGTCGGGTCCTGAGCGGCGGAGGCCACCCCGCAGACGGGGAGAGCCCGGGAGACAGCGCCCAGCCCGTCGGCGTGGCCGGCTTGATCAGCCGGACCAGGACCAACCTCGGCGCCGCCAGGGGACCGGCGGCCCGACACCGACCCAAGGGTGCGCCGGCCAAGCCCTCACCCGCCATGGCCCCGGGCAGGCCGGCCGCGGCCATTGCGGCCCAGGCCGACGAGGAGGCGTTGTGTGCCCTGCGCACCTGGAGGGCAGCCGCCGCCCGGGCATCGGGGGTGCCGGCCTACGTCATCTTCCACGACTCCACCCTGGCGGCAGTGGCCGCCGCCCGGCCCACCTCTCCCGACGAGCTCCTGGCGGTGCCGGGGCTGGGCCCGGTCAAGGTAGCCCGATACGGCGATACCCTCCTCGACCTGCTCCAGACCCACCGGGCCAGCGCTTGAGCTCGGGCCTGTAGGCCCCTCGGTCAGTCCCAAGCCAAGTCGACCAGCACAGGGGCATGATCGGAGGGAGACTTGCCCTTGCGGGCGAACCGATCGATGAGGGCGAAGCTCACCTGCCCGGCCAGCGACCGGCTGACCAGGATGAGATCGATGCGCATGCCCCGGTGCTGGTGGAAGTCGCCCGCCCGGTAGTCCCACCAGGAGAAGAGGCCCTCCTCACCATGGCGCTGGCGAAAGGCGTCGACCAGGCCCCACTCCAACAGGCGTCCCATCCCCTGGCGCTCGGCGTCACTGACGTGGGTAGCCCCCACGAAGGCGTCCGGGTCCCACACATCACGGTCATCGAGGGCCACGTTGAAGTCACCGCAGACGGCCACCGGCGCGGCCGGGTCGCACGTCTGGTCGAGGTGACCTCGCAACTGGGCCAGCCACTCCAGCTTGGCCTGGTAGTGAGGGCTGCCGACGCTGCGCCCGTTGGGCACGTAGACGCTCGATACCCGCACCCCGCCGCAGGTGGCGCTGATGATGCGGCTCTCGGCCACCTCGTCCTCGATCTCGCCAGGGAAGCCGGCCCGCACGCCCGCCAGACCCACCCGGGAGAGGATGGCCACGCCGTTCCAACGACCGTTGCCGTGGTGGGCCGACTCGTAGCCCAGGGTCGAGAACGCCATCGACGGGAAGGCCCCGTCGGCCATCTTGGTCTCCTGCAGGCAGGCCACGTCGGGTTCGGCGTAGCTGAGCCACTCCTCCACCCGGCCGAGGCGGGCGTTGAGAGAGTTCACGTTCCAGGTGGCGATGCGCAACCAGGCTCCTACCGACTGGTCATGACGAAAAGGAGGTCTGCCTCGCAAGCAATCTGGCCGCCCACCCACGCCTTGCCCTGTCCCCGGCCGGCCCTGGTCGACAACTGGCGCAGCTCGACCACCAGCTCCAGGGTCTCCCCGGGGACCACCTGGCGGCGGAAGCGAGCCTTGTCGATGCCGCCAAACAGCGCCAGCTTCCCGGCGAAGCGCTCATCGGCCAGCACCGCCACCGCCCCCACCTGGGCCAGTGACTCGACCATCAGCACACCCGGCAGGGTTGGCCGGCCCGGGAAGTGCCCGGCAAAGAAGGCCTCCTCGCCGCTCAGGTGCCACCGGCCCCTGGCTGACTGACCGGGCACCACGTCAGCCACCTCGTCCAGGAGAAGGAATGGCGCTCGATGGGGCAGGATGTCCCCCGGTCGCACCTGTCCGACCCTAGCCACCCTGGCGGATGGTAGCGTCAGGGCCCTGGGCCGTTGGCGCAGTTGGTAGCGCACTTGCATGACGCGCAAGGGGTCAGAGGTTCGAGTCCTCTACGGCCCACGGTGACCAGGCAGTTGGTCCTCGATGGGCGCCTCGACCATCTCGGCGGATGGTGCCAGAGAGCCAGACGGGCAGACCAGCCCATGGTGAGGCGTCCTCCATCAGCGGGACCCGATGTGCTCCCTGGTCGGCGGGACCGATCCGGTGCGCCGTGTCCACTCGGCCTCCCACATGCCCGAAGGGCCAGGACCGCTCCGCCGGTCAGCCCGCTCCCCGGCGCGCTCCTCGGTCCGCACCCACTGCATCCCGATCACCAAGGCGGCCGTCACGGTGATGAACATGGCCGCCACCCAAAAGACCGCCCCTCCCGTCTGGGTGTCGGCCAGGGTGTGCTGGGGGGCGATCGGCGAGCCGGACATCAACAGCGCCACTCCCAGGAAGGCCTCGATGGGCATGCCCACGAACAAGGTGGCCAGGCGTATCCCGGCGCTGGGACGCCGAGGGAGCTCATCGGTGGCGATGATCGGCCACCAGAACAGGCAGCCCAGCCCGAGCATGACCAGGTGGCTGGCATCATGGACGAGCGGATGGGCCAGCGAGTACGGGTAAAAGGCGCTCTCCAGGTCAGCCCACATGGCGGCGTAGTACAGCCCCGCCGCCAGGTACGGCGAGGTGGCGGTCCCGACCAGGCGGTTGTGCAACAGGCGGACGAGGCGGCTTTGGACCGGCCGCGACGACGCCTGCAGGGCCAGGGTCACCGGGGCACCCAGCGCCAACAGGGGCGGCGCCACCATCATGATCAGCAGGTGCTGGGCTATGTGCAAGGTGAACACGGAGTCGTCGTAGGAGGCCAGCCCAGAGTCCGCCGCCACCAGCAGGGCCAACAGGCCGGCGGCAAAGGCGCCGCTGCGCCACCGGGACCAGGCCCGGCCCCGACGGCGGAGGCGGCGGACCCCGGCCCAGTAGGCCGCTCCCACCACCACCATCCAGCCCAGCGCCAGGTCGGGCGCCCAAGCGCCCACCTGCCAGGCCGACAGCAACCGGTGGAGATGGACGGGTGGCGAGGGAACATCCGCCAACAGCAGAGCGGCGCCGGTCATCTCTGGCCCGCGGCTGGCCAGGTCCCGGTCACCGACGGTGGACTCTGACGGGCGGCGACGGCAACAGCTCGGCGAGCACCGGCCAAGTGTACAAGCGACCCCCAGGGCCGACCCTGTCGCGGGCTGGCCGCTCTGGGCTCGAAGATGCGATCGCCCGATGGACCTGAGGCAGCGCATGACCTGATCCTTGGGCAGCGCAATGGGTGGCGGCTACTCCAGGTGGATCGCCGCCTCCTCGGCCGGGAGCGACTCTGAGGGGCGGTCTCCGACCAGATCGACCTCGGACTCGTCGTCGTAGGCCGCCGGCGGGTGGGCCCTTGCCACCGCGATGCCGCTGTCTTCGTTGCCGGGCTCCTCCAGGAGGGGAACGTCCTGCCCATCCGGGTCGGCGGAGCTGTCATAGGTGGTCATGGACAGGCTGTACCCACCTCGCCGACTAGCGGTAGCCTCGACTGTCCATGACCCCCCCCTCATCGTACGCTCGACGACTGACCCAGTTCAGCCACGGAGCCGGCTGAGCCTGCAAGCTCGCACCCGGCGAGCTGGCGCAGGTCCTGCGTCGCTTGGTTCCCTCCAGTCATCCCGACCTGCTGGTCGGCAACGACACCGGCGACGATGCCGCGGTGTGGCGACTGGACGCGTCCCGCGCCTTGGTGCTCACCGCCGATTTCATCACCCCGGTGGTCGATGACGCCAGAGACTGGGGCCGGATTGCCGCCGCCAACGCGGCCAGCGACGTCTACGCCATGGGCGGTCGGCCGCTGCTGGCTCTCAATCTCGTGTCTTGGAACTCCGAGGAGCTGAGCCAGGACCTGCTGGTCGAGGTGCTCCAGGGCGCCGGTCAGACCGCCGCCGAGGGAGGCTGGGTGGTCGCCGGCGGCCACACGGTGGACGATCCCGAGCCGAAGTTCGGTCAGGCGCTGGTCGGCGAGGTGGACCCGTCTCACGTCCTCACCAACGCCGCCCTGCGCCCCGGTGACGTCCTGGTCCTCACCAAGGCGCTGGGGACAGGCATAGTGTCCACCGCCGTCAAGCGAGACCTGGCACCTCCCGATGCCGTGCGGACCGCGGTCGCCTCCATGACCCGACTCAACGCCGAGGCGGCCGAGGCGGCGCTTGCCGCCGGGGCGGTGACCGCCACCGACGTGACCGGCTTCGGCCTGCTGGGCCACCTGGCCAAGATGGCCGAGGCGTCGCAGATGGATGTCGAGCTGGATGCGAGCTCGGTGCCTGTCCTGCCGGGTGTAGCCGCCCTGGCGGCCGATGGAATGGTCCCGGGGGGGACCAATCGCAACCTGAGCTGGGCTCGCGATCGCCTGGACGTCTCGGCCGAGACCGACGAAGCCAGCCTCATCCTGCTGGCTGACGCCCAGACCTCGGGCGGGCTGCTCTTCGGGGCCCCCACGGAACGGGCCGAGGCGGCCGCCGACCAGCTGGCGGCCAAGGGCCATCCTGCCGCCGTCGTCGGCCGGGCGGTCGGCTCCGGGGCGGGGCGCATCAGGATCCGGGGTAGGGTCGGCTAGGAGCCAGGGCCGGCATGGCGAGCCACGCAGCGCCCGCCGCTCGAGCCCATGTGGGCTGCTCGGGTTGGTCGTACAAGGACTGGCGCGGCATCGTCTACCCCGCTGAGCTCGCCCCCCGCCGATGGTTCGAGCGGTACTCCTCGCTGTTCGACACGGTCGAGATCAACAACACCTTCTACCGGCTGCCCTCGGCATCGACTGTCGAGGCCTGGGCCGCCCAAGCGCCGTTGCGCTTTGTATACGCCATCAAGGTCGGTGCCTTCGGCACCCACCGCAAGAAGCTACGAGACGCCGCCTCGTGGCTGCCGAACCACCTGGACCGGGCCCAGCGCCTCGGTCAGGCCCTCGGCCCCAACCTCGTGCAACTGCCGCCCGGCTGGAAGCGCGATGTCGCCCGCCTCGAGGAATTCCTCTCGATTGCGCCTACCTCCATGCGCTGGGCGGTCGAGCTTCGAGAACCGTCGTGGTTGCACGATGACGTCTTCGAGGTGCTCGCCCGCCACCGCGCCGCACTGTGCCTTCACGACCTGCTGGCCGGCCACCCGTGGGAATTGACCACCAGCTGGACGTATGTCCGCTTCCATGGGCCGAGGGCACTCGAGCGCCAGTACTGGGGACGCTACGGCGCTCGGCGCCTCGGACCCGTGGCTGAGCGCCTCGCCTGGTGGATCGACCAGGGCTACGACGTCTACGCCTACTTCAACAACGACCACCAGGGGGCGGCGGTGGCCGACGCCGGCTGGCTCGCCCGGCGCCTCACCCGGCCCGGGCCAAAAGTTGACTTGCCAAGTCAGGAATGAAAGAGTGGTGCTTGATCGCCTGTCCCCAAGACCTGATCGAGGAGCCTCCATGCCCGCCAAGCCCAATGCCCTGGTGACCACCGAATGGGTGGCCGAGCACCTCTCCGATCCAGACGTGGTGATCGTCGAGGTCGACGAGGACGCGTCGGCCTACCAGGCCAGCCACGTCCCCGGAGCCGTCGGCTTCGACTGGAGGGCTGACTTCCAGGACCCCGTCCGGCGGAACTTCCTCGGACCGGAGGGCTTCGCCGCCCTCATGGACTCAGCCGGCATCGGCAACGACCACCACGTGGTGCTCTACGGCGGCTCCAACAACTGGTTCGCGGCCTACGCATACTGGTACTTCAAGATCTATGGCCATGACAAGGTGAGCCTCATGGACGGGGGTCGTAAGCGCTGGGAGATGCAACACCGAGAGCTCACCTCGGAGAAGACCGATCGCCAGCCCACCCAGGGCTACCAGGTGAAGGAGCCCAATACCTCCATCCGGGCCCTGCGGGACCAGGTGCTGTCCAGCTTCGTGGGTGCCCCTCCCGGAACGGCCATGGTCGACGTGCGTTCGCCCGAGGAGTTCCGCGGCGAGAAGCTGGCGCCCGAGCACCTCCCGGGGGAGTCGGCCATGGTCCCCGGTCACATCCCCGGAGCAGTCAATGTCCCATGGAGCAAGGCAGTCGATCCCGACACCGGCGCCTTCCTACCCGACGACAAGCTGAAGGACCTGTACGCCGCCCAGGGGGTCACTCCTGACAAGGAGGTGGTCGCCTACTGTCGGATCGGAGAGCGCAGCGCCCATACCTGGTTCGTGCTCTCCGAGCTGCTCGGCTTGGACAGCGTCCGCAACTACGACGGCTCCTGGACCGAGTACGGCTCGTTGGTAGACGTGCCTGTCGAGAGATAGCCGCCCTCCCAGGGTCCCCCGACGGCCTGACGCCCGCCGCCGGCCGATGAGCCAACCCGGAGACCAGCCGCGGGTCCTCGTCACCGGCTGGTTCAGCTACTTCCATGGTGAGGCAACCGCCGGCGACCTGATGGCGGCCTCAGTGGCCGCCGCCTGGCTGGAGGATGCTGGCATCCACCACGACACCGCGGTGTCGCCGATCCTCGGGGCGCCACGGACACTGGACGACGTCGATCCGGCTGCCTACAGCCACCTGGTCTTCGTGTGCGGCCCGCTGGCCGGGCACCAGGTGCTCGACCTGGCAGCCCGATTCGGCCGGAGCGTCACGATCGCGTTGGGGGTGTCGGTCGTCGATGCCAGCGTGGCGGCCGCCTTCGATGTGGTGATCCCTCGGGACGGCTTGGGGCAATGCCATCCCGATCTCGCCTTCGCGGCCGAGCCGGTGCCGGGGCTGGCGGCCAAGGAGCGCCCGGGGCCGGTCCCCGGGCCGGCAGCCGAGGCTGTCTCCCGGCCGGTCGTCGGGGTGGTCAAGGCCAACCAGCAGCCTGAGTACCAGGCGTCGGCCCACCACCGGGTGCACGCCGCCATCGACGACCTCCTCGACCAGCAGGTCGGGCGGTCCGTGGCCATCGACACCAGGGTGGACCCTCGGGCTGCCGGTCAACGGTCGCCGGGCGAGGTGGAGGAACACTTCGTCGGGCTTGACGCGGTGGTGTCTACCCGGCTGCATGGGCTGGTGCTGGGGTTGCGCTGCGGGGTACCGGTACTGGCGGTCGATCCCATCCCCGGCGGCGGCAAGGTGACGGCCCAGGCTCGAGCCCTGGGCTGGCCGGCTCTCCTGGCGGCCGGGGCATCCGGCCCCGCCCGCCTTGCTGACGCTCTGGACTACTGCCTTTCGTCCGAGGCGCGTCAGCGGGCTGGCGCGGTGGTGTTCGACGCCCGGCGGGACCTGGCCGCCCTGCGCCATCAGCTGGTACGGGCTGTTCGCCTACGGCCGCGGTGACCAGATCCCCGACCGCGCTCTACAATGGGCACCCAGGTGTTGTGGGTACCAGTCCGCACCCGGCGATGGCCAGCCATGCTCGCTCGCAATCGCCCCGGCCGTGCTAGACATGGGTGCGGGCGCCAGGCGCGACTGCGGCGCTACGCTCGGCAGAGCCAGCGTCTGGTAACCGCGCCAGCTTGAACGGGGGCTTTTCCAGTGGAGCCAGTCGTGGAACCTGCCGCCACAGATGCGGCGCAGTCCTGGGAGCAGAGCTGGCTTGGCACTCCCGACAACGCTCCGCAGGGCCGGTGCCGATTCGTGCTCAGCCCGCCCCGCCACTTCCTCTACCCGGCCCTGCTCCTGCTGCTGGCCGAGGAGCCTCGCCATGGGTACCTGCTGGGCGATGCTCTGGCCAGCCTGGGGCTCGGTCGCATGGACCGACCGAGCGTCTACCGGGCGTTGGCGAAGCTGGAGCACGACGGCTTGGTGCGTAGCTGGGACGCCACCCCAAGAGCCGGCTCCACTCGCCACGTCCACGCTGTCACGCCCAAGGGGGAACAGGCCCTCGACGCGTGGATGTCCATCGTGGCCCAGGAGCGCAACAGCTTGGACCTGGTGCTCGAGCGCCACTGGTATCGCAACGCCCGACGCCGGGGAACCGCCGGTGACGGCTCCGCCGTCGCCACCGACGCCTCAGCCGAGGCCACCGAGGAGGAGGCGCCCGAACCGGCGAGCTGCCCGACCCGCTTCGAGGTCAAGGCCGACCGGTCCAGCCTGATGGTCGAGGCGCGATCGAGCGTCGGCCCCATCGCCTTCAGCGCCACCAGCCTGACAGGATGGATCGATGCCGAGTTCAACGACGGCTTGGTGGCCAAGGACAGCAAGCCCTTCGCCCGCCTCGACGTCAGGGTCACCGAGCTGACCTCTGGCAACGCCATCTACGACCGGGAGCTGCTGCGGCGCGTAGACGTCCGCCGGTACCCGGTCGTCACCGTCGAGCTGCGAGCCCTGCACCACCTGGGAGAGGGCAACTGCTACCGGGTGGAGGGCGACATGACCCTCCACGGCGTCACCCAGCGGGTGGACGGGGTGGTGACCGCCACTGTCCACGAGCGCCGGCGGCGCAGCTTCAGCGGCCCCGAACAGGTGGACGGCAGCATCATCGTGGCTGGTGAGCAGGTGCTCAACATCCGCCACTTCGACTTGGCGATGCCAAGGATGCCGCTTTTCAAATTTTACCCGGAGGTGCGGCTGCGCCTTCACCTGGAGGCCGACGCCAAGCTGTAGCT
Organism: Acidimicrobiales bacterium; assembly: GCA_039583615.1. Classification (GTDB taxonomy): domain Bacteria; phylum Actinomycetota; class Acidimicrobiia; order Acidimicrobiales; family QHCF01; genus QHCF01. Next base: position 12,800 of record JAVKSQ010000044.1, read on the forward strand.
GACGGCGGCCCGCCGCCGGCGTCAGGCAGCCCTCAGCCCTGACACCCCGTTCTGGCTCAGACGCTCGGCCACCAGTTCGGCACCATGGCGAAGGACATCGGGGGCCACGCTCAGTCCGCCGGTGAGCAGGTCCCTCATCTCATCCGAGGAGGAGATCGTCTGCCACGACTCGAGCAGCTGGTTCCATCCCTGTTCGCCAGCGCGGATCCCCAGCACGTAGCCCAGCACGAAACCGATAATCGTTCCCATGGTGTCAACCTCCTGTCCCTGTGGTTGCTATCTCCCCGATGAATTCTCTTCCTGTCAAGGATTGGCCGCAACTGGCGAGCCGCCATCCGGCTCGCCAGCGGTGCTGGTCGGTTGGGGGCAGCTCGTCACATCTTCTTCACCCGAAGGTACCGCTGGAGGTCGGGCAGCGAGCGCACGCCCACCACCAAGGCGATGAGGATGGTGGAGATCAGTACGACGCCGACGATTATGGCCAAGACAATGCCAACGGTGGCCACGATCACATCTCCCTGATCTTCAGGTAACGGGCAATGTCAGGCAAGGACTGGATGACCAGACTGGCGACGGCGGCAAGGCCTAGAGACATCACGAGACGGCGAATCACTATGGGGCCTCCTTAGGGATTGGTTCTTGGATGGGCGTTTTGGCGCCGGTGATGGACCCTAGCAACTCCTGAACGGCGGCGACAGCGTGGGGTACTGCCTCGGCGACCGGCTCGGACAGCCCGATACCCTCTTCGACATCGGCGGCCTCGCAGGCGACGACCAGCACCCTTTCGAGATGGGCGCCCAGGTCCCCGGCCATGGCCAGCACCGCTCCAGGGTTCATGCCGTGGGCGTCCATGGCCGCCAGCGTCCCCAGGCCCTCGGAGTCGCTCTCGGGGGCGTGCTCGATGACCGACACCGTCCCCGGTGGGTCGCCCCGTGACACGGCGTCAATGAGGACCAAGGTGTCGTAGCCCTCGAGCAGCTCGTAGGCCAGGTGCACGCCGCGGATGCCGAAATCGACCACCTTCACCCCTGGCGGGGCGCCAGCCGGGTCCAGACGGCGCGCCACCTCTACCCCGAAGGCGTCGTCGCCGAAGAAGATGTTCCCCACCCCGGCAACCAGGACTCGGGGCGGGGCTGCCCCGGCGCCGGTCTGCTCAGCCGGGCTGGTGACGCCCTCACCCTCCGGCTCGCTGGCGCCCTGCCCCTCCAGGCTGCCGGGCAGCCCGTCCGGCCCGGCGCCAGGCTGATCGTCCACCTGGGGCTCCCACCACGGCGCCTCGTCGCCCATGGCGGCGGGGGCCTGGGGGCGAAGGGATCGCACGGAG
>JAVKSQ010000045.1:0-13894 GCA_039583615.1 Acidimicrobiales bacterium
GCCGCAGCCTTGGCTACCAGAGCCCCACCGAGCTGTACGCTGCTGCTGCCGTGCAGTGATCGCTAGAACTGGCCCTCCTGCCCGTCAATGTCGCTGGAGAAGCCATGCGTGCTCGATCTGCGTGTCGTTCAACATCGACTTCGGTCGCTCGTCCCGAGACCTTTGCCTCTGCCGGCCAACCACCAGGGTCATCCTCGGGAGGATCGATGCTGTGACTGTGGATGGCGAGGCGAGGATCCCGGCGCAGGTCGTGGCCGCGACGAGCTCCCGTCATCATGCCGAAGCACAGCTGACCGTCTTCGAACTGGATCTCGGTGCCACTGATGCGGGGAGAACCGTCCTGACGGACCGTGGCCATGACGTGATGCTTGTGCCCGGTGAATAGTCCCATGACTTGCGAGGCAAACTCGGGGACGGCATCGACGAACTCCTGCCAGGTGGGCACCTGCACACTATGGCCGAAAGCCCTCGGCTGGCCAGGACGGTCAAGGCCTGGCGCGGCGAGGTGCTCGCCTACCACACCACTCACCTCTCGAATGGGCCCACCGAAGCAGTGAACTTCCTCATCGAAAAGGTCCGCCGCATCGGCCCTGGCTTTCGCAACTTTGACACCTATCGGCTGCGCTTGTTACTCAGCTGTGGCGCGAAGTGGCAGACTCGTCCTGCTGCTCGAATCAGAGGTCGTCAACCACGCTTGGCCGCGTAGAGCCCGTACACTGGACATTCCTCGTCCCTGCCGGAGGCATTTCGTCCCACTTCCTGCCGTCAAGCGTTCGGCCACCGGCTTTGGCGGTTCGACCGCCCCATTGCTTGAAGAAGAACGGCACCCCACGAGCCAGGCATGCGTCGCGGACTGCTTGAACCCAGCTCGACTGTATTGGGCGGGCATTGCCACCGCTCTCTCCACCGACAATCACCCAGTCCAGACCCGCAACATCAAGATCAGATACCGGGCCGAGAAGGGGCTCAAGGGAAAGGAAGCGAATCGCGGCCGGGACTTCTCGAAGATGGTCGGCCCTGAACACATAGCGGTTAGTCTCAACGCTCACGCCCATCCAGACATTCGGCGGCCATTCCAAGCGGGCCGCTACTTCGGCCAATCGCCTTGAGCGCTTCGTCAGCACCTGGTAGGTGTGATGAGGCGTGTCTACCATGACGTCGAACACTCGCCGGATGTAGTCGATTGGTACCTTGGGGTGGAAGAGATCGCTCATCGAGTTGACGAAGACTAGCCGTGGAGTCCTCCACGTCACAGGGAGCGCCAGCACTGCATCATGTAGCGCAAGGCCAAAGCCGGGACCGCTGGTACGCGGGTCACCGTCGACTTGGTACTTGGCCTGGCCCATGGCCTTCAGCCGCTTAGCGAGGCTGAGCGCATAGCAGTTGTCACACCCCGGCGAGGTTTGGTCGCATCCTGTCGTGGGGTTCCAGGTCGCCTCGGTCCACTCGATTGGCGAGCGATCACCCATGGCCCGGCCCACCAATCAGATATTGGGCGGGACGAGAATTCATCCCAGTCTCCGAAACCGCACTACCGTTCCGTATGGGTAGGTGCAGCGCCTCTTCCGGGGAGTTACCACCTCTATATCGCCCTTCCCTTCGAGTACTTTGAGGGCGCCCTTCTTGAAGTGGTTTGCCGAGTAGGGGGTTTCTGCAAGTACGAACTCCCTCACCTCTTCCACCGACACGTCCTTCCCAGCGAATCGTGTGAGCAGTTTGACTCGGAGCAGCTCCAGGTGGGCATCGGTAGTGCCAAATAGAACTGTTTGCCCCGCAAGTCGGTCGGAAAAGCGTACCCCTCCAGTGGGATCGACCTTCCACATAGCATTCTTCATGGCCTCCAGCCCAGCCAAACTCCTGGTCCCGTAGAAGAGGTAAAGCAGAAGGCGGTTCCGCTCGTCAACCATCCCGAAGCTGCGTACGTAGCGGAAGCCGGCCTTCTTCTGGAGCTGCTGCGCGTACAGATCCCGCAAGAACTGCCGACGCTGCTCGCCCGATAGGTTAGCCGCCCGCAGATGCTCGTCAGTCCCGAACAGCTCGAGGAAATGGCGACCGATTCCGGGACCATCGCTCCCAACCCAACGATTGACCGAGTCGAGTACAAAGGTAAAGAACACCTCGCACTTGTCAAATGAAAGCAGTCTACCGATCAAATCAATCGGCACACCTTTCCAACCAAATGGATCGACCATCGCGAAGGTAGGCGCCAGGGCCTTCTTGGCATTGCTCACTGAAGCCAACACTTGCGCGGCAGTGTCGATGAACTCGCCATGGACGGTATGGACCTTGACATTCGCGGGTCGACCGCGGCCGGTGAAGAAGCGATCGATCTCGGCGACCAAGCTCTCGAACCGCTCCCGATCGCGCTCGATGAACAAGAAGGCGAACTCCGCATCGTTCCAGCGATGGAAGTGCGGATGACTCAGGAGAGCTTGCAGGGCGATTAGCGGTGATCCCGGTTCTCCATTCCGGTAGACGCCGGGCCCAGCAAACGCATCGAGATAGAGGAGGCGTCGGTCGAGGCCTTGTGATGCCATGATCGGGAACCACGCACCGAGGTACAGCTGGAGCAGCTTATGTTTGGCCGCTGTATGGGGCTCGATCCGCCACAGCACCGCCTTCGACACCTCCCCATTGTGCATCATCACTTCCACTGTCCTAGTGTCAGCGGGAGTGCGCCGCCGTCTACTTCGGAGCTGTTCGCGCTCCGGACTCGCTTGGGCGTGCAATATGCAGGCACTCACGACACGTCTCCTCTTAGGAGCTTGCCATGACGGTGTGACTCACAAGAGCGTGACATCGGGAGCCGGCCAGCCAGTACGAGGGTCGATCCAGGGCGCCACCTGCCCCTCACCCACTTGAGTGGACAACCTGGCCCCCCTCCGATTGTTGGCGCGCCTGGGCTTCTTATGCAGGGCGGCCGCCACTTCGTCGCCGTAGCGGTGGTGGTTGAGCTCCAACAGCCGGTCCAGCACCTCGGATCGGGCGGTTGGCCCGATGGTGAAGCGCCGCCCCTGGCTGGTGTCCCAGAATCCGTGGGCAAAGTCGAGGTCGGCCCATCCGTAAGCGTCGGCCACGGAACGGTCCAGCTCCACGTGCAGCCGTCGCAGCTCGACGATGCCGCGGCTCTGATCGGCGGGGTCGTGCACCCGGTTGTAGGTCTTGGTGAGACCCTGGTCGTTGGCCACCATGAGCGGCGCCCGGTGCTGGTCCAGCGCCCGGCCGGCGGCCTCCACGGTGGCGTCGTAGGGAGGCTGGGGGAAGGTCTCGAAGCAATCGGTCGGGGTGTAACGAATCCCCGCGCCGATCGTTGAGGCGTGCAAGACAGCCCAGCAGTAATGGAATCCGCTGCAGAGCAGCCCAAAGTGGAAGTTATCATCGTAGGCAAAGACCGTCGTTGCGTCGCTGAACACGGCGCCCGTCCCCACGAATGCCAACGAAACCGTGCTGCTGTGCCGGGTCATCACCAGGACTCGATCCATTCCGGCGATGGCGGCATACAAGCCCGGCCGGGCATTCCAGTACTTCCACCACTCGAAGACCATGCGGGGGTACTTGCGGCCGTCCTTGGTCACTCGCTCCGGGCGCACTCGCTCCTCGACGATTGCCCAGCAGTCGTGGTATTGCCGAGCCTCGTCCTCGGTCCGCTCTCCGAAGTTGATGATCCAGCGACTGCCCTGCTGTCTGGGGTGCGTGTTGAGGTCCTCGCCGTTGAGGTACGGAAACAGCACCTCGGCGTTGGCTGGATCCTTGTCGATGAGGGCCTGGGCCTCGGCCGGGGACATCGTGAAGCCGAGGCCGAGGACGATGGAGCCCTGGAAGGACTGTCCGGCGTTGGCGACTAGGCGCTCGGGGTTTCCGGTGGCCCGGCCAACAGGATCCAGGGATGGGGTGATGCCTGCCACCGCCTTGTTGGAGAGGACGGCCTGGCCCTTCCAGCCGTCCTCGACCATCCAGACCTTGGCGATCTCCAGGGCCTGCTCCCCCGGCCACTTCACGCTCTTCACTGCCCGGGTGATGGTCCAGCCCTGGGCGACCACTCGGTCAAGGGCCACTTCCCGGGTGTCGCCCTGAGCGATGGTGTTGGTGGCCAGCAGGCCGAGGGCACCAGCCAGCTGGGCGGCCCGTAAGAAGAAGTAGGCAACCAGATCGGCGTTGCCCTTGGTACTGCCCGCCAGCCAGCGCACCAGATACTCCCGGTAGTCGGTGCCCATGGGCCCCGAGATGCGCTTGCCGCCCAGGAACGGAGGGTTGCCGATCATGGCGTCGAACCCCGGGCGGGCACGGTCGACAAACACCTCGGGGAAAGCGAGCGGCCAGTGCAGGGGGCGTCGGGGTGGGGCGTGAGGTGGGCGGTCGGCATCGAGCCAGGTGCGGCTTTGTTTCGAGAGGAGATGCAGTGCATCGGCCTGGGCGGCGGGGCCGTCGCTCGGATCGAAGACCCTGCCGACCAGGGGAGCCAGGGCAGCCAGGCGGTTGTCGAGCTTGGACCCGGCGGACAGAGCGGCGCCCACCAAGGCGTCGGCCACCACCCGCAGGGCCTCGGTCTCCTGGGCGGCCTCGGCCTCCAGGTGGGCCTTGGCCTCGGCGTCCCGCACAGTTAGCACCTCGATGGCGGTGAGCTGGCGGCGCATCTGCACCGCCCGCTTGACCAGGCGGTCCAGCTCGGCGGCATCCCCGAAGAGCTGGCCCTGGGCCCCGATGGCCCGTCCCCGGTCGGGGTCCAGGTGCAGGTGGCGCACCTGGTCCAGGCTGGTCAGGCCCAACAGGGAGTCGCCGGCCTTGACGGCGTGGTCCAAGAAGCTGAAGGGCCGCTCCTTGGCCATGGTCACCAGCCAAAGGCTGAGCTTGGCCATCTCGGCGGCCATGGGGTCCCGGTCCACCCCGTAAAGGCAGCGGTCGACCACCGCCCGGCGAGCGGCGGTGGCCAGCTCGTCGGGGTCGGCTCCCTCGTGGGCGCCCTCGGCCAGCCAGGCCTCGGTGAGGCGCTGGGCCAGGTAGCGACAGGCGGCCACCAAGAAGGCCCCCGAGCCCACGGCGGGGTCGCACACCCGCAGGGCCAACAGCTCGTCGGCGCAGCGCAGTCGCCACTCGCCGGGCGGAGCCCCCTCGGCCGGCCCGGGCGAGTAGACGAGGGGCTCCAGGGCATGGGTCACCACCTCGTCGGCCAGGGCACGGGTGGTGTACGCCGTGCCCGAGTCCCGCTTGGCCCCGGTCTTGGTAACGAACATGGTCCCGGGCAAGAAGACCACCGGCAAGCCCCGCAGGTCGGTGCGCAGCAGGTGGGCGAAGGGCCACAGGCGCTCGGCCAGGTCCTCGTCGTTGTCCACGGCCGCCCGCAGGCGCTGGGCCAGTGCCGCCTCCACCGGCGCACCCAGGGCCTTGGCCACCCGTTTGGAGGTGCGGTTCGTCTGTTCCACCAGCCAGGCTGCCAGGTGGTCGTCCCCACCGATGGTGGCCACCTCCAGGTCGGACAGGGCCACCTCGGCCTCCTGGCCAGCCCGGCCCACCAGTCCGACCATGGGCGCCTCGGCGGTCACTGCCGAGTGGTCCAGCAGGCCCTCGTAGACATGGCCGATCTGCTCCACGTCCAAGCTGCGGTAGGTGAGCCGGCGGGTCTCGGTCACCCCGGCTTCTCGCAGCTCCAGCTCGGTGATGGCGGCCAGGATGGCCATCACCGCCAGGTCGTCAACCGCCAGCGGCTCGGCCCGAGTTCCGGCCCAGGGCTGGCCGGGACGGCGCCCCTCCAGGAAGGCGAACCGGTCGGGGTCGAACAGGGTGCCCCCGTAGGCGGGGATGCGCAGGCGATCATGGCCGAGGCCCCCGTGCACCGCCCGGGACAGGGCCAGCAATCGGTACCAGGCGCCGTGCGAGCGTTCCAGGGGCTCGTCGCCGCCCAGGTCGGCCCGGGCACGCAGCGACTCCAGCAGGGTGGAGGCGGCATAGGAGCGGTCGTAGAGCTCGTCACCCAAGGGCAGGAGCTGGCGCTCCTCGGCGAACAACAGCACCACCAGGCGCATGAGCACGCTGACCGCCGCCTCGTAGACCTGGCGGGCGGTCACGCCCTCCAGCAGGGCACCCTGGCGCTCCCGGTTGGCCCGGCTGATGGCCGCCACCAGCAGCTCGACGGCCTGGAGGACCTGGCGGCCCAGCTGTCCGGTGACCTCGGCCTGGGCGCTGGCCGACTCGGCCAACAGGGCCTCCAGCTGGTCGCCCGGGGCAGCCGCGAAGAAGCGGGAAGCGCCCAGGGTGGCCCGCAGGGCATCCAGCAGGACCGGCTCCTCGCCGAACAGCCCTGTTGGGAACGTGGCGTGGCCGGCGGCCGCGTCGGGGGGTGCCCAGACCATGGTCAGGTCGGCGCCGTTGGTGGCCAGGCCGATCTGGACCCCGTTGGCCCGGCACAGGCGGCCCAGGCGCTCGACTGGGGTGGCCGACCAGCGCTCGCCGGGGATGCGGGTGGTAAGCGGGCGCCCCGGCGGGTGCACCATGACCAGCGCCCGGGCCCGCTGCTGCTGGCCGGGAACGGCACCGGCACCGTCACCGGGGCCCTCCGCGCCCGGCTGGGCCGGCACCATGAGGGCAGGCTCCATGAGGGCATAGTCGGGCCGCAGCAGGCAGGCGTGCTCGGCGACAACGTGGGTGAGCGCCTCGGGCACGCCCGGGCGCCCCGGTGCGCCGGCCAGGCGCTTTCCCCACTGGAGAACCTCGCCCAGCAGCCACTCCACCCAGGCGGTGCGGGCGGCCGGGTCGGACAGGTCGAGGGTGCCCAGGCGGGCGCGTGCCTCGGCCCGCAGCTCGGCCGGGGTGCGCTCCAGGCCGGCCGGCCACACCCGGCGCAGCACGGGCAGGCTGAGATAGGGACCGGACGGCTCCACCAGGGACAGCCAGTCAGCGTGGCGGGCGGTGACTGCCGAGCTCATCGCCTCTCCTTGATCATGCCCGCTCCAACCCAGCCCGAGCGCCCCGGTAGGCCAGGGCCCGAGGCAACAGGAAGCTGACCGCGGCGGGGAACACCCGGGGAACGGGATCGGCGTAGCGGCGAGCGATGGCGGCGGCCTCCCGGTCGATCTCGGATGGGATCTGCTCCAGGCGCCGGCGCAGGGCGTCGGTGTCCCGGGCGTACTGCTCGCGCTCGTCGGAGCTGAACAGGGCCAGCTCCAACTGGTGCTCGGTGTCCCGGTCCAGCTCGTCCAGCTGGGCGACGATGGTGCGGGCCAGCTCGCTCAGCACCTGGGTGATGGAGGCCACCTCGGCTGACTCGGAGTCGGCCAGGCTCCGCGCCAGGCTCTGCGCCCGCTCGCCGCCCCTGGCCTGCACTGCTGCCCACAGCGGCTCGGCCACGGCTGGCCATGCCGCCACCAGCTGTGCATGGGTGCAGGGCGGGGCCGCTTCGTCGCTGGCCGCCTCCAGGGCGGCTCGCAGCTGGCCCAGGTTGTAGCGGGCGAAGCGGCCGGCCGCCACCCGGCCCCCGGCACAGATGACCTCCTCGTGCAGGCGCCGCCCGTCGGCCCCGGTGACCACCAGTCGGGCATGGGCCACCACCACCAGCTCGCCGACATCGGCCACCCGGGCGGTGACCCGGCCCAAGCCTGCCTGGCTGGCCGACGACCAGATCTCCGAGCGCAACAGGCGCATGGACTGGGCCACCAGGCGATGGCCCAGGTGGGCCAGCACCACGTCCTCGGCCTCGGCTGCCACCTGGTTGTCGAAGGTCACCGGCAGGCGGTCTCCGCTCAGGGGGTCGACCAGGTCGGCGGCGGCCCGGGCCCAGCTACGGGTCAGGGCCGGCACCTCGAAGACCGGCACTATCTGTTCGGCCTGGCCGGGTGGGGCTTCCCGGACAAGGGTGGCCGGGCGCAGGGGCGGCTGGTTGGCCAGGGCCAGGGCAGTCGAAACCACTCGCTGCACCGCCTGGGGGGTAAGGCCCAGATCCTCGATGCTGTCGTCCAGCTCAGCGCGCAGCCTGGCGATGCGCTCCCGCAGGTCACGCTCGATGCGGTTGAGCACCCGGGCGGCCGCCGCCGAACGAGGTGGGGGCTCGGCATCCAGGTTGGCCCGCCGGCCCAGCATCTTGGCCTCCACCTGGGCGGCCAGCACCGGGCCGGTGGCACCCAGGTCGTCGCGGATGGTCTCCACCTTGCGGGCCACCCGGAGCAAGAAGCCCAGGTCGGCGTCCAGGCTCCCCTCTCGGGCGGCCTGCCACCCGGCGCCCACGAAGTGGTGGATCAGGACCTCGGGACTGGGCTGGCCGTGGCGGTCGATGCGCCCGTTGCGCTGCTCCAGGCGGGTGGGGGAGAAAGGTATCTCCACGTGGACCATGCGATAGCAGTGGCGCTGGAGGTCGATGCCCTCGCTGGCCGCGTCGGTGGCCAGGAGTACCCGAAGGGGCCGAAGGGACGGGTGGTGTTGGAACTCGGCCTTGATGCGCTCTCGGGCCACGGGATCCATGCCCCCGTACAGCAAGGCCAGTCGCTCGCCCCCTTCGCCGGCCAGCCCCCGGGCGGCCATCAGCTGCTCCAGGTAAACCTGGGTGTCGCGGTACTCGCTGAACACGATGACCCGCTGGTCATTCCACCAGCGCTGGCCATCCTCCTCCACCTCGACACAGGTCTGCTCCAGCCAGTCCAAGAGGCGCTGCGCCTTGGCATCGGCTCGTCCCCGACCCGCCTCCGCCCAGGCGGACAGGCCCTCCAGCAGCTGCCACTGCTCGGGCGTGGCGGGCTCACCGTAGCGGGCGGCGGTAGCCAGGGCCTCCTCGGTGGCCTCCTCCAGATCGGCGTCGGAGTCGACGTCGTCCTCCATGCGCTCGAAGGCCGAGCGCAGGGCCCCCGGCCCGGCGCTCTGGGGCGGCTCCGCGTCAGTAAGGCCGGGGGTGCCGGTGGGGCGGGGGGTGCCGGTGGGGCGGGGGGTGCCGGTGGATCGGGCCAGTCGGCGAAGGGTGGCCATGTGCAGGGCCAAGGTGTTGGCGAAGGCAGCCGGTGAGGAGAACAGGCGCTTCTTGAGCAACAGCGTGACGAACTCGGTGGCGGTACGGGCGGCTGGCCTGGTCGCCTGGCGGGTGCGCAGGGCGGTGTAGGCGGCCAGGTCGGCGTGGGCCTGGCGCTCGTCGGACGGGTAGTCGACCTCCAGGGGGACGATCACCCGGGCCGGGAAGCGGGGGCTGCCGTCGGGGTTGGGGGCCAGCTCGGCTCGCAGCTGGGACTTGAGCCGGCGCACCACCACCTCGCCCAGCTGGGCCTCGGTGGGCCTGATCCCCCGGGCGAAGCGCTGGGGGTCGAGCAGCTCCAAGAGAGCGGTGAAGGACTCGGTGTAGCCGTTGTGAGGAGTAGCCGAGAGAAAAAGGCGGTGTTCGAAGTGGGGGGCGATGGCCCGGATGACCTCGGTGCGCTGCGAGTCGCGGGCGTAGCGACCCCTCCCGGCCGGGGCGCACTGGTGAACCTCGTCCACGATCAACAGGTCGAACCGGCGGGGATAGACGCTGGCATCAGGTGGCAGCACGTCTCCGATCAGGCCCATGCCCCGGGGGCGCTTGAGCCAGTCGATGGAGCAGATGAGCCGAGGGAAGTGGCGGAACGGGTTGGTGCCCACCCCGCGGCTGCGGCGCAGCTCCCGGAGCAGCTCGGCGTCCACGATGCGAAACTCCAGCCCGAAGCGACCGGCCATCTCGGCCTGCCACTTGAGGGTGAGCGAGGCCGGACAGACGATGAGCATGGTCCGGGCCCGATGGCGCAACAACAGCTCCTGAGCCACCAGGCCGGCCTCGATGGTCTTGCCCAGCCCCACGTCGTCGGCGATCAACAGGTTGACCCGGGGCATGCGCAATGCCCGCACCACCGGGTCCAGCTGGTAGTCCTCGATGGTGATGCCCGAGCGAAACGGGGACTGCAGGGCGTGGGAGTCGGCCGAGGTGACCGCCCCCCAGCGCACCGCGTCCAAGAAGGCGTCCAGGCGGCCCGGCTCGTCGAAGCGGCCCAGGGTGGGCACCGGCAAGGTGGCGGTCTCCAGGACCCGGGCCCCGGGCTCCACCTCCCAGATGACCGACAGCTCGGCATCGGCCTCGACGGCGTCGTCCTCGACCGAGGCCAGCTCCACCAGGTGCTGCCGGGACGCCCGGGGCTCGGCCAGCTCGTCGGCCGGCTGGCTGGCCGCCACCACCTCGCTCACCACCCAGTGGCGGTCCCGCACCACCACCAGCTGGCCCAGCTCGGGCGGTGGCGTGACAGCCGGGGCGTCCACGAGGGTCACGGGGGAACCGTAGACCGGACGGACCACGAGCGTCGCACGAGCCGTGGCAGGCCCGGCTCGTCGGATCAGTCGTGGTGGCGGGAGGAGACGATGGCCGTCACTGCCTTGCGGCCGAGGCCAGAGATCTCAGCAAGCTGGCGCAGCGACGCGCCAGCGCGATGCGCAACTCGGATCATGTCGTCGCGGACACGCGATTCCTTGGCCGCCCGTTCCGCGCTCAGGCCCACCACGACGAGGGCGGCGCCCACCGCGCCCACCTCGCCGGCCCTGTATTTGTCCATCATCGCTGTAGCTGCGGATATCTCCCCGTCGGTGTAGGTCATGGTTCCTCCTGAAGTGCCAAGGCGAGCTTGTCCCGGATGGTCATCAACAGCGGTACTCGGGGAGACATCTCCGCCCTGGTCTCGGCGTCGTTGAGGTGCGCCAGTGTCATCCCAAGAAGCTCGAGTGCCTCGCCTCGCTCGAGCTGGACTCTGACCACTGGTGCAACCGTAGCCGCTCCCGGTCCATTCGGGACCATATGAGTGGCGAAGCCAGTCCTGGAGCGGGGGTCAGGAAAGCCAGCTGGGTCGCCTTCGCGATGCTGTCTCCGCCGGGCAAGCAGCTGCGTGACCCCGGCTCAGCCGGTCGCGGTCGTCAAAGCGACCCAGGGTGGGCACCGGCAAGGTGGCGGTCCGGTGCACCCGGGCACCCGGCTCCACGGCGGCGGACGGGGCGCCCACGACGGTCACCGGGCAACCGTAGGCAAGCGCCCCAGACTGGCACATGATGGGAGTGGGCTGCGGCAGCGCCTGGGTGTGGGCGAGGCGGCCGGGAGGATGACGGGTCTATTTCGAGCAATAGCCCCGGTCAGCTCAGACCTGACCGCCGCCCAGGCCCTGACCCGGCTGAGTGCGACCCCTCGTACTGCCGGCGCGGTAGTCGACCCGGTGGGCCGTCCACCTGGGGTAGGTGGAAAACCCGCGCCTGGATGACGACAGCTCAGCGCCTGGTGGCCATCCTGGGCAGGTGGACAACAGAAGGGACAGCCGACCATGAGCATTTCCACCTCCCAGGAGGCGTCACCGGAGGGCACCACCGTTGGCAGGATGCCGGATGGCACCGCCATTGGCAGGATCGGAGCCGTGATGGCCACGGTGGCGCTGACGCTGGCGGTGGCCTCCGCCCTGCACTTGTCGGGCCATGTCCAGGGCCGCTCATCGCTGTTCAGTGCGACGGACGCTGGCCTCGCCGAGGCAATCATCGGGGCCGTCCTGGGCGCTGGCGCCATCGCCATGGCGCGCGCCCCTGTTCGGGCCCGGCGGCTGGGCCTGGGCGCCATTGGCTTTGCCATCGTGGGCTTCCTGGTGGGCCTGGGCATCACCGCTCGAGGTGGCCACCTGCCCGACCTCGCCTATCACCTGACCGTGCTGCCCGTGCTCATCGCCAGCCTGGTCGTGCTGTGGCGGACAGGCCCGAGCGCGCCGGGGCCGGGGTCATTGCTTCGCTGACTACATCCCTCGGCGGATCAAATCGCTCACCCGTTTCTCTCGGGGTGTCCGGCCCATGGGAGAAGTTCACCCCATGTAGTGCTTGACCAACGTCTTCGGGACTTGCGCAACCCACGCTTCGCGCACCAGTGCCTCGACCCGCTCCAGCGGTACGCCAGCGAGCCGGAGCCCCAGCCGGAGGAAGCCACGTTGCGCGTTCATGCGGCGTACGGCGGCAGCGTGATCCACTCCCGGGGTGACGGGCTCAGTCGGGAGCCAGCACGCGCAGGCCGGCGGCTATGGCCGCCGCCGCGAGCCGGTCGTCGTAGCAGAACAGCGCACCGAGATCGGCGCCGATGCTCAGCGCGGTCGCCAGGTGGATCGCATCAAGCGACCGTAGCTCGCTCGGATCGAGCCGCCGGGCGATCGTCAGCACCGCGTCGTCGATCGGGACCAGCGCGACGTCGCCCAGGCTCGCTTCCGCCGAAGCGGCGACCGCGTCGCCCAAGCGCCGACAGGCGCGCACGGCTTCGACGCCGAGCAGCGCGCTTGATGTCCATCCCGCCCAGCCGGTCAGCTCATGGTGCAGCGCCAGGGACTGAGGCTCGTCGACGATCAGCTTCAGGTAGGCCGAGGTGTCCAGGTACGCGAGCGTCGCTCCGGTCCTCAGAGGCGTTCCTCTCGCTGGTCGGCGAGCGCATCCTCCGTCGACCCGCCGTCAACGTGATGACGCGGGCCGAGGTTGGCGATCAAGTCGCCCTGGGGGATCGTGGCGCCCCGTTCGGCGATCAGCCGTACCAGCGCGCTCTGGCGCCCACCGGACGGCGTCAGCCGCGCCACCTCGCTGCCGCGCTCTGTCACCACGAACGCCTCCCCGGCCTTCACGCGCTCCAGATACCGGCTGAGGTTCTGACGCAGCTCACGCACACCAACCGATGGCTCCATGTGCGTCACTGTAGCACAGAGGCTGGCGATACCCGACCCTTCAGCGGGTGCTGGGAACGGGAAAGAGCAGGAGCAACCGCCCGCACGTTTGCGTGAGTCCCGCGTAGCCAGACGTCCCGGAAGTGCAGGTCGTGGTCGCGGCTCACTCGCGAACGAGCTTGAGCGCCAGGCTCGGTAGGACAAGTGAGGCGAGCAAGATCGGCCAAATCCTGCGTCCGTGGCATCGGAAGGCGATAATTTCGTCCTCCGCCGCGTCGAAGGCCGCAGTTCGGCTCGAGTATCGGCCCCTGCGGACTTGTAGGGTGTGACGTCCGGGTTCGACTGGTGCCTCGAACGTCTCATGGTCTTCGATCGACCCGACCCGATTACCGTCGACCACGACGTCGAACGTGCCACGATGGATCTCCATGACGGGTGTTTTTACTTTTCGCGTCACCGTGAGGGTTGCCGACATTGAGCTCCTTTCTCCCGGGTTGTCCCAGTTGTGTGCGAGTGGTTCGAGGATCGGGACGGTCCCTGCCGCCCACCGATGAGGAGGCGTTCTCGGTCGAACATGGCCGCCACTACCTGCCAGGCGAGCCCGTCGATCAATGTCGTGGTCATGACCCTCCTCTTTCGTGGTGGCGATGGGGTGTGTCGAATCGAACGATCTAAACCCGTAGGCATGCCAGGTCGCTGGATGCCAGCGACAGGACGGCGTCTGCATGTCAGGGCTGGACGCCGCATGCCGCGAGTCCTTTGGTGCTCAGGGTGCTGAGGGCCCATACCGAGGCGCGCGGGTAGTAGGGACCCATGGCGAGTGCTGCACCGGCGGGGCTGGCGCTCGGGGCGTTCTGCACCGAGTTGGCGAACGAGCTATTGACCAGCGTGTTGCGCAGGATGAGGAGGTAGCGCGCACTGGGTTGGGCGGTCGAGAGGGGGAGGAAGGCCACGCCGGGGATCCGCTGGATCGCTGCGCGCTGGGCCTCAGTGCCGATCACATAGGTGTAGTTGCCCGACGAGCTCACCTTGGTGGCGTCGTCGGCCCGGCATCCCCAGTCCTTGTTCCCGCCGGGCAACGTGTTCTCGACCACGGGGTGCGGGCGCATGTCGGGGTAGATGCACATCGACCAGTAGCGCATGTCTTCGCCAGCCTTGGGCCAAGGCGAGGGATGATTGCCCGCTCTACTCGATGAACCGGGGACCGAGCGTCGTCATTCGCGCGGCCGGATGAGTCTGCCATTCCCTCGGGTGTT
>JAVKSQ010000046.1:0-13651 GCA_039583615.1 Acidimicrobiales bacterium
AATGGAGCCACGGCCATATGACCGTGGAAAGCAGATGGGCGCGGCTGCGTCGGCCGTGGCAAGCCGGTACCGCAATGGAGCCACGGCCATATGACCGTGGCAAGCCCCACGGGCTATTTCCCGGGCATTGTTGCCCGCTATACCGCAATGGAGCCACGGCCATATGACCGTGGAAAGGCCAGACCGAGGATGATCTGCCAGTGGTGCTCGACACCGCAATGGAGCCACGGCCATATGACCGTGGAAAGGGGTCGCAGAGAGGACCACATGACCACCACCACCCGCCACCGCAATGGAGCCACGGCCATATGACCGTGGAAAGGTGGTGCGCCAACCCAGTCGTGACACGGGGGGCGTACCGCAATGGAGCCACGGCCATATGACCGTGGAAAGTGCGGATCCGCTGGCGTCGGGTTTCGCCTTCATGCGCACCGCAATGGAGCCACGGCCATATGACCGTGGAAAGCAGTCACCTGCGGGCGCACCTGATCGATTCGGGGCGACCGCAATGGAGCCACGGCCATATGACCGTGGAAAGGAGGGCGGCGCCCTTGATGGCGTCCTGCACGACGCCACCGCAATGGAGCCACGGCCATATGACCGTGGAAAGCTCTGGCCACCTGCGTATTGAACCTGGTGAGCGCCATACCGCAATGGAGCCACGGCCATATGACCGTGGAAAGCACATCGGCAGTTGGGGTGAAGAGGCGGTGACGGGCACCGCAATGGAGCCACGGCCATATGACCGTGGAAAGCCTGTCGAGTGACCCTACCGACATGACCGCACTAACCACCGCAATGGAGCCACGGCCATATGACCGTGGAAAGCGTGCTGATCTACGAGGACGAGTTGGCCCGCCTGCTACCGCAATGGAGCCACGGCCATATGACCGTGGAAAGTGGAACGGCACCGCACTGGTCAGCACGGTTGCCACCGTACCGCAATGGAGCCACGGCCATATGACCGTGGAAAGATATCGGCGTGGGCGGCGATGCTGGCCACCGACGACTACCGCAATGGAGCCACGGCCATATGACCGTGGAAAGTTCACCGTTGCCCCGGCGTAGCCCACCGTTACCGGCACCGCAATGGAGCCACGGCCATATGACCGTGGAAAGGGCTGATCAGAAAACTAGCTCCTGACCAGCCCATACGCAACCGTGTTCGAGCGCTTGCCATAAAGGCGCCGGGAGCTCCGATCTATGTAGTTGCCAAGCGTCGTTGCGGACCCCTGACCAGCGGTCGAGCGCTGGCCATGGATCGACCCTCCACTGGAGCGGTCGCTCATACGATACGCGCGCCTGACCGAGGCAGGGCGGGAGCTGGGCCGATGAACTCGATGCACTCCGCGCCCCGGGCCTCCGCGTCGCCGAGGTCGACGAGGGCCACGCTGTCCATGCGGTGATGCACCACCTTCCCCAGCGCCTCCCGCAACCGGATCTTCTCGGTCGCGTCGAGATCACAGATGAAGACCGAGTACTGCAGAGGGTACCCGAACGCCCTCATCGTGGAGTGGACCGCCCGCAGGCGCTTCGGCTCGCGAATGTCATAGGCCACCAGGTAGCGTCGTCTGGCCACTGCTCATCGAGTCTCGAACGGAACGTACTCGGGCACTTCACCGAGAACGTGGGCGCCCAGTACACGGGCTTGCACGTCCAGCACTCGGCGGTAGCTGATGCGATAGCCAAACGTGGGATGGCGGACCTGGACATCCAGCCGCCGCTCGTAGCCCTGCAGCATGGCCTTGCGGCCCTCCGGGGTGAGAGCCACTCCCCCGGCCCGCACCACGAAGTGCGTGGGCCGAACCTCCCCGTTGTTGATCGCATTGATGACAAGAGACTCTGCTATCAGGGGACGGAACTCCTCGGCCAGGTCAAGAGCGAGGGCTGGTCGCCCGAAGCGGGGGCGGTGGTAGAACCCCAGGTACGGGTCGAAGCCGACCGCGTACACCACCGCGGTCAGGTCCTTCACGAGCAGGGCGTAGGCGAACGACAACAGGCAGTTCACAGGATCCAGCGGCGGTCGCCGGTTGCGCCCGTCGAAGGCGAAGGCAAGGCCAGGCAGGGATGAATCCTCACGGAGCATCGAGCTGAGGGCAGAGAAGTAGGAGCGGGCTGCGGCTCCTTCGATGCCGAGCAGGGTCGCCATGTTGCCTGCATCTCGTGCCCGCTCGGCCAGATCCTGCAGGAGGGAGAGGGTCGTGGACTCGTCTCGCCGGGTGTTGCGTCGCAGCAGTGTCCGGGCGTTGCGGATCTTCCCGGCCACGATCCTCCTGGCGATGGCCAGCCCGCCCTGATGGGCGGCGGCCACCTGACGCCGCCGGAGCTCGACGTGCTTGGCCGGCAACCCCTCGGCGATCCCTTCGAACCAGCCCCCGTAGCTGAACCAGCAAACCGGCACCTCCAGGCTGAACAGCTTGCGGATGAGCTGGGAGGTGACCTGGACGTTGCCAAACACGCAGACCTGGGACACGTCGAGTAGACGGATCGTGTCCACCGCTTCACCCTTGCGGCTGACTTCCACACGACCCGTCCTCAGCCCGACGCTGGTGCCCTGCTCAGTGACGTAGAGGGGTCGAGACTCCGGATCCCGGGGCAGGAGTCGCCGTGGCGGCTGCTCTGACCGGGCGGCCAGGGCGTTGGTCTCGTCCGGCAGGCAGATGCCGACCAGGGAGCACCTCGGGCATTTTGGGCTGTCGACCAGAGGTGGCGGGGCGTCTCCACGCGCCGCCACGTCGCGGAGGCCCTCCAGCAGGGACACGGTCCGGGCCACGAGGTCGTCGTCGAAGGTTATCCGAACCCTTCTACGAGCTCCGGCGAAGTAGAGGTCACCCTCCTTGCATCGGTAGCCCCCGTGTCGGAGCAACAGGCCCTGAGCGCACAGCTGAACCCGCTCCGGCTCCCAGGCGCCTCCGGGCACGTCGGGGGGGCTGCCTCGCTTGGTGTCGACTGGCCGGACGTAGCCATCCTCTGACTCCAGCACGTCGATGCGGCCGACGAGGCCTAGCTCCGGCGACGAGACCAGCACCGACCTCGCCCCCAGGAGGTCGCCCTCCTCTGGTAGGGGAGCGCTGCCCTCCTCCCGGTCGGAGCCGCGGTGGTGGTACCTCCCCTCCACCGTGTCGGCGCTGTCAGCGAAGCGGGCCTGGACCCACTCCAGGAAGAACAAGCGGGGGCAGTAGGTGAATTCGTTGAGCATCCGGGCCGGGACGAGGGCCGGCACCTCGGCCAGCTCAGGCGGCAGGTCGTCCATCGTCCGGGATGAACAGTCCGAGACCGAAGTGGCTCAGGGCCCCTAGGGAGATGGGCCCGGTCACCGGCTCGGCAAACGTGATTCGCACGCCGGTGGCCCGGCGGGCGTCGGCTAGATGCTCCCCCTTGGTGACCCGATGGCGGCGAAAGTCCAACCAGTCATGCCGGCCGCTGCCGAGGTCCACCGAGCTCGCCACCGGCAGTCCCCGACTCTCAAGCTCCCGGTTGACCTCCCGAATGATCAGGTCACGCCACGGCTGGTGTCGTTTGGCATGGCGGGGAGGAGCAAAGGGAGTGTGGCTGCGCCATCGCACTGCTGGCCCCACCAGCTCGGGAGCAGCGTCCCCCACCTTGCCCAGAGCTTCCAAGCCCAGGCGACAGGGGCGGAAGTCGCCAACGTGGCCGAAGCCCCTCAGCTCGTGCAAGCCGGTCAGGGCGGCAACCTCGGCCTCCGCCAAGCCAGCCGGCGCCCAGAGGACCAGAGTGTCGAGCAGCCCGTCTTCGTCGGTGTCTACGGCCAGGTAGTGGGCATGGCGGTGGCCGGACAGGTGGTGACCCTCCTCATCCTTCCCGGCCAGTACCGGTGACACTGCGTCAGCGTTGGCACGCCCGTAGCGGCCCATGGCGGCGTATCTCAAGATGTCGGCCATGGCCACTGCCGCCTTGACCGACGGGCTGGCGGGCGTGGCGATCGACCAGCGCACCGCGGTCGGATGCGGGCGAGCTCGGGGTGCCGCGGCCTGGCGCCCATCGGGCGCGGCCGGTGGACAGCCGTAGCGTACCCACCTGGCCCCCGGAGGGTCGACCAACCGCCTGGCCCTGAGGTCGAGAGTGCGAACTGTCAAGCCGGCAACATCGAGGGGCCGGCGCGGCACCAATAGAGGTAGGCCAAGGTCCGACCGGGCCCGAGCCTCACCCGTGCGGCTGGTCTCATCCTCACCTGACGGCAGCCAAGGCGAGCCCATCGGCTCCTCGTCCTCCGCAAGGAGGCGAGCCTGGCAGATGGAGTCCGCCCTACCGAGGTAGGGCAGCATCTCGGCCAGCTGGCCCAGATACTGGCGGTGAGGTCCTGAGAGCTCCGTGGGCCACCTCACCACTACATCGGCGCCCCGCTCGAAGGACTCGAAGGCGTCGAACGCCTTGTCGGTGCCGCCCCTGGCGTCGGGGAGGTAGTGACGAGTGTGAGCCCGCCGGCTGTATGGCAACCAGTACGTTGGCGGATCGCACAGCGCCTCCAGCATGGCCAGGACCTCTCGCGACTGCAGATCCGGCAGGCGGCATCGCCAGGTGGCGTACAGGCCGCGAACCAGGCGCCAGGGCGACGGCGGCCATTCCACCAGCCCCTCGTTGACGTGATGGCTCCAGGGCGTGGCGTGGTACCGCCCCCACGGGAAGGACAAGGCCAAGGTGGTGGGCATCAGGCCTTCCTGGGCGACTTGCGCTCGGGGTCCCGCCACACGACCTCGATGGCCTGGCCATCGCCCAGGAGATCGGCGCAGCTTGGGACCAGTTGCCGCACCTCCGCCTCGAGCTCGGCCAGGGACGGCAACGGGTCGCCAGCCTGGTCGACCACAACAGGCGAGACCGGGACGAGATCGCAGGCCGTACGGGGGCGAAAGCCTCCGTCGAGCAGGGCTCGCACCTCCCACCGGGCGATCGCCTCCAGGAGTGCGCCACCTGCCTGGCCCAAGCCGTAGGAGGCGATCTGGGCCCGGTCGAGGCAGAAGGACGCCGCTATGCGTCCGGCTGTCCATTCCAAGCGATGGAAGGGAATGCTGCCGTAGCCCTCCTCTGAGCCACCCGTCTCCGACTTCGAGTGCCGTACCTGGTCCCGCTTGACGCCACCGCTGTTTGCCGGTCTGACGTCGACGGCCTCGACGAAGGCGCTCAGGGCCCGAGCCACCTTGGGCTGGCCGGGCCATACCCTGGCTGGCTCGGCAAAGAACACGCCGTGCACCAGGCAGAATGGGTCAAGAGCGAACACCGCACTGGCGATCGCCCGTGGTGGCACGGGAGTGTCGTCCCGCAGGCCCAGCCGCTGCCGTATCACCTCACGCATGCCTACGCCGGCGAGGCTGGCGTCCTTGACGAAGGCGGATGCCAGCCGGTGGGCCTCAGTCCTGCTGGAGGTCAGGTAGCGCCCGTCGTCGCCCGCCACGACCCGCACGTAGGGCAGCCCCTCGAAGATGCTGACCGGACGCTCCTCGGCCGGATCCCAGGCAGTTGACTCCAAGAAGTTGGCCATGGACTGGGTCGACTCCACCAGCAGAGCCTGGACCCATCCCAGATCGCCGTCAGCGTCGCGCAGCGGCCGCTGGAAGGTGGCGGCCCCGATATCGGGGAAGCCGGCCGGCTGGAACCGGGGGCCTCCCAGCGGCTCGAGCTCGACCTCGAACAGCTGGCGATGTCGGGTGTCGGCAAGGCTCATGGTACCTGCATCCTTTCGATCGTCCCTCTGGGCTGTGAATCCGGTCGGTCCAGCTGCTCGTCCACTATCCGAGGCGCCACCTGGTCGAGCAGCGCGGCATAGGCGCCATGGGACAACCGCAACAGCAGCGCAGCCGCGAGGCGTCGGCCGTCGACACCGCAAGCCATGACCGCGCCATTGCGCACCACGACCACTCGTTGCTCGAGCATGCGCAACCGCAGCAGCGCCGCCTCGAGGACCCGTTCCACCTGCCCGGCGCAGAGCTGGGCGACCCAGTCCCCCTGTGGGCGAAGATCCTCCTGCCGGCGCTCGAAGAACGGGGCGAGGACGGCCCACGCCGGCTGGGGCGGCCAGGCTGGCGGATCGGCCGGCGCAGCCCAGGGCGCCGCCTGGACTCCCGACCAATCGAGCAGGAGCAATCCGCCGAGCAGGCGACCAAGGTGCTCGTCCACACGGTCCTCGACCAGGCGCGCCGCGTCTGCACGGGTCACGTTGAGGCCGTGAGCGAACGCTGACTGGACCCCGACCTGGTGCCGCTCGCCCTCAGCCTCCTGGCCACCGCCCTGGGCCATCCTGAGCGATCGCTGCCGGTGCGCTTCGGCCAGGACCTGTCCGAGGGGGCGGCCGGCCAGCCCTGGCACTGCCGTCCCTCCCGGCGACCAGACGAGACGCCACCGCTCGTCGAGCTGGACGGGCCGCAGCAGGAGGGCCAGGCGCCCGGCCCGACTCGGCACTGCCCCCGGTGGCCGGCCGTCGCCTAGGGAAGCCAACCCGGCAGCGAGGCGAAGCTCTGGCGACGACCCTCCCCCGGCGTCCAGGGCGGACAACCACTCGTCAGCCGGCAGACCGCGAACTGGCTGGATCGCGGCCTTCTCTCGGAACGCGGTGGCGCGGGCCACTGCCCCCTCGAGCTCGGCCAGCACCACCAGCACCTCCTGGAGCCGGCGCCCTCCGCCCCTGGAGGCCATCTGGAACTGGGCTTCCTGGAGGCGCCGGAGGGCCAAAGAGACAGAGGCCGGCGGGTCCTGGCCCCGCGCCACCTGTCCCACCCAGCCGTCAAGCTGGCCCAGGGCGGGCACCCCTGGCTTGACCCGGACGTCGACCCGGCCCACCGGAACCGCCAGCATGCTCTGGCCCAGGCGCTCGACGATGGCGTGGCGGACGAACCGGTCCACGCCTCGATCGGTACCCAGGCTGGCGGTGGCCCTCACGAAGTCCAGCCCGCTGCGGGACTGGCGCCTACCCCACTGGGCCCGACCCTCACCCAGGAGACGGGCCACCTCGGGCCAGGTGGCCGGCCGCTTCCACAGGGGAGCCCACAGCTCGCCCCTTGAGCCCTCCGCCGCGCAGGCGTCCGGGTAACCAACCGGGGTGGCGCCCACCGTGAAGGGCATGGCTGCCGTACCACCGCTGCTCGCCCCGAGCCTGCGGGCCGCCGCACTGGCAAAGGCGACGGCGCCTTCGAGAGCCAAGATGAAGTCCCACGGGTTGACCAAGCTGCCGGCATCACCCAGCGGGGACGAGTTGACACCTCCGGCCCGGCCGGGATCGTACTGCGCGGTGGACGCCGGCAGGAGGCCCACCTGCTCTCCGCCGAACAGGCATGCTCGCAGCCAAACGCCGGAGGGGGCCGGGACATCGCCGTCCTGGTCCAGGCAGATGACCTCCGGCAAGTGCTGCATGAAGTTGATCGAGAGCTCCAAGCGCCCGAGGTTGCCCCCCGAGCCGAGAAGGGGTGCGTACACCGGCCCTGCGTCGGTGAGCACCACCGCCGCGTCCAGCCAGGCAAGGGCGGCGTCTGGGAGGAGAGCCCGGCACGCCTCTACAGAGTGCTCCTTGTCCAGGGCCATCTCCGCCACCCGGCGGGCGGCAGCGATGGTGGTGCGATAGGACTCCAGGCGATCGGATCGGGATCGCTCGACGGCGGTGACGGCTCGCACGGCCGAGGGGCTCTTTCCCTGGCTGTCGAAGCCGCCGCCCTTGTTCCATGGCGAGACCAAAGGCGTCGGGCGCCAGCTTCGCAGGAAGAAGTCGAGCAGATCCTCTTTCCCCAGGCAGGTGGTCAAGGTGAGGACCTCGTCCTTCCAGCGCCCGCGGACCTGGTGGTCTGCCTGTGCGGCCACCAGACGCAGCATCCCCACTCCCTTGAGATAGGCCCCCAGCGGCTCAGCGCGGCATCCGGCCAGCACGTGATCAGGCATGGCAGGCCTCGTCCTGGGACACGCCCGCGCTGGCCCGCCAGTCCGCCACCCGCACCAGCGCCTCAAGGAAACCGAGGCGGAACGGGCCGAGGTCGCCACGATCCATCAAGGTGAGGGCCAGTTCGGTCCACGATCGGTGGCCGGAGGGATCGAGCCCGATCCCCATCGCTTGCAGGTCAAGGGTCTGGGCCGGGATGACGAGGCCCGGAACCTCGACCGCGGGCAGCACGTCCCCGTCCCACACTCCCAGTGCCGCCAGGCCCTCGGACGGTCGGCCGTCCTCAGGCAGCGACCGGATCCCCAGGCGCACCCGCCCGTGGTGGGCCGCCACCAGGTAGACCACCAGGTCCCGCTCGACGACATCGGCCAGGGCACCTCCTCCGTCGCCCAGGAGGGCGAGCGCCGATGCCAGCTCGTGACGGAAGTGTCGGCGATCCCTCGGGTAGCGCCCTCCGTGGTGGGCTGACTTGGCCCACGGGCCGCCCGCGCTCAGCTCCGCCAGCCGTGACTCGTCTCCTCGCACCGGGCCGAGCAACATCTCCTGGAAGACGTGGTGGGCCTTGCCCAGGTCATGCAGGCGTCCGGCCACCGCCGCCGCCTCCAGCAGGTCTTCGCTCAGGCCGGTGAGCGCGAGCTGGTCCGCCAGCGACCGCACCTCCCGCTCGACGTCCTCCAGGTGGCGGCGCAGAGCGAGCCACTCCCGGTCGAAGGTGGCCGGGTCAGAGGATACGGCCGTGTCAGACAGGTCCTGGTCCGAGGCGCCTTGGCCGAGCTCGTCCACCGGATGCCTGCCACCCGGGTCCCACCCGATCTCCGGGTCGTACCCGCCGTCGAGCGCCCTGAGCACCACGACGCCACCAGGACGAACGTCCTCGGCCCGGCACACCACCCAGCTCTCGTCCAGGTGGTCGAAGCGCCAGGCCGCCCGGGCTGCACCGCGGGAGCCAAGCGCTGCCCTGAGGTCCCCGACCAGGACCGGGCACCGCTCCTCCCGGCTCGGCAACGGCCGCTCCTCAGGCGGCGTGCCGGCCAAGTCCCACCAGGCAACAGCCACGTCCAGGCCCCCCGGGGCCCGGATGAACCGCCCGACGTCGAGGTCGTTGCCGCTCAGGTCAGGGGTGGTGTCGAACAGTCCCACGAGGTCCCGGCGCCGTAGCACCGGATGTATCACCTCCGTCACCGCCACTCCCTGACCACCCATGTCCTCGGGCGTGACCTGGCGGCCCTCGAGATGTGACAGGGCAGCCCCCGCCGCGTCGATGTCGCCGGCTTCGTACGGCGCCGGCTTGGCCGGCTCCGACCACAACAGGACGGCGTCCTCGGCTTCCCCCGAGCGGTTGCAGCGACCTGCCCGCTGTACCATCGAGGGCCACGGAGCCGCCTCGGTGTAGAGGGTGGCGGACGTGATGTCGACCCCGGCTTCGAGTACCTGAGTCGAGACGACGATCCGCCCAGGTCCATTGGCGTCAACGTCCTCCAGGGCGCGGGCCGTGTGGTCCTGGCGATCGGGTGGGCGAAATCGGGAGTGGAGGAGCACCACATCGACCGCCCCGGAAAGTCGGCTGATCTCCCGCCAGAGATCAACCGCCGCCTTCACCGTGTTCATCACGGCAATGGTCCGGGTACCTGGCTTGTGCTCCGAGAGGAGCTGGTCGGCCAGGCTACGGGCCCGGTGATCCGGATCCAGCTCCAGGCTTCGCACCATCTTGGAGGCTCCGAGCCTCCTGACCAGAGGCCCATCTCGGTCATCCACCCCCAGCTCGATGGTGCTCCCGACGGACCCACTGTCCACCGTTTGTAGTTGCGAGGGCTCAACCGTGGCCGACATCCAGGTTGAGGTGCACGGCGCCGGCGTCCCCAGGTCGCGCCGCAAGGCCTGGAGCTGGCGCGAGGTGGGTAGCGCAGGACCCATCAGCTGCACCTCGTCAAACACCCAGGCGCAGCCGGCATTCAACAGGCCAAAGGCCACCGGCCAGATGAAACGTGACTCGCCGTACCCACGGTTGAGGGCCCTCGACACCAGCATGTCGACCGTTCCGATCACAACGGTGTCGCGACCCGGGTTGAGCAGCCACCTGCTGTCTCGCACCCCCTCGCCGCCCATGATGACATGGACGTCGACATCCGGGGCGACCCGGTCCAGCCAGTCGCGGGCCATGGCGTGGACCTGCTCGACCAGCACGCGCATGGGGAGCACGAAGACCAGCCAGTGCGGTATGGCCGCCCGCACAGCCGGGTCCGGGTGGTGGCGCCGGCGGTAGAGCCAGCCGAGGACGATCGCCAGGGTCTTGCCGGTTCCCGTCGGCACCCGCAGGAGCTCGGGGAGCCCCTCCATGGCGACGCGCCGCTGGTAGTCGTAGGCCCCGTGCCCGGTTGCCAGCTCCACCAGCTCGTCGAAGTCCACGGATCACCTCCTGTCAGGAGAGCCGACTCCCTCCGCCAGGAGCCGCCTTGCCAGTATGACGCGGGGTTGTGTCAAGGGGCCGGGGCAATGGAGCCACGGTCGCTGGACCGTGGAGAGCATCCCTCCGGATGCCTGTAACGCCTCGCGGCTTATGCCTCAACAGAGCCCACCGTCTTGACTATGTCACGTCAGACGAGGACAGTCAAACTTCATAAGACGTGAAGCGTTAGCTTGACGAACTACCGCTCTGCGACACTAGCCTTGGCGTCGATGATGACCTCAACGGTCCGGCTCCACCCACCTGGCGCCACCTGGCCAGGAGACCCGGCGCCCAGCGACAGGATGTACTCTCGCAGAGCGTCAAGGGCCAGGTTCACCGCCTCGTCCTCGGTCTTGCCGGCGGTGATGACAGCTGGCAGCTCCGCGATCCGCGCCTGGAGCCATCCTTCCTCTACCGGTTCGCAGATGACGGTGAGCGGGAATCCAACCACCACTCTCAGTTTACTGCTGGTCCTCACCGCGCGGTACTACCCGCGGGTAAGTCGAGACCGAGCCCGGTGATCCGGCGGCGGGACCTTGAGCGGCATGTCATCGAGCACGGTTGCCGGCTGGTGCGCGAGGGATCCCGGCACTCGATCTGGGAGAGCCCTACTGGCGGCCGGCGGGCCTCGGTGCCGCGTCATCGGGAGCTTCCGATCACGACCGCCAGGGCCATCTGCTCCCAGCTGGACGTCGCTCGGATCTCCTGAGGAAGTCCCTTGCTACGCCGCCGGGTCCCGCGACTGCTCGCTGCGGACCACCTCCTCCTGGCGGGCCACGGCCGCCTGGTGGCGACTGTCCCCCTCGGGACCGGCCGGCCGGTGGTCGAGCTCTCTCAGGCTCTCGGCCTGCCCGTACAGGACCAGGGTGTCGCCCGGGAAGATGGTGGTCGATCCGACCGGGGACCCTTGGTAGTCCCCACCGGGTCGGGTGATGCCCAGCACCGCCACCCCCTCGTCCCGCAGCCCCAGCTCGCCCAGCGTGCGGTTGGCCACCCAGTCAGCGGGGTCAACGGCCAGCTCGCTCACCGCGTAGCTGCCTGACAGGTCCAGCAGGCCGTCCAGGTCCCGCGCCGGCAGGTCGGTGTAGCGCCTGAGCACCCGGCCGATCAAGCTGGTGAGGCGCCGGTCGGCCCAGGAGCTGCGGGAGATGAAGACCAGGGCCAGCAGGCCGGCCACCAGCTCGAGGATGAGCCACCCGGCGTTGGCCGCGCTGCCTCCCCTGAACCCGATGATGAGCGTGCTGGCCGACGCCACGATGCCGGCGTTGCCCAGCAGCATGAGGGTCATCACCACCTTGCGGCGGAGCGGGTGGTTGACGACGCTCTCCGACTCGGTGGTGGTGAAGCCCGCCCCGGTGAACGCCGACCGAGCCTGGAAGCGGGCCGCCTGGCGGGACAGGCCCGATGCCACCAGGATCACCGTGGCCACCCTGGTGATGATGAGCGACACGGCCACCACGAGCAGCAGCGAGCTGATGGCGTACATGCCCAGAGCTTCTCACCGCTGCACCGCTCAGACGGGAACGATCTCCACCAGCTCCACGGCGCCGGCGAGTCCCAGAGGTAGAAGAACGGCTGCTCTTGGGGCCGGATGGGTCCATCGGCCCTCACCTCGGAAGCACCTCGATCCGTAGCCCATCGATGGCGATCTCAGACCAGGGACGATCTGTCGTCAGCGCCGGTAGTCCAGTCGTGATGGCCAACGCCAGACAGGCCCGGTCGGCAAGGAGAGCCCGAGCGAATGCGTCTCCGACCATAACTTGGCGGCTTGCTCGGCCTGCTCGACCGTGAACACCCTTAGGTCCACGCCAGCATCACGGCAGGCCGCGCGCAGCCGATCCGCTCCGCAAAGCCTTCCGAACCACTTCACTCCAGTTGACCGTCGACATGACCGGAAGATCGCCGGCCAACCTCGGTAGACGATCCCCTCCGGGCTCGCCGTAGACGTACGCCAGCAGGGCCGAGGCGTCGATGACCGCCGATTCCTCACCGCTCACGTGCCGCCTCAGCCCTGCGCTCGGCGATCAGTTCTTCCACGACTGACCCAGTGGGGCGAGCATCCTCAAAGAGGCGTCTGAGCCGTCGCCACGTGGCATCTCGCGACTCGAGGATGCGCCACCCGGCGTTGGCCGCGCTGCCTCCCCTGAACCCGATGATGAGCGTGCTGGCCGACGCCACGATGCCGGCGTTGCCCAGCAGCATGAGGGTCATCACCACCTTGCGGCGGAGCGGGTGGTTGACGACGCTCTCCGACTCGGTGGTGGTGAAGCCCGCCCCGGTGAACGCCGACCGAGCCTGGAAGCGGGCCGCCTGGCGGGACAGGCCCGATGCCACCAGGATCACCGTGGCCACCCTGGTGATGATGAGCGACACGGCCACCACGAGCAGCAGCGAGCTGATGGCGTACATGCCCAGAGCTTCTCACCGCTGCACCGCTCAGACGGGAACGATCTCCACCAGCTCCACGGCGCCGGCGAGGTCGCTGGCGTTGCGCGTGTAGAGCCGGGCGGAGTGGGCATGGGCGGTGGCGGCGATCAACAGGTCCATGGTCCGCGGCCTCGGTTGGCGGCCCGCCGTCACCAGGGCGGCAGCCAGTTGGCCATAGCTGGCCGCTACCGCGCCGTCGACCGGCAGCGGGTCAAAGTGGCGTTGGAGGGCACTCAGGCGCCTCAAACGCTCGGCGCGGACGGCCTGCTCGCCTGCCACCAGGACCCCGAAGTGGAGCTCGGCCAGCGTGGCGGCGCTGATGGCCAGCTCACCGGGCAGGGGTGGTACGTCCACGGCGATGACCACACTGGTGTCCAGCACCGCCCTCACTCGGGTTCCCAGCGATCGTGCAGCGCCTGGTCGATCCGATCCCGATCGGTCTCCCATTCGGCGTCGGCCCGGCCGCTGAACAGCTCCGCCACCTCGGCATATCCACGCCACCTACGTGGGGCGACGGGTACCAGCCGAGCGCTGGGCCGTCCGGCCACGGTGATGGTCACCTCCTCGCCGGCCTCCACTCGCCGTACCAGCTCGGACGCCTGCTGTCGCAGCTCTCGTAGCCCAACCATGCCCACGGGCCAACGCTAGCACATGTGCTAGGAGGCTTAGGGAGAAGCTCCCCGCCGACCAGTGAGCCGATGCCCTTCGCTGATACACCGTGTCTGTACGATATATCCCATGGACTCTGCTGTCGTGGAGGGCGCCACCACCGCCGAGGCGGTGGACGCCATGGACTCTGCTGTCGTGGAGGGCGCCACCACCGCCGAGGCGGTGGACGCCATGGACCAGCTGGCCGCGGCCATGGGGGCCACCCACGCCCGCCTGCTTTGCCTGGTGGC
>JAVKSQ010000047.1:0-13476 GCA_039583615.1 Acidimicrobiales bacterium
GGCCGTGGTCGGCTCGGTCGTCGGCGGGCATGGCGGCATACGAGATCCGCCGTTCCAGCTCGGCGTCGGCTCGGGCCCTGCGCGCACGCGTCGCCGGCGCAAGCTTGACAGATCAAGCTTAACGAAGACGCGACGAAGGAGACTTCCTCGGCGCCGAAAGTACCCCTGGACGACGCCAGTTGTCCTTAAAGGATTGCTACACTCAGCTTACACTATCCATGCCGGATAGCTATACTGTGGCGGTGGGTGTCGCCTACAGTGGATGTCTGGTGTCGGACCCCCGCTTCAAGCCGCGGAGTTTCACGCTCGACCCCAGGGGGTTCGGCAAAGTCGCTCAACTTCGCTGGCGCGAGACGGGCGACGCGGGCGAGGAGACCCGGGCCATCACAGCTCGGGTCCAGCATGACTTCGCCTACGCCATCACCGAGGCCGTCACCAGGTCGCCTTACCGGACCGTCAAGGCTTACGCCCAGGCCACTGGCACTGACTACCAGCGACTGACCAAGATCCTCCGGGGCGAGGCGATCATGCGCCTGGAAGACATCGCAGACGCCCACCGCCATCTCGGCCTCCCGCTCCCCAAGCCAGCGGCGGGCGAGCCGTGAGGCTGTCACACCACGAACGTATGTTCGCGCACGGCTTCCTGAACCCGAGCGGGCCGCTCGAAGCCTCGCCCGGGAGAACGACATGGAAGTTCTGCGGTCACGACAACTATTGCTCTTCGAGTCCCGAAGGGACGCCACGGCCGCCACTGGGGGAAAGCAGGCCATGAGTCGCGAATCGAACCTGCCCGACATCAAACCCCGTACCCCCGTGGCCGCCCTGAAGCGGTCCAGATATGAGTGCCTGACGAGCCGCTACCCGGCTAGCTTGGTGCTGCCAGCTGTGGGGATGAGCGCCGCCTTCGCCGACCGGGTAACAGGGCGGCGCGACGGGTTCTCCGTTGATGACGTGCTGGACCTGATCGACCAGGACAGCTACCGGGAAACCTTCGTCCCGCGCAGCCGGGTCATAGATTACCTCGAGACCAGAGCCGAAGGGCACACATCAGTCGTCGCCGTACCCAACCCCTCGGAGAGTGAACTTCGTCTCGGGCACGCGCTGGACCTTATCGCGGCGGTGCCCAGCGAGACAGTGCAATGCGTGGTGACCTCCACGCCATACTGGGGGATGAGGGTCTACGACGAGACTTTTACTACGACCTGGGCTGACGGGGAGTTATGTCCCTACGGGCATGAGCAAACTCCCGAAGGGTTCATCCGGCACACCGTCGAAGTGCTTCTCGCGCTCAGTCGCACGGTCACCCCTGATGGCTCGCTGTGGTGGAACGTTATGGACAGCTTCAATACGCGTACCCAAGTCCGCGGCAGCGCCGTGGAAGCTCTCAGGGCAATGCAGGGCCTTGACGGGCGCAAGTGGGCAGAGCACGCCGCCAGGAGGCACTCAGCCGGTCATGGGTATCTAAAGGACGGAGAGCAGTGCATGATCCCAGCGCTGATAGCGGAGCGCGCTACCCGGATCGGTTTGTACGTCAAGACCATGATCACCTGGGCAAAACGGGCCAGCTTGCCCGAACCACAGAACTCGCGGGTCAGCCGAAACCTCGAGTATGTCATCCACCTGAGCAGACAGCGCACACCGAAGTTCTCCCGAGCCCCCTACCACGAGGCCAAGGCGGAGTTTGGTGGCCGCAACAATGGGTGGGAGTCTGAAAAACTTTCCGATGTTTGGGTGCTCAACACGTCAACGGGCGGCGACGGCCACGGAGCACAGTTTCCCACATCGCTACCCGGACGGTGTATAGCCCTCTCGACCTCGCCGGGCGACTTGGTGCTCGACCCGTTTGTGGGGTCGGGGAATTCGGGGGTCGCAGCAATACATCACGGCTGCCGCTTCCTCGGTTTTGACGTGTCACAAACCTACTTAGCGGTGGCCAAGGAGAAGATAGGTCGGGCTACACCGTCCCGCTGAAGCTGAGGGTGTATCCACTGGCGCGTCTACGGCCTTGTATGGAGAGGAAGTTCGGAAGTCGGTGACCAGCTATTTTATTTCGGGCTCTCGGCCGGTCGTTGCCCGAAAGTCGGCCGCGGTGGAGCAGTGCTTGATGAGCCACTGCACCCACGCTTCGGTGTAGCCGTACTGCCGGGACAGTTCGTCGTAGATGCAGTAGCGTTCGTCGGTGCGCTCCGGGTGAGGGTCGTCTTTCGGCGGACGGATCTTCTTCATCTGCCACGCTCGTAAGAAATGGTGACTGTTGAAGAGGAATGGCACCATCGCCTGGACGCGTACCTCCGCCTCGTGTGGCCGGAGGAGCCCGTGTCCCACGATGGAGCGCTTCTGTTCCCGGACAACCGTCTGGCCGCGCTTGCCCAGTTCCTCGACGAGCGCTTGCTGTTCGGCTGTCATGTCGCCCCAGCGGGTGAATTGAACGGCCAGAGCGTCAGTGCCACGGGCGACCTGCTGGAGGACAACGTGCAGCCGTAGCTCAAAGCGGGAGTCGTTCTCGACGCCCTCTGCCAGCCCGGAGCGGAACTCCGCCATGAAGCGCCTAAGGTCAGCCGGCAGGGAGTCCCGAAGACGGCTCAATGCGGCTGCGCCCTCTTCCGTGAAGCCGCCGATGAAGAGGGGAAAGCGCAGCACGCCGACCAGTGATTCTCGCAGTCCGAAGGCGGCTACCAGCTCCTGCTCAAAATTGACGAGGAGGGCTTGGGCGTGTCCGCTGAAGGCCAGCGCCAGACTTGCGTCTTCCTTGGCGTGGCGGTGCTCGATCCGGTTGCGGAGTGCAATGAAGAACTCCAGGTTCTTCCGCACCGGGTGCGCCGGGTCGGGCCAGTGCTCTTCCACGCACTTCGCCAGCTCCCAGCGCCGGTGCTCGCCGTCCACTCGGACAAACCGGCGAGGGTTGTCCCGGTCCCGGTAGCGGTACTCGGTACCGTCCCGAATGAACTCGGCGTGGAGCAGGTAGAGCCAGGCGAGGTGCATGTGGACGACGAGTCCCTCGAAGGCTCGTGGTTGACCGGACGCGTTGTACAGGTTGGTTGCGAGAACGGCCTCGTTCCGGGCGGCGGCCAGGGTCGGAGTCCAACGCGGCGGGCGTGCCATCGCTCCCTTCCTACCGTCCGGAAGCGAGGCGTTCCCGGTCGTGAAGCGCTGCCACCAGTCGGTTTGCGGCGTCGCGAACGGCGCCAGTGAGGACGGCGTCATCGCTGGTTGGGGTGGCGGTCGTCACCCAGACGCTGGCGACATCGGCGTCGTGGACATGGGGCCTCGGAGCACAGGTCACGAGCTGGACGCCGGCGAGGGCCGGCACACCTGCCGGTTCGCCCGACCGCCGGATGCCGTAGAGGTACTTAGCGCTCTCCGACAAGGCGTCGTCGGGGAGCAGGGTGTGCCAGGCCTTGGCATCGAGCGCCAGGACAGCAGTTTCATCCTCCCGGGTGGCCGTAAGTAGGAGGTCTGGCGTCAGAACGTCGGCCACCACGGCGTAGAAGCGTTCACGGCCGAAGCGCAGCCCGCTGTGGTCGATGCGGGGCTTGATCCACAGCTCATACGTCGCCTCGTCGGAGGCCCACTCCGCCAGGGCGGCCGAGGTCGGTGCCCGCCAGTGACCAAAGTGCGCGTCGAGCACCCGTCGGACCTGAACGGCCAGCCAGGCCTCATATAGCTCGTCGGTATCGAGCAAGGGCAGGACGCCCATACCTCGGCGCGAAGACTGCAGGGCGGCGATGCTGCGCATGCAGGCCGCGCCGAAGGCTTGGAAGGGCACGGGCCACGAGGAGCGGTCAGGATCACGGTGGCCTGTCGGCGCTGCGCCCAAGCGGGCGACGGTCATGATTGGGCGGAGGAGCGGTTGCACTAGTTGGCGGTCTACTTCCGCCATGCTGGCATGCGTCAGATGGACGACAGCGAGAGCCAAGGCCGCGAGAGTGGCGTTTACCAGTGGCTGCGGGTGGCCTCGCCAGCGAGCACTCTGGGTGACCTGGAAGTGTCCCTCCTGGATGGTTAGGTAGCCCCGTCGCTCGGCCTCGCGCTCAGTAGTCCGGAGATCTTCGGTTCCGCCCGGTATGCCCACCGGCGCCCAAGCTGAGCGGCGGGACAGCACCGTGGGCCAACGGCCGAGCAGGGCCGCAGCGTCGTGGGCGCAGGCGGCCAGGGAGCGCCAGTCGTGGAGAACATCGGTTGAACCCTCGATCTCCGGGCTGCCGAAGGTGGCGCCCTCTCGGGCGAGAGCGATGCGCTCCTTCCGCCAGGCGACGAGTTCAGCTCCGGCGTCCCAGAGGAGGCCGAGGTCATCCTGATTGAAGCGTCCGCTGGTCGGGACGTGCAGGTCCAAGAAGTCGATCTCACGTCCGGCCACGTAGGGCAGGGTGAGCAGTCCGCACAGGGACCGCTCCGGCGGTTCGATGATGAGCAGCTCGCCCGGGCCGCCAGGCTCGGTCACCAGGTCGTAGGGCAGAAAGGCAGCGAGCAGGCGTCCCGCCACCTCGACAGACGCCACCCTGCGGCCGTTGCGCAGGTAGGCGACGCTGGTGCTCAGCTCAAGGCTCCCCAGAAGTCAGGCGGGGGGCCGAACTGGTGCTCGGCCACGGTCCCTCGGAGTCGAGCCAGGCGGCCGGCGAGCACGCCGGCGCGCTGGCCGTCATCAAGGACATCCAGGGCCCGCTCGAACTGTGCGGCTGGCAGGCTGGGCAGGATGAAGTGAACGAGCGTGTTGTCGGCTGCCGCCTGTACGACCGGATCATCTTCGTCAGGCTCCTCCGTGCCAGACAGTTCAACGAACCAGGCCATGTACATTAGGCTGCGTTGAAGCTGGCGGTGGGCGATGGCATCCACGCCCAGGGCGTTGCGGAGCCGGGCGGCTCGCTCGGTTAAGGCCTGCTGGTATGCGTCGCTACCAGTTTCCGCATAGCGATCGAAGGCAACTGTGGGTCGGCCGATGAGGGATGCGGCCGGACCGTTGGCCTCGCCGACTGATGGGTGTACGAGCGTGTCGGCAGCGGCCAGTGCGGTCTCGAAGCGGGGCGTCTCCAAGAGCATGACGCAGGCTCGGCTGACTACCTTGCGGGCTGGTGCCGGCGACTCTGCGTCGACGTTGATCGTGGCGAAGAAGCGGGGATAGGGCTGGAGTTCGAGCACCGGGGGCACCTTGACTTCGGGGATCTGGGACTCGACCTGGGTCGGCTGGCCATGTAGTCGGATTGCCAACGTCGATGACTCCAAGCCTCCGAGGCCGTGGACCAGCGGGGACAAGTAGCCCTCGATGGGCGACAGGTTGGCCTCCTCGATCGTGACGATGGGCGGTGTCGTCTCCTCCGAGGCGGCCACTTCGAGGAGCGATAGCAGTTGGTCATCGGCCACGAAGGCGCCGGCGCCGACGAGGTGCGAGTAGTAGCCGAAGAACTCTTCGGGCTTGGCGAGGAGCCGTTGGGATTCCAGATGCCCGCGACGGTCTGCCGGGGCGAAGAAGGCGGCCAATGCCGAGGCCATGAGCGACTTTCCACTACCGCTCGGTCCGGCCATGATGAGCAACTGGGATGCGAGCGTTGACGCCAAGATGTCGATGATCTCGACCGGCCCGTCCACGGCGATGCCGTACTGCCCGAGGAACCGCCGAAACTGCTCGGGCAGCTCATGGACGGCGCCAATCGGTATCTCCTCGACGGCCGAGCTGCCATGTACTTCATCGGTCACTGGCGCTGGTGGGCCGAGCAGGGAGGCTTTGAGCAGCTCGGACGACCACTCGGGCGTCCCGAGGATCGGGGAACTGAGCGGCGGGTCGTCTTGGCTAATCCGGCGAAAGTCTCCTGGGGTGATGCCTAGGAGGGCGGCGGCCTCGTTGTGCAGCTCCTCTCGTGACGGCTCTGCCGGCCAGTCGTGCTCGCGGGTCAGGAAGACCGCCAGGGCGTCCCGTCCGGGCAGCGGCTCTTCGGTTCCAAGGTTGGTCAGGAGGACGTCGATAGCGTTCGGGAGTAGCCCGTTTTGGATGTGCCCTTCCTTGAAGAGAGGAGTCTGGGGATGGTCCCTCGTGGCGTTGTTCCAGACGGTCTTTCGGCCCGAGTCCTGAACCTGACTCCAGCGATAGGCGGACTGCAGGTCCACGAAGGGATTGCTCCGTCCTCTGGGGTGATCCGGCGCGAGGACGTAGAGATCATGGACGCCTTGGTCAGTGCCGTTGATGCTCATTGGGTAGCCGGCCGCCTCCATCCGCTGGGCAACCAGGTAGGTGGACAGCCAGTTCGCTCGCTTGCGGCCACTCGCAGCGTGCTCGCTCAACTCACGGAGTGCGATCTCCAGGGCTTGGTCCGAACAGCGTGGCATCAGCGCCCGCCCGTGTTCCTCGTAGTCTTTGATAGCCCTTGCCGCATAGCCGGCAGTCTAGGGCGGCCGGTATCGTTGGATCGGATGCGCGCCCAATAGTCGGCCGGCCGGCCAGCGGCCCGGGCGACGCTCACGTCGAAGTAGCCGGCGTCGGCCGGCGCCCAGGCGCAGCGGAGGCCGCCGCTGAGGTTGCTAGTACGACACCCTTGCCGGTAACCGGCGCTACTTCATACTTGAGCTCACGAGGCACCCCAGTGAGCGACGGCAACCTGTTCGGCAGCGGCCTGGGCGGCCTCCTCCACGACGTGCTGGTAGCGGGCGGGGACGCGGGTGTCGGAGTGGCCGAGGAGGCGCATGGCGAGCCCCGCAGGCACCCCTTGGACCAGGAGGAGGGTGGCGGCCGTGTGACGGGCGTCGTGCAGGCGGGCGTCGCTGACGGCGGCCAGGCGGAGGATCCGGTGCCACTCGGCAGAGTCGGTTTCCTTACGACTCGGGGCGCCGTCCTACCGGGCGAACACGAGGCCGTGGTCGGCCCACCGGCTCCCGGCTCGAGGCCGCTCGGCTGCCTGGGCAGCGGCGTGGCGACGGAGCGGCTCGACCATCGGTGCTGGCAGCGCCAGCACCCTCCGGCCGGCGGCGGACTTGACGGGCACGACCACCGGACCACCTCCGTGGCGTGACGGGCATCGGCCGGGGGTCACGCCCACAGGTCGGGGCGCGCCGGTCGGCCCGATACCCCTCCAGCGTCTTGGCGCGTGCCCCTGCGGTCACCCTGGTCACGATCCACGCATCGAGCCACTCGGTCACGGTCAGCGGACGGTCGCCGGCGTACCCGCCGTCCCGTTGGCGTTCGAGGCGCTTGACCCTCTCGGCCACCTCCCGCTTGGTCGGGGCCTGGACGTGCTTGCGTCGCCGCCGTAGCCGCCAGGAGCGGCACCGAAGCTGACCCAGCCGTGCCAGAAGCCGGCGCTGTCACGGTAGATCGATGACCTGTTGTTCGCCGCCTTCGTCATCACGCCGCTCCCAACCGCGACAGGAACTCATCGACCGAGCGGCGGGGCACGCAGCGGGCCCTCCCGATCCGCACACCTTCCAGCTCGCCGGTGGCCAAGAGCTCGAACACCCGTGACCGCGAGACCCGAAGCTCTCGTGCCGTCTCCGCCACGGTGAGCAGTCCGGAGCCGGATGACGCCAGCGACGCCTCGACCTCGCCGATGGGGGCCCGGATGGCCTCCAGTTCGACTGCCATGGTCGCCTCTGCCCGGCGCAACCGGGCCAGGGCGGCGATGACACCGGCTCCCGTGTCAGAAGTCGACATGAGGCTCCTCGGCGACACCGGCGGCCGCCCTCGCCCGAGGGTGGAGTCAATGCCAGAAGCCCCACGCCGACCCGTCCACCGGCGTCGTCCGGAGTCCAGGGTCGTCGACCCGGTGGCTACTGCGTGGCTACTGCGACCCCTGGACGGCCCGTCCGGGAGGTGCCCTGCAAGCCTCCTACCAGGACTTTTGCGTGGAGACGATGGGACTCGAACCCACGACCCCCTGCTTGCAAAGCAGGTGCTCTGCCAGCTGAGCTACGTCCCCCTGATTTGCGGCTTGACCAGCTACTCTACCGGCGGCCGCCGACACAACACCTCCCGGCAGCCCCATCTGTGGCTTTCGCTCCGGCCGCCGCCACCGAGCACTAACCGGCAACGGGTTGCCGTTCCCGGCGCAAGCGGGCTCACGGTGTGGTGGCTCCCGAGCCCTCGAAGACGGCTGCCCGCACTCCCCGGTCGGTCAGCTCCCGGAGAAAGTACACGGGCTCCTCGACCAGCTCCGCCAGTCCGGCCGCCCCAGGCCGGGACATCAAGGACTCGACCGACCACTGGGCGGCCAGGGCAGCTACTACTCCGGCCACCCGGGCCGGTTGGCCTGCCGCTCCCAGCACGCAGCTCTCCCGGGCTGCCCCGCGCCAGCCTCGCAGCTCCACTCGCACCGCTCCCCACCGCTCTTCCGGGTGAGGCCGCCACCACATTGGAAGTCCGGCTGTCAAACGGTCCCGGCGGGTGGCGGCCACCCGGGCGCTGACACGCTCCACTCCGGAGAAAGCCGGCACCAGCACCAAGGGGTCACCGAGCCGGGCGCGATAGCAGTCGCGGTATCCGAGTGGCTCGGGGAAGAGACACAGGGAGCGGCCCGAGCCGGCCCGGGGGCGGGACCATGCCCGGTCCCGCCATTCGAGGCTGTGCCCTGACATGGCCCGGTGGTGCTGCGACGCACAGGCCGGCCCCCCGGTGCCAACCTTGGCTACGTGGATCTCGTCGACCACGTCGAGGGTGGCGGCTCCGTGACGGGCCAGCAGGCACGACAGACCAGGGCAAAAGCCGGCACCCACCACCACTTGGCGCCCCCGCTCGCTTGCCTCCGTGTCCAGTGTCAACAAGTCGGCAACGGTCTCGGGAGCGTCGGCGACCGAGACCACGTGAGCCCCCCGACCAACAGCAGCTCGTGCCAGTGACCCGAGGGATCGGGCGGAGGCCAGGATGGCTACATCACCGGGCGACACCAGATCGTCTGACCAGGTGGTGGCCCGGGCCGGTGGCCCAAGCCTCTTGGCTACGGCCCGGGCCCGTCCAGGTGCCTGGTCCACCAGTGCGAGCGCCTCCAGCCGGACCAACGAGGTCAGTTCTTCGGCCGCCCTGGCCCCCACCGCCCCCGTCCCAACCACCACAGCCCGCACCGCTGGCCTACCGTAGATCAGGCCCCTCCAGCTCCCGCCAGCCTGAGCCCCGCCCCAGCCCGCCTTCGTAGCCAGGCTCCGGGGGCAGATGGGCAAACCGCCGGGCGGCGCAGATGGCTGCCGCCGTCAGGCCGACCGTGGCCAGGGTCACCAGGACGCGCCCACGGAACTTGCGGTTGCCGACCAGCCTGCTGGAAACCGCAAGCAGGACTAACCGAAATTGGACCAGCGACCTCAGCATCATCAGACGAGATTTTCGACCCTTGACAGTCTGTGACGCAATGTTCCCCGACTCCCACACTTCTCGGGCTCCTCGGGTCTCCGGCGGTCCCTGATCCCAGGAGACAAGGTGAAGGCCGGCGGCTGGCCGCCGAAGGGAGGCTGGGGGGGAAGCCTGACTGGCTCGCCGGCGAACAGGTTCGACTTGGCCCCGCATCGGGCCACCTCCTAAGGAGATGGCCTGGCGCTGCGGTGACGGTGGGCCGGCGCTAGAGACAATTCACCCGGCGTTCGACACGATTTACCCGTCTCCTCCACAGCCGTCAACCTGGCGCTCGTAGCTTCGCCTCAGCTTCGGCGTTCGGCCGGGCGCAGCCAACGTGGAGGTGCGCATGCGACGGAGAATGACGGTGCGGCGGCTCACCGCTGTCGGAGCGGTGGCGGTCACCGCCCTCGGCGCTGGGGTGGCGGCGGCGGCGACCAATACCGCCGCCGGCCCACAGGGTGACGGGACCGCGATCACCCCGGTCGGCTACCGGGTGACACCGGCGGGCCACCAGACCAACCTGGGCGACCTGCCACTCGGGCTGCGCATGTCACCAGACGGGCGCACGATCCTGGTCAGCAACGACGGGCAGGGCGCTCAGTCCCTTCAGGTCCTCGACGCCAATACCTCCCAGGTGGTGCAAACCATCGCCTACCCGGCGCCCCAGTCGCTGTTCTACGGCCTGGCGTTCAGCCCCCATGGGTCCACCGCCTACGCCAGCGGCGGCGGTGACGAACAGATCCACGTCTACAAGGTCTCCGCCCGGCACCTGACCGAGAGCGCCCCGATCAACCTGCCGTCGGTCAGCCCGGCGGGGAAGAAAGTGAACATGTTCCCTGC
Organism: Acidimicrobiales bacterium; assembly: GCA_039583615.1. Lineage (GTDB taxonomy): Bacteria > Actinomycetota > Acidimicrobiia > Acidimicrobiales > QHCF01 > QHCF01. The sequence goes on from JAVKSQ010000047.1 coordinate 10,145, forward strand.
CGGGCTGGACGCCACCCCCGACGGCAGCCGCCTCGTCGTGGCGGACCACTTGGCCGACGCCGCCAGCGTCGTCAACGTCGCCACGGGAGCGACGAGCACGGTGGCGGTGGGACACGCCCCCTTGGCGGTGGCCGTCACCCCGGACGGCTCCACCGCATTCGTCACCAACCAAGGCGCCGACACGGTGTCGGTGCTCGACCTCACCGGCGCCGCGCCAGCGGTCCGCGGCACGGTTGCCGTCGGCACCCACCCCAACGCCGAGGTCCTCGACGCGCGGGCCGGGAAGCTGTTCGTGGCGGACGGAGACAGCGACCAGGTCAGCGTCATCGACACCGCCACCGACCAGGTGGTGTCGACCGTCGACCTGGCCCCCTACCAGCGCGCCGACGTCGGCACCAACCCCACCGGTGTCGCTCTGTCCCCCGACGGGTCCGACCTGTACGTGACCAACTCGGGCAATAACGACGTCGACGTTGTCGACCTGGCCCGGGGACGCGTCATGGGGTCCGTGGCGACCGCCTGGTACCCGAGCGCGGTGGTCGCCACCGCCTCCAAGCTGTTCGTGGCCAACACCAAGGGACTTGGTGCTGGCCCCAACGACGGCCCCGGCTACCCCAACCCGTCAGTTGGCGGTGCCGGGGGCATCAGCCCCGCCGAGTACGCCGGCTCGATGATCGTGGGAACCCTGTCGACAATTCCCCTGCCTCTCCCCCACGCAGCCCTCGCCCACGGCACCGTGCAGGTTGCTGCCAACGACGGCTTCCACCATCCGGGTGCGAACACGGCGATCACCCAGCCGATCAAGCACGTCATCTACATCGTGAGGGAGAACCGCACCTACGAGCAGGAGTTCGGATCGCTGGGCAAGGGCAACGGGGATCCCCATCTGAACCTGTTCGGTGACGGCTCGGCGCCCAACAGCCGTGCCCTGGATCGCAGGTTCGTGACCCTCGACAACTTCTACGCCGACGCAGAGATCAGTGCCCAGGGATGGAACTGGGATGTCGCCGCCGACTCCAACCCTTACTCCGAGGCGTTGTGGCCGGCCGACTACTCCGGCCGCAATGCCCCCTACCCCTCGGAGAGCGGTAACCCGGCCATCGCTCCCAACCGTACCCCGGCTGACGCCTACATCTGGGACCGGCTCGCCGACGCCCACGTCTCTTTCCGCAACTATGGCTTCTACGTGTCGCCCAGCCCGAGCAACCAGGAGGTTGCCGCCGACCCGGTGCTCAATGCCAACACCGACCATGCCTACCGGGGCTTCGACCTGAGCTGCCCTGACAGCCCTGGCACGTTCACGCCGTTGAGCCGCAACTGCGGGGCGCCGCGCATCAGCGAGTGGCTGCGTGAATTCAACCAGTACGTGGCCGGCGGCAACCTGCCGACGGTAGAGCTGGTGCGCCTGCCCAACGACCACACGTCGGGCACCAAGCCGGGCACTCCCAGCGCCAAGGAGTACGTGGCCGACAACGATCTGGCGGTCGGGACGCTGGTCGATGCCGTGTCGCACTCCCGCTACTGGAAGAGCACCGCCGTCTTCGTCACCGAGGACGACGCCCAGAACGGTCCTGACCACGTCGACGCCCACCGCACGACCTCGATGGTGATCAGCCCCTACACCCAGACCGGCAGGGTCGACTCCACCTTCTACTCGACGGTGTCGATGCTGCGCACGATGGAGGACGTCGTCGGGATCCGGCCGCTGACCCAGTTCGACACCTATGCCACTCCCATGGGACCGTCTTTCGCCAGCAAGCCGGACTACCTGGCGTACCAGGCGGTGAGACCAGCAGACGCCGGCAACACCTTGCAGACAACCAGTGCGCCAATGGCGGCGGTGTCGGCTGCACAGTCGCCACTCCAAGCGGACCAACTCGACTCCCACCAGCTCAACGAGGCCATCTGGAGGAGCATCAAGGGTGCCGGCTCGCCGATGCCGGCGCCCCGCCACAGCCTGCGCACCCTAGATCAGACGCCCGCCGGGTAAAGCTGATACACCTTCCATAGGGTCCCACAGTGCTGGTTGGGGATGCCTCAGGATGGGGACGGCAATCGTCGCTCATCAGAGAGGAAGCTTCCCTATGGCTCATGTTGGTGGTCAGCTCCAGGCTCAGTTCATGGCTCGAGTCCGAGGTCGAGATCTCGGACGTTGTCTGGTTGTGCCGGTAGATGTGGGCAAGTCGATGGCAATGGCGTTGGTGGCGGACCACTACGGCGAAGTGGTCGTGGCTCCCTTCGAGTTCGAGCTGACCGAGACCGGGTTCTCGTCCCTGGCGGCTGCGGTCGCTCGGGGTGACACGCTGCGCTTGGCGCAGATCGTGCGGGTCGGAGTGGAGTCGGCCGGTCACTACCACCGCACCCTGGTGTCCCGATTGAGGGTTGGCGGGTTCGAGGTGGTCGAGCTCAACCCGGCGGCGGTGAAAGAGGCCCGGTCCCAGCAGTTGTTGCGTCGACTCAAGAGTGACGCCCGGGACTTGGGGGCCATGGCTGAGTTGATGATCCGTGGCGGCGGCCGCAGCCCAGCGGTGCGAAGCGACGCGCTGGCCACCCAGGCGGCCTGGGTGGCGCATCGTCGGCGCAAGGTGGCCTGCCGGGTGGCGTTGGCCAACCAGGTGATCGGCCAGCTGGACCTGGTGTTCCCTGGTCTGGACGGCTGCTTCGCTGATCTGCTGGGCGCCAAGGCCGGCCGGGTCATCATGGTCGAGATCTGCGACCCAGACCGAGTTCGACGCCTGGGCGTGACTGGGCTGCGGCGCTTCGTGGGCCGCCGGGGCGTGGCGCTGTCGACCCCCAAGGCGGCCCAGGTGCTCGAGGCGGCCCGGGTGGCGCTACGCCTGTCCGGCGCCGAGCGTGTCGCATTAGGCCAGGTCCTGGCGGCTGATCTGTCTTTGCTGGCCAAGCTGGAGGCCGAGATCACCGCCGCCGAGGCTGCGTTGAGCGCGGTGCTGGCCGATACCCCGGCCGGGATCCTCACCACCCTTCCGGGCGTGGCGGTAGTGTGGGCTTCGAACTACGGCTCCGCCATTGGCGACCCGACCCGCTTCGCCGAGTCAGCCCCACCTGGTCAACAAGAGATGCCTCATCATCGAAGTCAACCAGGAAGTCCACGTCGCTGTCCGGCCGGGCTGCGCCCCGGCGCCGCCCCGAGTCGGGATCGTCGATCACGCCCATCTTGCCGAAGTCGATCTGCAACTCGACCCCGGGATCCCCGTCCGCAACACGCACCGTTGTGCCCCGGGCCGAGCGCCCGATGCCGAGCACCTCGAGGGCGTAGCGGTGCAAGGTCCGCTCGGGCACCACCGTCCCCCGGCGGGCGAGCAGTTCCCCGG
>JAVKSQ010000048.1:0-11936 GCA_039583615.1 Acidimicrobiales bacterium
AGGCCCCGCCCCCGGCCCCCGAGGCCCCGGCTCCCCCGGTGTCAGCCGACGAGGCGTTGGCGGGCGAGGCGGCCGTGGTGGCCCGGCCCAGATTTCGCGACAGGTTGGGAAAGGCGCGAGGGCTGCTGGCCGGCTACGTCGGCTCGGTGCTGTCCCGCAGCACCATCGACGACGAGACCTGGGACGACCTGGAGGAGGCGCTCATCCGGGCGGACGTGGGGGTGGCCACCACCACCAGCTTGCTGGAGGGGCTGCGGGCCCAGGTGAGCGAGGAGGGCATCAGACGCCCGGATGCCCTCCTGGAGGCGCTCAAGGCCGGCCTCAAGAAGGCCCTGGCCCAAGGCGACCGCAGCCTGCACCTCCAGCCGGGTGGCCCGAACGTGTGGCTCTTCGTCGGAGTGAACGGGGTGGGCAAGACCACGACGATCGGCAAGGTGGGGATGCGCGAGGCGCTGGCCGGCCGGACGGTCGTGATGGCGGCGGGGGACACCTTCCGGGCGGCCGCGGTGGAGCAGCTGGGCCTGTGGGCCGCCCGGGTGGAGGCTGACATGGTGCGGGGGGCGGAGGGGGGCGACCCGGGCTCGGTGGTGTTCGACGCAGTGGCCCGGGCCGCCTCTCGCCGGGCGGACCTGGTCCTGGCCGACACGGCCGGGCGCCTCCACACCAGGACAAACCTGATGGAAGAGCTGCGCAAGGTGCGCCGGGTCGCCGAGCGGCCGCCCGGCGTGCTGAGCGAGGTGCTGCTGGTGATCGACGCCACCACCGGCCAGAACGGGCTGGCCCAGGCCCGCCAGTTCACCGAGGCGGTGGGCTGCACCGGGATCGTCCTCACCAAGCTCGACGGCACCGCCAAGGGGGGCATCGCGCTGGCCATCCAGGTCGACCTCGGCCTGCCCATCAAGCTGGTGGGGCTGGGCGAGGGGCCCGAGGACCTGGTGGACTTCGATCCCGACGAGTTCGTGGAAGCCGTCTTGGCCTGAGCGCCCCGTCCAGCCCGCCGGGGAGCGTCCGGTAGCCTGGCAGGCGCATGTTCGAGTCGCTCTCCGACCGTTTCGAGGGAATCTTCACCCGACTGCGGAGCCGGGGCCGCCTGGGCGAGGCCGAGGTGGACCAGGCCCTGCGGGAGATCCGGGTGGCCCTGTTGGAGGCCGACGTCAATTTCGTGGTGGTCAAGGGCCTGGTCGCCCGGATCAGGGAGCGCTGCGTCGGGGCCGAGCTGGCCCAGAGCCTGTCGCCTGCCCAGCAGGTCATCAAGATCGTCGACGAGGAGCTGGTGGGCATCCTCGGCGGCGAGCCCCTGCGCATCACCTATGCACCGAGGCCGCCCACCGTCGTCCTGCTGGCCGGGTTGCAGGGCTCGGGCAAGACCACCGCGGCGGCCAAGCTGGCCCGCTGGTTCAAGCGCCAGGGACGCAACCCCCTCCTGGTCGGAGCCGACCTCCAGCGCCCGGCAGCGGTCGAGCAGCTGCGGGTGCTCGGCTCGCAGGCAGGCACCAGCGTCTTCAGCGAGCCCACCGACCCCGTGGCGGTGGCCAGTCGGGGCATCGAGGAGGCCCGCCGGCTGGGCCGGGACGTGGTCGTCATCGACACCGCCGGCCGGCTCAGCATCGACGCCGAGCTGATGGACGAGGTGGGTCGGATATCCGAGGCGACCAGGCCCCGCTACACGTTCCTGGTGGTCGACGCCATGATCGGACAGGACGCCGTCACCACCGCCGAGGCCTTCCACGCCACCTTGGCGCTGGACGGGGTGATCCTCACCAAGCTCGACGGTGACGCCCGTGGAGGCGCCGCCCTGTCGGTCAAGGAGGTGGTGGGCCGGCCCATCGCCTTTGCCTCCACCGGCGAGAAGCTGGCCGACTTCGACACCTTCCACCCCGAGCGTATGGCCAGCCGCATCCTCGGTATGGGCGACGTCCTCACCCTCATCGAGAAGGCGGAGGCCGACTACGACCAGCAGGTGGCGGCCAAGGCTGCCACCCGGCTCCAGGAGGGCAAGTTCACCCTGGAGGACTTCCTGGAGCAGATGCAGGAGATCAAGAAGATGGGGCCCCTCAAGGGGATCATCAGTATGCTGCCGGGCGTCCCCAAGGAGCTCAAGAACGCCGATATCGACGACCGGGAGCTGGTCCGGGTGGAGGCGATCATCCGCTCCATGACGCCCAAGGAGCGAGACGACCCGACAGTGATGAACGGGTCACGGCGGCTGCGCATCGCCAATGGCAGCGGTTGCACGACCGCCGAGGTGAGTCAGCTGCTCAAGCAGTTCAGGGAGGTCCAGAGAATGATGAGGTCGGCCGGCGTGATGGGCGGTCTGGGCGGGGCCAAGGCGAAGAAGCGCAGCAAGAGGGCTAAGCGTGGCCGTTGAGCTCATGGAGGTCTCGGGCCGTCGCCAACCCCGAGACAGTCAACCGTCAACTGACGAGAGAGAAGGATGACCGTGGCCGTAAAGCTCCGCCTGGTGCGGATGGGCAAGAAGAAGCAGCCGACCTACAGGGTGGTGGCGGCCGACAGCCGGTCGCCTCGCAACGGGCGTTTCATCGAGATACTGGGCACCTACGCGCCCCGAGCCGAGCCGTCGGTGATGACCATCGACAACGAAGCGGCGGTGAGGTGGCTGAGGCAGGGTGCCCAGCCCACCGAGAGGGTGGAGAAGCTGTTGAGGATCTCGGGGGCGTGGCAGGAGTTCGAGCCCGCGCCGGCGCCCCGACCGACGTGACCGGGGCCGAGGGAGCCTCCCCTTCGGCTCTCCCTGAGACAGAGACCTCCAGGGAGGTGGGGGACCTCGATGACGTCGACGACGACCAGCTCGGCAACCGGCTGACCGGGGCCAGGGCCAGAGCAGTGCTGGACTTCCTGGCCAGAGCGCTGGTGGATGATCCGGAGGCGGTCGTGATCGAGGCCGACGGGGACCATCAGGGCCCGCCCGGGGGGCGGGCCCTGAACCAGGGCCGGCCGGGGAGAGGGTCCGGCGGTCAGGGACTGGTCCTGCGCCTCCATGTGGCTCCTGACGACATGGGCAGGGTCATCGGCCGGCGAGGCCGGATGGCGCAGGCCATCCGAGCCCTGGTGCGGGCGGCCGGGGCCAGAGAAGGTGTGGAGGCCACCGTCGACATCGTTGACTGATGGGCCGAGGGACACCCGGAGACCATTGACTGATTCCGCTGAAGGCCCCATGCTCGAGGTCGGCCGGGTGGCCAAGCCCCACGGCCTGCGAGGCGAGGTCGTCGTCGAGCTGATCACCAACCGCATCGAGCGGCTGGCCCCCGGGTCCCGGCTCTCGACAGGCGGGCGCCAGCTGGAGGTGGTGAGCTCGTCCCCCCATCAGGGCCGCCACATCGTCACCTTCGCCGGGGTGGCCGACCGAGGCGCGTCGGAGGCGCTGCGGGGAGCCGTCCTGTCGGCCGCTGCCCTCGAGGACCCTGACGCCCTATGGGCTCACCAGCTGGTGGGCGCCCAGGTGTCGGACCGTACTGGCCGGGTGCTGGGCAAGGCCGTGGCCCTCCAGGCCAACCCGGCCAGCGACCTGTTGGTGCTGGAGGCAGGAGGGCTGGTGCCGCTGAGGTTCGTGGTCGAGCACCGGGAGGGCGAGGTGGTGGTCGACCCGCCTGCCGGGCTGCTCGATTGAGCGGGGCAGGCCGAGAGGGGAACGAGCAGGCGCTCTCCGAGCGAGGAAGCCTGCGGGTGGACGTCTTCACCATCTTCCCCGGCATGGTCGAGCAGTGGTGTCGCCAGTCGATCATGGGCCGGGCCGCCGGGCTCGGTCGGCTGGACATCCGGGCCCACGACCTGCGTTCGGCGGCGGCCGATCCCCACCGGTCGGTGGACGACGCCCCCTTCGGGGGCGGGGCGGGGATGGTCCTTGCTCCCGGACCGGTCTTCGGGGCGGTCGAGGCGGTCCGCCCTCCCCGGCCGCTGTACCTGCTGGGTCCGGGAGGTCGGGTCTTCGACCAGGCCATGGCGAGGGACCTGGCTGGACTGGCCCGCTCCGCCGGCGGGGGCTTCTCGCTGCTGTGCGGGCGATACGAGGGGGTCGACCAGCGCGTCGCCGACCGCCTGGTCGACGGCGAGCTGTCGATAGGCGACTATGTCCTGGCCGGGGGGGAGGTGGCCGCCCTGGTGGTGCTGGAGGCAGTGACCCGCCTGGTCCCCGGGGTGATGGGCAACACCCGCTCGGCCGAGGAGGAGAGCTTTGGCAGCGGCGACGGGCTGCTGGAGGCGCCCCAGTACACCCGGCCGGCCGAATTTCGCGGCTGGGCCGTGCCCGAGACACTGCTGTCGGGTGACCATGCCCGGATCGCCAGGTGGCGGCGGGCCCACTCACTGGCGCGGACGCTGGCCCGCCGGCCAGATCTGATCGAGGCCCGGGGAGGCCTGCGCCCCGAGGAGGGCCGGCTCTTGGAGGCCTTCGGGCTGGACACGCCCTTCCAAGGCTAGGCAGGCCGGGTTCGCCAGGCGCCAAGGGGCGCCGGCACCAACGTGCACCGGTGACGCCGCACCGGCTAGCTTGGTCGAGCCGCTGGTATCTCGAGGAGTCGTCGCGCCATGAACCCCGGTCCCCCATGAACCCCACCGACCTCTTGGACAACGACAGCCTGCGTGGCGACATCCCGCCGTTCTGGCCCGGTGACACGGTGAGGGTCCACGTGCGAGTGGTGGAAGGCAGCCGGGAGCGGGTCCAGGTCTTCCAGGGGGCGGTGATCCGTCGGCAGGGCTCGGGGGTGAGGGAGACCTTCACCGTTCGCAAGGTGAGCTTTGGCGTCGGCGTGGAGCGGACCTTCCCCGTCCACTCGCCCATTGTCGCCCGCATCGAGCCGATCACCGAGGGCGACGTCCGCCGGGCCAAGCTCTACTACCTGCGAGACCGCGTCGGCAAGAGGGCCAAGATCAAGGAGAAGCGAGCGGCCCGTTGAGCTCCGCTCGCCAGAGACCGCCGAGCTCCGCTCGCCAGAGACCGCCGAGCTCCGCTCGCCAGAGAGGTTGAGCACTGCGGCGGGGGCTCGGCGAGCCTCCAGGGCCAGGGCGCTGGGCGCCGGAGGTGAGGAAGCGGCAGCCGCTTGGTACCTGGCCCGGGGCTACGAGGTGATGGCCCGCAACTGGCGCTGCCGGGACGGGGAGCTGGACCTGGTGGTCCGCCAGGGGCGGGTGTTCGTGTTCTGCGAGGTGAAGAGCCGGTCCTCGGACGCCTTCGGAGCGCCGGTGGAGGCGGTCACCCGCTCCAAGCAGGTCCGCCTGCGTCACCTGGCCGCCCGCTGGCTTGAGGACGAGGCACCCATGCGGGCCCGCCAGATCCGCTTTGACGTCGCCTCGGTGATGTCGGGCGTGATCGAGGTGGTGGAGGGCGCCTTCTGATGGCCGGGGCGCCCTGATGGCCCTCGACCCGGCTTCGGTGGTGGTGGCCGGTGGGCGGGGGCCGCAGGACGCCGGATACCCGGTGAACGTGCCCATCACCATGGCCTCCACCTATCGCTCAGGAGGCTCGGTCAGCTACGGCCGCGACAGCAACGTGGTATGGGAAGGGCTGGAGGAGGTGCTGGGGGCCCTGGAGGGGGGCCGGGCGCTGGTGTTCGGCTCGGGCATGGCTGCCATCGCCGCGGTAGTCGAGACCTTGGCAGTGGGTGCCACGGTGGTGGTGGCCGGGGACGCTTACAACGGCACCCGGCACCTGCTGGCCGACCTGGCCGGGCGGGGACGGTTGTCGGTGGTGCCAGCCGATGTCAGCGATACCGCCGCCACCCTGGCTGCCTGCGAAAAGGGTGCTGATCTGCTCTGGCTCGAGTCGCCCACCAACCCGCTCATGGCGGTGGCCGACCTGGCTGGCCTGGCTGACGGGGCCCACGGCCTGGGCCTGACCGTGGTGGTGGACAACACCTTTGCCACTCCCTTGTTGCAGCGCCCGCTCGACCTGGGTGCCGACGTGGTGGTGCACAGCGTCACCAAGTTCCTCGCCGGCCACTCCGACCTGCTCATGGGGGCGGCAGTGACCAGCCAGGACAGGTGGTGGGAAGCCCTGGTGGCGCGCCGGAGCCTGCACGGCGGCGTGGCTGGTCCCCTCGAGGCCTTCCTGGCCCTGCGGGGGGTGCGGACCCTGGCCGTGCGCCTGGAACGGGCCCAGGCCAACGCCGGCGAGCTGGCCCGGCGCCTCGCCGGCCATCCGCGGGTTGTCCGGGTCCGCTACCCGGGCCTGGCCGACGACCCGGGCCATCAGCTGGCGGCCAAGCAGATGCGGGGGTTCGGGGCCATGCTGGCCTTCGAGGTGAGAGGCGGTGCGGCGGGTGCCGACGCGGTGTGCGACGCCGTGCGCCTGTGCGTGCCGGCCACCAGCTTGGGAGGGGTCGAGACCCTCATCGAGCGCCGAGCCCGCTGGCCATGGGAGGAGGCAACCCCCGCCGACCTGTTGCGCCTCAGCGTGGGCATCGAGGCGGTGGAGGACCTGTGGTCCGATCTCGACCAGGCCTTGACGGCAGCCGCGGCGGCGCGGCGTTGACGCGCCTGGACCGTAGCCGTTCTTTGGACGTATCTCCACCGTCGCCGTCCTTGGGACTCATTCTCTACGAAAAGCGCGTTGTAGCGTCCAAAGAACGGACCACTTCGGCTCGGACGGGGCGGGCACAGCGGCCATGACCGTGGCTGACAGCCCGGGGCCTGGCCGCCGCTGGCTGGTCGACGCCATGAACGTGATCGGCAGCCGGCCCGACGGCTGGTGGAGGGACCGGGCTGGCGCCAGACGACTGCTGGTCGGCCAGCTGGCGGCCTGGCAGGCAGCGAGCGGTGAGGTGGTCACGGTCTTCTTCGACGGATGGGCGCCGGGCGACACGGCTGGCGTGGAGGTCGCCTCCTGCCCGGGCGGCCCCGACGCGGCTGACGACGAGATCGCCCGGCGGGTGGCCGGCGACGCCGAGCCGGCCAGCCTGGTGGTGGTCACGTCCGACCATGGCCTGGTCTCCCGCGTGCGGGCGATGGGAGCGGCCACAGAGGGCAGCGGCCGGTTTCGGGCGCGCCTGGACGAGGCGACGCAATGAGGGTCGCCGCTTCGGCGTAGCGTGCGGTGGATGAGGACTCCGGCGTACCTCGCCGAGGCGGATCGTGTCGTCGCCGACGTGGTGGGGCCAGCCGCCCAGGAGGTCGATGCCCGAGGCGTCTTCCCCACCGACGGCATCGACGCACTGGCCAAGGCGGGACTGCTCGGCCTGGTCAGCGCGGCCGAGGTCGGAGGTCAGGGTCAGGGAGCGGGCGCCGCCGCCCGGGTCGTCGAGCGGTTGGCCAGGGGCTGCGCCTCCACCGCCATGGTGACCTGCATGCACTATGCGGCGGCCAGCGTGATCGAGGCCCACGGTCCCCTCGACGTGCGCAGGGAGATCGCCGCTGGGCGCCACCTGAGCACCCTGGCGTTCTCGGAGTTCGGGTCCCGATCGCACTTCTGGGCGCCGCTGTCCACCGCCACGCCCGCCGGTGAAGACGTGGTCCTCGATGCCCGCAAGAGCTGGGTGACCTCGGCCAGCCAGGCCGACTCGTACGTGTGGACCAGCCTGCCCGTGGCAGGCGAGGGACGCAGCACACTGTGGTTGGTCCCCTCCCGGACTGCCGGACTGGAGGTAGGGCCTGCCTTCGACGGCCTGGGCCTTCGGGGGAACGACTCCCGGGCGGTCACGGCCAGCGGCGCCCGCGTAGCGCGCACCGCCAGGCTGGGCGAAGACGGTGGCGGGTTCGACGTCCTGCTGGGCGTCATCTTCCCCGTCTTCCAGGTCATGATCGCCGGCGTCTCGGTGGGGCTGATGGAGGCGGCCACCACCAAGTCGGTGGCCCATGTGGCCACGGCCCGCTACGAGCACCTGGGCCAGACCCTCGCCGACCAGCCGGTCACCCGGGCCGGGATCGCCAGGATGCGGGTTCGCGCCGACCAGGCCGCGGCTCTGCTGACCGACACCATCGCCGCCCTTCGTGGTGGCCGGGAGGACGCCTTGCTCCGGGTGCTCGAGGTGAAGGCCTCGGCGGGGGAGGCGGCCACCGAGGTGACCGAGCTGGCCATGCGGGTCTGCGGGGGATCGGCATTCCGCAAGGAGGTGGGTGTCGAGCGAGCCTTCCGCGACGCCCGGGCGGCCACCGTGATGGCGCCGACCACCGACATGCTCTACGACTTCATCGGCCGTGCCCTCTGCGGCCTGCCGCTGTTCGGCTAGGGGCAGGTGGCCGGACAGCGGGAGAGACGCCTCCGGCAACCTCCGGTGCAGTGGTGCCTGCCCGTCGGTCGGTCCCTCGGTACTGATACAGCCTCGCCGTAGTCTCAGGTAGGCGCATCGAGCGGCCGGCGTCTTGCGGGAGTGGCCCTCCTCTCGGAATTGAGCTGCTCGAGGAGCCAGCCGTGATCGCCACCATCGCCTCTGCCACCCTGCTGGGGATCGAGGGCCGCCCGGTCTTCGTCGAGGTCCATGTCTCCAACGGCCTGCCGGCGTTCAACGTGGTAGGCCTGCCCGACGCTGCCTGCCGAGAATCCCGGGACCGCGTGCGGGCCGCCTTGCTGTCGAGCGACCTGCCCTGGCCGCTCAAGCGGGTGACGGTGAACCTGGCGCCCTCCGGCGTGCGCAAGGGTGGGGCCGGCCTGGACCTGCCCATTGCCGTCGGGCTGCTGGTAGCCCTGGGAGAGCTGTCGGCGACGACGGTGGAGGGCTACGGCTTCGTCGGAGAGCTCGGCCTCGACGGGTCGGTCCGCCCCGTGCCGGGCATGGTCAGCCTGGCCGAGGCCCTCTCCACCAGGGCGCTGGTCGCGCCGGCGGCGGGCGCGGCCGAGGCCAGCCTGGTGGGACGCCACCTGGTTCGCAGCGCGACCCGCCTCGACCAGGTGGTGGACGCCCTGCGGGGCAGGAGCCCATGGCCCGATGTCCGACCCGCGCCTTGCGTCCCCGTCTCCCCGGACGAGCCCGACCTGGCCGACGTGAGGGGCCAGCGACTGGGACGGCTGGCCCTGGAAGTGGCGGCCGCCGGGGGCCACCACCTGTTGATGGTGGGGCCGCCGGGCTCGGGCAAGACCATGCTGGCCCGTCGCCTTCCCCGCCTCCTGCCGTCCCTCGACCGGACTCAGGCCCTGGAGGCGACCCGGGTGCGGTCCTCGGCCGGCTTGGGCCTTCCCCGGGGTGGCCTGGTGGAGCGGCCTCCGTTCCGGGCACCCCACCACGGGGCGTCGGAGGTCTCCCTCGTCGGTGGGGGGACCGCCTGGATGCGCCCGGGTGAGATCTCCCTGGCTCATCACGGCGTCCTCTTCCTGGACGAGATGGGAGAGTTCTCGGCGACCGTGCTCGATGCCCTGCGCCAGCCCCTCGAGGAGGGGGTGGTGCGAGTGTGCCGGGCGCGCGGCAGCGTCAGCTTTCCCGCCCGGTTCTTGCTGGTGGGGGCCATGAACCCGTGCCCGTGCGGGGAAGGTGGGGCTCCTGGCGCCTGCCGGTGCTCGGTCGCGGCTCGAGCCCGCTACGCCCGGCGTCTGTCGGGACCGATCCTCGATCGCTTCGACCTGCGGGTGTCGCTGGGGCGCCCGGATGTGGAGCAGCTGATCGGCGGGCCGGCCGGGGAATCGAGCCGGGCAGTGGCGGCGAGGGTGGCCGAGGCTCGGGCGGTGGCCGCCCGGCGGGGAGGTGTGGTCAATGCCGAGCTGGACGCCAACCGTCTCGACGAGGTGGCGCCCTTGGACCATCCGGCCGCTGGCCTCCTCGAGCGCCGTCTGCGCACCGGGACCCTTAGCGCCAGGGGCCTTCACCGGGTGAGGAGAGTGGCTCGGACGCTGGCCGACCTGGATGGGGCCCCGCGCCGGGTCGGGGTGGCCCACGTGGCCGGCGCCCTCGAGCTGAGGGTGGGCTGCTCGGCACTGGTCCCGGCGGTGGCGTCGTGAGCTCAGGCGGTGGCCCGGTGAGGGCGTTGGTGGCGTGGTGAGCGCCAGCCCGGTACCGGCCTCGGAGTCGACCGACCTGGCCAGGGAGCTGGCCGCCGCCGCCGCCCTGGCTGGCTTGGACCACATGACCCACAACCGCCTGCGGCGCCTGCTCACCGGGCGGTCGAGCCTCGACGCCTGGGTGTTGACCCGCGGCGGGATGGCATGGGAGGCGCTGGCACCGGCTGACCGGGCCGGTGCCGGTCGAGAGGACGAGCCGGCCGGGCAGCTGGCTCGGCGCTGGGCCCGGGCGGCTCAGCGGGTGAGCTTGGCGGACGTATGGAACAGCTACGACCGGGCCGGGGTGGGGATACATCGCCTCGGCTGCCAGGGCTATCCCGCCGCCCTGGCCAGCGATGCCCAGGCGCCGCCCGTGCTGTTCTCCATCGGCAACCCGGCGGTCCTCGACCGCCCCCGGGTGGCCGTGGTGGGCACCCGGGCAGCTACCCACTACGGCCAGGAGGTGGCGGCCGAGCTGGGTGCTGGCCTGGCGGGTGCCGGGGTTGGGGTGGTGTCCGGGCTGGCATTGGGGATCGACGGGGCGGCTCACGAGGGGGCCCTGGCAGCCGTCGGAGGAGCGCCTCCGATCGGCGTGGCCGGCAATGGCCTGGACTCGGTTTACCCCCAAGCCCACGTCGGACTCTGGCGGCGGGTGGCTGACGCCGGCGTGGTGGTCTCCGAGGCGGCACTGGGGGCCGGTCCAGACGCCTGGCGGTTCCCCGCCCGCAACCGGATCATCGCCGCCCTGGCTCAGGTGGTGGTGGTCGTCGAGTCGCACCGGGTGGGCGGGGCCATGACCACCGTGGAGGCTGCTGCCACCCGGGGAGTCACGGTCCTGGCCGTGCCCGGGTCGGTGCGCAGCCCCGCCTCGGATGGGACCAATGCTCTCCTGGCCGACGGCTGCGCTCCGGCCCGCGACGTGAGCGACGTCCTGGTGGCGTTGGGGATGGAAGGGGCGACCCCTGACCGGCTGGCCGAACGAGGTGATGCACGCGTGGCTGACCGCCGGCCGGATGAGTCGGCCGGCCTATCGCCCGCCGGGGGGCTGGGGCTGAGCGGGCTGGAGGCGGCGGTGCTCCGGGCAGTGGGATGGGAACCCACCCACACCGAGACAGTCCTGCGTCGCACCGGGCTGGACCTGGGGCAGGCTGCGATGCTCCTGGACCGCTTGGCTCAGGCCGGCCGCGTGCGAGACTGCGGCGGATGGTGGGAACGACTGGCCCGTGGCCAGGCCGGGGCCCCGACAGGTCCGTGAGGTCAACCGGGTCACTAGAGTGCCAGGGTGGCTGTTACCGCGCTCGGGTTCCATGACCGGTTAGGCGTGAATGCCCTTCGCGTTCGCTGATCGCCTCGACGCCGGACGGCGCTTGGCCGGCTTGCTGGAAGCCTATGCCGGCCTTCCCGACGCCTTGGTGCTGGCCCTGCCACGAGGCGGGGTGCCGGTCGCCTTCGAGGTGGCGACTCGCCTGGGGGTACCGCTGGACGTCTACGTGGTCCGCAAGCTCGGTACTCCGGGCCATCCTGAGCTGGCTCTCGGAGCGGTGGCGGCCGGGGGGGTGCGCGTCCTCAACCCGGAGGTGGTGGCGGCCGCAGGTCTGTCCGAGCGAGAGCTGGCCGAGGTCACCCAGCGCGAGTCCAGGCTGGTCGAGGAGCGCGAGCTGGCCTACCGCGGCGGCAGGCCGCCGCTGCCCCTCGAGGCCAGGACCGTGATCCTCGTGGATGACGGCCTGGCCACCGGGGCCACCATGCGGGCGGCGGTGGCAGCCGTCCGCCAGGATCGGCCGGCCAGGGTGGTGGTGGCCGTCCCGGTAGCTTCCGGTCTGGCCTGCGAGGGGTTGCGCGGCCACGCCGACGAGGTCGTGTCCCTGATCGTGCCGGATCCCCTGCTGGCGGTGGGGGCCTGGTACAGGGACTTCACACAGACCACCGATGAGGAGGTGCGACGCCTCCTGGTCGCCGCGCCCCCCCAGCCCGCCGCGCCCCCCCAGCCCGCCGCGCCCCCCCAGCCCGCCGCGCC
>JAVKSQ010000049.1:0-11741 GCA_039583615.1 Acidimicrobiales bacterium
ATGCTTGAAGGATCCGGTGATCATTTGCCAGCACCAGGCAGTCCGTCAGCGTGGCCCTTTTCGCACCGACCACCTAGGCTACCCAACATCGCGGCTCGTCCGGCGGTCATCAACGACCGGGCCGTCGCTGCGATCATCAACGGCCAGCGCCGCCGCAGCTTCAGCTACCACAGGCCCGCCGCCCTGTACGCTGCTGCCGCCCTCTTACAGGACCGTTCCCTTGACAAGAAGCATCTCTTGTGGAATGACAGGGAGGCTTCGTCGAGGACGGCGACCTACTCCACTCCGAGCCAGGAGGCCTGAGTAGATGGGAGAGCATGGCGACCAAGTCACATAACTGGGGCCAGCTGGCCGTCGGGGCGTTGATCATCCTGGCCGCGCTGGTCGCGCTCGTCTACAGCCTGGTGGTCCTGCTCGACCACTTCCCGGCCAACGCTGTCGCCTCGACGGCTAATGGAAACAACACCGACACTGCAGGATCGATCGTTGCCGTGCTGACGCCGCTCGCCACTGCGATAACCGCCATCGTCGGCCTCTATTTCGGCATCTCAGCCAGCGGCTCCACTCGCGGCCAGAACGCCCAGACGGCTCAGACGATGGCCGATACGTCGGCCAAGGCGGTGGCCGAGGCAGCCAGCGCTCACCAACAGACTCTGAAGGCTTTGGATGCCTTACCCGAGGGCAAGGGCGAGCAACTTGGCATCATCCAGACCGAGTAGATGGCCATGTCCACAGGCGGCGGGGAAGCTCCGTGCGTAGATGCTCTCGAACCGGTTGGTTCCCGGGGGCGGCGCGTCGATGGTCGGGGTGTCCCTGACCGGGTGGACGGGGGCCATCACGTCGGGGGCGTCGTCGTCGGGGAGCCTGGCCCGGATGTTCGCGTTTACCGACCCTCAGGGCGGTCCCCCGGCCGGCGGGTGGGGGTCCACCTGCGGTGTCGTCCGGGGGCCGATACTGGATCCAGGAGGATCAATGGACCAAGGATCCGCCGCCACGCGAGTGGACAACAGCGGATGAGCTCCACGGCCGATAACACCCCGGGCGATCCTGCCGAGCACGCCCGATACCCTGCCCCGAGCGTGGGAAGTGAGGGCTTCATCGCCCGCCATGACCTGTGGGACGAGGAACAGCGTGAGGCCGCCGTGGAGCTCGACTCGACACTGGACTCCCTGGACTTCGTTCGTCTCGTGGTAGCCGACCCGCACGGCTTGGCCAGGTCCAAGACGTTGACAGCCCACGCTTTTCGAACGGTGCTAGCCAACGGCATCGGCTTCAGCCCCGCTCCGTTCGTCTTGGACACCGGGCACGCATTGGCGGTGGATCTCTTCGCCGCGAGCGGAGCGGTCGGCATCCCCGAGTTGAGCGGCGCGGGTGGCTTCATGGTCGTTCCCGACCCGCTGACGTTTCGGATATTGCCGCACACGTCCCGCCCCACGGGGTGGGTGATCGGAGACGAGTACCTGCGAAGCGGCGCTCCCCACCCTCTGTCCAGCCGGCGCGTGCTACGAGGAGTGAGCGCCGACCTGCGCGTCAGGGATCTGGAATGCGTGGTGGGCCTGGAGGTCGAGTGGTACCTCACTCGGTGTGTCAACCAAGGCTGTGCCGAGGGCGTTGGCGGCTTCGGCATACAGGGGGAACCACCAGTGGTCGTACCGGTCGACGCTGGTTACCAGCTCAACCTGGAGGGGTTGACCGATGCGTTGGCCCCGGTACTTGACCCCCTTGCTGACGCGGTCATCGAGCTCGGGCTGCCGCTACGGACCATCGAGCACGAGTCCGGCCCCGGACAGCTGGAGTTCACCTTTGACCCCTTGGAGGCACTCGTCGCCGCAGACGCAATGCTGCTGTTCCGCACGGTCACCAAGCAGGTCTGCGCCAGGCTGGGCCACCACGCTTCGTTCATGGCCCTGCCCGGCCTCCCCCGGTTCAATCCCAGTGGATGGCATCTGCACCAGTCGCTGGTGCGTGGCTCCTCTGGACAGAACCTGTTCGCCTCGGACCGCGGCGACCTGCTGTCTCCGCTGGGTCGAGGATTCCTCGGCGGCCTCCTGGAGCACGCCGTTCCAGGAGCACTGCTGTGCACGCCGACGATAAACGGATACCGGCGCCTCGATGGCCAGTTCGGCTTCTCACCCGATCGTGTCGTGTGGTGCACGGAGAACCGAGGCGCACTTCTCCGGGTGCTCGGTGGGTTCGCTGACCCGGCCACCCACATCGAGAACCGCATCGGCGAGCCGTGCGCCAACCCCTACCTGTATCTTGCCTCACAGGTCACCGCCGGCTTGGACGGTGTCGAGCGCTGCCTGGACCCAGGCAAGGCTTCGGCGAATCCCCACCAGGGGACGGCGACAGCACTGCCGCGCAACCTGCGCGAGGCCCTCGACGCCTTTGCAGGCAGCACCCACTACCGCCAAGTGCTCGGCGCTCCACTGATGGAGTGCTTGTCGAAGCTCAAGCTCAGCGAGCTCGCCAGGTATGAGGAATGGCAGGCGAGGTCTGGGCCGGTACCGGCGGGCGGGGCGTCCGAGTGGGAGCACCGTGAGTACTTCGCTAGTTACTGACGGCCGGCCGGAGAAGGGTGCTCCTGCTCTGCTGGTCCGACGTTGTCATTATTGTCCGTAACGCTCTGGAGGTCAGAGAGTGTCAATGTATGGTCCGGCAACCACCTTCCTCGGCATAGAACACGTCGACTTGGATGACGATGCCCAATTGGCCGATCTTGACGTCGTCATCATTGGCGCTCCCTTCGACGGAGGCACCAGCTTTCGACCCGGTTGCCGCTTTGGACCCCTTGCCATCAGAGGGTCTGACTGCCAGGTCTATGACGCGTCCCGGCCTCACCTGTCCCTGCGCGTCGACCCGCTCAAGGACCTACGGGTGGCGGATGGCGGCGACATCGAGATGCCCCCGGGTGACATAGAGCTGTCGCTGGCCAGGGTCAGAGCGGCGGTGGCTCGCGTCGCCAATCTGGGGGTACTGCCCGTGATATTGGGAGGCGACCATTCGATCGCTTATCCGGACATCGCTGGGGTGGCTGATGCCAAGGGCGACATAGCCGTTGTCCATTTCGACGCCCATGCTGACACGGCAGACACCCACTTCGGGCAACTGTACGGCCACGGTACGCCGATGCGCCGGCTGATCGAGTCAGGCGCCTGCAGGGGAGACCATTTCTTCCAGGTGGGGCTACGCGGCTACTGGCCCGGGCCCGAGACGCTGGCATGGATGGCGCAGAGGGGAATGCGCAGCTATGAGATGACCGAAGTCCGTTCCAGAGGGCTCGAGGCGGTTCTTGACGAAGTATGTCTCACCAGCACTAAAGACTGCGAGACGGTATTCCTCTCGGTCGACATCGACGTCGTGGATCCGGCGATCGCTCCCGGTACGGGCACGCCGGAGCCCGGCGGTTGGGCCAGTTGGGAGTTGCTCTCTGCGGTTAGGAAGGTATGCCTGAGCGTCGAGGTGAGCGGACTGGACGTCGTAGAAGTGTCGCCGCCGTACGACCATGCGAACGTGACTGCCCACCTGGCCAATCGGGTAGTCCTCGAGGCTCTGTCGTCCATCTGCCATAGGCGCAAGGGCATCGCTTCAGAGCCCCGCTGGGCGCCAGAGAGACCATTGCTGGATGAACGCTAAGAAGATGGCGCCTTAGCACTCACGTCGTTGAAGAGCAGGATCTATACGAGGCTGCAGGCGTCTTGTAAGATCAATCGTGGCCAAACAGGTGGCGGTTCAGGTCGGGCGGGCGGTGAGACTCAGGCGAGGCAGCCGTGTAGAAGTTCATCGCCGCGACTATTCGTACTGCGTGGTCATCCCGAAGGGGGCGCACATAGTGGGCGAAGTGCCGAGCGTCGAAAAGAGTGAGGTTACCTGCGGTTGGATAGACGACTGATGCGTCCGCCTCAACCGACTCCACGTCGGACGCTTCGGTCGAGTTGGCCACGACCAACTCGCCTCCAGACCCCGCAGGGTGGCTGGTGCAGTATAGAATTCCTTCCAGTGGATTGGAGTCCACGTGGCACTCGTAGCGCATGGAGTGACCCTCCTGCACGTTCAACACCAAGCCGTACCGGTCGTCGCCGGCTGTGACGACGGTTTCCCCGGCAGTTTCCTCGGCGAAGTCTAGGAACAATCCATGGTACAAATCGTAGAGCCAGGGCAAGTTCTCTTTGACCGTGACGCCGCCCACCGTCATTACCGGGATCGTTGCTACGCCGGATCCCTCTCTAGAGGTGACCGATGTCGGTACCAGATCGCGAGACTTGCGGAGGTGCGCGGCGGCGCACGCGATATCCGACTGCCAGTCGGTGGGCAACAGACCGTTCATATCTATACAGGTCCATCGGAAACGGCGCATCATGGTCTCCTCAGGGCGGGTAACACCACAGGGCGAGTGCGGCTACGGATGAATACGCTGTGAGTATGTCACGTGCAGTGGCGCTTGTCACCTGCCGGGAGCTTGCTTCGCTAGAGGAAGACGACCTGCCACTCGTTAGTGCACTTGGAGACTTACGGTGTCGAGCTACGCCTACGGTATGGGACGACTTCTCCGTCAAGTGGTCTGAGTTCGACGCCCTGATCTTGCGTAGTCCTATCGACTATGTCCAGCGGCGAACTGAGTTCCTCGACTGGGCTGCATCGGTGGACCGGCTCTATAACCATCACGCCATGGTCTCGTGGAATACTGAGAAGACATACCTTCGGGACCTGGCCGCCGGAGGGATCCCGGTCGTACCCACCCAGTGGCTGGTTCCGGACGGACCGGTAGAGCACCTGCCGCTCGGCGCGCTGGTGATAAAGCCAGCCGTTGGAGTCGGCGGCGTTGGCGTGGCCCAGTACGAGCCTCATGAAAGGGCAGATGCGGTGGCCCACGCCCGGGACTTGCAAGAGAGCGGCCAAATTGTCCTTGTGCAGCCCTATCTTGCCTCTGTTGAGAGCGTGGGCGAGGTGTCGCTCGTGTACCTCGCCGGTCAGTACAGCCACGCCGTAAGGCGACGGGCCGTGGTCCGTGAGTCAAGCTGGAACGCGCCTGGCAGTCACTTCGTCGTGCATGACCCGAGCGAGCAGCAGCTTGGGCTGGCCGGTCGTGCGATGAGGTACCTGACGGCGCAGTTCGGCTGCCCGCTCTATGCCCGGGTGGATATGTTGGAGTCTCCGGACGGCCCGGTCGTCAACGAACTGGAGGTGACGGATCCGGTGCTCCATCTTCGGTTGGGCAAGCTGGCTCCGGTCAAGTTGGCGAGGGCCATATTAGACTGCCTGGCGGACTCTGGTGGTCGACGATGAGATGGGCAAGATTTAGGGGCTGAGCTGCCGGAAGCTCGGCGCCCCGACTAGGGGCTCACCACTGGTCGCCAGGATCGGGGACAAGAATCGCCCTGTTGGACCGTACGAGTAGGCTCCGGTGCTAGCGTTGAAGTTGATCACCGCCGTCCGAAGGTAGCCCCGGTAGGTAAAGGCCTTTTTTCCGGGTGGGACAGAGAAGCTAAATGCGGTCGTCTTGGTGGTCGACCACGTCTCGGTGAACGAGATGGAGAAGCCGATCGTAAGGCTGGCCTTCACAACCTCGATGGTCGCCTCGGCCGACGCCTGGATCGTGACGGTCTGGGTAGTGCTGAACGTGAACCCGCTGGTGACGCTCTCGCTGTAGGTGGTCGTCGCCTCGGAAGTTGTGTTGTCGATGCTCCCGATGTTCTCCAAGTCGGGCGCGTATAGGACGAGGGCTTGCAGTAGATCGGTGGTGGCAACGATCGGAAGCGCTTTCGAGAAGGTGTCCGCATCGGCAGGGGGCAGGGCGGTAAAGATCCGGACGCTGACCGGCTTGGGTGGAATTGGCATCACGAGCCTCCGAACTGGGCCTTGGCAGCGTTGTAGTCGCCGTACATGGCGTCCAGCGTGCTGTACAAAACGGAGCGCGCCTTGATGGTGAGATTCGTATCGTGCTGCGTGGAGTCCTTGCTCTTCTTCTTGTAGTCATGGATCGTCAGGTGCCACCACACGGTGAGCACACCGATCCCGTCTGCCAGCTTGGTAGCCGGATCGTAGTTCTCGACTAGAAAGATGACCCTGCTGTCGGACACGTCGTAGTTACTGGCGCTGGCGTCGCTAAGGGGCGCTATCGCATTACTCAACACGGACTCGATGGAGTCCCTGTCGAGCCCGTTGACCAACGTTGCGGACGCCGTCGTGCCCACCTCGATGAACAGTGACTTGATGGCATCGACGCTGCCATACTTGCCGGAGTAGGCGGGCGGGTTGTCTATGACGCCGGTAAAGCTGGTTCGGTTGCCCTTCAGCCAGTCGAAGTGGGCCTCGAACTGGATGTACTCCAGTTCAGGGCCGTAGCCGTCGCCGGTCGGATCGGGCTCCCAGTTGCCTACCGACGAATCGCCGAGCGTCTTTGCCAGCCTGCTCGCCCGGCCAGTCTCTTGGACGGCCACCGCAAGCTCGCGGTAAGTCAGTTGGCCGGTCCTGCGATCGAGTCCAGGGACGGGTGTGAGGATGGCGTAGCTCTGCGTCCGACCATGCGGGATCTGAGCCTTCACGTCGACGATGTACTCGCGCAGCCTGTCCTGATGGGCGTCCCGACAGGAGAGACCGATGTTGGCGAGCTGCTTCTGCAGGGACTCCGCAGTGAGCGGGGTAGGAGTGGCCGGTTCCAGGCTGATCGGGATCTGTCTGCGCGGTATCGGCATGTTCTCCCTCCTCAAGCCGTTCGAGGGGCAGCCCAGCAGTTTTCTAGCTGAATGTCAAGTCGAACACTTCTGGTTCGTTACGGTGGCCTGTCTATGAAGCAGCACCGGCAGGCTGGGCCTGAAGCCGCGACTGCCAACCGCCTGGCAGGAGGCCGAGGGGCGTCGGCCTGGCCGGCCCATGCTACGCCACCAAAGCTGACCGGCGACCCAGGACCATCCACCCGGTGCACCTGGGGCTCAGTGGCCGGTGGGCCGGCCAGCCAGCAGGTCCAGGGCGTGGGGCAGCACGTCCAGCACCGCCTCCAGGCACTCCACCGCACCGCTCGGCGAGCCGGGGGTGTTGAGAACGATGGACCGGCCCAGGGTGCCGGCCGCCGCCCGGGAGAGGCGGCCCAGGGGATTGACCGCCCGCATGGCCTCGGCCAGGCCCGGCGCCTCTCGCTCCAGCACCGCCCGGGTCCCCTCCGGGGTGAGGTCTCGGGGGGCGAAGCCGGTCCCTCCGGTCGTTACCACCAGTCCCTCGAAATCCGCCGTCAACCGCCGCAGCGCCTCTCCCACGCTCTCGGCGCCGTCCGCCACCTGGAGCCGCTCGACCACCACCCAGCCGGCCTGGGCCAGGCGCTCGGCCAGGGCCACGCCCGACCGGTCCTGGCGGTGCCCGGAGACCACCCCGTCCGAGACGGTGAGCACCTTGGCCCGCAGGGTCACGCCCCGCTCCCGGCCCTGGTCAGCCGGAGCAGGTAAAGCCCGTCGGTCCCCGCTGCCTGGGGCAGCAACAGGGCGCCCCGGCCCAATGCGGTCCACGGGGGGCGGGGCGGCCCCGGCGGCGCTCCGGCCCCCAGCTCGGGATGGGTCGAGGCCAGCCACTGGTCGATGGCAACCGTCTCGGCAGCCGTGAGGGTGCACACGCTGTAGGCGACCGTACCGCCGGGGCGGACCAGGGCGGCGGCCGCCCCCAGCAGCTGGCGCTGGAGGGTGGCCAGGCGCCCGACGTCGCCCGGGCCGATCCGCCACCGGGCGTCCGGGCGGCGGCGCAGGACCCCCAGCCCCGAGCACGGGGCGTCCACCACCACGGCGTCCAGCGATCCGGGGCGCAGGGGTGCCCGGCGACCGTCGGCCACCACCGTGGCGAGGTTCCCCAGCCCCAGCCGGCGGGCGTTGCCCCGGACCAGGCCGGCCCGGCCCTCCCGCACGTCGGCCGCCACCACCAGGGCCGGCGCCTGGGGGCAGGAGGCCATGAGCGTCGCCTTGCCGCCGGGGGCGGCGCACAGGTCGCCTACCCGGTCCCCCTCCGCCACCCCGACCAGGGCGGCCACCTGCTGGGAGCCCTCGTCCTGGACGTAGCCGTCGGCCCGCTGCGTGACCGGGGGAGCGGTGTTCATCTGGGCCAGGGCTCCCAGGGCCGCCTCGTGGCCCAGGTCGGCCACCAGGCGCTCGACCACCCAGTCCGGATAGCTGAGGCGGGTGGCGACGTCGGGCCAGGGTCGGGGCTCGTTGGCTGCCACCCGGCGCAGGACGGCGTTGGCCAGGCCGCGGGCTGCCCTGGGCACCTCGTCCACCGTCTCTGACACGGCGGCGTGGGCGGGCGTTCCGGCCATGGCCAGCTGGTAGGCGCCCATCCGCAGGGCGGCCCGCACCACCGGCTCGACCGGGCGAGCCAGGTGGGCGTCGACCAGCCAGTCGCAGGCCCGGCGCATGCGGGTGGTGCCGTAGACCAGCTCGGTGGCAAAGGCCCGGTCCCGCCGGGACAGGCCGCGGCCGGCCAGCAGGCCGGGCAGCACCAGGTTGGCGTAGGCCCCCTGGTCGATGCGGACCAGGGCCTCCAGGGCCACCCCCCTCGCAGTGGCCGACCGGCCCGGCGCCACCGCCCGGCGGGTGCCGTCCACCCTGGCCGTCACCTGCCGGCGGCTCCCGATACCCGGCCCAGGCGCTCCCCCGGCTCGGGGCGGGCGCCTCGGAGCCAGGCCTCGGCTGGCATCGGGGACCGCCCCTCCGGCTGGACCTCGACCAGCTCGAGGGCCCCCTCGCCGGTAGGGACCACCCGGTCCTCCAGGGTGCCCGGCTCCGGGCCGCCACCATCGCTCCCCGCCCGGGCCGGGACCAGCCTGGCCCTGCGCACCCGCAGCCTCCGACCCCGCCAGGTGGTCCAGGCCCCTCCCAGGCGCACCACCCGGGCCAGCTCGGCCGCCGGCCTTGACCAGTCCAGCTCCAGCTCGGCCGGGTCGATCTTGGCCGCATAGGTGGCCTCGCCCGCCTGGGGCACCGGCTCACCCAGCCCGGCCGGGCCATCAGCCAGGGCCTCCACCAGCATCTGCGTCCCCGCCCCCACCAGGCGCTCCCGCAGCTCGCCGGCCGTCTCCTGCGCCCCGATGGCCAGGCGGCGCCGGCGGTAGACCGGCCCGGTGTCCAGGCCCTCCTCGACGGCCATCAGGCAGACCCCGGTCTCGGTGTCGCCGGCCAGGATGGCCCGCTCGACCGGCGCCGCCCCCCGCCAGCGGGGCAGGAGCGAGAAGTGCAGGTTCACCATGGGCAGGGCGGCCAGCACGTGGGGCTTGACCAGGCGCCCGAAGGCCACCACCACCCCCAGCTCGGCACCCGCCGAGAGCACATCGTCCACCCGGTCGCTGACCGCCAGGCCGAGGTCCAGGGCGGCCGCCTTGACCGGCGTGGGGACCAGCGCCGATCCCCTGCCCCGGCGCCGGTCGGGCTGGCTCACCACCAGCGCCACCTCGTGGCCGGCCGCCACCAGCGCCCGCAGGGGGGGGACGGCCGCCGCCGGCGTCCCCAGGAAGGCCAGCCGGCTCAGGGGACCAGGCCCATGGCCCTGGTCCGCAGGGTGCGCATGGCCTCCCTGCGCTGGTCGGGGCCGAGGCGCTCGATCAGCAGCACCCCGTCGAGGTGGTCCACCTCGTGCTGGAACACCCGCCCGAGCAGCTCGTCGGCGTCGATGGACAGCTCGTTGCCGGCCAGGTCCCACCCGCTCAGGTGCACATGGCTGGGCCGCACCAGGGGCCACCACAGGTCGGGAACCGAAAGGCACCCCTCCTCGTGGGACCACTCACCGCGGTGGCCCGACAGGGTGGGATTGAGGACTACCCCAGGCCCATTGCCGTCCTGGACGTCGTAGACGAACAGGCGCTTCTGCACGCCCACCTGGGGGGCGGCCAGGCCCACCCCGGGCGCCTCGTACATGGTGTCGAGCATGTCGGAGACCAGCCGACGGAGGGAGTCGTCCACCTTGTCCACCTCGGCCGCCCTCTGGCGCAGCACAGGGTCGCCAAAGGTCCGGATCACATGGGTGGCCACCGTGCCCGATCCTACCGGTGGGCGGGAGACCGCCCGCCGGCTCACACCTGGCGGGGGTCGACCTCCACCCGGAGGCGCCCTGGCGGGCGGACGGTGGCCGCCAGGGCGTCGCAGAGGACCTGGTGGTCGGGGGCCCTGACCAGGTAGCGGCCCTGGGCCGGGCCCATCACCTCCAGCGAGGGGGCGGTCGGCAGAGCGCCGACGAAGTCCTCGGCGGCCGCTCCCGACACCGCCGCCAGGGCAGCGACCGGAGGCAGCCGCAGGGCCCGGCGCAGCTCCATCTCCGCCGCGGCCAGGAGGCCGGGGTCGGCCCGCACGGCCGCCGCCAGCACCTCGTGGCCGGGCAGGCGGGTCTGGACCACCACCCGGCCTTCCCCCCGGCCCCCGACCAGGCGGGCCGCCCGGGCCAGCAGGGCCAGGGCGTCCTCTCCGGCCTGGTACCGGGTAGCCAGCAGCTCCTGGTCGAAATCCAGGAACACGACACCGCCCATCCTCGGGGCCCGGGCCCGGTGGAGGACGGCCTCGGTGCCCATCACCACCGGCTGGCCCAGGCCCTGGCCCGCCTCGGTGGACCCCGTCACCTCCGCCACCGGGTGCCCCAGGAGGGCGCCCATCTCCTCGGCCGCCCTGGTGACCCCCACCCGCAGCGCCCTCAGGCGGGTGGCGCCGCAGGCGGCGCAGACAGTCGGGCGCTCCAGCCCACAGCGCCCGCAGACCAGGGCCGACCCGAGCTCGGAGCCCGACGGCTGGCGTCCTGGGCCGCCAGGTGGATGCATGGCAGCCACCTGGCGGACCAGCAGGCCCTCCCCGGGCAGGCGGGCCCTCCCGGACTGGGCCAGTGGGGCGCCGCAGGCCTCGCATCGCACCAGCTCCCGGCAGGCCGAGCACGCCAGCAGGCGGGCCCGGCCCCTGCGGTTGAGGACGCACACCACCTGGTGGTCGGGGCCGGCCCGGCGGGCCAGCTGCACCGCCTTCCCCGAGAACAGGCCGGCCCGGGGATCCTCCCGGCGCATGTCCACCACCTCCATCACCGCCCAGCCGGCCCGCTCCGCCCGCCGGGAGACCCTGAGCACCCGGCTGGGGACCGACAGCTCCAGGGGGGGGCAGGGCGAGACCAGCAGGCACGGCGCCTGCTCCCGCCGAGCCCGCTCGGCCACCACCTCGGTGGCCGCCCAGGTGGGGGCGGCCTGGCTCTGGTAGGACTGGTCGTGGGCGTCGAGGACCACCGCCGCGCCGAGCACCGGGAGGGGCGCCCATGCCGCCGCCCGCGCCCCTACCGCCACGCACCCCCCGGCGGCCGCCACCGCCCAGTCGCCCGGGAGCAGGGCCACCGGGACTGCCTCGAGACGGCGTCGCAGGCGCCGGGCCACCTGGGCCGCCAGCTCCACCGAGGGGCACAGCACCAGCACCCCCGGCGCCGCCTGCCCCCCCGGCGCCGGGGAACCGGCCCCCCCCAGCCCGTGGGCCACCGCCGCCTCCACCACCGGCCACCGGTCGGCGGCGGGAGGCAGGCACAGGACCATCCGGGCCTCCCCGCCGTCCAGGGCCGATCGGGCCAGCTGGGCGACCTCCCCGCCGCCGCCGGGCCCACCCCGCCGGCCCCGCCCCGGCGGCGGGGCCGGCAGCAACCGCACCACCACCTCGGGCGAGGCAGTGGCCAGGAAGTGGGCCGCCCGCCCGGTCCAGCGCCAGGCCGCCCAGCAGGCCAGGGACACCACCGCCGGAGGAGGGCCCCAACCC
>JAVKSQ010000050.1:0-11254 GCA_039583615.1 Acidimicrobiales bacterium
CGTTGTGGCGTCAGGTGGCAGACTCGCCCCGCTGCTCGAATACGAGGTCGCCAACCACGCTTGGCCGCGTAGAGCCCGTTTACCTAATGAAGTCCGGTCGCTACTACAAGATCGGCAGGAGCAACTCGGCTGGTAGGCGAGCCTACGAGTTGGCCATCCAGCTCCCTGAGCCTCTCAAGCTGATCCACGCCATCGAAACCGACGACCCGCCGGGCATCGAACGGTACTGGCACGAGCGCTTCGCGGATAGGCGGGCGAACGGCGAGTGGTTCGCGCTCATGCCAGCGGACATTGCAGCCTTCCGGCGGCGCAAGAAGTTCATGTAGACCCGTGCACAACCCGGGCCATTTGGCAAATCGCCACCATTAGGACCCCATTGGCTGAAGGCCGAGAGCACGGCTACGACGTCGTCGACTCGGCAGGGTTGGACGCCTAGAGAACGGCCCCCGCGTCCCGGCCCCCTGCGAACGCATCGCGCCGACAGGGCTCCGGGGAAGCGCCTTCTTGTAGCCATCGGTCAACTCCACAACTGACGAGCCGACGGAACCACCAAGGGCTGTGCTCGGACCCCATCTCGCGCAGGCCGCTCGCGCGGGCTCCGCGGACACCTTTGTCACAAGTCGGCGTTCGATCCTCGGCTCTTGAGTGAATGCCTGCCATCGCACGTTGGCAGCGAGGAGTGGACGTGACCGCACGTTGCGAAAGCCGCGGCCAAAGCGGAGGACTTGGTCGGGATCCTTGGGGTGTGACCAGAGTGGTGGCGGCTCACAACACCGGCGCTGCCCGTGTGGACACCGGGCCGTTGTTGGCCGCCGCGATCCGCTTGCCGGGGATCCCGCAGTAGGTCGGCGTCGCCTCTTCCCTTCGCGCTCAACGGTCGGTCGCGAGAAGGTTTGTCCCCGATCGGCCCCGACCTGCCGGTTCTTCATGTGATGCGCGACGCGCGACGCACCGGGCCTTGTGGTGGCGAGGGGGACTTGCCTCCGGCGAAGAGAGTTTGTTGAAAATCGGCCTCGGACCCCTTGTTCTTCTGGTGGAAGTACACGCGTCCCTCCCCAGCATCGCCGACGCTGACGAGGGCGAGAAGGAAGTCTGTCCAAATTCGTGCCGAAACCCCTAGTTCTTGTAGTGGAGGTCGCGTTGGCGGCCGTGGTCGGTGACGGTCACCGGACCACGGCGGTGGCGACCTTCCTGCGCCCATGTCCAAATCCGGCCCGCAACAGGGTGTTCTTCATGTGAAGCCTGTCGTCGTTGATCCCAAAGGAGGTCCATGAACCCGTCTTCGACTCCTACGTCTGTCCCCGGCGGTCCGCTGGGTCGCTACTTGGTCCATCCCGGCCAGGAGACCTCCCACGTCTTCCACCACGTGCTCCGGGTGGTGGAGGCGGTGGGCGCGGTGGCTGTCCCGGTGCTGCTCGGCGCGCTGGTTGCGGTCGTGGTGGGTCGTCTCGTGCTGGTGGCGCTGCGCCGGGCGACCTCATGTGCGGGCACCGGCCATGTGGTGGTGGTCTCGCCGGGGCCGGAGGTGGAGCCGACCGGCGCCGAGGCGTTGTGGAACGGGTTGCACGGGGTGCTGCGCCGCCGCGGCTGGCGCGGTGCTGTCTCGGGCCGCCCGCATGTGGCCTTCGAGGTCGGCTCGTCGGCGGGGCGCCTCTGCTTCGGGCTGTGGGTGCCAGCGGGGGTCCCCGCCGCCCGGGTGGCCAGGGTGGCCGAGGCGGCGTGGCCAGGCGCGACGGCCGAGGTGGTCCCGGTGACGGCGCCGCTTCCCGGCGGTGAGGGGATCGCAGCGGGGGAGCTACACCTGGCCGAGCCGGAGTGGTTCAGCCTGCGGGCAGATCAACCGACCGACCCCTACCGGCTTCTGTTGGCCACCCTCTGTGACCTCGGGAGCGGTGGCGCAGGCGTGGTCCAGGTGCTCGCCCGCGTGGCTGGGACCAGGCGACGCCGGCGCTGCCGGAGAGCAGTTATCGCGCTGCGCTCGGGCCGACCGCGATCCAAGCTCGTGCGCTTCGTCGACTTCTGGATGACCAAGGGCGCGCCGGCGCGCCCGAACCTGTCGGCCGACCCGATGCGCGCCGCCGACGTGCGGGCGGCAACCGAGAAGGCGGCGGCACTCTGCTTCGAGGCGACCGTCCGCTACGGCATCGTCGGCCCGGCCCGGGGCCACGCTCAGCGCCAGGCGCTCAAGGCCGAGGGACATGGCGTCGCAGGCGCTTTCGCGATGTTCGACGGGCGCAACCGCCTCACCCGCCGTCACCTCGCACGTCCCTACCGCGCCCTGTGCGCCCGGCGGTTTGGGCGCGCTGATCTGTACACGGTCAGCGAGCTGGCGGCCCTGGCCCACCTGCCGACGGACCGATCGGTCGCCGGCCTGTCACGGGCCGGCGCCCACGCCGTGGCCCCACCGCCCGAGGTGCGCTCCGACGGCAAGGTGCTCGGCCGGGCCGAGGGCGGCGGGCGGGGTGCAGTGGGGCTCTCGGTGGCCGACGCCCGCCAGCACGTCCACATCCTGGGCGCGACCGGGTCGGGCAAGTCGACGCTTCTCACGAACCTCGTCCTCCAAGACGTGGCCGCCCACCGCGGCGCGGTGGTGATCGACCCCAAGGGCGACCTGATCGACGACATCGTCGACCGTCTCCCCGAAGGCACCGCCGGCCGGGTAGTGATCCTCGACCCCGACGACGACGCCGCGCCACCGGCCATGAACGTCCTCGACACCGCAGATCCCTACCTGGCCGTCGACCACCTGGTCGGTATCTTCCACCGGCTCTTCGAGGCCTACTGGGGGCCGCGCACCGACGACGTGCTCCGAGTCGCCGCCTTGACCGCCTTGCGCCAGCCGGGAGCCACGCTGGCCGACATCCCGCGGCTGTTGAGCGAGGCGGCGTTCCGCTCAGGGCTAACCCGCCACCTGGAGGACCCCACCCTCAAGGGGTTCTGGGACGCGTATGAGCGCATGAGCCCGGCTGCTCAGTCTCAGATGGTCGGCCCGGTCATGAACAAGCTGCGCGTCGTGCTGACCCGGCCCTTCGTCGCCTCGGTGCTCGGCTCGGCCACCTCCAGCTTCGACATCGGCGCCGACGTGCTCGACGGCGGGCTGCTCTTGGCGCGCCTCCCCAAGGGGACGCTCGGAGAGGACTCCTGCCGGCTGCTCGGCAGCTTCATCGTCGCCAAGGTGTGGCAGACCGTCACCGCCAGAGCCCGCCACGGCCAGATGGCCCGCCGTGACGCCGCGCTGTACCTCGACGAGGCGCAGAACTTCTTGGCCTTACCGGGCTCGATCGGCGACATGCTGGCCGAAGCGCGCGGCTATCACCTGTCGATCGTCGCCGCCCATCAACACTTGGGTCAGCTGCCCCGGGAGCTGCGCGAGGCGCTGTCGGCCAACGCACGCAACAAGGTGTTCTTCAACTGCTCCCCCGAAGACGCCCACGTCCTGGAGC
Source organism: Acidimicrobiales bacterium (assembly GCA_039583615.1). Taxonomy (GTDB): domain Bacteria; phylum Actinomycetota; class Acidimicrobiia; order Acidimicrobiales; family QHCF01; genus QHCF01. The sequence goes on from JAVKSQ010000050.1 coordinate 3,444, forward strand.
GCCACGTCGCCCCCGAGTTGTCCGAGCACGACCTGTCCCATCTCGGCGCCCACCAAGCAGCGGTGCGGCTCGTGGTCGACTGGGAAGAAGCACCAGCCTTCACCCTGCGCACCGAGGCGGCGCCCGAACCAGCGGGCTACGGCGAGCAGATTCGATTCGCGCCGCGGCCCGGGAGCGATTCGGCCGCAGCCAGAGCGAACGCCACGACGAGTCGTTGCGCCGGCAGCTCTTCGGACGGCGCGGCAGCGCGCGAGGGCGCGGCGACGGTGGTCCTTCTTCGTCCGCCAGACCGGATAGCAGACCGGTCGGCAGGTCCGGTGGCAGGCCAGAGGTGCCGGGTTCCCCGTGGGCGAACCGCCAGCGTGACCGCGCCCCCACCCCGGCAGGCGATGATCCCGACTCCTGGAGTGATCTGTGAGCTCTGCTTCCGCTTCTGTCCGGCGCGACGGCCGCCGGCCCCTGGCCGTTCGACCTCGGGCCGACCACGGCCTCGTCGCTGCAGTCTCTCGTCGGTTGACTCCGCGGGACCGTCTGCTCTGCCAGGTCCTCTTCGACCACAAGGTGCTGACCACCGAGCAGGTGACCGACCTGTGCTTCTGCAACGTGACCACCGCCCGCCACCGGCTCACCGCCCTCTACGAACTGCGGGTCCTCGACCGGTTCCGCCCGTTCCGCACGGTCGGCTCGGACCCCTATCACTACGTGCTCGACAGCCTCGGCGTCGAGGTCGCGGCCGCCGACCGGGGTATCGAGGTCCCCCGACCGGGCCTGCACCACAGCCGAGCCCTGGCGCTTGCCGACAGCCAGCGCCTCGCCCACCTGCTCGGCATCAACGGCCTCTTCTGCTCGCTCGCCGCCTGGGCGAGAAGCGTCGAGGACGCAGAGCTGGCCGAGTGGTGGTCCGAGCGCAGGTGCGCCACCGAATGGGGCGAGGTCGGCCGTCCCGACGGCTTCGGGGTCGTCCGCCACGGCCACCGGGTCATCGAGTGCTTCGTAGAGGTCGACCGGGGCACCGAGACCCTCATCCGCCTGGCCGACAAGCTCACGGGCTACGCCGAGCTGGTCCGCGCCACCGGCTGGTCGCCGTGGGCGTGCTTCTGGTTCCCCTCAGCGCGCCGGGAGGCCGAGGCCCGTCGAGTGCTCGGCCATCCCGAGGTGACGGTTGCGACCGGGGCAGGTGGGCTGGGCACGGGGATGTGCGGCAGCCCGGGCGGGGCGGTGTGGCTGCGGTCGGATCGATCGGCCCCCGCCGCCACCTCATCGACCTCGCCGCAGGGACCGCAGTGTCGGGGAGGCGTTCCTGAGCCCCGCCCGCCGGCCGCCGGCTGGCCCCGAGCAGCGTCCACGTGGCGACGAGAGCCGCCCCGTCGCCCAAGGCCGGGTAGAGGGCGCCCAGTCGGGGCGTCGGCGCCCACGGGCGCCCGGGGTGCCAGAACCCGAGGCTCTCGGTCCCCTGGCCCGTGCGCTGCTGGCCCTCGCCGAGGAGGTCCACACCGAGCGGCTTGAACTGGGTGCCCCGTCGAGGTCTGATCGAGCCGTGCCTCATGAGCGGAGATCTACCGAGAAGCAAGGAGGGCGACGGTGCGCTGCGTGATCTACCTGCGGGTCTCCACCCGCGAACAAGCCGAACACGGCGAGGGGCAAGAGGGCTTCTCCATCCCCGCCCAGCGCGAAGCCTGCGTTCGCCATATCCGAGACCACGACTGGGACGTCATCGACGAGTACGCGGACCGGGGCGAGTCCGCCCGCAGCGCCGACCGTCCCCAACTGCAGCAGATGCTCGCCCGCATCGCCGAAGACGGCGACGTCGACGCGGTGGTGGTCCACAAGATCGACCGCCTGGCGCGCAACATGGAGGACCACGTCGCCATACGGGCACTGCTGCGGCGCCGGAGCGTGACCCTGGTGTCGGTCACCGAGAACCTCGAAGAGACCGCCTCGGGCCGGCTGGTCGAAGGCATCCACGCCCTGATGGCCGAGTTCTACTCCCCCAACCTCGCCTCGGAGATCATGAAGGGCATGTCCCAGAAGGCGAAGATGGGCGGTTGGCCGCACTCCGCACCGCTCGGCTACACGAACGTCCGCGAGACGATCGGCGGTCGCCAGGTCGCCCACATCGTCCTCGACCCCGAGCGCTCCCCGCACATCACCGCTGCCTTCGAGCTGTACTCGACCGGGGAGTGGACGCTCGAACGTCTCGTTCAAGAGCTCGGCCACCGCGGGCTGCGCAACCGCGGCCGGCGTGACCGCGTCGTGCAGCCCATCGGCGTGTCCGCCCTCGCCAACATCCTCTCCAACAAGGCCTATGCCGGGATCGTCTCGTGGGAGGGTATCGAGTACGCCGGTCTCCACCAGCCCCTCACCGACACCGTCACGTTCAACAAGGTCCAAGACCTCCTCGCCGCCCGCGCCGCGCGCGGCACCCGCGAGCGCCGCCACAACCACTACCTGAAGGGCACGCTGTTCTGCGGGGTGTGCGGAAGGGGCCTGTCGTTCCAGCTCGCCAAGGGCCGCTACGAGTACCTGTACTGCCTTGGCCAGAAGAACCGGAACCCCACCGGCTGCCAAGAGCCCTACATGCCCGCCGGTGACCTCGAAGCCCAAGTCGAACAGCTCTACGAGCGCATCCAACCCCAAGTCCTGGCTCAAGCGCCTTCGCGAGGAGCTGGAGGCCGAGATCACCGCGCGCCAACACCGCAACGCGGCCGAGCGCGAATTCCTCACGCGCAAGCTCGCCAAGGCCGACACCGAACGGCGCAAGCTCCTCGACGCCTACTACGCGGGCGCCATCGACGTCACCACCCTCAAGGCCGAGCAGGCCCGCATCGCCACCGACGTACGTTCGGCCGAGGAACGCCTCGCCGCGGTCGACGCCCACCTCGCCGAGTGGCAGGAGATCTTGGAGACCGCGATGCACTTCGCCACCAACTGCGCCAAGGCCTACGCCCGAGCGTCGGCGCCGACGAGGCGTCGGTTCAACCAAGCCGTCTTCTCTCGCATCGAAGTGCGAGACGGCAAAATCGCCGACGTGGGGTACCACCCGCCGTTCGACCTGCTCTTTTCTTCGAGCGAGTTCGAATACGGCGATGTGGTGGAGGCGAAGGGACTCGAACCCTCGAACCTCTTGACTGCCAGTCAAGCGCTCTACCAGCTGAGCTACGCCCCCGGGTGCGGCCACGGTAGCAGGACCCGATGGAGGCCAGCACCCCCGGCCAGGCGTACGAGCCCCCTGCCCGCAGGGGTCGCGGCGGCGGGACGCCCCTCCATCAGGTGGGCCTTCAGCCCAACAGGTGCCGGTGGCCTGGAGGCGGATACCATCGCCGGCGGTGGCAGAAGCCTACGACGCCCAGGCGACCGAGAAGAAGTGGCAGCAGCGGTGGGCCGACGAGGGCGCCTACCAGGTCGAGGCCGAGGACCTCCGGTCGGCGTACTACGTGCTTTGCATGTACCCCTACCCGAGCGGACCGGCCCACCAGGGTCATGTGCGCAACTACACCCTCGGTGACCTGACCGTGCGGTATCGCACGATGCAGGGCAACGCCGTGCTCTCACCCATTGGCTTCGACTCCTTCGGCTTGCCGGCCGAGAACGCAGCCATGGCGGCCGGCGCTCATCCCCGAGCCTTCACCGAGGCCCGCATCGCCGAGCTGACGGCCAGCCTGCGCCGGCTCGGCGCCGCCTACGACTGGCGCCGGGTGGTCCGCAGCCATGACCCGGAGTACGTCCGCTGGAACCAGGTGATGTTCGAGGCCTTCCTGGCGGCGGGGCTGGCCTACCGGGCCAGCGCCCCGGTGAACTGGTGCCCCGGCTGCCAGACGGTGCTGGCCAACGAGCAGGTCCTGGCCGACGGCACCTGCGAGCGCTCCGGTGACCTGGTGGTCAAGAAGGACCTGGAGCAGTGGTTCTACCGGATCACCGCCTACGCCGAGGAGCTGCTGGCGGGGCTGAACGACCTCGACTGGCCGGAGCGGGTCAAGACCATGCAGCGCAACTGGATCGGGCGCTCCGAGGGCGCGGAGATGGACCTCGTCGTGGAGGGCCGACCGGATCTCCGCGTCCCGGTGTTCACCACCCGTCCGGACACCACCTTCGGCATGACCTACGCCGTGCTGGCGCCCGAGCACCCGCTGGTCGGGGTCCTGACCACCCCCCGGCAGCGGCCGGCCGTGGCCGCCCTGGCCGAGCAGACCGCCCATCGATCGGAGATCGAGCGCCAGTCCACCGAAGGCTCTCTGGAGAAGCGCGGCGCCTTCACCGGCAGCTTGGTGGTCAACCCCTTCACCGGCGGGCCGGTGCCCCTCTATGTGGCTGACTACGTGCTGATGAGCTACGGCACCGGCGCGGTCATGGCCGTGCCGGCCGAGGACCAGCGGGACTGGGACTTTGCTGGCGCCCACCACCTCCCGGTGGTGCGAACGGTCCAGCCCCCCGAGGGCTGGGAGGGGGAGGCCTACACCGGCGAGGGGCGCAAGGTGAACAGCGACTGGCTGAACGGCCTGGACGTGGCCACCGCCAAGGCGGCAGCCATCGACTGGCTGGAGGAGCGAGGCATCGGCCGGCGCCAGGTCAACTACCGACTGCGGGACTGGCTGATCAGTCGTCAGCGGTACTGGGGCTGCCCCATCCCGGTGATCCACTGCTCGGGCTGCGGCATCGTCCCTGTGCCCATCGACGAGCTGCCGGTCCTCGCCCCCGACGACGTCGAGCTCACCGCCAGGGGCCAGTCGCCGCTGGCCGTCCACGACGGTTTTCGCCGGGTCAGCTGCCCGAGGTGCGGGAGCCCGGCCGAGCGGGAGACCGACACCATGGACACGTTCGTGGACTCGTCGTGGTACTTCTTGAGATTTTGCGATCCGTGGGCGACCGATCGGCCCTTCGACCCCCGCCTGGTCGAGCATTGGATGCCGGTCGACCAGTACATCGGCGGCATCACCCATGCCATCCTCCACCTGCTCTACGCCCGCTTCTTCACCCGTGCCCTGGCCGATACCGGCTTCTCTCCGCCGGACCTGCGGGAGCCGTTCGAGCGGTTGTTCACCCAGGGAATGATCCGTCTGGGGGGACAGGCCATGTCCAAGTCGCGGGGAAACGTGGTGGCGCCGTCGGTCTACTTCGAGACGGTGGGGGCCGACGCCCTGCGGTTGTTCCATCTTGCGGTCGGGCCTCCAGCCGACGACGTGGACTGGACGAGCCAGACCGACGAGGTGATCGAGGGCAGGGCTCGCTTTCTCGCCAGGGTGTGGCGCCTGGGCACCACGGACGGTTGTCCGCCGGGTGAGGCCGGCGACCCCATGACAGCCAGCGCGCCGCGGGACGCTGACCCGACCGACGCCGACCAGGCAGTGCTCCGGGCCAGCCATCGCCTGATCGCCAAGGTGACCGACAGCATCGACCGGTGGTCGTTCAACACGGCGGTGGCAGCCCTGGACGAGCACCTCAACAGCCTCTACCGCTACGTCCAGGCAGGGCCGCACCGCCGGACCCTGGACGACGCGGTCGACACCCTGCTCCTGCTCCTGGCCCCCATGGCTCCCCATATCACCGCCGAGCTGTGGGAGCGGCGCCGGGGCAGCGACGTCCACGCCCAAGCATGGCCCAAGGCCGATCCCGACCTGGCCCGGGCCCTCACCACCACCTTGGTCGTCCAGGTCAACGGCAAGGTGAGGGACCGGGTGGAGGTCGACCCGGACATCGACGTAGCCGAGGCCGAGCGCCTGGCCCTGGCGTCAGCCAAGGTGCACGAGCTGCTGGGGGACGCCCTCCCCTCCCGGATAGTGGCGCGCCCGCCCCGGTTGGTCAACCTGGTCACGCCATGACCGCCACGGTGTCGTCGTTCTTTGACGCACTCGCTACCAGGGGCGCGTTGGCGCGTCCAGAGAACAACGAGTGTGTTTGGAGCGTCCAAAGATCGGCGCCGGTGCCGGCCCACCTGGCCGGCCCACCGGCGAGCTATCCCTGCTCGCCTCTCAGGTAGCGCTCCAGCTCTTCGCCCAGCTCGTCCCCCGAGGGGATCTGGCCCGGTCCCAGGCTGCCTCCCTCGGTGGTGTCCACCTGCTCTTCCAGCTGGCGCACCATGGCGGTGTGGGCCTCGCTCTGGGCGATGAGCTCGTCGACCCTTTTGCGAGTGACCTCAGCCGCCGCCCACAGCTCGGTGGAGTCGATGCTGAGCCCAGCCACCAGGGCCAGGCCGTCGAGCAGGGCGGCGCTGGCCGCCGGGTAGGGCATTCCCGCCACGTAATGGGGCACCCTGGCCCACAGGCCCACTGCCGGGATCCCGGCCCCGGCCAGGCCCAGCTCCATCGCCGACTCGATGCCGGCCGGCACGTCGAGGGTGCCGTCGATGGAACCCATCAGGGTGGCCAGGTCAGGCGAGGTGGAGGTGCTGATCAGGCGGACGGGGCGGGTGTGAGGAGCGGGCGAGGGAAAGGCTCCCAGGCCGACGGCCAGGCGCGCCCCTAGCGACCCGGCCAGCTCGGCCACCGCCGCGATGAAGGGCCGCCAGCGCAGGTCGGGCTCGGGCCCGATCAGGACGGCGACGGCCTTTCCGGCCCCGTCCTCGCCTACCCGCAACTCGATCTGGGGCCACGTCAGCCCGGTGTTGATCCCGTCCTTCACGTGCATCATCGGCCGGCGGGCTCGCTGGTCGATCAGGTCGTCGACGTCGAAGGTGGCTGCCACCTCGGTGGTCATGGAGCCCAACAGGGTGGCTGTGGCAGTGGCCGCGCCCAGGCCGGCATCGACCCAGCCCTCCATGCACACCACCAGCACGGGGCTGTCGACCTCACGGTGCGGGACCTTCTGGTATAGGGTCACCGTCGGCCACGCTAACCGGCCTGGCAGCCCAGCCCGGCGGCGGGACCTGAGCTGGCGGCGCTATGGTCCGAAGAGATGATCGACGTGGCTGCGGGCACGCGCCTGGTGCTCGGCCACCGGAGCTACGACCTCGCCACCGGGGCCTTGGTCATGGGCATCCTCAACCGCACTCCCGACTCGTTCTTCGACAAGGGCGCCCACTTCCAGCTGGACGCCCTGTTGACCCGGGCGGAGAGGCTGGTGGACGAGGGGGCGGCCATCCTGGACGTGGGTGGGGTCAAGGCCGGTCCCGGGCCCGCGGTGGGGGTGGAGGAGGAGCTGGAGAGAGTGGTACCGGTGGTCGAGGCCCTCGGCCAGCGCTTCGACGTGGCCGTCTCGGTCGACACCTGGCGGGCCGAGGTGGCGGCGGAGGCCTACCGGGCGGGAGCGGTGCTGGGCAACGACATCAGCGGGTTCGCCGACCCGGGCTACCTCCCGGCGGCGGCCGTCGCCGGTGCGGCCGTGGTGGCCACCCACATCCGCCTGGGTCCCCGCATCCCCGATCCCGAGCCCCACTACCACGACGTGGTGGAGGAGGTGGCTGACGTCCTGGCGGAGCAGGCCGGCCGGGCCCAGGCGGCGGGCATACCCGCCCACCGGGTGGTGGTGGATGCCGGCCTGGACCTGGGCAAGACGGCCGAGCAGTCGCTCTGCCTGCTGCGGTCCTCGAGGCGCCTGGCCGAGCTGGGCTACCCACTGCTGCTGTCGGCATCCAACAAGGCCTTCCTCGGCAAGCTGTGCGGCACCGAGGTCCACCAGCGCGGCGACGCATCCCTGGTCGCCGCCGCCCTGGGGGTGGCCCGAGGCGCCCGCATCGTGCGGGCGCACGACGTGGCGGGCACCCGTCGGGTCTGCGCGGCGGTGGCGGCCGTCCTGGAGGCGCAGTGAGGCGGCGCCGCGCAAGGCCGCCGGCCGTCCCGCCGGCCGTCCCGCCGGCCGTCCCGCCGGCCGTCCCGCCG
>JAVKSQ010000051.1:0-10609 GCA_039583615.1 Acidimicrobiales bacterium
CTGGGGTTGTTGGTCGTGGCCCAGTTCTTCACCTCTACCGAGGTGCTGGCCAGCACCGCCATCATGGCCTTCCTCGGGGTGGCCGTCCTAGTGCTCGGTGTTCGCGGGCCGGTGATTCCCAGCGTCCATCATGCGGTCTCCTCGCTGCTGGTGGCCGGGGCTACCGCAGCCGCCCTGCTGGCGGTGCCGCTGTACCTCTTGTTGGCCGGGCCCCAGCACATCAACGGGCCGGCTCAGGAGGGCCTGGCCCTCTACTCGGGCAATCTGGGGGGCCCGATCGTCCCCCACGCCACCATGTTGTTCCACACGGCTGCATGGGCAAGGTTAGCCAGGCTCTGGTTTGGCAGTACGGACTTCGTGGAGGACGGCACTTACCTTGGCGCCCCTCTACTGGCCTTGCTCGCCCTGGTGAGCTTGCGGTTCTGGCGAGAGCGGCTAGTTCGCTTCGGGTTGACCATGGCAATTGTTGGCTTCATCCTGGCTCTCGGCCCCCGCCTTCATGTTGGCACCACGAAGACGGGGATCTGGATGCCCTTTGATGTACTGGAGCACGCATCCATCCTGAAGAGCTTGGCCCCAGTCCGCTTCATGCTCTACGTCGACCTGTTCGTCGCTCTGGTCATGGCGGTGGGGATCGACCGGGTCCGGACCTCAGGGCTCTGGCCACCAAAGGACCCGGCTCGAATCCCTCCTCAGCCTCCTGGCGGGCCCATGGCCGGCAGGACAGCAGCCTTTGTCGGCTTGGCCGCCATGATCCCCTTGGTGCCGGCTTGGCCGTACGCCACGCAACAGGAGGTGATGCCGAATTGGTTCTTCTCCGCCGATGTCAGGACCGTTCCTGCGGGGGCCGTGGTGGTCACCTACCCGTTCACCGCACCGTACCCGTCACTACCGATGCTGTGGCAGGCCCAAGTACGCATGCGCTACCGGATGCCGGTGGGCTATGCCATAGTGCCCGGGCCGGGGGGGCGAGCCACCTTCAATGCCCGTCCCACCACGGTGCAGACCCTGCTGGGCGACTACTACACCCACAGCCCAGCGCCTGCCCTCTCGCCCAGCCTGGTCGAGCGGGCCCGGGCCGACCTGGAGGGGTGGCACACGTGGGCGGTGGTGGTAACGCCTGAGCGCGCCGCCCCGAGCCCCGACATCGCCGTGTTCCAGGGAGTAGTCAGCGCGCTGCCGACGAGGACCGTGCAACTTTTCCAGGCGGTGCTCGGCGAGCCCCCGACCTGGCACCGCGGGGTGGCCGTCTGGACAAACTGCCCTGCCGCCCCCGGCGAGCGGACGACGCTGGCGCCGCGGCACCCGGCAATGCTCAACAAGACGCCTTGACCACCATCGTCTCCAGCCGCACCACGACCAAGACGAGCTGGAGGCTTGCGTTACCTTTGAGGCGATGAGCCGCCCGGCCGGTGGGTGCTGAGCTGAGCCGGCTGGCCACCCTCAGCTCCGACCGGCCCTCCGAGGGGCTGGGGATGGCGCGAGCCCGCCGCCGGCGGGTGGCGGCCAGATGGGCGGTGGGGGCGGTGACCTGCTACCTGGCCCTGGGCGTCCTCGCCTACTGGGGGGCGTGGTCCGGGGGAGCCAGCCGGACCTCGCTGTGCGGGGGATGCGGCGACATCGCCCTCAACAGCTGGTTCCTGGCCTGGACCCCCTTCGCCATCCTCCACGGCCACAGCCCATTTTTCACCACCTGGGTCAACTACCCACACGGCGCCAACTTGTTGGACAACGCCAGCATCTTGCTCCCCGGCCTGCTGGCGGCCCCGGTGACCCTGCTGGCCGGCCCCCTGGCCAGCTTCAACCTGCTGTCCACCCTGGCCTTCCCCGGGTCGGCCGCGGCCGCCTTCTTCGCCCTGCGCCGCTTCGCCCCCTGGCCGCCGGCCGCCTTCGTCGGCGGCCTGCTGTATGGCTTCTCGCCCTACATGGTCAACCAGGGCTACGCCCACCTCAACCTCATCCTGGTGGCGATCCCCCCCCTGGTCCTGCTGGTCCTGGACGAGGTGCTGGTCCGCCAGCGTGGACGGCCCGTCCCGTGGGGGATCGCCCTGGGGTTGTTGGTCGTGGCCCAGTTCTTCACCTCTACCGAGGTGCTGGCCAGCACCGCCATCATGGCCTTCCTCGGAGCCGTAGTGGTCCTCATTGCCGGCCGCCCCCAGGATGACCGTCGCCTGCACCACGCCGGGGTCGGTCTGTTGACGGCCGGAGTCGTAGCCGGAGTCCTGCTCGCCTTCCCCGTCTATCTCCTGGTGGCCGGACCTCAGCACGTCAACGGGCCAGCCCAGCCGAACGGGTCCGTCTACTCGGCCAATCTGGGGGGCCCGATCGTCCCGCCGGCGAGCATGTTGCTCCACACCGGTCAATCAGCGAGAACGGCCGCCAGCTGGTTCGGCAACCCCGACGGAGCCGAGAACGACGCTTATCTCGGCATTCCCCTGCTGGTCGCCCTGGCCCTGGTGGGTGGTCGCTTCTGGCGAGAGCGCACCGTCCGCTTCGGACTGGCCATGGCGGGCATTGCGTTTGTCCTGGCGCTCGGACCTCAGCTCCGGGTCGGCGATATCAGGACCGGGGTACCGCTCCCCTTCGCCCTCTTTCAGCACCTGCCGCTACTGGAGAGCCTGCTGTCGGTGCGCTTCATGCTCTACGTGGTCCTGTTCGCCGCCTTGGTCCTGGCGGTGGGCATAGACAGGGCCCGGGAGGCAGCGATCTGGACGAAGGGACGGCTGCGGGCCGGTGCGGCAGTCACTCTGCTCGGCTTGGCTGGATTGGTCCCCCTGGTCCCCCGGTGGCCCTATGGCACCCAGCCAGAGGTGGCGCCGAGGTGGTTCACCTCCACGGACGTCCGGGTGGTTCCCGCCGGTCAGGTGGTGATCACCTATCCCTTCGGGCCCGTTCCCTACCGTCCCATGCTGTGGCAGGCTCAGGCCGGTATGCGCTACCGGATTCCCGATGGCGACCTGTTTGTCCCGGGACTGAAAGGACGGCCTACGGTCAGCGCCAACCCGACCACCCTCCAGGCGGTGCTCGGCGACTACTACGGCGGTGCGCCTGCCCCGGCGGTGTCGCCCCCCCTGATAGCCCAGCTCAGAGCGGATGTGGAGAGCTTGAAGGCGTGGGCCGTGGTCGTTGCACCTGAGGGGGCGGCGCCGGGCAAGGCCGTGGATCTCTTCCAGCAGGTGCTGGGCGAGCCACCCCGGCGGTACGGTGGGGTGGCCGTCTGGACCAACTGCCCGGCTGCGCCCGGCGAGCATCGGACAAGCCGGGACCGGCAACTGCCGCCAACGGCGAGGGCTTAGTACGTTGGGCGGTCGACCCGGACTGGGGATTGAGGAGGCAGGGCCGGTGGGCGCCAGTTGCCTCAGCATCGTCATGCCGGTGTACAACGAGCGCGAGACGCTGCGCCAGGCGTTGAAGGCCGTGCTCGGCGTCGACTTCCCGATACCGGTCGAGATCCTGGTGGTGGACGACGGTTCCACCGACGGGGGCGTCTCCACCGTCACCGACCTGATCGACGGCACCATCGTGCGCCTGCTCCGCCAGTCTCCCAACCAGGGCAAGGGGGCAGCGGTTCGTCTGGGCGCCCGGGAGGCCACCGGCGACCTGCTCGCCATCTTCGACGCTGACCTCGAGTATGACCCGGGTGATCTCGTCTCGTTGCTCCAGCCCTTCTTCGCCGGCCAGGCCCGGGTGGTATACGGGACTCGGGCCTTCAGGTCGGGCACCGCCTTCTCTTTCTGGTATGTGTTGGGAAACCGCCTGGTCTCTTTGTGGGCGAGCATCCTGTTCAACACCTGGGTGTCGGATGTGGAGACCTGCTTCAAGCTGGCCCCCATCGACCTCTGGCGAGGCATGGCCCTGTCCTCGTCGGGCTTCGGCATCGAGGCCGAGGTCACCGGCCGCTTCCTGCGCGGAGGCGAGCGCATCTACGAGAAGCCCATCTCCTACCGAGCCCGGGACCGGGCAGCCGGCAAGAAGCTGACGTGGACCGACGGGGTCGCCGCCCTCTGGATCCTCCTGCGCATCCGGCTGTCGCCGGTCCGGTAGGACTCCGACGGTTGGTCGCTGCTGGCCGACGTCCTGGGTACCTACGGGTGACGCGTAGCTGCGCCATCAGCCTGGCCGAGCTGGACTGGCGCTTCAGCGGGGCGGGAGGCCCCGGCGGCCAGCATGCCAACACCGCCAACACCCGGGTGGAGGTCCGCTTCGACGTCGCCGGCTCCCCGTCGCTGGGGCCACGCCAAAGGGCCCGCCTGTTGGACCGTCTCGGCCCGGTGGTGCGGGTGGTGGTGTCCGACGAGCGGTCCCAGGCCCGCAATCGTCAGATAGCCCTCGATCGACTTGCCGCTCGCTTGGCGGCAGGGCTACGGGTCGAGCGGGAGCGTCGCCCGACCGCTCCCAGCCGTGCCTCGCACGCCCGCCGCCTCGATTCCAAGCATCGACGAGCTGACCTCAAGCGTCAGCGGAGGGCAGGTCCCGACCAAGGGTGAGGGCTCACCGCCGCACCGGCGGCCCCGGCTCGGGTCCTCCAACGTTGCCTTGCAGTACCTGGGTGGCCGGCTCTGGCGGTTCAATCCCGCAGACCAGCGACGAACGGTCCAACTTGAAGGTGACAATGCGGCCAGGCTCGGACACGCCCACCTGGGTGAACCCGGGGGTGCGGTCAAGCGCCGCTACCACGGCCTCGCCGGTGGTATGCCACATAGCGGTCGAGATGTCGTAGAGACCCACGTGGACGGCCACGTATTGGATCGAGTAACGGGCCACGAAGTTACCCCACAGGCAGGAGCTGACCGGCACGCCGGCGATGATGCTGAGCTCGCCCAGGGCGACGAAGATGGCTGGGGTGGCGAACGGGGAGTAGCCGCCGGCGATCCGGATAGGGTGGCCCAGCCCTTCGTAGCCATAGGTCGATGCGCGCCCGTCACCGGGGTTGAACGGGGGTAGGTCGAGAACGACCGACTGGGACGGCACCGCCCGCAGAGTCGGTGGTACGGGGTTGGAGCCGTAGAAGCCGGCGGGTAGCTCGGCGACGATACCGACCAGGGCGACTGCCGTCACCAGCAACCGCATGACCGGCGGGCGGATGGACTCGATACCCAGGGCGGCCAGGAGAGCGAGGAGCACTCCCGCCACGATGTCGATGCGCCCGGGCACCCGGATGAGGCTCAGCGGGGGAACGGCCCGGGAGGCGTGGGCGATGGCCGGGTACCGCGTGAGGCTGGGCCCGATGGCGAGGAAGGCTGTTACACCGAGCCCGAGCACCAGTGCGCAGACCAGGAGGCGCCGGCCGCGGCGCAGCAGGGAGGTGACCAGGCCCAGCCCAGCCAGGGCGGCGATGACCATGCCCGGATAGATGTAATGCTCCCCAATCTGCGTCGGGCCGAGCGAGAAGAGGTCGTGGACGCTGGGAGCGTAGGCAGCAGCCACCACGGCCGGCTGACCGGTCGAGGCGACGCTCGGGCCCAGGACGAAGATCATGTCCACCGCGGCCAGGCCGGCTGCCCCCGCCACCAAGATGGCCAGCGGCCGGACCAAGGTGCGAAGGTGCTCCCGGGGCACGGGGGGGGCTCGCAGGACCACCCAACCGACCAGCAGCAAGGCGGCGTACACAGCTACCTGGAGCTCCCCGGATGCCATGATCGAGACGAAGACGACAGCGGCGCCCCAGGCTGCCATACGCGACGGCCGGCCCCGACGTCGCAGGGCCAGCTCGACGCAGGTGATCAGGAGGGGCAGCAGCGGCGCCAACAGGGCATTGATGTGTCCCGTGCCCTGGAGCATCCGGAACGGCTCGAAGGCGTAGGCAAATCCGGCCACCGCGCCAGCCAGAGGAGAGAGTCCGAGCGAGCGGGCCAGCCAGTAGGTGGCTGCCGCACAGGCGGGAAAGGCCAACAGGACCAAGATGTTGTAGGCCGCCACCGGGCCGGCCACGAGGTCCACCGGCACCGAGATCAGGACCAGCGGCCAGCCGAAGGGTTGGGCCAGCTGGTGGCCCAGACCGGTGAACTGGTAGGGGTCGGTCCAGGGGACATGGGCGAGGCCGGCGATGGCATGGGCCCACAACCACAGGTAGTAGGCGATCTGGAGGTGGTCACCGAAGGGTGGCGCTCCGGGGGCCTGGTGGCCGGCGATGAAGCCACCCGACCAGGCCAGAGCGGACGGCTTGACGACGAAGACCGCTCCTGCCATCACCAGGGCCAGGTAGGCGAGGAAGCCGAGGTGGCGGGCCAAGCGCCGCCGGCCGAGGCGATCCGGCCGGTTGGCGGTATCAGCCTCGGCCGGGTCGACCGCTATCTGGGATCTCGCCACCGCCGGCGAAGCCGCTTCTATGGTGGTGGTCACTGACGAGCCAGGTAAACAGTCAGTCGGTCCAGGTGGCGGGCGGTCATGGCCGAACGGTGGCTGGCCAGGTAGGCGTCGAGCCCGGGATAGGCGAAACGCCGGGTCACCAGGGGGTCGACCACCACTGCGGCGGCGGGCCCTGACAGCCCTCCGGCGTTGACGACGGTGCGGCCTGGCAGGTAGGCGGCCTCGACCCTGGCGTAACCGGCAACCGCCACTGGCTCGCCGCCAGCTACGGGATGGTCACGGATGATCTGAGCGGCGGCCGCATAGTCGGAGCTACGCAGGGTGGCCACCGTGGCGGTGACCCGCCCCGCCAGGGCGGCAAAGGGCAGCGCCAGCAGCGCCAGCCCTCCCAGTCCAGCACTGGCCAGCGCCGGCCGCCCCTGTAGGCGGTGGGGGTTCCAGGCCCGCATGAACAGCTCCCGTAGCCCCAGGGCCACCAGCGCAGCCAGGGGTGGCTGGTAGACGAAGTAGTAGTGAGGAAGGGCGAACCCGACCAGGAAGGAAAGGTAGGCCCAGGGCACCGCGGCGGCGGCCAGCAGGTAGAAGTGCACTGGGCGGCGGCCCAGGCCCACGGCGGCCATGATGGCCACCGCGCCGACCACCGTGGCCGGGATGCCGTAGTTCCGGGTCTGCCAGTACAGATGGGCCCACCACGGGGCATGGCGGTAAAGAGTGCCAGCGATGATCACCGGGTGGCCGGCGTTGCCTTGGGCCGACTGGAAGCGCCACATGTACCGAATGGCCCCCAGCGCACCGCCCGGCCCGGCAGGAAGGTAGGTGGCGAAGGCGACGGCGCCTGCGACCAGGCAGGTGGCGATCCCCTGGGTCGCGCCACGGCTCCACCTCCGGGCCGTCCGGCCGGGCCCGTGGCGGCTGACCACCGCGCCGAGGACGCCGGTCACCACCACCACCGGCAGGATGAGCAAGCCCGGAGCCTTGCTGGCCGCCGCCAGTCCGATGGCGGCGCCGGCAGCCGTCGCCCACCGCCAGCTCCCCGAGGTTGCCCACCGCCAGCCCAGGTCCAGCGCCAGCATGATGAACAGCGCGCAGAACACGTCGAGCATCCCGTAGCGATCGAGGTCGGCCACGTCGAGCTGGTAGCCGACGAACCACACGGCGTGGGGCAGGAGCAGCCACAGGGCCAGGGCGCCCAAGGCCGTCCACCAGCCGCTCGTCCGCCGGACAAAGCCCCAGATGACCATGCCGGTGAGCAGCCCAGCCAGGGCGGCTGGCACCCGGGCCGCCACTCGACCGGCTCCGAGGACCAGCTCGGACAGGCCGATGAGCTCCTTGGCCAGGAACGGGTGCTCCTGGTTCGTCCCGAAATGCCCGTGGACGTAGCTGAGGCCAGCCTTGGCGTACACCAGCTCGTCGGTGTTCCACGTAGCGGTTCCAAGGCGCCAGAAGGCGATGAAGACACCCAGGCCCACCACGCCGGCCAGCACCGCCCACCGCCACCACCACGCTGGCAGCCATTTGGAGGTTGCCTCCCCCTGACTGGCTAGCTGCCGGTCAGCCGAGGTGACCACTGGCGCAGCGTACCGCCTGGACTTACATGGTGGGCGTCTGGCTCAGCGGCGCCGTCTGCGGGCGTGGCCCATCGGCCGATCTGACCTACATGGTGTCCAGTTACAACGGTAATGTCTGGGCATGACGGGGGGCCTTACTGTCCGTTGACGCTCACCTCGGACCTGAGAGAACCGGCGGCGTCGGCCCCAGACACGCACTCTGCCAGGCGCAACGGGACGCGGCCCGGCCCGGGGAGCCAGCTGGCGGACGGCGGGGCCGAGGATGGCCGGGGTCGGGTGGACGAGGCTCGCCACGCCGCAGCCATGGCTGCTCGCGTCGGGTTGACGGCCATCGAGATGGCCAATCTGGTGGCCTTGCTCGACCTGACACCGGAGCAGATCCGGGCGTTGACCACCAGCCGGGACGGGCGGCTCTGGCGGGCTGCTGCCAACGTGGCCCCGCTGTACCTGGAAGCTCCGGTCGGTGCCGTGGTCTGGTCGGTGGACGAGCAAGCCGGAACAGGTCCAGCCGACAGCGTCATCTTCTGCGCGCTCGACGTCCATGGACGGGGCGTAGCGGCGTGGATCACCGACTCGTCCCGGGCCAACTTCGTCGACTTCCTGGAGGACCTCGAGCTCGCCTCGGAGCCAGGCCTCGACGTGCACTGCATCGCCGACGATCGACCCAGCCACTCCGACGCCGCCGTCCGGGCCTTCCTGGTCGACCATCCCCGCGTCGGACTGCACCTCGTCCCGCAGACGGCGCCGTGGCTCGGCCTGGTCCACAACACCTTCTACCCTCGGATCGAGCACCGCCTGGCGAGCAGCGGATCCCTCGACTCCCTCGCCGAGCTGGCTCCGCTGGTCGTCGGCCTGGTCGAGGCGCACAACCGGGACGTGGGGGCGGTGCCGGAGGTCAGGGGCGCCCTGGGCGTCCAGCCCAGGAGGGCCTGGCTGCGCCGTACGACCGACCATGCCTGGGTCGCCATGGCCGTGGCGCTGGTCCTCGCCGGGCTGTTCGTGGTCGCCCACCTGGTGGCGTCCGATGGCGATCCCAGCTCGTTCGTGGTGGCCGGTGAGTCCAACGCGGTGCCCGGGCAGGCGCCGGCCTCCTTGCACATCTATCCGCTGGGATACGACGGGCAGTTCTACTATCTGCTGGCCCTCGACCCAGCCATCCATACCCAGCAGGCCCACGGCATGTCCTTGGATCTCCCGGCCTACCGCGAGCAGCGCATCGTCTACCCGGTCATGGCCTGGGCGCTGAGCGGCGGCGGCCGGATCGCGGCCTTGCCGTGGGCCCTGGTCCTGATCAACCTGGGAGCGATGGGTGCCCTGGCCTTCATGGGCGCCCTCCTGGCCCGGGAGGCGGGCCGTCACGCCCTCTGGGGCCTGGCACTGCCAGCCTTTCCCGCCTTCCTCCTGGTCCTGGGCAAGGACCTGGCTGAGATACTGTCGGCCGCTTTCCTGGCGGCTGGGCTGATCATGTTGCGCCGCCGTCAGGTGGCGGCTGCCACCGCGGCCCTTACCCTGGCCGTTCTCAGCAAGGAGACGACCGCCTTCGCAGTGGGGGCCATCGGTCTTGTCTGGCTGCTCCAGTGGGTGTTTCGGCGCAGGACCGGGCTGCTGACCACCATGCGACGCGGTTGGCTCACGTTCGTGGTGCCGATGGCCGGGCTGGGAGCCTGGGAGCTCTTCCTGAGACTGTTCTGGCATGCCTCGCCCATTCCCGCCGGTCACCTGGCCACTGCTGCCCCGCTGGCCAACGTGGGCAGCTTCGCCCACCAGGCCCTGCGGGCCGTGGTCGGCAGCCATGTGACCAGCGGCATTCCCCATGCCCACCTGTTCGCCTCAGCCTCGGCCAACCTGAGCGACGAGGTGCTCTACCTGGCCAGCTTCGTGTTCATCGTGTTGATCGGCGCGGCCACGCTGGGCGAGCTGCGGTGGTCCTCGGCGAGGGACCACGAGAAGGCGGCCTTCCTGGTGGGCGTGCTGGCCGTCCTGGTGCTCTCTGGCATCACCTGGAACACCGAGTGGTCGTTCTTGCGTGCCGTGTCGCCCATCTGGGTGGTTGCCTTCATGGTGCTGATCGCAGGCCGACGGCGGTGGGTGACCCTTCCGCCACTGCTGGCTGGAGGGGCCATGTCCTTAGGCTTCGCCATGGTGACCATCTCGCCGCCCTGATACGGGTCCACGTCACTCCCGCTGCGCCACCAGGTTGCCGTAGTCGAGCTGCAGGAGGCGGCCGGGCTCGACGGGTGCGTCCTCGTCGAGGAGCCAGAGGTGCATGCCGTGGTCCACCAGGAGGTCGACGAGGGTCTCCGGGGCGTCGCCGACGATCCCGATCTGTCCCGGGGACCACTCGATCACCAGCCTCAAGTCGCGGTTGCGCCGCAGGGTGGTCTCCAAGCCGGTCAGGGCCCGGACCTCGGAGCCCTCCACGTCTACCTTGAGCACGTCTACTCGCTCAAGGTCGCCGATCAACTCGTCGACGCGCACCGCGGGGACCTCGACCTCCGTCTCGTTGTCGTCCAGCCTGATCAGGTTCTCGGGCTCAAGCGCTCCGACGCTGGAGTTGGCGGAGTAGCGGTGGCGCTGCCTGAAGGTCAGCGTGGCCGTCTCCGACCAGGCCGCCCGGTGCCAGACCGTGACCGAGTCGATGAACCAGTTCGTGGCCACGTTCCTCTTCAGGAGCGGCACCAGAGCCGGGTGTGCCTCCACGGCCACCACCCTTCCCGCCGGGCCGACCAGGC
>JAVKSQ010000052.1:0-10086 GCA_039583615.1 Acidimicrobiales bacterium
CGACGGTGGGCGGCCCAACGCCTCGGCCTCGGCGAGCGGGCAGTGCGCCGGGCTGGGCTGATCAGGCAACCCCACTGGCCGACAAGGAGGCCCCGATGAGCAGGAGTCAGATGACCAGGAATCAGAATCAGGACCGGACGGCGGCTCGCAGGTCCTGGACCGGGGCCATGGCGGGGGTGATGGCCCTGGCCCTGGCCCTGGCGACGTCGGCGGTCGCCGCCCGACCGGCGTCGGCCGCCACCACCTACACCGTCTCCCAAACCGTCACGGTGGGCATCGAGCCGGAGGGTGTGGCCGTCGATCCGGCCACCGACACCATCTACGTGGCCAACTTCGGCTCGAACAACGTGTCGGTGATCGACGGGGCCCGCCACACCGTCACCGCCACCATCGGGGTGGGCAGCGAGCCGGAGGGTGTGGCCGTCGATCCGGCCACCGACACCATCTACGTGGCCAATATCGGCTCGAACAACGTGTCGGTGATCAACGGGGCCAACGACACCGTCACCGCCACCATCGGGGTGGGCAGCAATCCGTACGCCGTGGCCGTCGATCCGGCCACCGACACCATCTACGTGGCCAATATCGGCTCGAACAACGTGTCGGTGATCGACGGGGCCAACGACACCGTCGCCGCCACCGTCGGTGTGGGCAGCGGGCCGGAGGGCGTGGCCGTGGATCCGGCCACCGACACCATCTACGTGGCCAACTACGGCTCGGCCACCGTGTCGGTGATCAACGGGGCCAGCGACACCGTCACCCAAACCGTCACGGTGGGCAGCAATCCGTACGCCGTGGCCGTCGATCCGGCCACCGACACCATCTACGTGGCCAATATCAACTCGAACACCGTGTCGGTGATCGACGGGGCCACCTACACCGTCACCGCCACCGTCGGGGTGGGCAGCGATCCGATCGGCGTGGCCGTCGATGCGACCACCGAGACCATCTACGTGGCCAACTACGACTCGGCCAACGTGTCGGTGATCGACGGGGCCAGCCACACCGTCACCCAAACCGTCACGGTGGGCGACGCGCCGGTCGGCGTGGCCGTCGATGCGGCCATCGACACCATCTACGTGGCCAACTACGGCTCGGGCACTGTGTCGGTGATCACTGCCGCCACCCCCGACGCCGACCTGGCCGTCGCTACCCACCCCGACATCATCACCCCGGCCACCTCCAGCCGAGGGGCCGTGGTCACCTACACCCCCCCGGCCGTCACCGACGAGGACGGCACCACCCTGGTCGCCACCTGCAGCCCGCCCTCTGGCTCGGTGTTCCCCGGCGGGCTCACCACGGTGACCTGCTCGGTGAGCGACGCCGACGACACGCCTGGGACGGCCACCACCAGCTTCAGCGTCGACGTCACCCTGGCGCTGCTCACCACCTCCCTGCCCGGCGCCACCCTGGGGTCGCCCTACGACGCCCAGGTGCAAGCGGGCGGAGGCGCCACGCCTTACACCTTCTCGATCTCGGCCGGCTCGCTTCCAACCGGGCTGTCCCTGGACCCGGCCACCGGGGCCATCACCGGCACCCCGGTGGTCCCCGGCACCTCTGACTTCACCGTGGAGGTCACCGACTCGACCAGCCCCACCCACCAGGTGGCCACCCAGGCCCTGTCGATCACCGTGGGCGGCTGCTCCGCGGCCAACACCGTGACCGGCAGACGCTCGGCGCCCCTTGTCGTAGGAGCAGGCATCACCTGCATAACCGGGGCCAGCATCGGCGGGGCGGTGGTCATCTCGCCCGGGGCGGTGGTGGCGATCACCGCCTCGCAGATCGGCGGCCCGCTGGTCTCCAACGCTGCCAAGTCGCTCGCGGTCTGCGGGAGTGGGATCGACGGGCCCGTCAGGGTGGCCGGCTCCACCGGAGCGGTGCTGATCGGCGACGCCGGTGACGACGGCTCACCTGGCTGTGGGGCCAACTCCATCTCCGGGGCCACCACCTTGAGCGCCAACTCGGCCGGCCTGGAGCTGGGGGCCGACGTGATCTCGGGCCCGGTCAGCCTCACCGGCAACACCGGCTCGGATCCCGAGGGCTCCGGTCCAGAGGTGGAGGCCAACCGCATCGCCGGCTCCCTGTCCTGCACCGCCAACTCTCCGGCGCCCACCGACGGCGGGCGGCCCAACGCCTCGGCCTCGGCGAGCGGGCAGTGCGCCGGGCTGGGCTGATCAGGCAAGCCCACTGGCCGACGAGGCGAGGCGAACGAGCAGATCGGCAAAGCGATCGAGCCCCTTCGGTCAACGCGCCGTGGGCGGTCCCGCCGCCGAAGGCCGCCGGGCTGTCGGCGACGGCATCGGGCGCGCCGACGATCCGGTCGGTCACGTAGCTGCAGATCTCGGCAAGCTCGGCGGCGTCGAGGATGTCGATGCCGACCAGGTGCGTCTCCGGCCGTGATGATCGGGGGGTGCCTTTCTCGATCGAGGTGGTGGATTCCTGGGGGCGCCAGCTCTCGGCGCCTCGCCGGCCCGCAGGGCGTGGCGTTCGGTGGTCTGGTAGCTGTAGGCGAGCATGTCGGCCACGGCCGGTGGCCCGCAGTCGAGCACGCGCTGGCGTAGGGCACCGCCCTGGGCGCAGATGGCTGTCGGCCGGCTGTCACCGGCCGCGGCGGCGGCTCCAGCCAGGGCCTCAGCCAGGTGCTCCGGCCGCGCCGCGGGCCTGGACCAGCGCCGGCGGCGGCCCCACGGCCAGGCGGATGGCGTTGAGCAGGCTCCAGGTGGCCGGTCGCAGGACGGCCTACTCCAGGCGGGGGAGCTGGCGCAGCCCGAGCCGGCCGCGGACCCAGGAGGGCAGGAGCCCGAGGGCGGCCTGGACCACCAGGGCGTAGGCGGCCTGCAGGACGGCGTCGCCGGGAGGGGGGACCATCAAGAAGGCCACGGTGTCCAGCGCCTCGTCGCCGGCGGCCAGCTCGGGCGCACGCGGTCGAGGTAGACCTCCCCCTGGGCCCGGCTGCGGGGGACCTCGGCCGCGCCCAGGCGCTCGGCCACCACGGCCATCTCGTCGAGGTACCGGCCGGCCTCGGCGCCCCGCAGGGGGCAGAGATGGTAGCGCTGGTAGGCGGCCAGGAAGCTCCACACCTCGGTCGTGCACCCAGGTGAGCAGCGCCGGGTCGCCGGCCGCCCAGGGCCGGCCGTCGGGCGCCGTCCCGACCACCCGGGCATGGACGGCCCTGACGGCGGCGATGACCGACTCGGCCACCGGCGTCGAGCCGTAGGTCGTGGCCACCACGAAAGACGACGTCCGCGACAGCCGGACCAGCGGCGCCTCCCGCCAGTTGGAGTGGTCGGCCACCCCTGCCATGGCCAGGGGGCACAGGGCTCTGGAGCAGCACGGCCGAGAGCCCGCCCACCAACATGGCCGAGTGGGCGTGCACCCGCCAGGTCACGCTGGCCAGCCCGAACAGCCCCGGGCTGGACGGGGCCAAGGTCTCGGGCGTGCTCGTCCCCCAGGTGGCGTGGCGCTACTTGCCGGCCAACGCCGAGGGCAACGACCTGGTGGTGTGGAAGGACGGAAGGCGCCGGGTGGAGTGGCGGCGCTTCGCCTTCCCCCGCCAGTCCCGGTCTCCCTGGCTGTGCATCCCCGACTTCTTCCGGCCGGCGTCCTCGGGGGAGGAGGACTGGGCCGCCTTCCACGTGGTCACCATGGGCCCGGCAATCTCGGAGGCCACCGCCGCCCTCTTCGCCCAGGACCGCTACCAGGACTACCTGCTGCACGGCCTGGGCGTGGAGATGGCCGAGGCCCTGGCCGAGCACTGGCACCGGCGCACACCCCCGGGCCAAGTACTTCGTAGCCAGCTGAGCGCCCCCGGCCGGCGGCCGAGCGGCGGGCCTCCCCGCCAGGTGGAGCGCTCGGCCACCCCGGCCCTGGATCGCCCGAGGCTCGGATGGCCCGCCGGGGCGAGTTGATGCAAACTATGATGCGGAGATGCGCACCACCATCGACTTCCCGGACGACCTGCACCGGGCAACCGTCGCCATCGCCCGTGACCGCCACCAGACGCTGAGCCGCACCGTCTCCGACCTGCTGCGCTCGGCTCTGGCCGCGGGCCAGGGCGAGATGGCGGTGGAGACCGACGCGGAGACGGGGCTGCCGTTGGTCCGCCTGGGCCGCCGGGTGACGGCTTCCGACGTGGCCGATGCCCAGGACGCCGGCTGATCCTCGTGCCCGGTGCCCACCTGCTGGATGGCAACGTCCTCGTCGCCCTGGTGGTTCCTGAGCACGTCCACCACGAGCCGGCGCGCTCGTGGTTCCTGTGCAGCGGTGCCTTCGCCACCTGCCCGACGGTCCAGGGAACGCTGCTCCGCCTCCTGCTGCGCCAGGGGTCGGGCGCCGCCCAGGCCCGCGCCGCCCTGGAAGCCGTCGTCCGTCATCCCCGCCACCAGCAGTGGCTGGACGAGCTTTGCTACCTGGATGTGGACCTGTCCAATGTGATCGGCCACCATCAGGTCACCGATGCCTACCTGGCCCAGCTGGCCCGCCATCGAGGAGGCCGGGTCGCCACCCTCGACCGCGGCTTCGTCGCCGCCGCCGCCGACGTGGCCGAGCTGGTGGCGCACTGACGGCCATCCGGCCGGCAAGGTTCATGGGCGACGGGGTGCCATTGGGGGCGCCCAGCCCGGAGCCGAGCATCTGGCCTCGGCCTGGGCCTGGACCAGCGCCGGCGGCGGCCCCACGGCCAGGCGGATGGCGTTGAGCAGGCTCCAGGTGGCCGGTCGCAGGACGGCCTACTCCAGGCGGGGGAGCTGGCGCAGCCCGAGCCGGCCGCGGACCCAGGAGGGCAGGAGCCCGAGGGCGGCCTGGACCACCAGGGCGTAGGCGGCCTGCAGGACGGCGTCGCCGGGAGGGGGGACCATCAAGAAGGCCACGGTGTCCAGCGCCTCGTCGCCGGCGGCCAGCTCGGGCGCACGCGGTCGAGGTAGACCTCCCCCTGGGCCCGGCTGCGGGGGACCTCGGCCGCGCCCAGGCGCTCGGCCACCGGCGTCGAGCCGTAGGTCGTGGCCACCACGAAAGACGACGTCCGCGACAGCCAGCGGCGCCTCCCGCCAGTTGGAGTGGTCGGCCACCCCTGCCTCGGAGGACGACCGGTAGGAGAGGTGGTACGCTCCGGGTGTGACCAAGGTGGCGAAGGTGACGGTCAGCCTGCCGGCCGAGCTGCTGAGCCGTATCGAGGATCGTCGCCACGACCATGGCGCCAGCCGCTCCGAGGTGGTGTCCGAACTGCTCTGGCGCGGTTGGCGCCAAGTGGAGACCGAGGAGCGCGAGGAGCGCTACCGGGCTGCCTACCGGGCACAGCCCGAGACCGACGAGGAGCGCGCCTGGGCCGATAGCTGCGCAGCCGAGCTGCTCGGCCAGCACGGTGCCGGCTGGGACGCTACAGAGGCAAATGAGACGAGCTGAGGTCTGGTGGGCCGAACGGCCGCCCGGCCAGCGTCACCCCGTGCTATTGCTGTCCTGGGATGCACATGGCAACTGGCGAGACCGGGTGACGGTGGCCGACATCACCACCCGGTCTCGGGGTCTCGACGCCGAGGTGGCCCTGAGCGAGGCTGACGGGATGCCACAGCCCTGCGTGGTCAACCTGGACAACATCGCCACGGTCCCACGCAGCATCCTGCGATCGCGCCTCACCAGGCTCAGCCCGTCGCGGATGGACCAGGTCAGCCGGGCGACGCACCTGGCCCTCGGCCTGCCCCTTCCCTGCCCGATCAGGTAGCCGGCTCCAAGCTCGGCTGCCGCCGAGGCGGCGGCTGTTCGGCCTGACCAAGAACAGCCACCTCTACGCCCTTGCCGTCGTGGTGCGCAACGTGCGGAGGCTCGTCGCGGGAGGGGGACGCAAGCGGACAGCCCCTTTGCCGTCCCGGCGGGGTGGCGTCTTTGGTCGCCGGGGAGGGAACGCGGCCGCCGAGCGCGCTGTTCCACGTGAGCGCGGGCATCAGCCCGTTGCAGTCGGGCTCCGGTTGTCGGGTTCTCCCCTGCCCCGGGGTAGCATACGCGCAGCCAGTGGTGCTGCGGCGTTCTCAAGGACAGGGGCCTTGGTGAGCGTTTCCAAGGACACCAATCTGTTGCGGCTGCCCCGCCCGGGTGAGCGGGAGCAGTGAGGGCCGCATCTCGCAAGACGCCGCCGCCCGCGCCATTGACGCGCTTCATCGGCCGCGTGCATGAGCAGGCCAAGATCAGGGGGATGGTGGCGCGGGAGCGGCTGGTGACTGTCGTCGGCCCCGGCGGGGTCGGCAAGACGCGCCTGGCTCTGGCGGTGGCCGACGGGCTTGTCGAGGAGTTCGATGGCGAGGTCGCGGTTGCCGATCTGGCCGCTGTGGTCGACCCTCTGCTGGCCGGCGCGGCGCTGGGCTCGGCGGTTGGACTGGATGACCGGACCGGGATTGCGACCGCCGCGGTGGCGGCGTTCGTGTCCGATCGAAGGGTTTTGTTGCTCGTCGACAACTGCGAGCATCTGCTTCCGGATGTCGGCGAGATACTGCGCGCCTTGCTGGAGGCCTGCCCGGGGTTACAGGTGCTGGCGACGAGCCGCGCTGCGCTTGGGGTCGCGGGCGAAGCCGTCGTTGTGCTGGGTCCGCTGCCGGTTCCGAGCGAGTCGATCGACCTAGCGGTGGGCTCGGAGGGGCTGGCCTCCTTCGACGCGGTAGCGCTGTTCAGCGAGCGTGCGGCCGCCGCGGGCGGCTTCACGCTCACCCCGGCCAACGCGGGGGCCGTGGTCGCGTTGTGCCGGCGGCTGGACGGCCTGCCCCTTGCGTTGGAGCTGGCGGCGAGCCGGCTGCGCGCGTTCGGGATCGAGAACCTGTTAGGCGAGCTCGATCGGCGGATCGATGTGCTTCGGGCTCCTCACAGCCGCGAACGCCGGCAGGACAGTGCGGTGGCCTCGCTGGATTGGAGCTACGAGCTGCTCAGCGACCCCGCCAGGGCTCTGTGGCGGCGACTGGCGGTGTTCCCCGGCGGTGCGACGATCGAGGATGTCCGGGCGGTCTGCGCGGGCGGGGTCCTTTGCGAAGGAGAAGGGGCCGAGCATCTCGCCGAGCTGGTGGACCATTCCATCCTGGTCCGCGACCATGGGGAGCTGGGGAGCCGCTACCGGATGCTCGAGGTGCTCCGCGCGTACGCGGGCGCTCGACTCGAGGCCGCCGGCGAGCGCGACGCGGTCCTCGATGGGCTGCGCGACCACATCCTCGGTTGGGCCGAGCGCGCGGCCTGGTTCGGACCCGACCAGCTGGGGGTGCTGGCGCGCTTGGAGGCCGAGCAGGCGAACATCATCGCGGTGCTGGAGGACGCGCTCGCGCGGCCGCAGGCGGCGGCGGGTGGGCTGGCGCTGGCCGGTCACCTGGCGCGGTGGTGGACCTCGCGGGGGCATCTTTCCGAGGGCCGCCACTACTTGCACAAGCTGCTCGAGCGCGTCTCGGAGCCCTCGTGGGATCGCTACAACGCGCTTGGGATCGCCGGCATCCTGGCGATCTACGAAGGTGATCTCGCCGGCGCCGAGCAGTGGCTGCGCGCCCAGATGAGCGTCGGTGAGGCGGCCGGCATCCTCGAGCCGGCGACCGAGGCCAACCTCGCTGCCGTGCGCCTCGCCCGCGGGGACCTCGCCAGTGCCCGCGAGCTGGCACGAGCGGCACCGGAGCGACCGGGTTTCCCACGCGATGACTGGGAGTTCGTCCATTGCACCGAGATCCAGGCGCGGGTGGCGATCGCCAGCGGCGAGCTGCCGTATGCGACCACCTTGCTGAAGGAGGCGCTCGATCGCTGCGAGCGCTCGAACGAGCGCTGGTACCGCCAGCGCGTGATCGAGGGGCTCGGGCAATGTGCTGTGCTCGACGGCCGCCTCGAAGAGGCGGCGCGGCTGTTTGAGGATGGCGTTTCCTCCGCCCGGGAGCTGGGGGACTGGCGCGGGCTGGCGGCCGCAGCCGAGGGGCTTGCCCGTGTCGCGATCGAGCGCGGCGAGTGCGAGACAGCGGCGCGGGTGCTCGGGGCCAGCCAGGCCGGCTGGCAGCTCCCCGGCGCGCTGCCGGACTGGTGGGCAGCACGTCATGCGAGCACCGAGGCCAAAGCCCGCGCAGCGCTGGGCGACCGGCGCTACGAGGAGCTGTTCGCCGTCGGCTTGCGGATGACCGTCACCGACGCGTGGTCGGGTGAGCCGCGAGCGATCCTCCGCGGCCAGGCGGCCTCCGTCTCGGTCCGCCAGCACGACCGCGACGAGCTCAGCCCGCGCGAGCTGCAGGTCCTGCGGCTGCTGAGCGCACCGGTGCAGCTGCGCGAGATCGCCGCCGAGCTGTTCGTCTCGCCCAACACGCTCAAGAGCCACTGCAAGTCGCTCTACCGCAAGCTCGGGGTCAGCTCGCGCGAGGCCGCCGTCACGCGTGCCCGAGACGCCGGCCTGATCGGCTGAACGGGCCGGTGGGCGAGGGCGGGCCGGCCCCGCAGGGGTGATTTGCGCTTGGGGTGATGCGCAATCACCCCAACGCGTGCGACCGTGCTCCCGACAGTAGATCGATCGGGGGTCCCGAGAGGCCCGAGAGAGAGGCCTATCCCGTGGCACGAGTCCCGAGCGGACGGTACATGAACGTGCTGTTGACGGACGCTGACCGGCTGAGAGAGGGGGCCGCAATGCTCATCGCACGGGTTGTGATGCAGATCAACCGAGGACGTTCGTGGGTGCTTGCGATGACGCTCGGCCGAGCACGGCTGGTGCTCCGTCCGGCGGCCATGGCGGTGGTTGCCTTGGCTCTGCCCCTGGCCGTGCTGGCCGGCACGTCGCCCGCCTCGGCCGCCACGAGCAGCCAGGCGGTGCCGGGGACCCTGACGCTCGCAGGCGTGGCCTGCGTCTCCTCGAGCACCTGCTACACCGTCGGCACCAACTCCTCGGGCGAAGGGGTGGTGGTGCCGATTACCGGTGGGACCCCGGGGACGGTCCAGGTCGTCTCGGGAACCGATGTGCTTACCGGCGTGGCCTGCTCCTCCTCCGACACCTGCTACGCCGTCGGCTACAACTCCGCGAACCAGGGGGTGGTGGTGCCGATCACTGGTGGGACCCCGGGGACGGTACAGGTCGTTTTGGGAACCGAGGGGCTTGATGGCGTAGCCTGCTCCTCCTCCACCACCTGCTACGCCGTCGGCTACACGGACTCCGCGACCGAGGGGGTGTTGGTGCCTATCACCAGCGGCACCGCGGGGACGGTACAGCTCGACACGCAAACCAGGGTGCTCTTTGGTTTGGCCTGCGTCTCCTCTAGCACCTGCTACGCCGTCGGCCAGGCCACCAATGACGAGGGGGCGGTAGAGCCCATCACCAGCGGCGGTCCGGGGACGGCCCGCGTCGTCGTCGGGGCCGGGGTGCTCGTTGGCGTGGCCTGCTCCTCCTCCACCACCTGCTACGGCGTCGGCACCAATCCGCTGGGCAGTGCAGGGGTGGTGGTGCCCATCACCAGTGGCAGCCCGGGGACGGTCCGGAGCGTCTCGGGAGCCCAGGTGTTCTATGGCGTGGCCTGCCCCTCGTCCGGCACGTGCGAAGCCGTCGGCCGAAACTCCGCGGAGACTGAAGGGGTAGTGGCGCCCATCACCAGTGGGACCCCGGGGACGGCCGAGGTCGACTCTGCAACCTTGGCGCTTGTTGGCGTGGCCTGCCCCTCGTCCGGCACCTGCTATGCCGGCGGTACCAACTCCTCGGACACTGAAGGGATGGTGGTGATCACCGCCGCCACCGCCGACACCGACCTGTCGATGGCCACCCACCCCGACATCACGACCCCGGCCACCTCCACCGGAGGGGCCGTGGTCACCTACACCCCCCCGGCCGTCACCGACGAGGACGGCACCACCCTGGTCGCCACCTGCAGCCCGGCCTCGGGCTCGGTGTTCCCCGGTGGCCTCACCACGGTGATCTGCTCGGTGAGCGACGCCGACGACACGCCCAGCACTGCCACCACCAGCTTCAGCGTGGAGGTCACCCTGGCCGTGCTCACCACCTCCCTGCCCGACGCCACCCTGGGGTCGCCCTACCACGCCCAGGTGCAAGCCGGCGGAGGCGCCACGCCTTACACCTTCTCGATCTCGGCCGGCTCGCTTCCAACCGGGCTG
>JAVKSQ010000053.1:0-10041 GCA_039583615.1 Acidimicrobiales bacterium
ACCGTCGAGGCGGCCGGCCGCCTTCTGGATGGTCGAGACGCAGAACGAGCAGGACATGCCGCCGATCTTGAGCTGCAGGCTGTCCCGGCCCCGCTCGGTCGCCTGGCTCTCGCTGCGCTCGGGAGTCTCAGTCGAGGGGGTCATAGCCCACCTCGGCCAGCGCCCGGCGCAGCCGGGCCTCGTCCACCTTCAATTCGTCGAAGCTCACCCGTACGTCGTTTCGTGCCACGTCGGGCCTGACTGTCCGAACCCCGTCCAGGCTCGACAGCGCCACCCGGATCGTGTTCTCGCAGCTCGCGCAGTGGATTCCTCCATCGCGATGGTCGTCGATACCATTCCCTCACCTCTTCTGCGTCTCGTACTTGGCGTGCTCAGCAACACCAAGACCATCATAAACCTTCCATCCCTCTGGAAGGTCAAGAGCAAATTCTTGGGAGAAGTCGGGGTGCCAGCGGGCGCCCACGAGGCTGCGTGGTCGGAAGGCTGCCATGCTGCGTCCTGGGAAGGCGGAGCCTGGTCGCTACTCCTGTGCCAGCTCGGCGGCGGCTTGTACCTACCCGCCTTGCAGGGGGTGCTCGCTGTCGATGGTGGCGGCTCACGTCGGTGAGCACAGGTAGACGCCACGTCCTGGTCCGGAGATCTCGGTGTGGACGAACCACACCTTTCTTTCCGCCATCGATGTAGCCGACCCCGGTCGGGATCGTTGAAGATTTCGCTGACCGGCTCAGGTTCTCCCGCTGTGCCGCCTACGTGCTTTCGGTCCTCGACGCCCAGGTCGCCGACATCGACCGGCGCATCGGCGAGCTGGTCGCGCTACGAGCTGAGCTGGTCGGAGCTGAGCGGTCGCCCTCAAGGCCAGGGCCGACCGGCTGCCGCCCGACGGTGCCTGCTACTGCAGGATCGTGGACCACGCGGGCATGGCCGGCCAGCCAGCGCGTCAGGCGCGGGGCGCATGAGCGGCCCCGGCGCTCGGATTCCGCCCTGACGGCCTCGAGCGAGGCGGCGACGGCGGCTTCCCAGCGGCGCGTCACCGCCTTGCCCCAGCGCCGGCCCAGGGCGAAGAAGTCGACTCCGAGTTGGCCCTGGTAGTCGAGACGGGTGCCGGCCGCCGTCACATGGACAATGAAGGTCTCCTCCACATGGGGAAGGTCCGCGCACGAGGCGAAAGTCGACCCGCTCGGGAGGAAAGAAGCGCACCGTCTCGAGGGTGGTGGTGACGAGACCGGCGGTCGCCGGGGTGCGGTGGGCGGCGAGCACCATGTCGGTCCGCGTTCGACGCCCCGGACCTGCTCCGCCGTCGCCCTGTTCCCGATGTATTCCCCTGTCCGTGGCCCCTAAGTGGCGGGCCGCTGGGGCTTATGAGGTTCAGCCGCGTCGTGGCTTTGATCAAGTAGAGCCGCCAGCGCCATCCGGGGGATGACGATGCGCCGGCCGAGGCGCAGGTGGGGCAGTTCATCTCGGGCCACAAGCCCATAGGCCAGGCCTCGAGAGATACCAAGGAGGCGACCGGCTTCCTCGACGGTGACAACGAGAGCGCTGCCCCGGTCGGCGGGTAGAGATTCGGATACTGACATGGCGATTACCTCCTGATGGCTGTTGATTCCTGGGTGTTCACAACGACCGTCCATGGCCGCGACGGCTGGGTGGTTCAGGGCTGCGACCTTGGGCATGGTTCGCCGGGACCGCGCGTTGCAACACGAGCTGGCGAGCACGCCCGCCCGGCTCGGCCATGGCGCCACTGCGTTGCTCGGAGGACGTTGCTTGGCCACCGGCGACAGGGTCGGAGGCCTCGAGGCCCAGGTCCGCCCGGACCCGGCTGAGGCTGGCCCGGTGGCGAAGCCAAGCCGCCTGAGCAAAGGGCTCGCTCGGGGGCGGGCCCAGGGCCCTCAGGATCGGATGGCTCTCAGCCCCGGCCGGCCGGAAGCCGGGACTCTTGCGGACGTCGGCCAACAGCGTGAGGCCCTGGCGCCAGCGCATTGCCCGAGGCTCATCGGCAGGTCGGGCCCCGAGCACGTCGGTGGCCCAGGCCGGGGGCTGGATGACCAGCGCCTCGATCGACCGCCGGCGCTGGGTGGCCAAGGCCTCGTCGACCAGGGCCAGGTCCGCAGCCGCTCGGCGTCGGTCGCCACCGGAGGCCGTCTCTGGCCGGGCCCAGGCCACCTCCGCGGCCACCACCCGGGCCTCGTCTTCTCGGCCGAGCGCCACCAGGGACGCCCGTCTGGCGACCAGCTCCTGGGCTGAGCAGCCAGCGGCCAGGCTCTTGATGGCTCGCTGGCGCTCCATCTCGTCGCTGGCCATGCCTTCGGCTCCCGAGCGCCCCCAGGCCCGGGCCAGGGTGGCCTCCGGGTCGATCCGCTCAGGGTGGCTTCCCTCGTCGTAGAGGCCTGGCTGGGTGACGCCCTGGACGTAGAAGCAAGTGGAGTCGGTGGCCCGGCTGGCCATCACCAGGGCGAGCTCGGCGTCGGCCAGGCCGTAGACGAAGGCCCGGCCCTGGCGCCGGTCGGCCTCGGCCACGATTCCCATGACGGTGGCCCGTGCCGCCTGGCCCACCGTGTCTCCTTGGGCCTTGTGGGCGGTGATGGCATAGCCATGGCCCAGGTAGGACTGCACATAGTCCCTGCACAAGGTGAGTACCCGGCCGTCCTGGTGGGAGACGGTGACCCGGCCGGACTCTTGGTCGACCTTGACCACCTGGGGCCGCTGGCCGTTCTTGATGCCCTGGTGGCGCCTGTGTCCACCGGGCAGGACGACGGGGACATCCCCGCTCACCTTGGCCCGGTTCTTGCACAGCACCACCTCGTCGCCGGCGGCGAAGGCCCGCTCGGGCAGGGCGTGGTCGCCCCGGCTGATGGCCCCCACCACCAGCTCGGGCCCAGACAGGCGACCGGCCTCGGCCATGTAGGCCCGGGCCAAGGAGTTGAGGCGCCATACCTGGTCTCTGGTGGCCGCGTACATGGCCACCTCACCTCGTGACCGGGCCTGCCACCAGTCGCCCACGCAGGCGCCCATCAACTCCTCGGGGCGCTCGGCCACCACCAGGCGGCCGTGGGCCACGTAGGAGGCCACCGCCTCGGCCGAGCGGCCCTCCCGGAGGGCCTTGATGGCCTCTTTCTCCCAACCCTCTGCCTGGCGGGCGTTGTCGGTGAGCTGGACTGCCCCGAAGCGGCCCACCATGGCGGCAAAGCTGCCCCCCGCCCCCACCGCTGCGATCTGGCGGGGATCGCCCACCGCCACCACCTTGGTGCCGGCCGCCTGGGCCAATCGCAGGAGGGCGTCCGTGTCCAAGGTCCCGGCCATGCCGGCCTCGTCGAGCACCAGGACCCCGCCCTGGACCACCTTGGCCGGGGTGGCCGGGTGGACGATGTCGGCCAGGGTGGTGGAGTCGATGCCCGATCCCTGGCCCAGGCCGACGGCCGCCTTGCCCGATGGCGCCGCCCCCTGGAGGCGATAGCCAGCCTGCTCCCAGATCTCCCGGGCCACCCCCAGGGCGAAGCTCTTGCCCGCCCCCGGGGGACCCACCACCGCCTCTATGCCATGACCGCTGGTGGTGATGGCCCGGACCATCTCCACCTGGTCGATGCTCAGGCTCGGATGGCGGGCCAGCACGGCCTCCACCAGCTCGGCGTCGACCATGGCCAGCCCGGCCTGGCGTGCCTGGGCCACCGCCTCCATCACCCTGGCCTCGGTGGTCAGCATCTCCTGGGTGGAGTAGCGGATCTGGCACCGGGAGGCCCCCGGGTCCTCGGCGCGCACCAGGCGCAGGGCCTGGTGATCCTTGCTCAGGTGGTGATCGGCGGACAGCACCTGGCCCTGGTGGTCGGCCACCACCAGGGGCACCACCCGCGGATCGGCCAGGGCCTCTTCCACCAAGTTCTCGACCTCGGCTCTGGGTGCCCCGGTGGGTAGCTGGTCCACCCAGGCCCTGACCACCTCGTCGGCGGTGAAGGCCGAGCCTCGCTCCAGCAGTCCGCCGGGGCCCAGGCTCAGGATCTGGTCGGTGGCTCGGGCCAGCTCCTCGGGAGACAGCGAGACGGTACGGTCGTGGCCGCTGGCCATCCTGGCCAGGCGTCCCGGGCTCAGTCCCTCTGCTTCGGCCCGATCTCGCCAGGTGGCCAGCAGCTCGGCGAACTCGACGTCGACCTTGGCCTTGCGGGTGGCCAGGGCAGCGGCCTCGGCTGCCCGGCGCCCCGAGCCCCCGGTGTTGGCCAGGGCGGCCTCGATGTTGGCCCGCCGGGTCGACCAGGCCCGCAGCTCGGCCCGCTGGAAGCCAACTACCTCCCGGTTGCCGTGGCCGTCGGGGTCACTCCAGGCCACCCCCAGCTGGGCCGAGCGGTGGTACAGCTCGGATCGGTAGATGGCCTCGGCCCCTGCCTTGTGGGCGAACAGCGACCGTGAGTCGATCGACGTCCACCGCCCGTCGTCTCCCAGGCCGGAGTTGAGCACGATGGCGTGCTCGTGCAGGTCGGGCTCTGACTCCCGGGAGGTCTTGTGCACGAAGCCGGCGATGACCAGCTTGGCCCGCAGGTGTCCGTCCCGGCCGCCGTGGCCCCGCCGGGCCGCCCCCCCGGTGTCCTCCAGGAAGGACACAGCCGAGGCCACCGCCTGGTCGTGGACGGCTCGCAGAGTCTCTCGGGTGTCCTGTTCGGGGTGAAGTGCGGCCAGGAGCGACAGCGACTTGGGAGCCGACAAGGTGAAGTCCCAGCCCATCGTCCTACTGGCGTGGATGCGCTCGAGGAGCTGGATGCCGTCCGGCGCCAGGCCCTCGGCCAGGTTGGCGAAGGCCTGAGCCTCCACGACTTCATCCAGGCCCAGTGCCGCTGCTCCCTTGCCCAGCCAGCGCCCCGGGTCGCCGCCACGCTCCACGTAGGAGAGGTAGTAGCTCACGTGCTCCGCTCCGATCTTGTGGCCGCTCAGCAAGGCTGGCTCCTTCTCCTACGGGCCGCCGGCCTGGTGCCCAGCAGCTTGGCGTAGCTGCCAGCTTGCGCTTAGGAGTACCCGAAAAAGTGCCCGATTCGGGCTTGATCAGAAGCTCAATGCCCGATCGGGCAAGAAATGTTGTTGATTTCTCCCGATCAGCCGCTCGGCCGGCCAGGCTCGGGCGGCGCAGGGGCGCAGGGCACCCGGTTGCCCCCTCCAGGCGATTGAACATGGGCTTGCTCCTCCTCCCACGGGCCGCCGACCTGGTGCCCAGCGATCTCCAGGGTCACGAGCATGCGCTTGGGAGCTCCCGAACACGTTCCCCATGGTCCGTGAGGCAGGGCCGGTCGGTTGGTCGCGGGGCTGCCGCGGTGTCCTGCTATCTGGCTAAGCTTTTGGCTACATGGAAGAGGCAATGCCGCTCGGGCGCGTAAGGGACCATCTGTCGGAGGTTGTCGACGAGGTCCGACGCACCCACCGGCGTGTGACGGTCACGACCCATGGCAGGCCGGCCGCCGTGCTGATCGCCCCGGACGACCTCGAGGCCATCGAAGCAACTCTTGAGGTGCTCTCCGATGAGGATGCCCTGGCGGCCCTGCGCTACAACCGGGGCCATCCGAAGGAGGCGGTGACCCTAACCGAGGAGGAGGCACTCAAACGCTGGGTCCAGCGATAGTCGTTGAGGCGGGTCACCTTTGAGCCAGCTGCCTCACGCGATATGGACCGGCTCGCCGAGCGCTCCCCCAAGATGGTCGGCGCGATCGTCGAATTCATCTATGGCCCGCTGGCCGTCAACCCCGAGCGGGTGGGTTCCCCGCTCCTCCGAGAGTTGCAGGGTCTGTACCGAGCGGTGCGGGGGACCTGGCGGGTTCTCTACTCCTTCGACGACCACGAGGTCCGCATCGAGCATGTTGGCCACCGCAGCACTGTCTACCGACCTCGCTAGGTCGAGCTGATCGGCCTAGCTCAGGCTTTGTCGACCGGGGCCATGACCTAATCGGCCGCCACTCGGGCAGGCGGCAGCGGCCACGGAGAGTCGGATCCGGGTCTGGCTGACGGGCAGAGATTACTAAGAGGCGGCCCCAGGCGGCGTCCCACGATCCGTGTCGGCCGTTACATACAGGTCTGGGGCAGCCGTGGCGGGCTACGGTGGCCGGCATGGGCCGGGGAAGCTGCTGAGGGCCGATGGCGGCGGACATCTCCAATCCGATCCTCAACTCGCCCTACGACCCACCGGCTGAGCACTTCGAGATCGGATCGCAGGGGCCGACCGGCACGGTGCTGGCGGGGCGGCGCCCGAGTGAGTCGTTCGTCCCGGTGCCGCCCACCCGCAAGGGAAGGGTAGCCGAGCAGCAGGTCCTCGACTTCGACCTGACCGGTGAGCGCCGGGAGCAGAACACGCTCATCAAACGACATCCGCCGGGAAGTGGAGCGCTGGCGGGCCAGCAACTGGAACGGCGTCACCCCCTATACCCGCAAGCTGCTGGCCCACTGGGCCGCCGGGCCGCCGACTCGGGACGACCCGGTGCTGTTCTGCCAGCGGGAGGCGGCCGAGACGGCCATCTTCCTGGCCGAGGTGGCCGGCCGCCACGGCACCGCCGACTACCGCCGGCGCCTGGAGCCGGACAACCGGGTCCATAACGACGGGCTGCCCCGGGTCGGGCTCAAGATGGCCACCGGTGCCGGCAAGACGGTGGTGATGGCCATGCTGATCGCCTGGCAGACCATCAACAAGGTGATGACGCCATCCGACGCCCGCTTCGCCAAGCGGTTCTTGGTGGTGACGCCGGGCATCACCATCAGGGACCGCCTGGGCGTGCTCCATCCCGAGCGAGAGAAGAACTACTACCACGAGCGCGACCTGGTCCCGGTCGACCTTTGGGATGCCCTCCTCCAGGCCCAGGTGCAGATCGTCAACTACCACGCCTTCCTGCCCCGGGACTCCAAGGAGATTCAGGAGGTGGCCTCCAACACCCGCAAGCTGCTGCGAGGGGGTAAGCCCGAGCTGGCTGACGCCTTTCAGGAAACGCCGGCCATGGTGGCGGCCCGGATCATGCGAGCTTTCGGCGCCGGCAAGGGCGAACTCGTCGTGTTCAACGACGAGGCCCACCACTGCTACCAGGACAAGCTCCTGGACGACTCCGAGGAAAAGGTTGAGAAGGAGGACCGGGAGCGCAACCGGGATGCCCGGGTGTGGTTCCGGGGCCTGGTGGACCTGCGCCGCAAGACCGGGGTCAAGGTGGTCTACGACCTGTCGGCCACGCCGTACTACCTGAAGGGGTCGGGCTACAACGAGGGGTTCATCTTCCCCTGGGTGGTGAGCGACTTCTCGCTCATGGACGCCATCGAGTCGGGCATCGTCAAGGTTCCCCGCATCCCGGTCGACGACGACGCAGCGGGCAAGGAGCTGGTCTACCTGCGCCTGTGGGACAACATCGCCCCACCGCTGCCCAAGCGCCGGACGGCCAAGGATGCCGACCTGGGGCCCCAGGGCTGGGTAATGCCCGAGACCCTGGAGGGGGCGCTTCGCAGCCTGTACCGCAGCTATGAGGCCAACCACGCCCGCTACCAGGCCAGCCTGGCCGCCCTGGGCGAGCCCCCGCCGGTGCTCATCGTGGTCTGTCCCAACACCGTGGTCTCCAAGCTGGTCTTCGACTGGATCGCTGGGCGCCAGCGTGATCCAGACGACGGCACCAGCGCACTGGTCGAGGGGAACCTGGCCCTGTTGAGCAACGTGGAGGACGGTGAGTGGACCACCCGTCCGCGCACCATCCTGGTCGACTCGGCCCAGCTGGAGTCGGGCGATCCCCTGGGGGCGGACTTCCGCAAAGGCTGCCTACCGGCTGCGCAACCCCGGGGCCGATGTGGACAAGCTCACCGACGCCGACCTGCTCCGGGAGGCCATGAACACCATCGGCAAGGTGGGCAAGCTTGGCGAGCACATCCGCTGCGTGGTGTCGGTGGCCATGCTCACCGAGGGCTGGGACGCCAACACCGTCACCCACATCCTCGGCGTGCGGCCCTTTCGCAGCCAGCTGCTCTGCGAGCAGGTGGTGGGGCGGGGGCTGCGGCGGCGAAGCTACGCGGTCAACACCGAGACCGGGCGCTTCGAGCCCGAGTACGCCGAGATCTACGGGGTCCCCTTCGCCTTCATGCCCGGCGACCACCAGCCCACCAAGGCCCACGACCCCCGCCCGGCGGTGGAGGTGCGGGCGCTGGAGGAGCGCTGGCGACTGGCCATCGTCTTTCCCAAGCTGGACGGCTACCGCATGGAGCTGCCCGACGAGGCCCTCCACGCCAACCTTGGCCCCGGCTCGGTCCTGCACCTGGACCAGAAAACGGTGGCCCTGTGGGTGGAGAGCCGCGGGGTGCTGGGCGCGGCCGAGCAGGTGGACCTGGAGTACATCCGCAACGCTCGCCCCCAGCGAGTGGCCTTCGCCATCGCCAAGACCCTGATGGAGCGGGAGGAGTTCTTCGCCGCTCACGACGGGGTGGAGCGTCCCTGGCTGTTCCCCCAGCTGGTCGACATCGCCCGGCGCTGGCTGGATACCTGGGTTACCACTGATCCCGGAGTGACCAAGGGCCACCTGCTGCTGGCCCAGGCCCGGGCCCGGGCGGCCGAGAAGGTCTTCTCCTCAATCGTGCGGTACCCGGAGAGTCGGGTGCGGGTGCTGCTGCCCATGCTCCGCCGCTTTGATCCCGCGGGGTCCACCAACGACGTGGCCTTCGTGACCCGCAAGGTGGTGATGGCCCCGCCACCGGTCAAGTCGCACCTCAACCATGTGGTGCTCGACGGTCTGAGGGGCAACTCCTGGGAGGAGGGCCTGGCCCAGCTGCTGGAGGACGATGCCCGGGTGAAGGCGTACGTCAAGAACGAGCGCCTGGGCTTCACCATCCCCTACGTGCACGAGGGGCGAACCCATGAGTACGTGCCCGACTTCCTGGTGCGCCTGGTTACCGAGGCGGCCGACGTGGAGCGAACGCTGATCGTGGAGGTCTCCGGTACCCGCAAGTCCCCGGGCCCGACAGCGGCCAAGGCCGACACGGCGCGGGACCAGTGGTGCGCGGCGGTCAACAACTGGGGCCAGTTCGGACGCTGGGGCTACGTGGAGGTCCACAACCCGGCCCAGGACGCGGCTGTGCTGAGCGAGGCCATCGAGGCCCTCTACACCGACCTACCTATCATCGGCCTGAGCGCCTGATCGCCGGGAGGACGCCGATGCCAGCCCGCAAGACCAAGACCACTGTGCCGACGCCGGTGGAGGCCATTACCCACGCCGACAAGCGGGCCAACCTGCCTACGGCCGACGCCCAGGACTTCGTGGTCCCCGAGATGGACCAGCTCATCCCGGTGCACTATCCGAGGGACCCCACCCTGGACCCGCAGTTGGTGTGGAAGGGCAAGGACGAACTGGACGGCGAGGACCTGGTAGCCGACGCTCCGGCCGTCTACATCCAGGAGAAGATCGACCCCCGGGTGCTAGTCGAGAACCTGCGGCGCACCGCCGCCCGCCCGGAGGACGAACCCGAGCTCAGGCTCTTCGACTACTTCGACGGACTGCCCGACCTGGATCTGGTGGACTTCTACCACCACCAGGCCAACTGGTCCAACCGCATGATCCTGGGCGACTCGCTCAACGTCATGGCCAGCCTGGCCGAGCGCGAAGCCCTGCGGGGCAAGGTCCAGATGATCTACATCGACCCGCCGTATGGGATCAAGTTCGGCAGCAACTGGCAGTCCTCGGCCCGCAAGCGCGACGTCAAGGACGGCAAGCTGGAGGACGCCTCCCGAGAGGTGGAGAGATCAAGGCCTTCCGGGACACCTGGGAGCTCGGCATCCACTCCTACCTCACCTACCTGCGCGATCGCCTAAGCGTGGCCAAGGACTTGCTCACCGAGTCAGGGAGCATCTTCGTCCAAATCGGCGATGAGAACGTCCACTTGGTCCGCTCACTGATGGACGAGGTGCTCGGCAGTGAGAACTTCGTATCTCTCGTCACCTTCGCCACGACGAGCACGACGACCGGCCGCTTCTTGCCTGAACCGTCCTGGGATCCCCGGAGGCTCTTCGGTTTGGATT
Source organism: Acidimicrobiales bacterium (assembly GCA_039583615.1). Classification (GTDB taxonomy): domain Bacteria; phylum Actinomycetota; class Acidimicrobiia; order Acidimicrobiales; family QHCF01; genus QHCF01. The sequence goes on from JAVKSQ010000053.1 coordinate 9,998, forward strand.
TCTCATGCCGCGGGGGCCTGAGATCTGTGACTGTACTCGGCCTC
>JAVKSQ010000054.1:0-9683 GCA_039583615.1 Acidimicrobiales bacterium
CCTGGTCAGGTGGTGGATCTCACGCGCGCTCTACCAGGGCCTTTGCAGATCGCTCCGGAGTTCGTGCAACAGGCTCGCTCCCACTTCCATTTTGCCGAGGTCAATACCGGCCTGGAGCTGGACCGCCAGGCGGCGTGGGGCCAGCGCCTGGACATCCCGGCGGGGACATCGGTTCGCTTCGAGCCGGGGATCGAGCGCGAGGTGGAACTGGTGCCCCTGGCCGGAGCCCGGGTGGTGCCGGGGCTGCGGGGCCTGGCCGGCGGGTCACTGGACCTAGGAGTAACAGACCAGCCCCCGCGCCGGCTGGAGGATGCAAGTGGGTGAGATCGCCGGGGAGCGGTACCGGCTCCTTTTCGGGCCGACTACCGGTGACAGGATCCGCCTGGCCGACACCGACCTGCTCATCGAGGTGACCGAGGACCGCTGCGGGCGCGGCGACGAGGCGGTGTTCGGCGGGGGCAAGGTCGTCCGGGAGTCGATGGGCCAGGCGCGGGCCACCCGCGCCGAGGGAGCGCCCGACCTGGTGATCACCGGGGCGGTGGTCCTCGACCATTGGGGGGTGGTCAAGGCCGACGTCGGCGTGCGGGGCGGGCGCATCTGCGCCCTGGGCAAGGCCGGCAACCCCGACGTGATGGATGGGGTCCATGCCGGCCTGGTGATCGGTCCCTCCACCGACGTCCTGTCCGGCAACGGTCTCATCCTCACGGCCGGCACTATCGACTGCCACGTCCACCTCATCTGCCCCCAGATGGTGCCTGAGGCGCTGGGCAGCGGGGTCACCACCCTCATTGGCGGGGGTACCGGGCCGACCCAGGGCACCCGGGCCACGACCGTGACCCCCGGCTCGTGGGCCACCGCCAGGATGCTGGAGGCCCTCGATGCCCTGCCGGTCAACGTGGCGCTGCTGGGCAAGGGCAGCACCACCTCGCCCGAGGCGCTGTGGGAGCAGCTGGCGGGCGGGGTCTCGGGGTTCAAGGTCCACGAGGACTGGGGCGCCACCCCGGCGGCGATCGACGCCTGCCTGGCGGTGGCCGAGGAGGCAGGAGTCCAGGTGGCCCTGCACTCCGACACCCTCAACGAGGCGGGCTTCGTGGAGGACACCCTGGCCGCCATCGCAGGGCGGGGCATCCACGCCTACCACACCGAGGGGGCAGGGGGCGGCCACGCGCCGGACATCATCGTGGTGGCCGGCCAGGCCAACGTGCTCCCGTCGTCGACCAATCCCACCCGGCCCCACACGCTGAACACCATCGAGGAGCACCTCGACATGCTGATGGTGTGCCACCACCTCAACCCGGCCGTCCCCGAGGACCTGGCCTTCGCTGAGAGCCGCATCCGGCCCTCGACCATCGCCGCCGAGGACGTTCTGCACGACCTGGGGGCCATCTCCATGATCGGATCGGACTCCCAGGCCATGGGGCGCATAGGCGAGGTGGCCCTGCGGACCTGGCAGACAGCCCATGTCATGAAGGCCCGGCGGGGATCGCTGGCCGGCGACGGTCGGGCCGACAACCACCGGGCGCGGCGTTACGTGGCCAAGTACACCATCTGCCCGGCGGTGGCGCACGGCCTGGAGGCGGAGGTGGGATCGGTGGAGGTGGGCAAGCTGGCCGACCTGGTCCTGTGGGACCCCGCCTTCTTTGGCGTCCGGCCGGACCTGGTGCTCAAGGGCGGGATGGTGGCCTGGGCGGCCGTCGGGGACGCCAACGCCTCGATCCCCACTCCCGAGCCGGTGCTGCCCAGGCCCATGTGGGGCGCCGTCGGGGGGGCGCCGGCGGAGACCAGTGTGGCTTTCGTCGCCCCGGCGGCCCTGGAGGGAGGGCTGGGGGAGCGACTCGACGTGCGCCGCCGGCTGGTGGCGGTGGCCGACGTTCGCCGGCGCACCAAGGCCGACATGCCCGAGAACACCGCACTGCCCGACATCGCGGTGGACGCCGACAGCTTCGCGGTCTTCATCGACGGAGAGCCGGTGGAGCCTGCGCCGGCCGAGGTGCTGCCCATGGCCCAGCGCTACTTCCTGTTCTGACGATGGGCGGTAACCCGGGCTGGCCGAACGGCGTGCCTTGCAGCCCGGACCGGCACGCCGGGCTGGCTGCCGCCCTCGTGCTGGCCGACGGCCGCTTCCCCGCCGGGGGCCATGCCCACTCAGGGGGGGTGGAGGAGGGGGTGCTGCAGGGATTGATCGACGACCTGGACAGCCTGAGGTACTTCCTCGCCGGTCGCCTGGCCACGGTCGGCCTGGTGTCGGCCGGGTTGGGGGCGGGCGCCTGTGCCATCTGCTTGGGGCCGGTCGGGGGCCGAGTGGGGTCAGAGCCGTCAGGCCAGGCGCTCGACAACCTGTCCCGCCTCGACCGGGAAGCCGATGCCCGTATGCCGTCGTCGGCCCAGCGCCTGGTCTCCCGGAGGCAGGGGCGTCAGTTGCTCCGGACCGCCCTGGAGCCTTGGCCAGGGGGCATCCTGGCGGCGGTGGCCGCCGTCCAACCCGAACCGCATCTTCCCCTGGCCATGGGAGGAGCGGCAGCCGCCGCAGGCCTGCTGCCAGGCCAGGCCGCGGTCTGCGTTGCCTACGGGGCGGTGGCCGGGCCGGCGTGGGCGGCGGTACGCCTGCTGGGCCTGGACCCCCTGGCGGTGGCGGCTCTGGTGGCCGACCTGGCCTATCGCGTCGACCAGGTGGCCGCCGAGGCCGCCGCGTGCGTACCCGAGCCGGGGGAGGAGTTGGCAGCCTGGGCCTGGATGGGCCGCCTGCCGGCCGCATCGGCGCCGTTGCTCGACCACCTGGCAGAGAGCCATGCCGTGCGAAAGATGCGGCTGTTTGCCTCCTGACCCTGTGCCTCCTGACTTCGCCCGGCCCCTTCGACTCGGGATCGGCGGCCCGGTGGGGGCGGGCAAGACCGCCCTGGTGGCGGCCCTCTGCCGACGCCTGTCCTCTCGGCTGGAGCTGGCGGTGGTAACCAACGACATCTACACGACAGAGGACGCCGAGTTCCTGCGCCGGGCCGGGGTGCTGGCCGACGAGCGCATCCGGGCGGTGGAGACGGGCTGCTGTCCCCATACCGCCATCCGGGATGACATCTCGGCCAACCTGGAGGCGGTGGAGTCCCTGGAGGCGGACCTGGGTGGCCTCGACCTGGTGGTCATCGAGAGCGGGGGCGACAACCTGACCGCCACCTTCAGCACTGGATTGGTGGACGGCCAGATCTTCGTCATCGACGTGGCCGGCGGCGACAAGGTCCCCCGCAAGGGGGGTCCTGGCCTGATCCGGGCTGACTTGCTGGTGGTGAACAAGGTCGACCTGGCTCCCCTGGTGGGTGCCGACCTGGGGGTCATGGCTGCCGATGCCCGGGCCCAGCGGGGGGAGCGACCGGTCCTGTTCTGCAGCCTGGCAGGCCCCGGCGACGGCGCGGAGGTGGCTGACTGGGTTCAGACCTGGGTGCGGGACTGGCCGGGCGACGGCCCGTCCGGTCGCACCTCTTGAGCCGTGAGGGCTGTTGCCCGGGCGGTGGTGGAGGCGGCCCATGATGGCCGCTTGCGCTACCGGGTGCTGCGCTCGGCCGCTCCGCTGCTGTTGCGGCCCACTGCCGACGGGCTCTACCTGGTGGGAGGGGCGGCTGGCCCGCTGGCAGGCGACGACGTGTGCCTGGAGCTGGAAGTCGGGCCCGGGGCAGCCCTGGTGGTGCGGACGGTGGCCGCATCGGTGGCTCGCCCAGGGCGGCCCAGGGGGCGGGTCGGGCGCAGATCAGACGATGACCTGGCTCAAGGTGTCGGGCCGGGCGCGGGTCCATGCTCCCGGTTCGCCGTCTTCGCCCAGGTGGCTGCCGGTTCCAGCCTGCGGTGGCTGCCCGAGCCGGGAGTGGCCTCGACCGGCTGCCGCCATGCGGTCGACAGCCGCCTGGACCTGGACGACGGGGCGAGGGTGTTCTGGAGAGACGAGGTGGTCCTTGGCCGCCACGGCGAGGATGGCGGTGCCTGGTCGTCCAGCCTGAGCGCCGAACTGGCGGCTGCTCCCCTCCTTCGCCATTGCTTGACGGTTGGCCCCGGTGCAACGGCCTGGGACGGGCCGGCCGTCGTGGGCAGGGCTCGGGCCGTGGGCTCGATACTGGTGGTGGAGCCCAGCTGGGGATCGGGCCCGCCACCGCTGGGAGGCCCCCAGGGCGAAGCCGCCAGGGACCGGGTGGTCATGCTGGCTCTGCCGGGCCCTGGCATCCTGGTCAGCGCCCTGGCCACCACTGCGCTGGGCCTTCGCCGGCTCCTGGACCAGGCCCTGGCCCAGTCGATCAGCGGGCGGCCATTGCCCGGGCAAGCATCTGGAGCGCGCCCAGCGGGCGAGCGAACACCGTGAAGGTGGCGATCTTGTCCTCGAGGTTGACCTCCAGGAGGTCGATGCCCTCGATGTCTCGTTGCCGATCCGGGCTCGGAACACCATGGCCTGGGTCGGTCTGCAGCGGACACCGCTACCCCGCGGCCACGGGCTTGTAGGTGCCAAAAGACCAGAGGTTGCCTTCCAGATCGCGGGCGCTGTGCTCCCGAGAGCCATAGTCCTCATCGGTCAGCGGACGTACGATCCGGGCTCCGGCGGCCACTGCCCGGTCGTGGTGGGCATCGGGGTCATCTATGGCCACGTAGATGCTGACGGTCGAGGCCAGGGGATCGGGCGAGCTGACCTCCAGCCAGCCAATCTCGTTGCACTGCCCGAGCATGATGATGCCCGGGCCGAGGCTGAGCTCGGCGTGGACGATGGCGTCGCCGTCGTCGCGGTGCAAGGCGAGCTCGGTGAAGCCGAAGGCCCGCTGCAGCCAGGCGAGCACGGCGCCCACCGTCGACGGTGCGCTGTTCACGCGATGGACATCGACCGGCAATGGCCCGGACATGCTCTAACGCTTGGCTGGAAGGGACTCACGAGTGAGGCGCACCTAGGGTTCCGCCGTCCCCGGTCCTGGCCGGTGGCGGGACTGGTCCGAGAGGTGCAGGTGCCAGAGACGGAGCCCTGCCCTTCTCAGCACGCCTGGGCCAGGTGCCACGCCGGACCCGGACACCGGTCCTGCCTGCCGTGATGGTCGGAGTGGTCGCCCTGGCCATCCTGGTGGTCAATGTCGGCCAGGCCCAGCTGTTTGCTGTCATCACCAGCGTGGCCGTGGTCGTGGTCTACCTGGCCTACCTGCTGGTGACTGTCCCACTGCTCGTCCGGCGATGCCAGGGGTGGCCCGTCCAGCGGGGCACGAGCGCGGAGAGGGCCTTCCGCCTGGGGCGTTGGGGAGTACCGGTCAATGCTGCCGCTGTCCTTTACGGCGCAGCCATGGTCGTCAACATCGCCTGGCCTCGCGGGGCGGTCTACGACCCCGCTGGCAGCGGTCAGTGGTACCTGCGGTACTTCGCCGAGCTCCTGGTGGGGGCCACGGTTACCCTGAGCGCGGTGTGCTTCTTGCGCTGGCGTCGAGGGCGACGGCCCGATCGGGTCGTTTTCAAGGACGACGAACTGGCTGGACTGGCCACTCCGGCGGCGGTGCGTCCTCCGGGCTGAGCCAGGCAGGCAACAAGGGATCCATCGAGGATTCCCGGCCCAATCGTTGTGGGGCCCTTCATCTGAGCAAGCGGACGCGGATGGGTAGGTCAAGGGCGGCCCATGCGCGATCGGCAGTCAACACCTCGGCGGGGGCGCTGCGCACCGTCAGGGCAAGACAGCAGCGATCACCCAATGACAGCTCACGCCCGCCCGCCAGGGACCGCAGGGCGCCGGCCAGTTCACCGTCGGCCTGCGTGACAGGCTCGATCGTGACGCCGGCGGCAGCCAGCAGCTCAACCACCCGGCTGGCATCGAGATGAGCGTCGAGCATCTTGCCGATGACCTCTGCCAGGTTCGCTGTGCCGAGGCACGCGGAGCCCATCTCGGCTGCCACTACGTCAGCGCCGGGCTCGCCGTGGACTAGGGCCAGGACAGCGGAGGCATCCAGCACCGTCATTCGGTCGCAGCGGCCAGGCGCCGCTCAGCCAGCAGCTCGTCGACCAGTGAACGTTCCCTGGGAACCTTCCTGCCAAGACCGCGCAACTCATCCACCGCCCCCTCGGGGCGTTCGAGCACCAGCCGCGTACCATCCAGATGGACGTGCAGGCGATCGCCTGGGGCGAGACCCAGCGCTGCTCTGAACCCCGACGGGATCACCAGGCGCCCCTGCCGCCCCATCACCACCGTGGCACCCATGATAGGAGTATGCCACTTGCTGCCCGGCGTGTCACGGTGCGGACATGGGGCGCTCGGACGTACCGGGGGGAGGATGGTCCGGCGCTCACCAGACCAGGCAGCAGAGGCTTCACACCCCTGCAACCCAGCCGAAACACACCTCTCGTACCGTCGAGGTGTCCTCGTTCCCGCCGAGAAGGGAAGCGCAATGTCCTTGACCACGCCCGCCCGTCAGGGAGTCTCCGCTCATCCATCCGGTCAGGGGCCGGGCGGGGTCCGGCGACGGTTCAGCTCCCTGGTGGAGCGAGAGACGATGGAGGACTACTCCCTTCGCTACGCGCCCCGCTCCTTTCGCAGGTGGAGCAGCTACGTGGTGGCCTCCACTGCCCTGGGTGGCATCGCCTACCTGGCTGACTATGCCATCGGGGGATCCATTGCGGTGACCGCCGGGTTCTCCAGCGCCCTGTGGGCCATCGTGGCGGCGGCCGTGACGATCTTCCTCACCAGCATCCCCATCGCCTACTACTCGGCCAGGTACTCGATCGACATGGACCTGCTCACCCGAGGAGCCGGGCTCGGCTACCTGGGCTCGACCATCACGTCGCTCATCTACGCCAGCTTCACCTTCATCTTCTTCTCCCTCCCTCGAGGGCTCGATAATGGCCCAGGCGCTCAAGCTGTCGATCGGGATACCACTACCGGTGGGCTACCTGATCGTGGCCCTGGTGGTCATCCCGTTCGTGGTCTTCGGCATGACTCTGCTCTCCAAGCTCCAGGTCTGGACCCAGCCGCTGTGGATAGTGCTCATGGTCGCTCCCCTCGTGGCGGTGGTGAGCGCCCATCCGGGGATCCTGGGGGCCTGGACCCACTTCGCCGGCAGGTCGGTCCACGGTTCGCATTTCAACCTGCTGGCCTTCGGCCTGGGTGCCGGCGTCGCCCTGTCGCTCATCGCCCAGATCGGCGAGCAGGTGGACTACCTGCGGTTCATGCCTCCCAAGTCCCCCGAGAACCGAGTGCGTTGGTGGGCGGCGGTCATGGTGGCCGGGCCGGGCTGGGTGGTCTTCGGCGCCATCAAGCAGCTGGCCGGAGCCTTCCTCGCCTTCTACGTGGCCTCCCGGGTGGGCCTGGGCCGAGCGGTCCAGCCCATCGAGCAGACCCTGGGCGGGTTCAAGGTGCTGCTTCCCTTCGGGGCCCTGGCCGTGGCCACCGTGTTCGTGATCCTCTCCCAGATCAAGATCAACGTGACCAACGCCTACTCGGGGTCGCTCTCGTGGTCCAACTTCTTCTCCCGGGTCTTCCACTCCCACCCCGGACGGGTGGTGTGGATCTTCCTCAATGTGGGGATCGCCCTCACCCTGATGGAGGCAGGCGTCTTTGGCTTCCTCAACACCGTCCTCGGCTTCTACTCGAACGTGGCCATCGCCTGGATCGGGGCGCTGGTGGCCGACCTGGTGATCAACAAGCCGATCCTCAAGGTGAGCCCTTCCTACATCGAGTTCAAGCGGGCCCATCTCTACCCGATAAACCCGGTCGGGTTCGGCTCGATGACGGTGGCCTCGGTCGTCTCCGTCCTGGCTTTCTACAACGCCTTCGGCGCCACCCTGGCTGCCTTCTCCCCGTTCCTGGCCCTGGTCGTCGCCTTCGTGCTGTCCCCCGTGATCGCTCTGGCCACCAAGGGGCGGTACTACATAGCCAGGCCGGACGCCTTGATGGAGGTGGCCGAGCAGGTCGAGCCGCTGCCGGCCTCCTCGCTCAGCTGTGAGGTGTGCCAGCAGGACTGGGAGCTGCCCGACATGGCCGAGTGCCCGTTCCACGGCGGCACCATCTGCTCGCTCTGCTGCACCCTGGAAAAGGCCTGCCATGACCTCTGCAAGGACGGCGGGGCTCGGCCGACGCCCCTGGCTCTCGCTCGGCCCGCCGGCTCCAGAGTCACCTCAGCTCAGCCTGGCGGTCCTAGGGTGGTGTGGTGGCTGCTCACCTGGCTACCCACCTGGTCAGGGCCTGGCTGCCTGACCGGCCAGGGGCCCTGGGGGCGGTGGCCAGCCGCATAGGTGCGGTGCGAGGTGACGTCCTTGGCATCGACATCATCGAGCGGGTTGACGGGCGCGCCCTGGACGAGCTGACGGTCAGGTTGCCCGGCGACTACTTGGTGCCCCTGCTCATCGAGGAGGTGGGACAGGTGGACGGGGTGGTGGTGGAGGACGTCCAACTCCTGTCCGGGCCCCTGACGGACCCGCGCCTTGACGCGCTGGAGGCCGCCGCCACCCTCGTCGACCAGCCAGGGTCCCCTCAGTTGCTGGCGGCACTGGCCGACCAGTCCTGCCGCCTCCTGGCAGGCGACTGGGCGGTGGTCGCCGAGGTGGGCGGCGCTGTCCTGGCCTCGGCCGGGAGGGTGGCGGACGAAGGCGGGCAGGCAGGGGTCGACCTGGCGTACCAGACGAGCACGGGCTCGCCTGGGGCCGCACCCGGAAACGTGGCTCGCAGTGGTGTTCCCGGCTCGAGGCTGGAGGTGGTCCTGCACCGGGCGGGGCGGCCGATCCGGGAGCGGGAACGCCGGTACCTCGTTCTCATGGCGAGGATAGCCGGCGTGCGTTGGACGGAGCTGGAGGCGGTGCGGGGAACCCTTTCCACCAGGGCGGAGTACCATTGAGTCCTCGTGCCGCCGCTCACCAGACGCAGCTTTCTCCTGGCGCTCGGGGGTTCGCTCCTCGGGGCATGCGGCACTGCCCGGGCCAGCCGGTCCGTGCCAGCCCGGCTGCTGGGGGCCGCCAGGTTGCCGAGTCCCCCCACGACCGACAGCGACTTTCCCGTCACCCCGGTGCTGCCCCGCAGCTCTCCGGTGTTCTACGTGCATGACTACGACCCGGCCCTGCCCGCCAACGCGGTGGCCCTCACCATCGACGACGGGCCCGACGAGCCGTGGACTCCAGAGGTGCTGGCCCTGCTGTCCAGGTACGGCATCAAGGCGACCTTCTCCCTGATCGGGCGGGAGGTGGTCAAGCAGCCCGACCTTGTCCGCCTCATCGTGGCCGAGGGCCACGGCGTGTGCAACCACTCCATGACCCACCCCCAGCCCTTTGCCACCCTGCCCCCGGCGGAGATCGAGCGCCAGATCGCCGGCTGCATGGATGCCATCTACGACGTGATCGGGGTGGTCCCGGCGGTCTTTCGTTCGCCGGGGGGCGACTGGTCCCCGGCGGTCTACGACGTCGCCGCCCGCTACGGCATGGTCCCCGTCGACTGGAGCGTGGACCCCAGGGACTTTGCCCGACCGGGTAGCGCCTACATCGTTCGCAAGCTCCTGGCCGCCCGCCCCGGCCAGATCCTCTTGTGCCACGACGGTGGCGGGAACCGCTCCGAGACGGTGGCTGCCCTGAAGGTGGTGCTGCCGGTGCTCAAGGCAAGGGGCCTGCAATTCGTGACCCTCTAAGCCGAAGTTACGGCGGGTTTGAGGCGGGATTTGGCCTGTGACCAGCACCGATAGACGCTGGCGGTCAACTCAGCGTAG
>JAVKSQ010000055.1:0-8914 GCA_039583615.1 Acidimicrobiales bacterium
GGAGGAGGGCCCCAACCCCGTGCCCCCGCCAGGGGTCGCAGGGCGACCCCTGGCGGGGGCCTCACCCAGTCCTGCACCACCCAGCCGGGCAGGCGCCGGCCGCCGAGGGCGATCCGCACCCGGGCCCCCACCCGCACCTGGTCCCCCAGCTCCTCGGGGACCAGGTAGTCGAAGGCCTTGTCCGGCCCGGCCAGGGTGGGCAGGACACGGACGACCCGCTCCTCCGGGGAGGCAGGACGGCGGGAGTGGGCGCGACGCCGGTGGGGCAAAGGCCCATTTTCGCCGGCATCTGCGGTGGTTTGCCCGCTGATGGTCAAGGCCGCGGGCGCCGGCCTGGCGTCAGAGACGAGCCGATCCGCCCCGCGCCGGTCGAGCTCGTGGCATCCCCACCTCTACGGCGGCGACGTCACGGCGACGCACCGTGACGATGAGGGTCATCTGGTCATGCAAGCCCATGACCGGGACGGGCGCAAGCCGATCGCCCTTCGGCGCCCGGCCGGACGACGGACGGGGCGCACTCACCGAGCTCGTCTCGTCGGACCGGGTCCAGGTGGTGGCGGCCGACCTGGTCGACGACTGATGCAGCGGGCCGCCTGAGCCTCTACCGAGGTGACCACCGGGCTCGTCCTCGCCATCGAGAGCATGGGTGATCACGTCGGTATCGCCCTGCTTGGACGATTCCGCGGAATCGTCGGGTGGTGGTCCATCAGGTGACTTCGCAGGGAGGCGGGAAGCCGAGTGCGATGTGTGCGGCGCGGCTGACCTGGTCCATGCGCGAGGGGCTGAGTCTGGTGATGCGGGATCGAAGGATGCTGCGCGGGACCGTGGCGATGTTGTCCATATTGACCACGCATCGGCGCGCCATCCCGTCGGCCTCGGCGAGGGGGACCTCGGCATCCAGACCGCGGACCCGGGTGGTGACGTCGGCCACCGTCACTCGGTCACGCCAGTTGCCGTGCGCGTCCCACGACAACAGGAGCACTGGGTGACGCTGGCCGGGGGGCCGCTCGGCCCACCAGATCTCACCTCGTCGCATGGTCCTCAGGCACGTCCCAGTCGGCACCGTCCTCGCCGAGCAGGTCGTCGGCGGCGCAGTTGGCCCATGCGAGCTCATCCTCGCTCTCCGGCTGTGCCTAGTAGGCAGCCCGGTAACGCCGCTCCCGATCCTCGGTCTCGACTCGACGCCAACCGCGCCAGAGCAGCTCGGACACCACCTCCGAACGGCTGACACCACGGGCCAGGCGGCGATCCTCGATCCGGGCCAGGAGCTCGGCGGGCAGGCTCACCGTCACCTTCTCCACCCTGCTCATACCGTCAATACTACTATTTAACCTACCGTTGGTGTGCGGACCAGAGAGGGGCTACAGCCCCAGCGCCGAGCGCAGGTCATCCAGGCGGGGGGTCGCCTCCCAGGTGAACTCCTTGCCCGAACGCCCGAAATGCCCGTATGCCGCCGTCCCCCGGTATATGGGCCGGCAAAGGTCGAGGTCGGCCACGATGGCCGCCGGGCGCAGGTCGAAGGTGGCCTCCACGGCCGCCGCGATCCGGGCCGGGTCCACCCTCTCGGTCCCGAAGGTCTCCACCATGAGCGAGACGGGCCGGGCCACCCCGATGGCGTAGGCCACCTGGACCTCGCAGCGCCGGGCCGCCCCCGACGCCACCACGTGCTTGGCCACCCAGCGGGCGGCGTAGCTGGCCGAGCGGTCGACCTTGGACGGGTCCTTGCCCGAGAAGGCCCCGCCCCCGTGGCGGGCCGCCCCCCCGTAGGTGTCGACGATGATCTTGCGCCCGGTCAGGCCGGCGTCGGCGCGGGGACCGCCCAGCTCGAAGCGCCCGGTGGGGTTGGCCATGACCCTCACCCCCTCGGTGTCCAGGTCAGCCGGCAGCAGCGGGTGGATCACGTGCTCGACCAGGTCGGGCAGCAGCAGCGTCTCCAGGTCGATTCCCGGACGGTGCTGGGTGGAGATGAGCACGGTGCGCAGGGCCACCGGGCGCCCGTCCTCGTACTCCACCGTCACCTGGGTCTTGCCGTCGGGGCGCAGGTAGCCCAGCACCCCGGCCCGGCGGACCTGGGCCAGGCGGCGGGCCAGGCGATGGGCCAGCCAGATGGGCAGGGGCATGAGGTCGGGAGTCTCGTCGCAGGCGTAGCCGAACATCATCCCCTGGTCGCCGGCCCCCTGGGCATTGAGGGAGTCCTCGCCCCCCTTGCCCGAGCGCAGCTCCCAGGCGGCGCTCACTCCCTGGCCGATGTCGGGCGACTGCTCGTCGATGGAGACCATGACCCCGCAGGTATGGCCGTCGAAGCCGTACTCCTCCCGGTCGTAGCCGATCTCGCACACCGTCTGGCGCACCAGCCGGGGGATGTCGACGTAGCCCTTGGTAGTGATCTCCCCGGCCACCACCACCAGCCCGGTGGTGAGCAGGGTCTCGCAGGCCACCCGGCCGCCGGGATCCTCGGCCAGCACCGCGTCCAGCACGGCGTCGGAGATCTGGTCGGCCATCTTGTCGGGGTGGCCCTCGGTCACCGACTCCGAGGTGAAGGTGTAGCTGGCGCTCATGGCTGGCTCCCTTTCTTTAGGGTCGGGTCTGGTCGGGCGCGGCCAGGCGGGCCGCGACGGCGTCGAGCACCACCGAGGCCACCTTGCGCTTGTCGGTCAGGGGGACATTCTGCACGCTGCCGTCGGCCCCCAGCACGACCACCGCGTTGGTGGGGTGGTCGAAGCCGGCCTCGGGAGCCGAGACGTCGTTGGCCACTATGAGGTCCAGCCCCTTTTGGGCGAGCTTGGCGCCGGCCAGGGCGACCAGGTCGCCGGTCTCGGCCGCGAAGCCCACCAGGACCTGGCCGGGCCGGCGTCGCTCGGCCAGGGCGGCCAGGATGTCGGGGGTGGGCTCGAGGGTTATCTGGAGGGTGCCGGTGCTGCGCCGCAGCTTGTCGGCGGCGGGCGATGTCGGGCGAAAGTCGGCCGGTGCCGCGGCCATCACCACTGCCTGGCACGCGGGGCCGTGCTCGAGCACGGCCGCCTGCATCTCGGCGGCCGTCTCCACCCTGAGCACCTGGACGCCGGATGGCGCAGGGAGGGCGGAGGTGGTGACCAGGGTGACTCTTGCGCCCCTGGCGGCCGCCTCGTCGGCCAGGGCGTGGCCCTGGCGCCCGGAGGAGCGGTTGGCGACGAAGCGCACCGGGTCGATGGGCTCCCGGGTGCCACCGGCCGTCACCAGCACGCCCACGCCGGCCAGGTCGGCGGGCGGAGGTTGGCTCGGCTCGACCGACTGGGCGGCGATAGCGTCCTCGGCGGCGGCCATGACGGCCCCTGGCTCGGCCAGGCGCCCGGCTCCCACGTCCCCCCCGGCCAGCCGGCCGACCCCCGGCTCCACCACCGTGACGCCCCGCCGGCGCAGGGTGGCCACGTTGGCCCGGGTGGCCGGATGGTCCCACATCTCGGTGTGCATGGCCGGGCAGAGCACCACCGGAGCCGGGGTGGCCAGGAGGACCGAGGTGAGCAGGTCGTCGGCCAGGCCGCAGGCGTAGCGAGCGATCAGGTGGGCGGTGGCCGGAGCCACCACCACCAGGTCGGACTGCTGGCCCAGGCTGACATGGGGTAGGGCCTCGGAGTCGTCCCACAGGCTGGTCCGGGCCGGCTCGCCGGCCAGGGCCGAGAAGGTGGACGGCCCGACGAAACGGGCAGCGTCGGCCGTGAGCACCGGCGTCACCCGGGCACCGGCGCCGACCAGGAGCCGGCACAGGTCGGCTGCCTTGTAGGCGGCGATGCCCCCGGTGACGCCGAGCACCACCCGCCGCCCGGCCAGGGGCATTCCCCTCTATCCGGCCGGCTCGATGTCCCCGTCGGCCTCCGGACCGGGGGCAGGGACCTCGACCAGCTCGGGAGAGGCACCGGTCTCGCCTCCCACCTCCTCGGCCGCCTGGTCAGCCACCGTCCCGGGCGGCACCCAGACGATCTTGCCGGCCGCGATCTCCTCCAGCGCGATGGACAGCGGCTTGCGGGCGACCGAGGCCACCTGGGGCGGGACGATCGCCCCCAGGCCCTCGCCCAGCTGGTTGAAGTAGGAGTTGATCTGGCGGCCTCGCTTGGCGGCCAGTGTCACCAGGGTGAATTTCGAGTCCACCTTGTCCAACAGGTCCTCGATGGGGGGCTCGATCATGGTGTTGCGGCGGTCGACCACGGTACTCCTCTACTGGCTCTTACACGCTCTAACTGGCGGCGACAATGCTGGCGTTGGTCGGGCAGCGACGTCCGGGCGGACAGGCTGGCCAGCCCGCTCAGACACCGTCACCGGGGGCGGAACGACCGCCACGACGCCAATCTACTATACGGGCCAGCTCGCCCACTGCCCGGTCGAGGTCGTCGTTGACCACCACGTGGTCAGCCAGGGCCCTGCCCGCCAGCTGCTCGTCGGCCCCGACCTCCAAGCGACGAGCCACCTGGACCTCTTCGTCCCCCCGGGCCCGCAGGCGCTCGGCCTGCACGTCGGCCGAGGGGGCGACCACCAGTATCACCACCGCATCGGGATCGGCCCGGCGTACCTGGGCGGCTCCCTGGAGCTCGATCTCGAGCACGACATCAGCCCCCGGCGGCGGCGCCGGTGTCGGGGTGCCGTAGAGCTGGCCGAGGAAGGTCGCCCATTCCAGGAAGCCGCCGGCCTCGACCCTGGCCATGAACCTCTGGCGGTCCACGAAGCAGTAGGCGTCCTTGGCCTCGCCCGGGCGACGCGGGCGGGTGGTCCAGGACCGGCTGAGCCACAGGCGCGGGTCGGCCGCCACCAGGCGGCGCACCAGCGTGCCCTTGCCGACCCCCCCGGGACCGGACACCACGAAGATCAGGGCCGCTTGATCTCCCGCAGCAACGACTCCCGCTGGTTGGCGCCCAAGCCCTGCAGGCGGCGGGTATCGCTGATCCCGATCTCCTTCATGAGCTTGCGGGCCTTGACCTTGCCCAGCCCGGGCAGGGACTCCAGGACAGCCAGCACCTTCATCTTTCCCACCATGTCGTCCTCGGAGGCCTGGCCGATCAGCTCCGTGAAGGTCATGGAGCCCATCTTCAGTCGTTCCTTGATCTCGGCCCGCTGGCGCCGCGCGTCGGCCGCCTTGGCGAGGGCGGCCTTGCGCTGCTCGGGTGAGAGGGAGGGAGGCGAAGGCATGGCCGGCCACCTTAGTGCACTGCCCGGCGGGACGCCGGGCCCCGGGTGCACTGCCTGGCGGGACGCCGGGCCCCGGGCGCATCGAGGCGCGCCGGCGCAGCATCGGAGGCATCGAGGCGCGCCGGCGCAGCGGGGGCCGGCGAGGGTCACCAAGAGGACACAGGTGGGAGGCTAGAGTCGGGCCGGGCGACGTCTGGGCCAGCTGAGCCGCAGGAGGCGCCCGATCCTGATGACGGAGACGACCGGGGCAATCAACGCCTCCCTGACCGGCGATGGCCAGGCCAGGGGCGGCCCGACCGGGTCCGATGGCGCCGCCGTGCAGGTGATCGAGCTGCGCAAGCGCTACCCCAAGAGCCCGGCTGATGCGGTGGCCGGAGTGTCCTTCTCGGTGAGAACGGGCGAGGTATTTGGGCTGCTCGGGCCCAACGGAGCCGGAAAGACGACGACAATCGGCATCCTCACCACCCGGGTGAGGCCGACTGGCGGGCGAGCACTGGTGGCCGGCGTCGACGTGGTGGCCGATCCGGTAGCCGCCCGGAGGATGCTGGCCGTCGTCCCCCAGCGCAACAACCTGGACCGCTCGCTCTCGGTCCGCCAGAACCTCACCTTCCATGCCAGCTACCACGGAGTGCCCAAGCAGATCCGCGACCAACGAGCCGCTGCCCTACTGGAGCAGTTCGGGCTGGGCGACCGAGCCGGGGAGAAGCCCGACATGTTCTCGGGCGGCCAGGCCCAGCGGATGATGATCGCCAGGGCCCTGATGCACGCACCCGGCGTGCTGTTCCTCGACGAGCCGACCACCGGCCTCGACCCGGCGATGCGGCTATTCGTCTGGGATCGCATCCGGGAGCTGCGCGCCGCGGGTACGACCCTGGTGCTCACCACCCATGACATGGACGAGGCGGCCGCCCTCGCCGATCGGGTCGGGATCATGGACCGCGGCCAGCTGCTGGCCCTCGACAGCCCGGCCGCCCTGGTCAGCCGGCTGCCCGGCGAGCGCACCCTCGACGTCCGCATCGAGACGGGAGACCAGACCGACGAGCAGCAGTGCGCGCTCGTCATCGGCCAGCTGACCGGCGTGGTGAGGTCCGAGTCGGTGGCCGAGCCGGGAGGGCCCTACCGCCTTCGGGTGTCGGTGAAGGGAGAGGCGGCCGGCTTCGTTGCCCCTGTCGCCCAGGCGCTGGTACCGCTGGGCGCCCGGCTGGCCGGGGTCTCACTGGGCGAGCCCAGCCTCGAAGATGTGTTCATCCACCTCACCGGCCGGGCCCTGCGATGAGCCTCGTCGGCGAGCAGGCGCCAGTCCTGGCTCGCAGATCGGCGCCGGCAGTTGATCGGGTGGGCGCCGGCCAGGTCTTCTTGGCCATCCTACGCCGGGACATAACGGTTACCGGCCGGGAGCTGCCTGCCTTCCTCGCCCAGGTGATCATCCAACCACTGTTCTTGCTCTTCGTCTTCGGGAAGATCCTGACCCAGCTCGGCTACGCCCGCCACGGCTACGCCCAGGTCCTCTTCCCTGGCATCGTGGCCCTGACCGCGGTGCTCACCGGCTTGCAGAGCACCGCCTTCCCGCTGGTGATCGACTTCTCCTACACCAACGAGATCGAGGATCGCCTGCTGGCCCCCATACCGCTTCGCCTGGTGGCACTGGAGAAGATCGTGTTCGCTGCCCTGCGGGCGCTCACCTCGGCCGGGGTCATGTTCCCCATCGGGGTCTGGATCCTCAATGGGATCCCGTGGCGGTCGTCGTCGACGGCGGTGGTCATCGCCGTCTTGGTCCTGGGCACCCTCACCGGGGCCGCCCTGGGGCTGGTGCTCGGCACCTTCGTGCCTCCCAACCGCATCAACATCATGTTCGCCCTGGTGCTCACGCCCATATTGTTCACCGGCTCCAGCCAGTACCCATGGCTGTCCCTGTCCCACCTTCGCTGGTTCCAGGTGATCAGCGCGGCCAACCCCCTCACCTACGTGAGCGAGGGCCTTCGCGGCTCCATGGAGCCCGGAGTGCCTCATCTGGCCAGCTGGCTGTGCCTGGTGGTGCTGGCTGGATCACTGGCCGCCCTGACCGCGGTCGGCATGCACGGCTTCCGCCGTCGGGCCCTGTCCTGAGCCTGGGTCCGAGCTGGCGCAGCGGGGGTGCCAGTGGACCACCCTGGCCTCGCCCACCACCCGGCGCACTGACGCCTCCACCAGCCTCCCCACCGCAGCCGCCTCGGCCAGGGTGGTGCCAGCGTCCAGCTCCCCGTCGACCTCGATGACCAGGGACCGCCCGAGCCAGCGGCCCCGGGCCGCGACCCTACCGACTCCCTCCACCGCCTCGGCCGCCGACACCGCCGCCGCCAGGCAACCCGGATCCACCCCGTCCATGAGGTGGTGCAACACCTCCACCGTCACCTCGTAGCCCACCTTGACGATGAAGGCGGTCACCGCAAAGCCGGCAATGGGGTCGCCCACCCGGTAGCCGAGGGCCACCACCGCCAAGCCGATCAGGGCCCCCAGCGAGGAAACTGCGTCCAGCCAGGAGTGACGGGCGTCAGCCACCAGGGTGTTGGACTGGATCTGGCGCCCTACCCGAAGCTTGTAGCGGGCCACCACCTGGTTGCCGACCATCCCCAAGACGGCGTCCACCATCCCGAGGGCCACATGGGAGGTACGTCCGTGACTGACCAGCTTGTGCCAGCTCTCCACCCCGGCGACGACGGCGCTGGCCCAGATGACCAGGGCGACGCCCAGTCCGGCCAGGTCCTCGGCCCGCTCGTAGCCGTAGGGATAGCGTGGTGATGCCGGCTTGGCCGACACCCGCAGGCCGAGGAACACGACGAGGGAGGTGGACACGTCGGAGAGGTTGTGCAGGGCATCACCCAGGAGGCCGACCGAATTGGTGAGCAGGGCCAGGGCCAGCTCCACCGTCCCAGTGGCAGCCAAGCCGGCCGCCGAGACCTTGACCGCCCGGTGGGCAGCCCGGCGATGCCCGGCCTCGTCGTGGTTCGCCAGATGCGCGTCGTCGCGGCTGGGCTCACCGGACCCTGGTGGTCTGTTCCCAAGCACGCCATGGGCCGCCTGGTGGACCTTTGGCTGCCCTCCCGGCTTCTCCGCCACTCCAGGATGCTAGCTGCACATGCATGAAGGTTTGAAGGGATTCAGCATGCCGGAAGACTCCCGGGTGAGGATGGCCGCCGAGTCGCTGCGCCTCCTGGCTGATCCGACCCGCTTGAAGATCCTCTGGGCCCTTCTCCAGGGAGAGTCGTCAGTCACCTGCCTGGCCGAGATCGTCGGTGCGGCCCCCACCGCCGTCTCTCAGCACCTGGCAAAGCTGAGGCTTGGCCGCCTGGTCACCACCCGCCGGGAGGGGACCTTCATCTACTACTCAGTGGTCGACCGGCACGTGGCTGCCCTGCTCGATCACCTGCTCGGCCCCACCGCGCCAGCGTCAAGCAAGGCCGCGGCTGCGACGTCCTGAACCAACTCCAGCACCCTGTGCGGCGCTCAGCGGCGGTCGTCGTCCTCCTCGGCAGGCACCACCACGGCCTGCTCAAGAGCATCGGCCTCCGGCACCTCGTCTCCCATGACCCACTGGTCGGGGATCTCGGCCCCAGCCACCTCCAGGGACTGCTCGACGGCGTCGGCCTCGGGCACATCGTCGGGTCCGATCGTCGGCCGATCAGGACGGCTCGATGACATGTAGCCCTTCCTACCCCCTTGGGGGGGCGCGGCGGGCTGCGGGGGCGCGGCGGGCTGGGGGGGCGCGGCGGGCTGGGGG
>JAVKSQ010000056.1:0-8730 GCA_039583615.1 Acidimicrobiales bacterium
CTCCATCGGTCGGGGTCGGTTGTTGGCACCGGTCATCATGACCGGAACCGTGCACCGACCGGTGGAACCCGCCGACCCCCCCGTTATCCGGCTAATCGGGCAGGACCCTCTGGGGAAGGTGACGGTGGTGAGGCAGGACTTGAAGGAGTGCTTGCTTTCGGCTGGCACATGTGGCATACCTGTGTGTCATGAATGACAGCGATGAGATTCGCCTGGAGGACCGGGACGGCGATTGGGTTTTGACCGGCGGCGAGACGGTCGGGTTGGGCTTGGCGAACGAGTACTTGGCCCATCTGGGCGACAGGAACTACTCGCCGCGCACCGTGCGCTCTTATGGGCTGGACCTGGTGTCGTTTTGCCGGTGGCTGGCCGGGGAGGGGGTGACGTTGGAGGCGGTGAGCACCGACGTGTTGCTGCGCTACTTGGCGTTCTGCCGGACCGCGGTGGCTCCGGGCCGGCCGGGCGGCAACGTGTACTCGATCCGCGACGGCCGCAATGCCGGGTACGCGCCGACCACAATCAACCGGCGTCTAGCGGCGATCTCGGGGATGTACGAGTTCCGCTCGATGCGCGACCCGGCCGCGCTGAGCCCGGTGCCGAAGGGCAAGGCGGCCAGGTGCACCTCCAGAGGCGAGCGGTCCGGGCTGCTCGGGCATCTGGCCCGACCGCGCGCTCGTTCCGCTTTGCGGGTGCGCGAGCCGCGGCGCCTGCCCCGGGGCTTGGACCGGGCTGAAGCGACCGCGCTGGTGGGCAGCTTGAAGTGTTGGAGAGACCGTTCCGTGGCGGGCTTGATGTTGTACTCGGGGCTGCGCTCGGCCGAGGTGCTCAGCCTCGATGTCCGCGACGTCGACATCGGCCGGCGCTGGGTGCGGGTGGTCGGAAAAGGCGACAAGGAACGCCGCGTTCCCCTCGACGCGGACGTGGCTGGCGCCGTCCAGGCGTATCTTCTCGCGGAGCGGCCCGAGACGACCTCGGCGGCGTTGTTCGTGGTGGCCAAGGGGCCGAATCGGGGGCAGAGGTTGAGTGCGGCGGGGCTGCGCACGGTGTTCCGTTATCACCGTGGCCGCTCAGGGGTGGTCGCCGGGCATCCCCACGCGCTGCGTCACACGTTCGGGACGGCCCTGGCCGAGGCCGGGGTCGATCTGGCGGTGATGCAGGCGCTGTTGGGCCACGACCGTGTCGACTCGACCTCCGCTTACATCCATCTCGCTCCCGCCCATGTCCGCGCCGAGTTCGACGCCGCCCGTGCCCGTCAGCGCAGCCGATCCTGAGATGGACCTGCTCGGCGCGTACCTGGCGCATCTCGACGCCACCGGCCGGCGCAGCCCGCCGGCGCGCACCGCGGCCCGAAAGTTCTTCGCCCGCTGGCCCGACCCGGCGGCATGGGCGGACCAGGACCTCGCCGTGCGGTTGGGAGCGGACGCCACCACCACTCCGCTGATCGGCTGGTTGATGCTCGCCGGACATCTACGCCCCGGATACGACTACCTGGTGTCCCGCAAGCTGGCGTCGTTGTGGCGGGAACTGCCGCACAGCCCCATGGCTGGCGAGGTCGAACGGTTCTTGGTCGCGGCAGCCGAGCTCGGTTATAGCGAACGGGCCCGTTCGGGCATGGCCTCGCAGGTGACGGCCCGGTTGCTGATCGAGACCGGCCGGGGTCTCGATGGCCTGAGCGACGCCGACTTCGATGCTCTCGCCGCAGCGTGCGCGGCCCGCTCGGAGCGGACCGGCAAGAGCTGGCGCCACTACTCCGGCGCCATCTACGCCAGCCGCCAGGTCCTGTTCCACCTCGGTGTCCTCAACGAGCCTCCCGTGGATCCCAAGACGCTGCAGCGCAAGAGCTTCGAGGCGCGCATGGCTGATGTCGCCGACGTTCTGCGGCCGAGCTTCGTGGCCTACCTGGAGCGTCTCGTGGCCACGCACTCGCGTCTGACCATCGACGGGATCGCCACCCGCCTGGCGCATTTCGGCCGCCACCTGGCCGCGGTGGACCCCACCCTGGGCTCCCTGGCCGGCCTGGATCGGCGTCGCCACATCGAGCCCTATTTCACCGCGGTCGCCGGCGCTCACTCGTCGCGTGGTGATGGTCCACTCGCCGCGGCCACTCGGCGGGCCAGGGTGGTGACGGTCAGCTCGTTTCTGGGTGACATCGCCGAGTGGGGCTGGTCCGAGGCGCCTACCCGCCGGCTGGTGTTCCGCTCCGACATCCCCAAGCTCCCCCGGCCGTTGCCCCGATACCTTCCGCCCGACGCCGACCGGCGACTGGCCGGGGCGCTCGAGCGATCCCCGAACCGTCTGGCCGCCGAAGCCTTGCTGCTGCAACGGGCGTGCGGGCTGCGCATCGGAGAGCTGGTCGACTTGGAACTGGACTGCGTCCACGAGGTCCCCGGTCAAGGAGCGTGGCTGAAAGTCCCGTTGGGCAAGCTCGATACCGAGCGCATGGTCCCCCTCGACGACGAGACCGTTGCCATTGTCGATCACATCGCCGCTGCTCGCTCACCGGGACGCCCGATCCGCCATCCCCGCAACGGTCGCCCCGTTGAGTTCCTCTTGACCCACCACGGCAAACGGCTGTCCATGAAGGCATTGCGCAACGAGCTGTCCCGCTGTGCCGCCGAGGCAGGTATTGACCATGCCACCCCTCACCAGCTCCGCCACACCTACGTTATCTCCGGTCCTGTTCATCCCCTGAGGGACGTGAGGGCGGCCTGAAGTAGCGGTCGTGCCTTACGAGTATCCGCCACTGCGTGAGGCACAAGAGGTACGTTCGTCACGTGGCCGGGCCGAACTGTTCATTTCGAGCCGAGCGGGCGGTGTCGCCCCTGGACGGGGCCGAGTTGTGGGTGGTGCTCGACTCCGATCTCGTCACTCAGCGGGAGGCCAGCGACTTCCTGCGGTGCCTGCAGGGGGCCGGTTGCTCACCCCACACCGTCCGTGCCTACGCCGGGCGGGTGGCGGCCTTCCTCGGATGGTGCCAGGCCGACGGCGTTGACTGGACCTCGATCGGCCTGCCCGATCTGGCCCGGTTCAAGCACTGGGTGGAAACCACTCCTCACCGGGACCGCCAGCTCCGGTCGGGGTCGACGGTCAACGCCATCCTCACCGCGGTCTGCGAGTACCTCCGCTTCTGCGCCAGGATCGGGCTCATCGACCAGGCGGTGGCCGATCGTCTCTCCGAGCGCCGCTTCTTGCGCTTCACTCCGCCGGGCTTCGACTCAGGTGAGTCCGGCCAGTTCCGAAGCGTGCGTGCCCGGATGCTCAAGTCCAGGACCGAGAGCCCCTTCCCCGACGCCCTCACCCCCGAGCAGGCGACCACGGTGCTCGCGTCCTGTCGCCGCCCTCGGGAGACCTTCCTCGTCACGCTCTTGCACGATGGGGGGCTTCGCATCGGCGAGGCCCTGGGCCTCCGGCGAGGCGACATGCACCTGTTGCCCGACTCCCGCTGCCTCGGCTGCTCGGTGGTGGGTGCTCACGTCCATGTCCGTCACCGAGCCAATCCCAACGGCGCTCTGGCCAAGTCACGCTTCCCTCGCACCGTGCCGGCCAGCAACGCCGTGCTCTCCAGCTATGCCGAGTACCAAGTCGAGCGATCGGGCGTGCTCGGCGAGGACGACAACGACATGGTGCTGGTCAACCTCTACCACCACCCCCTGGGTGCCGCCATGACCTACCGGGGGGCCAAGAGCTTCTTCGACCGCCTGGCCAGTGAATGCGGGTTCCCCGTTCGACCCCACATGCTCAGGCACTCGGCGGCCACCAACTGGGTGCGGGCGGGAGTGGACCTGGACGTCGTCCAGCGGCTCCTCGGGCACGCCAGCCTGGCTTCGACCACCGTGTACCTGCACGCCAAGGACGAGGACAAGCGCCGGGCGGTGGAGGCCGTGGCCGCCGGGGGCTGCTACCGATGAGCTCTCCTGCCCTGCGCCTGGTCGGGGCCGACGCCCCCCGGCTGGCCGACGGGGAACAGGTTTGGCTGGAGTGGCTATGGGCCCACTCGATCCGACCTGGCGCCCGGGAGAGTGGGACCAAGGTCTCTGGCTGTTCACCGGCGACCTCGACAGCGACAAGACGGTGGGCTGGCGCTGCCGGACACCGTCGTGTCGGGGAGTGACCCGTCGCCACGACGCCCGCTGCGACGCCTGCCGGCATTCCCAGGCCGACGCCGGACTTCCCGACCAGGAGTTCGACCGGGAGCCCCGGCGCCGTGCCTTCTACCCCCTCGTCCCAGACACGTGTTCGGTCCCCGGCTGTGAGCGTGACGTCAATGTCCACGGGCTTTGCCTCGGTCATGGCCGGGCCTGGGGTAAGCGGCGGGCCAGGGGCGAGTCGTTGGAGGCGTTCGTGGACCGAGCCGTCCCCTTCGCCCGCCTGGAGCCTTGCATGGTGGCGAGTTGCCCCCGGGAACGGGCCGGCGGGCCCGGCCTGTGCGGCTTCCACACCGCCCGCCTCCGCCGACAGCGGGGCGGGATAGCGCTGCCGGAAGAGGAGCTGAGGGAGTGGGTGAAAACCCAGTCGCCCCGCCTCGGCGCCCACCAGTTCTCCCTGGCCGGATTGGACCAGGTGGTGCGCTTGGAGGTGCTCCACACCCTGCAGCGCCGGGACGAGGGCCGGCCCCCCCTCGACCCCATGCAGGTGCGGGTCGTGGCCAGCCGCCTGGCCGGGGCCACCTCCATCCGCCATCTCGACCTGGAGGAGCTCTGGTCACGCGGTGGCCTGCAGTACAACGCGACGGCCAAGGGACTGGCCCGGGACCTGCGGCGCCACATCGAGCGAGCCTGGTGCTCCTACACCGGGGCCGATCCCTGTGCCGGTGACGTCTGGGAGCTGGCGTTGTTGGACCTGCAGTCCAACGGGTCCCGGCGCTACCCGGTCACCGAGGGGGTGGTCGACTTCCGCCCGATCGACCAGGTCTGGCTACGGGAGTTGGCCAAGGGATGGGCCCGGGCCACCCATCCCTACCTCCAGAACCTGCGCCAGGCCGTGACCGCGTGCCGGATGGCGGCTCAGGCCCTGGCCGCCTGTGGCCACACCGATCCGACCGCCCTCGGCCCAGGTGATTTCGGCCGGATCGCCGACGCCATCTCCTCCAGCTGCCGGGTGGACGGGAGCCTGCATTCGGCGAGCTACCGCAGCGTGTTGGTGTACCGGTTCTGCGAGGTGATCGAGTTCGGCCGCACCGCCGGGCTCATGGCCGAGGTGCCCGATCCGTTCTGTCGGGCCAAGCGCCCTCGCCTGGTCGATGACCCGAACGAGGATGAGGTGGGCAAGGCCCTCCCCGACGTGGTCATCCGCCAGCTCGACGAGCACCTGGGCCTCCTCGGCCCGCCCGGGGGCCTTGGCCCCGTGGCCGCTGGAGACCTAAAGGCCATGCACCAGGCCATCTACCGGATCCTGCGGGACACCGGGCGGCGTCCGGGGGAGGTGGTGAGCCTCAAGGTGGGCTGCATCGAGGTCATCGACGACCAGCACAACCTGATCTACGACAATCACAAGGCCGGCCGGCTGCGCCGCCGACTTCCCATCACCTCCGACACCGCCGAGGCCATCCTCGCCTGGGAGGCCCACCGGAAGGAGCTGCCCACGCCCGCGGCCACGCGCCAGTGGCTGTTCCCCTCCCCGGTGCTTCGCTCCCGGCGGTCGCTCGGGCACCTGACTTCGGCCTGTGTGGGGGTGGCATTCCGAACCTGGGTCCGCCAGATCCCGAGGATCGACGGTGAGCTGCTGGGGCCGAACGGGACCCCGTTGCCCTTCGAGCGGTCCCTCATCGCCCCCTATGCCCTGCGCCACTCCTACGCCCAGCGTCACGCCGACGCTGGGGTTCCCGTCGACGTTTTGAAGGAGCTCATGGACCACGTATCCGTGCAGACAACGATGGGGTACTACTCCGTCAGCTTGAAACGCAAGCAGCACGCGATCCGATCCGTCGGCTCGCTGGCCGTGGACGCCGAAGGCAGGCCATCGCCCTTCGCCAATCCCCTTGCCTACGAGCGAGGGTCGGTGTCGGTGCCGTTCGGAAACTGCACCGAGCCCTCCAACGTGAGGGCCGGCGGTGGGAGCTGCCCCATCCGCTTCCAGTGCGCCGGCTGTGGCTTCTATCGGCCCGATCCCTCCTACCTTCCAGCCCTGGAGGAGCACGTGGCCAGCTTGCGGGCCGACCGGGAGACCGCCCGGGCCATCGGGGCAGCGGACTACGTGGTGGCCAATCTGAGCGCCGAGATCGACGCCTTCTGCCGGGTGGCCGACACCATGCGGGGCCGCCTGGCCGACCTGGGCCCGAAGGAGCGCGATGAGGTGGAGGAGGCCAGCCGCCTCCTCCGCCGGGCCCGGGCCGCTCGGCGCATCCCCGTCGTCGCCTCGAACGGCCAGGCCGGATGAGCACCACCAAGACCGCCGCCGAAGCCCGCACGGCGGCGCTCAAGGCCGCCAGGGCGAGGGACAGCAAGGACAAGCGTGAACGGGCCCTGGCGGCGGTGGAGGCCCTGGAGCGGGCCGGCACGGCGGTCACCTTCTCCGGCGTGGCCGAGGTGGCCGGCGTGTCGACCTGGCTCGTCCACGCCGACGGGGTCAGAGAGCACGTCGAGGCGGCTCGCCGGCGCCAGGCCGACCAGGGCGTCACCGCCGCTCCCGCTGCCCCTCAAAGCCACCACCGGGCGACACCGGCCAGCCTACGCACCGACCTGGCCGTCGCCCGGGAGCAGATCAAGGCGCTGCGAGCAGAGCAGGTCAGGTTGACCCAGCGGCTCCGGCTGCATCTGGGGGCCGAGATTGAGGGACCGGACCGGACCGAGCTGATCACGAGGGTGGCCAACCTCGAGGCCGTCAACCGCCGGCTCGTGGCCGAGCGAGACGCCCTGGCCGCCGAGGCTGATCTCGCCCAGGGACGGGTTCGGGAACTAGAGGATGAGCTCGTCGCCATGCGGGAGGCCCTGCGCCGGGTGATGAGGGAGGAGAACCGCCGCAGATGAGAAGACGATGGCGCTGACCGAGGCCGAGCAGGCAGTGATGGACCATCTCGTTGGCGATCCTGGCCCGCTGCAACGGAGTGTCCCTGCGACTCCGTGCGGCTGGATGACCGAGGTGCGTTCCGGTGGTGGCGAGGGCGCTGCCCCAGCCAGCGTCCGGTTCCGCCGGTGCCGGGAGCTCCCCGATGGCCAGCTCCACGCCGTTGCCTTCTCCAATCGCGAGGGGCAGCCGAGGGACCTCGTCCTCCGGACCGTGAGGGACCCGGGCGGCGGTTGGTTGGTCCATCCCATCGGAGGGGGAGGCGGGGGCCACCCTCCCCGTAGCCGGCCGTGGGTCAACTTCACGGCCCAGTGGAACACTGACATGTTCGCTGGCGGCGGCGATGTCATCGGCGACGGTGCAGAGCGGGCGCACCTCGTGCGGCTCGCCTTTGCCGACGGGACCGTGGTTGAAGACGGCGCCCACCATGAGGTCGTGCTGTTCCACGTCCCTCACGGGGTGGCCTTGCCCGCTCGGGTCGAGGTCCTCGACGAGGTGGGCACCATCCTCGCCGCCTATGACGAGTTCGCCAATCTCGCCTGATCGGGCGGCGCCCATGCCCTGCCCGTCCGGGAGCCCGCCTGCCGGGTGCGGCCATGCGAGCCATGACGGCGGGCACTCGTCGCTATTCGTCACGTGACGATTACTCGGTCGACCACCACTCGCCTGCCGTTGGCGGAGGCCCTCATCCAGGACAGTCTGGTGACGATCTTGGAGCCGGGCCGCGGCCATACGTGTCTCACGTGCCTGCCGGGCAGAAGTGCCCGACTACCAGGGACAATAGGGTCCGGACCGGAGATAACCTACGCGACGGCCCTCGTGAATGCGGGGGTCTCCCTGCAAAGCCTCATGGTCCTGCTCGGCCATCAGACCGCGGCGATGAGCCTGCGTTACGGCCGACTGTTCAACGCCACGGTGCGCGACGAGTACGAACGTGCGCTGACCATGGCCAAGGATCGCATGGGCGCCGTCCTGCCCGACGCCACCCCGGTGACACTGAACACCAACTGGCGCGACGCCCCGATGATCAAGTCCCGCCTCGCCGGCGGCTACTGCGTGCGAGCCGAAGCCCAAGGCGCCTGCGCCTACGCCAACATCTGCGAACACTGCCCCAACTTCCGCACCGACGCCAGCCACCTCGCAGTGCTCGCCGCGCAACGCGTCGACGCCGAAGCCCTCGCGGCCGATGCCGAGCACCGGGGCTGGGTCGCCGAGGCCGACCGACACCGCCGGCTGATCGAACGTCTCGACCTCCACATCACCAGAGCCCAAGCAGGATGAGCGCCGACCGCCTGGGTCAAGTCGAACGGGCATGCGCCGACCTCGCCGCTCACGGCGAAGACGTCACCTTCGTCACCGTGTCCGCACGGGCCAACGTCCCCCGCGTCACCCTCTACCGCAACCCTGACCTGCGAGCCGTGGTCGAAGAACACCGGGCCCGCTCCCGAGACGCCCAGACCCTCACCGGGCTCAGCACAGAGCTCGCCAACCTGCGCCTCGCGCTAGAAGCCGTCGCCGAGCGGGTCCGACACCACGACGAGACCCTCCGCCGCCTGACCAAGCCGGGCCACCCCAGAGCCAAATAACCCGCCGTGGGCCGCCGCCCGGACGCCACCGATGGGCGGAGCCTGGACCAGGATTAGCCGGATAACCGACCGACAAGCCTCGGGTGGAACGCCAAGTCCCCTTCGTTCGCAACAGTTTCTTCGCCGGTGAGACCTTCATCGA
>JAVKSQ010000057.1:0-7012 GCA_039583615.1 Acidimicrobiales bacterium
GGGGCCGGGGGCGCCTCGGGGACCGGGGGCGCCTCGGGGACCGGGGGCGCCTCGGGGACCGGGGGCGCCTCGGGGACCGGGGGCGGGGCCGGGGGCGCCTCGGGGGCCGGCGGGGCTTCCAGCTCCAGGGTCCGCTGGCGGTGAGCCACCACCGCCCCGACGATGCCGCCCGACACGGCCACCACCGCGGCAACGACGACGACGACCAGCTCGAGGAGGTGCATTACTGCCGGTAGCCTACGCGCCAGAGCCCCGGGCCAGCCGCCCGGAGCCGCCCGTCAGGCCTCCAGGCGCAAGGCCAGAGTCGGGCAGGCGGCCACTGCCCGCCGGGCGTGGGGAAGCAGCCCCGCCGGCACCGGACCTGGCTCGATGATGGGGTAGCCCCAGTCGTCCAGGCGCACCCGCTCGGGGAACAGCTCGGCGCAGAGGGCCGACCCGTCGCAGGCGATCGGGTTGACCTTGAGGTACACCTTGGTCCCCCTCACAGGGGTACCGGAAGCACCGGAGGACGCCCGGCAGCGCGGCAGCGACCGGCGCGGGCATGCCGTTCGATCTCGCTGGCGAACACCGACAGGGCGCTGTCGACCAGGTTGGCCACGCCGTCGGGATGATGGCAGGCTCCCCGCCCCCGCACCTGGCCTGTCCAGCGCCGTACCGCCGCCTCGGCCTGGCGATGGGGGCCTGGGCCGGCCAGCTCGGCCACGCCTCCGGCGATGGCGGCCAGGCCGTGGACGCACGGCCCGCACTGGCCCGCGCTCTGGCCGGCCAGGTACCGCACGACCCGAGCCGTCTCGGCCAGCCCGCAGGCACCGGTGGGCAGGGCCACCAAGACCCCGCTACCGAGAAGACCACCCAGCCGGGCCAGGCTGGCCTGGCTGAGGGCGATGTCCCACGCCGGCCCCGCCGGCAACCAGGTCCCGAAGTAGCCCCCCACCAGGAAGGCCGCCAGCTCGGCCGTGGGTCCCCCCGCCGCCGCCACCGCGTCTTCGATCGAAGTGCCGATGGCCACCTCGACCACCCCGGGCCAGCGGACAGCGCCCGAGACGGTGAGCAGGGTCGACCCCGGCTCCTCAGCAGTTCCCAGGGCCCGGAACCACCGGTCCCCGAAGCGGGCCACCAGGGCCAGATGAGCCAGGGTCTCCACGTTCTGGACGAGGGTCGGGCATCCGTGCACTCCCCGCTGGAAGGGGCGGGGCGGCACGGCGGTCGGTATGGCGGGTCCCCGGTTGAGCCAGTGGACCAGGGCCGACTCCTCCCCGGCGACGTAGCCGCTGGGAGCAGCGGCTAGCGACGCGACCAAGGGATCCAGCCCGGTCGACGCCCGTTCGGCCAGAGCCACCTCGAGGCTGGCCAGGACCGCCCGGGAACGGACGTCCACACAGACCACCACCTCCCTCGCTCCCACCGCCTCGGCCGCCAGCACGGCGCCGTCGAGGACGAGGTGAGGGCACACGGCCATGAGGAACCTGTCCTTGGCGCTGGCCGGCTCACCCTCGGTGCCGTTGGCCACGACCACGCTGCGAGGGCCGGCGTCGGCCACCGCCCGGAGCTTGCGACCGGTCGGGAACCGGGCGCCGCCCCGGCCCTGCAACCCCGACCGCTCGACCGCGGCCACCAGGCCGGAGGGGTCTCCCCGCCCCCGGTGGCGCCCAGCCCACCACGGCGGCGGCCCCCAGTGCCGGAGGTGGTCGTCCAGGCCCACGGCCGCCCCGCCCGCCGGCAACCCTGAGAGCAGCCGCGGCAGCTGGGCGCCGCCCTGGGCACCTGGCGTACCAGCCGAGGCCGGCGAACGGCTCACTGCCGGCGAGGGCTCACTGGCTGTCTCCGGATGAGGCCGGCGCGCCCGCTGCCGTCCCGGTGACCGTGCCCGCGGCGCGGTCGACCTGTACCCGGACCGAGACGTCGAGAGCCGAGCCATCCGTACCGGTGAGGACCAGGGACATGTGCTCGCCTTCCAGGGACGCCACCGTGCCCTGGTACAGGTGAGGATCGGACTCGGTCCCCAGGCTGGCCCGGCTGGTCGTCACCGCCACCCCTCCACCGGCTGCCGGCTGGCCCCGCAGCACCACGTGCAAGCGGCCGTTCGCTCCGCCGGTGAGGGTGGTGGCCAGGGTAACGGACACCGTCCCGTCGGCCGACGGCGCGCTCTGGGTCACCGTGCCTCGGAGCCGAGCCGAGAACCGGGAGCCAAGGGCGGCCGACGAACCCCCCGTGCCGTCACTCGACGGGGGGGCCGGTGCCGAGCCGGCACTGGCCATCGGAGCGGCCGAGGACGCACGAGCCAGGATCGACGATGGGGTTCCCGCCCGCCGGGCCCACCCGGGGTGGAGGGGCCCGGCGGCCAGCCATACCACGCCGGCCACCGGCACCAGCAGGCTGGCGGCCACCGCACCCAGCCGGATGGGCCGGTACCCGGGCCATCCCACCGCCACCCGCCACCAGACCGCGCCCATCACCGCCAGGGTGCAGACCGCCACCAGGACCGCCAGCCAGCTCGACTTGGGGTCCGAGCCGGTGCCCAGGCCGTGGACCACGGCGACCGGCCAGCAAGCGTAGGCCAGCCAGTGCACGCCCTTCCACGCCCGGTAGCCCAGGCGCCGGCGCAGGGCACTGGTCACCGCCAAGACGATCAGCAGGTCGAAGGCCAGCGCGCCCAACCCCAGCCACAACGGCCGGTAGGCGGAGACGAAGGGAACCACGGTGTCCACCCAGCGGATCCCGGCGAAGGTATCGGTCACCGCGGTGACGATGTGGACGGCCAGGAAGACCAGCACCAGCAGCGAGACGTCGCGGTGCAGCCGGCCGACCACGAAGCGAGGCCATCGGGCGCTGCCCCACCGGGCGGTGCCGGCGATGCCGAGGACCACGCTGGCCGTGAGCAGGACCAGGAGCACCGCTCCCGTTCCCCTGGTCAGGTACCACAGCGGGCTCGGACCCGCCACGCCCAGCACCCAAGGGGCGCCCGATCCGGACGTCACGACAGCTCCGCTGGCCAGTCGCCCACCGTGACCGTCTCCCCGCGGTGGCCGACCAGGCGGCCGGGCAGGCCGATCGAATCCAGCCAGTCGACGGCGCAGGCTCCCCGGACCATGGCCGCCGTGCTGGCCGTGTTGGCGTCCAGGCAGGACGCCGCCGCCACGCTCACCGTGCGCCAGGGGCCGTCGACCGGCCGGCCGGTGGCCGGGTCGAGGAGGTGGTGGAGGACCCGGTCGCCCCGCCGCCAGCGCCGCACCGTGGTCGACGACGTGGCCAGGCCCCCGCTGTGGATGGCCACTGTCTGGCCGGGAGAAGCTGCCGGGGCGCCATCCGGTCCGCAGGCGCGGTGGTCATCGGCCACCCGGACGCTCCAACCGCCGAGGGGGGCGTCACCGGCCACCGCCACGTCACCGCCCAAGGCGACCAGCACCCCGGCACCCGTCGCCGCCTCGACCTCCGTGGCGATCCGGTCGGCGGCCAAGGCCTTGGCCGTGGCCCCCAGGTCGAGCTCGACCCCCGCCGGCACCCGCACGGTCCGCGCATCTCGGTCCACCACCACGGTACGCCAGCCCGGCACTGGTCTGGCCACCAGGCACAGGGGTGGGCCGCCCGGGGCCAGGGCGGCGAAGTCGCGGTCGTAGCCGGCCAGGCGCATGGCCCGGCCGACGGTCGGGTCGACGTCCCCGTCGGTCAGCCGGGCCGCCCGCAGGGCAGCCTGGACCGCGCTGAGCAGCAGCTGGGATACCACCACCGGGTGGCCGCCGGCCCGGTTCACCCGGCAGAGGTCGGAGCCCACCCTGAACCGACTGGCTGCCTTGTCGATATCCTCCAGACCTCTCACCAGGATGCCGATGGCTCGATCGATGGCCTCGGGGGCGGTGAGCACCAGCCGGCCGGTCGTGCCCAGGGCCACCACCTCCACCGCGGCCAGGCCCGCCCCACCGGGTGGCCGCCGGCCGTTCACCGCGGCCAGCCCGGCTCGGCTGGGGTCGATCCGGTCACGACCCTCCGGAGGTCGCCACCGGCGCCCGACTGGAGGTTGCCGGAGGCTGCCTGGGAGCCTGGAGGGCGCCGCCGGCGCTGGTCGAGCCCGCCCCCGCGCCGGCCTGGGTCGATCCACCCTCGGCGGGGCTGGCGGGCGAGGGTGCGGAGCTGGACGGTGCCGTCGGTCCCGCCTGCGTGGCCGGCGTGCTGGCGGTCGACGCCGCCGCCCGGCCGGGGAAGGACTGGGCCGCCAGCGCCGAGAGAGCGCCGGCCAGAGCCAGCGAGCCGGCCGCCACCCAGCCGGTGACACGGGTGGCCCGCCTCAGGTGGGCATCGCGTCCGCCGGCGGCACGGTCGTTCCTTCCAGGCTCGGCGCTCATCCTCCAATTGTGGCGGCCGCGCCTGTGAGTGCCCTTAGAGCCGCCTGGAGAAGGCTGGAGAGGTCGCTCCGGCTCAGGCTGGCGAGCTGGTCCGCTCGCTCAAGACCCGAGAGGAGCCTCCCGGTGCCATGGTGACGCCGTAGAGGCAGTCGGCTATCTCCATGGTCCGCTTCTGGTGGGTGACGATGACCATCTGGGCCTCGTGGCGGAACTCCTCCACCAGGGCCAGGAAGCGGAGCAGGTTGACGTCGTCGAGGGCCGCCTCCACCTCGTCGAGGAGGTAGAACGGCGAGGGCCGGCTCCGAAAGACGGCGAACAGGAAGGCCAGCGCCACCAGGGACCGCTCACCTCCCGAGAGCAGCGACAGCTTGCGTACGTTCTTGCCCGCCGGGCGGGCTTCGACCTCGACGCCGGCATCCAACAGGCTGGCCGGGTCGGTGAGGCTCAGCCGGCCGGTGCCACCGGGGAACAGCGTGGCGAACAGGCCGTCGAAGCTCCTGGCCACGTCCTCGTAGGCCGAGGCGAAGAGCCCCACCATCTCGGCGTCGATGGCCCTGATGACCTTGCCCAGCTCCCGGCGGGCCGAGCGGATGTCGTCCAGCTGGCCCTCGACGAACGAATGACGCTCCTCCAGGGCGGCCAGCTCCTCGCTGGCCAGCGGGTTGACCGGCCCCAGCAGGCGAAGCTCACGTTCGAGCTCCCGAGCCCGTCGGACTGGGCTGGTACCCTCCTCCAGCATCGGACAGGGCGCCTCCAGGGCGGCCTCGGGCTCACAGTCGAGCTCCCGGCGCAGCGCCTCCACCGCCGCCTCCCGGCGCAGCCGGGCCTCGGCCACGTCGATCCCCGCCCGCTGCAGTCGCTCCCTCGCCTCAGCCAGCTGGCGCTCGACGACCGTGCGTCCGGCCCGAAGGGACTCCAGGTGACGCAGGCGGCCCAGCCGTTGCTCGGCCTGGTGGAGGTGGCGCTCCTCCGCCGCCGCCACCTCTTCATCCAACCGCTCCAGGCGGGCGTCCACCAGCCCGGTCAGCCGCTCGACCGCCGGGAGCACCGCTTCCAGCTGGCAGCGGCGGGCCGCCGCCTGGTCGAGCCGGGACCGTTGCCCTTCCAGACGGTGGCGCACCTCTTCCAGGCGCTGTCCCAGCATCCGCCGGCGCTCGTTCAGCTCGGCCGCTCGGATCTCGAGGTCGGTCCGCGACGCGGCGACGGCCGCCGCCCGCTCGCCGAGGCGGGCCCTGGCCCGGGCCGCGTCGGCGGCCCGTTCGGCGAAGGTGGCCGCCGCTGCCTCCAGCCCAGGCAGGAGGGCCTCCAGGCGTCCGGCCTGCGCCTCGTCCGCCCGGACCCGGCCCGCCAGCTCCTCCAGCTGGGACCGGGTGGCCTCCAGCTCGCCAGCCAGATCCTCCCGTTCGCCTTCAAGACGTCCCTTGGACGCGGTGGCGCCACTGCGCTGGGCGGCGATCTGGTCCATCGCTCGCTCTGCCTCCGCCTCCGCCGCCCTGGCCGCGGCATCCTCGCTCCGGGCTGCCTCGGCCTCCTCGGCCGCCGCCGCCAGCCCGACGGCTGCCTCTCGGGCTGCTTTCCGGGCCTCGGCCAGGGCAGCGCCGGTGACGCCGGCGGGGCCGGTCCCGATGCGCCAGCCGCTGGGGCCGAAGCGGTCGCCCGTCCGGGTGACCACCACCAGGCGGCGGTGGGCACGGGCCACCGCCAGGGCGCTTCGCCAGTCCCCCGGCACCGCCACCGCTCCGGCCAGCACCAGATCGAGCAGCTCGTCCATCCCCGGTACGTCCGAACGCACGTGCGGGCGGACCGGGGTCACTCCCACCGGCCAGTCGCCAGTGCCGGGCTGGCCGGTGGGGTCGGGGTCCACGGAGCGTCCCCCTTCGCCGGCTGGAGGAGACGGCAGCACCACGGCTGAGGACCCATCATCGGCCAGGCGCTCCAGCGCCTCCATGGCCCGGGACGGGCCATCCACGACCAGGGTCGCCAGCGCATCACCGGCAGCGGCAGCCAGGGCCAGCTCCCACCCGTGGTCGACCTGGACCAGCTCGCCCAGGGGGCCCATCACGCCGGCCAGCCCGGCCAGGCGGTCGGCCCCGGCTCGCACCCGGGCCTCGTCCAGGGCCATGGCCAGTGCCTGAGCCCTGGCCGTGGCGAAGTAGTGGCGCTCCTCGGCCGCCCGTCGAGCCGCCTCGGCCCGAGCCAGCGCGGCTCGGGCGTCCTGCCTGCGCCGGGCCAGCGCCTCAGCCTCCAGTTCCAGGGCGGACCCGGCCTTCTCGGCGGTGGCCATCCGATCGGCGAGGTCGACGGCCTCGCCGTCCAACCTGGCGGCCTTGGACTCCAAGCTGGCCAGGCGAGCCCGGAGTCGCCCTGCCTCCGCCCTGTCCCTCTCCGCCCCATGGCGCAGCGTCGCCACCTGGGCCCGGACCTCGGCCGCCTCCTCTGCCGGCGCTCGATGGGCGCAGCCGCCCGCCGGGCGGGCCGTGTCCAGGATGCCGGGCTGGTCGGGTGCCTGGTCGGCCTGTTGGTGCACCAGTGCCGCCTCGGCCCCAGCCAGCTGCTCAGCCCGAGGCACGAGCCCCTCGACCTCGGCCTCGGCGGCGGCCAGGTCGCTCATCAAGCCGGCCGCCTCAGCCTCCAAGGTGGCGACCAACCCGTCGTCGGCCGCCGCCGCCACG
>JAVKSQ010000058.1:0-6808 GCA_039583615.1 Acidimicrobiales bacterium
GGGGGCTGGCCCCCCGGATGGTCTGCCCCACGAAACTCAGCTAGCAGAACCGGCAGCAACCCCTTGACACGTTCCGGCTGCTCACGAAATGCTCACGAACGTGTGCGAATCCGTGAGCACGGACCAACACCGTCTGGAACGACTGGACTGCAAACTAGCTGGTCAGGGGTGCTATCGATGATCGGTTGACACCCGTCGGCACAGCCCGCGCAGGATTCAGGTTCCTGTGTCCGAAAGGATGTGGGGGTTCAAGTCCCCCCTCGCCCACCCCTTCGACCCGGCCAGCCCGACAGCAGCCCCCGCCCAGGGGCGCCGGCTAGCCAGCGAGCAGGTGGCGCTTGAACCAGTCGGCAGCCAGGTCGGCCACCTGGTCGAGCGCTCCCGGCTCCTCGAACAGGTGGCTGGCGCCCGGCACCACCTCCAGCCGACGTGGACAGCGCATGCGCTGCTCGGCCTGCCGGTTGAGAGCAAGGACGGTCTGGTCAGCGCCGCCCACGATGAGCAAGGTAGGTGCCCGAACACCAGGAAGGGACTCCCCGGCCAGGTCGGGCCGGCCGCCCCGCGACACGACGGCTGCGATCCGGTCCCCCTGGCGGGCCGCCGCCACCAGAGCAGCGGCCGCCCCGGTGCTGGCTCCGAAATAGCCGAGACGCAGCCGCCCCAGCCTCTGGCGCAGCTCCCCCAGCCCCTCCTGGCCGTCCAGCCAGGCCACTGCGCCGGCCAATCGGCCAGCCAGCAGGTCGATGTCGAAGCGCAGCTCCCCCGTGCGCAGGTCCACGGCCTCCTCCGCCTCGGTGAGCAGGTCGAGCAGCAATGTGCCCAGCCCGTCGCGCTGCAGCCGCCCGGCAACCTGGCGGTTGCGCGGGCTGTGCCGGCTGCTCCCACTGCCGTGGGCGAACACCACCACGGCCCGGCTCCCCTCGACCAGGGTCAGGTCACCCTGGACGGCTGCATCGCCCTGGCCGATCTCGACCAGCGTCGTTCGGGCCACCGCTGGCACCTCCCTGCCGTTCGGCCTGCCGGGCCGCCCGGCACCTCCCGCCCGAGCAACCGGGTTGATTGGCAACGGTAGCGCCAGGGCAAGAAAGGCTGTACATGCCCCGACCTTCCAGCGACCAGGTGGCGCGGGCCATATTGGAACGCTATCCCCGCACCTACGGCGAAGAGCTGGGCCTGCGGCGGCTGGACGCCCCTTCGCCGTTGTTCCGCCTGCTGGTGATGGCCCACCTGATGAGCGCCCGCATCCGGGCCTCGGTCGCCGTCGACGCGGCGCGGGCCCTCTCCGAGCAGGGCTGGACCACCCCCAGGCGCATGGCGGAGGCATCGTGGGAGGACCGGACCCGGGTCCTCAACCAGGCCGGCTACGCCCGCTACGACGAGCGCACCTCCTCCATGCTCGGGGACGCCTCCGAGCTCCTCCTCGACCGCTACCGCAGCGATCTCCGCCGGCTCCGGGACGAAGCGGACCAGGATCCCGCCCAGGAGCGGCGGCTGCTCAAGGCGTTCAAGGGGATAGGCGACGTGGGGGTGGACATCTTCTTCCGGGAGGCCCAGCGGTCGTGGCCCGAGCTCTACCCCTTCGCCGACCGCCGGGCCCTGGAGGCAGCGGAGAAACTTGGCCTCGGCCGGGAAACGGCCGACCTCACCCACCTGGTCGCCGACCACGACTTCGCCCGGCTGGTGAGCGGGCTGGTGCGCGTGGGCCTGGACCGTGCCTTCGACGAGGTCCGGGCCAAGGCGTCCGACCTGGCCGGCTGAGGGCCGCTCAGCCCCTCGCCGGGCCCCCGTCGTCCTGGTGACGGCGCCAGGCTGCCTCGGCCCGCCACAGCACCTCCCGCAGGGGCAAGCCGCTCTGCCGCGCCACCCGGGCGGCGTCGTCGTGCTCGACCTTGACCCGGCCGGGGCTGACCTTGACCCTCACCGCCATCCCCTCCACCGCCACCTCGTCGACCGAACGCCCGGCCGGCCAGCGCTCCACCTCCACTCCCCGGACCCCGAGCGAGCCGGTCTCGTGGCCGAGGACCCTGGCCAGCGACCCGGCCAGCGCCGGGTCGGCCAGCACCGACAGGACATGGCCGGGACGGCCCTTCTTCATCACCACCGGCGTGACCCAGGCGTCAAGGGCGCCCTGGTCGAGGAGGACGGACAGCGCGTGGGCGATGGTCTCCCCGGTGGCGTCGTCCACATTGGTCTCCAAAAGGACGGCCGGTTGCCCAGCCCCCGTACGCCCACTTGCATCCAGCGTGCCCACCACCACCTGGGTGCAGTTCGGCAGACCTTCGAGCTCCCTGGCCCCCGCCCCGAAGCCAACGGCCCGAAGGGTCATGGCCGGCATGGCCCCGAAGTCGCTGGCCATGGCGGCCAGCAGGGCGGCACCGGTGGGCGTGGTGAGCTCGGCGTTGACCTCCAGCCCGTGGACCGGCGCATCCCGCAGCAGCTCCACCACGGCCGGCGAGGGGTTGGGCAGCATGCCGTGGGCGGTGCGGACCATGCCGGTCCCGGTAGCCACCGGGCTGGCGGTGACCACGTCCACCCCCAGGGCCTCCAGGGCCGCGCAGGTGCCGACAACGTCGACGATGGCGTCGTGGCCACCCACCTCGTGGAAGTGGGCCTGGGCGGCCGGGCGCCGGTGAAGGTGGCCTTCTGCGGTGGCCAGGGCGGCAAAGGTGGCCAGGGCCCGAGACCTCACCCGGTCCGGCAGGCGAGCCTCCTCTACCAGCCCGACGACGTGGGAATGGGTGCGCACCACCGTGTCGGGCACCACCCGGACCACTGCCCGGGTGGCGGCGACGCCGTTGCGCAGCACCGGCTCGACGTCGAGCGACCAGCCGCCTATGGGGAGGCTCTCGAGGATGTCGAGGACCTGGTCCAGCTCGGCGCCGGCGTCCAGCAGGCTGCCCAGGGCCATGTCCCCGGCGATCCCGGCAAAGCAGTGGAACCACGCCGCGGTGGGAGCGTGGCTGGAGCTGGTCTGGCCGGCGCTCATCGCAGCAGGCGGAGGACCGCACAGGCGGCGCCGAAGCCGTTGTCGATCCCCACCACGGTCACCCCCGCCGCGCAGGAGGCCAACATGGTGAGCAGAGCCGTCACCCCCTCGAGGGCCGCTCCGTAGCCCACGCTGGTGGGCACGGCCACCAGGGGGGCGGCGGTGATGCCCGCCACCAGCGTCGGCAGGGCGCCGTCCATGCCGGCCACCACCACTACCGCGTCAGCATTGGCCACCTCCGCCGCGCTGGCCAGCAGGCGGTGCAGGCCGGCCACCCCGCAGTCCGCCACCAGGCTCGGGCGCAAGCCGCTGGCAGTGAGCACTGCCACCGTCTCCCGGGCCACCGGCAGGTCGGAGGTACCGGCCGTCACCACCAGCACCCGCCCGGGCCGTCCCGGGCTCTGGCGCCAGGCAACGGTGGCCAGGTCCTCTCCGGTGCGGCTCCTGGCCGTGGCCGGGGTGACCTGGCCGCCGGCGCAGGCCCCCGCCGCCGCCGCCACCTGCTCGGGGTCGGCCCGGGTGAGCAGCACCGGGCCCTCGGCCGGCTCGGACAGCAGCTCTGCCACTATGGCCGCGCACTGCTCGGGAGTCTTGCCCGGACCGTAGACCGCT
Source organism: Acidimicrobiales bacterium (assembly GCA_039583615.1). Classification (GTDB taxonomy): domain Bacteria; phylum Actinomycetota; class Acidimicrobiia; order Acidimicrobiales; family QHCF01; genus QHCF01. The sequence continues at coordinate 3,599 of JAVKSQ010000058.1, forward strand.
TCCACCAAGCCCTGGCGCAGCGGCCGGTGGTGGTCCACCCGGGCGAAGCCGAGGTCGGCAAAGGGCAGCCGGCGCAGGCGGTCGACCGCCTCGCCGGCGGGGAGGACACCGGCGCGCACGTCCTCGAGGAGCTGGCGCAAAGCGGGCTCGTCCATGGCTGATGTATATCCTGCCCGGCTGTGGACACCGTCGCCGTTCCCCTCCCGTGCCCGCCCGCGTGACCTCGGTCGCCTTCCTGGGGCCACCAGGCACCTTCACGGAGGAGGCGCTCCTGGGCCAGGTCGGCCTGGAGGGCGCCGAGCTGGTGCCACTGAGCACCATCCCGGACGTACTGACCGCCACCCAGATGGGCAGGGTCGACCTCGGCTTCGTGCCCATGGAGAACTCGATCGAGGGAACGGTGCCCGCCACCTTGGACAACCTGGTCTTCGATACCGAGCTGCTCATCCAGCGCGAGGTGGTCCTCGACGTCCACCTGCACCTGCTGGCCCCCCCGGGCACGGCCATGACCGACGTGCGCCGGGTGGTGTCGTACCCTCACGCCAGCGCCCAGTGCCGGGCGTTCCTGGCCCGGGCCCTGCCGGGGGCCGAGGTGGTGGCGGCCAACTCGACGGCCGACGCCGCCCGCCAGCTGGGCCAGGAGCGCCTGGCCGGCACCGCCGCCCTGGCCCCCCGCCTGGCCGGCCAGCTCTACGGGCTCGAGGTCCTGGCCGGGGAGGTGGAGGACCACCCCGACAACCAGACCCGTTTCGTGCTGGTGGCGCGCCAGGGCGTCCCGGCCCCCACCGGCCACGACCGCACCAGCATCGTGTGCTTCCAGCGCTCGGACCGGCCCGGCAGCCTGCACTCCATCCTCGGCCAGTTCGCCGCCCGGGGCATCAATCTCACCAAGCTGGAGTCCCGGCCCACCAAGCGGGCCCTGGGCGACTACTGCTTCATCATCGACCTGGAGGGCCACCTGGCCGACGCGGTGGTCTACGACTGCCTGCGCGACCTGTTCGCCGGCCTGGCCGGGGTGAAGTTCCTGGGCTCCTACCCTGCTGCCGGCGCCGCCGGCCCGGCCCGGCGCCGAGACGCCGAGGCCGCCTGGGCCGCCGCCGACACCTGGATCTCGGCGCTCCGGGGCCAGATCGGGGGACCCAGCTGAGCGGCCTGGCTACCCTGGCGGTGGAGGGATGGCAGAGCGGCCGATTGCGAGGCTCTTGAAAAGCCTTGGGCGATGAGCCCCGGGGGTTCGAATCCCCCTCCCTCCGCAGCTCAGAGGCCATTTTGTAGTTCCTACCAGTGGCCGGATCGGGCCAGAGGGCCATAATCGGGCCATAATTGTGACTGCCAAACTGGTACCGTTAGGCCCATGAAGGGCTCCATCCGCTTGAAGGGCCCGGACCGGTGGCAGGTCCGGGTGTGCCTGGGTCGGGATCCCGAGACGGGCCGGTACCGCTACGTCCACCGGGAGGTCCACGGTGGCAAGCGGATCGCCCAGCGGGCGGCGGCCGAGCTGGTAGTCGAGGTCGAGCACGGCGGGCACCAGCACACCGGCCCACATACGCTCACCGAGCTGCTGGGGCGGTGGATGGCCCAAATCGAGGCGTAGGGCCGGGCACCGTCGACCCTGTCCCGCTACCGCTCTGCCATCAACCACAACATCCTTCCCCGGCTGGCGACCGTGCGCATAGACCGCCTGACCGGTGCCGATCTGGACGCCTTCTACGCCCGCCTGGCCAAGGGCGGCCTCGGGCCGCTCAGCGTCCGCAAGTGCCACGCCATCCTGTCCGCCGCCCTCAACCAGGCGATGAAGTGGGGGTGGATCGATCGCAACCCCACCCAGCGGTCCTCACCGCCGGGCGTGCGCTCCGCCGAGATCGTCCCGCCTACTGCCGGCGAGGTCCGCCGGCTGCTCGAGGGGTGCGAGGCGGTGAACCCGGACCTGGCCTCCTTGATCTACACCGCGGTCACCACCGGCTGCCGGCGAGGAGAGCTCTGCGGGCTGCGCTGGGGAGATGTCGACCTGGGTGGGTCGACTGTGGTGATCGTCCGGTCGATCTCCGACGCCGGGCGCGCCATCCAGGTCAAGGACACCAAGACCCACCAGGCCCGTCGCTTGGCGCTGGATCCATCGACGGTCGAGGTACTGCGCCGCCACCTGAGCCGGGCCGAGGAGCGGGCCCACTTGGCCGGCGTGTCGCTGGGGCCGTCCGCCTACGTGTGGTCCCAGGACCTGGCGGCCGCCGCCCCGTACCGGCCCGACCGGGTGACCGGGGCGTTCCGGGTCCTGACGCACCGCTTGGACCTGGCGCACTTGACGTTCCACTCGCTGCGCCACTTCTCGGCCACCGCCCTGGCCGGCCAGGGTGTCGGGGTGCGGACCATCGCCGGCCGGCTGGGACACGCCAACCCCAGTCTCACCCTGCGGACCTACGCCCACTTTCTCGACGTGGCTGACCGGGAGGCGGCAGCGGCCATCGGCGAGGTGGTGGCCGGGCTCATGGCGCCACCTGCCTCCGTGGGCGGCGCCAGCAGCTGATCCTGCGCCCAGTCGCGTCCCCCACCGGGGCAGTTGCTCCTCCTGCGTGGGGTGGCTGGAGCGGATGGCCCGTCTGCTCCTATTCGTGACCGTCTGCGGCGACGCCCCGCAGCAGTGCCTCCTCCAGCGCCCGGCGGGGCACCACCAGGCGGCGACCCAGCCTGACAGCCGGAAGCTCATGGCGGGCCACCAGGTCGTAGGCCAGGTCGCGGGAGATGCCCAACAGGGCACCGGCCTCCTCCACGCTCAAGGCCAGCCTCTCCGCTATCGGTACCGCCGCCTCCCAGCGGGTTGCGTGATTCGACCACTGGGGACGCGCCATCACTGAGCTTGTCAGTCATCGTTCCTCCCGTGTGGCGTGCCGGTCGATCTGGTGGGTGGAGACCCGGCGCCTATAGGACGAGCCGGCGCCGGTTGAGAGCCTTCCAATGGAGATCACGGGGTGCAGAGTGCGCCCGAGGGGTTGACGGCAACGTTGACGCCGATGTTGACAAATCTGCAACTATGGCCGAGTCGCCCCCGAGTCGCCCCCGAGTCGCCTTGTGCAACCGCAGGTCAGCGGGGGTGTCCGAAGAGTTGGGGATGGCAAGAAAAAACCATCAGAAATTTGGGACTCCTCGGGTTTCTGTGGGTCTTTCCGGGTCTGAGGCGGGGGTCAAGGGCAGCCGCAGGCTGACGTAGTGCAC
>JAVKSQ010000059.1:0-6293 GCA_039583615.1 Acidimicrobiales bacterium
GCCTGGTCAGGTGGTGGATCTCACGCGCGCTCTACCAGGGCCTTTGCAGATCGCTCCGGAGTTCGTGCAACAGGCTCAAGTGGCCCTCGTTAACGCGCCGTCGCTCCGGTTCCTCTTTCACTGACCGCTACCAGTCCCCTCGACGACTGCGTGACACGAGGGAGTCGACGCGTCCGCTCCCGACTCCCCGGCACAGTGCCGCGATCCTATGCCTTCCATTTCAGTGGAAGGTCAAGAGAAAGGTTCGAGGCGGTTTGCCATCGGTGGTCGAGGTGGGTCGGATACCCGCCGGCTACGTCCCCGTTTCTGGAGAGCTGTGGGCCAGTCGGTGGAAGCTTCGAGCCGTCCGGGCGCCCTGCTCGCCGGCAGCCCTGGTATCGAGGTGTCCAAAAAGAGAGGCTCGCGCTCTTGACCTTCTAGCGACTGGAAGCCGTAGCGTGGCTCTTGTCCCCGTCTGGCACGGCGGGGGAGGCCGGAAAGCCCGAGCACAGGAGGTGGCATGGCAATGGCAGTGGCCGAGCACGACGGCAGGGCAGCGGGTGCCAGGCCCGGCTGGGGGCTTGGGATCGGCTCGCTGCGAAGTGTTCTTGGCATCGGCGTTCGCCGCGGTGGTGACATTGGCGCTAAAGCCGATGCTGGGCGACCAGCCCGGTGGCACCGAGGACCTGATCTGGAGATCGGCCCGAGCACCTCCTACGGCTATGTCGCTGCCGCGCTCAGCATGGCGGGGATCGGTATGGCCCTGCCGCTGGCGCCGACCGCGGTGGTGGCGGTCACCTCGGTGCCCGAAGGCTCCGAGGGGGAGGCGACCGGCCTGTTCAACCTGGCCGACAACTTCGGCCGCCCCCCTGGCACTGGCCGCGTTCGGCATTGCCTTGCTGGTGCCGGAAGCCTCGACCTTCAAGCGGTGTTCTGGTTCTCGGCTATCGCCACCGGCCTTGGGATTACATCGAGTATCGGCCTGCGTCCCGGCCGCGCTCCCCGGCGCGAGCTCCGGGTCCCCGGCGCGCCAGCGTCGGCCAAGTGATCGCCGTGCCGGCACTCCTGGAGCACCGTCCACACACATAGCTAGCCAGCGGTGACTACACGTTGGAGCCCCAAACCATGAGTACACGCTGGAGGAGCCCATGACTACCCTCGCTTACGAGACGATCGCCGAGGGTCGGGCGCGGCTTCGGGTACAAGTCGGCGGCATGAACTGCTCGGTGTGCGCCGGAGTCATCGAGCGACGGCTGCACGAAGAGCAGGGCATTTTGGATGTGTCGGTGAGCCTGCCCGAACAGCTGGTGGTGGTCGACTACGAGCCCGCCATCGTCGACCCCGACCAGCTGGCGGAGGCTTTGGGCGGCCTCGGCTTCAGCGGGGGTGACTCGTCTGCGTCGCCCGACGTGGGGGGCTCGGACGAGGACGCGGCCCGGGTCGTCAGCGAAGGACGTCGGCTGCTGATGCTTGTTGCGCTCAGCGTGGTGACGGTTCCTCTCATGGCACTCGCGCTACTACACGAGGTCGGCGGCTGGGCCGACTGGGTGCTCGGCGCGCTCGCCAGCGCGGCTTTGGTGGTGACCCCGGAGCTGTTCGTGGACACGGTGCACTCGACGCGGCGTGGACTGCTCAACAACCGACCGGTGGTACGCGCCTCGATCCTCGGCGGGCTGGCCGGCGGGGTGATCGGGCTGGCGCTGCGCCCCGCGCACTTCCCGACCGGCGGCTTCTTCGCGGTCACCGTGCTGGTCGCGACCTACCACGTGTTCTCGATGTGGCTGTCGCTGGTGGTGCGCACCAACAGCTCACACTCGGTCAAGAAGCTGATGGCGCTGCAGCCCGACACCGCCCGCCTGGTGGTCGATGGATCCGAAGGTGACGTGCCGCTCAAAGCGGTGGGCGTGGGCGACTTGCTGCGGGTGCGGCCCGGCGAGCGGGTGCCCATCGATGGGCGCGTGACCTCCGGGCGCTCCGCGGTGGACGAGTCGCTGGTGACCGGCGAGTCGATGCCAGTGAAGAAAGGCGAGGGTGACGAGGTCATAGGCGGGTCCATCAACGGCTCGGGGACGCTGCTGGTGGAGGTCACCCGCATCGGGAAGGACACCTTCTTGGCCCAGATCGTGCGCAACATCGAAGAGGCACAGGCGCTCAAGCCTGCCATCGTGGACCTGGTCGGCCGGGTGCTCAAGGTGTACATCCCGGCTGTCCTGGCGCTGGCCGCGCTCGCAGGGGTGTCCTGGGCTGTGGTGCCGGTCCTGCTCGGCCACGGGCCCGACGTCAACCGTGTGCTGTTCGCAACCTTGGGTGTGTTGATCATGGCCTACCCGTGCGCGATGGGCATGGCCGCCCCGCTCGGGCTGGTGCGCGGCTCTGGCGACGCGGCCGAGCACGGCATCGTCTTGCGCACCGGGGATGCCTTCCAGAGCTTCGGCCAGGTTCGCACCATCGTGTTCGACAAGACCGGCACGCTGACCGAGGGTACCTTCACCGTGCGCGAGATCGAAGCGCTGGGAAACGGTGACGAGCTGTTGGCCCTGGCCGCAGCCGCCGAGGCCTCCTCGGAGCACCCCCTCGGGGCGGCCATCGTCGCCGCCGCGCGCGAGCGAGGATTGGCACCTGCCCCGGTCGAGGAGTTCGAGGCACTTAGCGGCCAGGGGGTCCGCGCCCGCGTCGACGGAGCGGTCGTGGTGGTCGGCCGGCCCTCCTTCGTCGTCGAGCACGTCGGCGACCTCGGGGCATTCGCCGGTCGGGCCGCAGAACTGGAGCAGGCTGGGCGTACGGTGGTCGCCGTCGGCCGCGACGGCGAGGTGCACGGCCTGATCGCCCTGGGTGACGAGATCCGCCCCGAGGCCCGCGCCGCCCTGGACGCCATCCGCCGCCAGGGCCTCACTCCGGTGATGCTCACCGGCGACAACCGCCGGGCTGCGCAGCGGGTCGCCGGCGAGCTCGGGATCGACGAGGTCCACGCCGAGGTTCTCCCCCAGGACAAGACCGACGTCGTGCGCGAGCTGCAACGCCACGGCCGGGTGGCGATGGTGGGCGACGGCGTCAACGACGCAGCCGCCCTGGCGCAGGCCGACGTCGGCATCGCAATGGGCGGCGGCACCGACATCGCCATAGAGGCCGCCGACGTCATCATCGTCGGCAACCGCCTCGACGCCGTGCTCACCGCCCGGGAGATCGGGCGGAGCAGCTACCGGCGGACCCAGCAGAACGTCCTGCTCGCGTTCTTGTTCAACGGTATCGGCGTGCCGTTCGCGGCAACCGGGCTGGTCGATCCCATCTGGGCGATGGTGGCGATGGCGCTGAGCGTGACCTTGGTGTTCGCCAACTCGATGCGCGGCAGGTGGTCGATGATGTTCTCCACGCTTCGCGACATCCTCAAGGACGCCCTCCAACGAGAAGAGCTCGAGCCATCACCCAGCGCGTAGACCCCGACGACACGCTGTCCTACTTGGCTACTTGGCGCTTGCGCTCCCAGTGAAAGGAGGGTTTAGGGTGAGAGGGAGAAAGAACCCAGGAGGTCTGAGATGGCCCTGACGACGACCGTCACCGTCCAGGAGATCCACTTCGGTAGCTGCGAGCACACGATCACCACGGTGTTGTCCCGGCTGAACGGCGTGCTGGGAGTCGCCGCCGACGCCAAGACCAACCAGGTGAAGGTCAGTTACGACGAGCTGGCGCTGAACGAGGCCAACCTGCGGTCGGCGCTGGCCGACATCGGTTACCTCCCCGTCGAGCACGACGCGGTCTGATGATGCGCATCGGCGAGTTGGCCGCTCGGGTCGGAGTCAACCCCAAGACCATCCGCTTCTACGAAGAGCGTGGCCTGCTGCCCGACCCCGCCCGCCTGCCCTCCGGGTACCGCGACTACGGCCCGGAGGACGAGGAGCGCCTGGCGTTCATCAGGACTGCCCAGCGCCTCGGCTTCAACCTGGCAGAGATCTCCGAGATCCTCTCGTTCAAGGAGCGCGACGAGCGACCATGCGCCTACGTGCTTTCGGTCCTCGACGCCCAGGTCGCCGATATCGACCGGCGCATCGGCGAGCTGGTCGCGCTACGAGCTGAGCTGGTCGCCCTCAAGGCCAGGGCCGACCGGCTGCCGCCCGACGGCGCCTGCTACTGCAGGATCGTGGAGCACGCGGGCATGGCCGGCCAGCCAGCGCGTCAGGCGCGGGGCGCATGAGCGGCCCCGGCGCTCGGACTCCGCCCTGACGGGCTCGAGCGAGGCGGCGACGGCGGCTTCCCAGCGGCGCGTCACCGCCTTGCCCCAGCGCCGGCCGAGGGCGAAGAAGTCGACTCCGAGCTGGCCCTGGTGGTCGTCCAGGTCGTCAGCTAGAAGGCGGCGCTGGCATCCGCCGGGAGCCGCTCAGCAAGCCGAGCGTCGAAACCACGCTGGGGATCAGGTAGTCGAGTCCCACTCGGACCCACACGACCAGGCTGAGGTGCCCGCTGGCCAGTGACGATCCCTGGTTGACCCCGACAAGGAGCGTACCGACGGTGGCTGCGATGAGGGACACACGCCGACGATTCGGGCGGTGCAGGCATATCCCGAAGGCTTCCCGGCCGTTCGCCCACGTCGGCGGATCAGCGTCTCGACCTGCGTGTCCGATACCGGTGGGCCCCCGGTCCATGGTGGATCTCCTCCGATCGTTGAAGTCGTGTGTTGCTGTCGTGACGATGTGTTTCCGGGTGTCCGGGTTTTCTTCCCGCTTGTGCCTGTTCGCACCGGTGAGCCTGTTCGCACGTGGCGGGCGGCCTCACCGCCCGGCGAGGACGGCCTCGGCTTCCGCCCGCTCCAGCAGGCCGTAGAGGGTGCCGTCGGAGCAGGTGAGCAGGATCGCCTCCACCCCGGCTTTGCGCATCCCCTCGACGAGGGGGCCAACCTCCTCGGCGGGGCGGACGGTGGTGATACCGAAGTCCATGATCTCCTCGGCGGTCGCATCGGCTGCGGCCTGCTCGAGGCCGTCCTGGACGACGCCGTGCACCAGTCCGCCGGGGGAGGTGACCACGCAGAACCCGGCGCCGGGCTGTCCGAGGCGGGCGCGCAGCGCGCCCACCGTCTCGTCGGGCCGGCAGGTGGACAGCTCACGGCGGGCGACGTCCCCAGCCAGGAGCGCTTGGCCCTCATGGCGCAGGGCGAACGACAGCCAGTCCATCTTGCCGGCCACGTAGTCGTAGACGTCGGGCAAGCCGAGTCGTTCGAGCCGGCACGCGGCTCGGGGGCTCATGTCTCACTGGAAGTCGTTGCAGTAGACGACGACAGGTCGGGCAGGGTCGAGGCGCTGGGCCACGGTGGCGGCGTCCATCTCGCGCAGCCACAGGTGGGTGGCCCCGGCGAGGTGCGCCCAGTCGTACTCGGCCCGGGGAAGCACTTCGACGACCTGAGCAGCCCTGGTGCCGATCAGCTCCTGGACCAGGTCACGGTTTGCGGGGACGGGCACGGTGGTTCCTCCTCATGGTCGCTGCGGTCGTTGATTGCTCAGCTGCCCCTCACCGGCATGCATCGCCCTCCGGGTCAGACATGGGGGTGGATGGGGCCGTTGGTGATCAGGTTCCAGGCGCCGAGCCCCATGACCACCACGACGATGGCGGCGGTCCAGATGCACGCCCGGTAGCGGGCCCACCTGCCGGACGGCTTGTTCCCGCGGGGCTCTTCGAACCAAGGGGCGGAGGCGGCGGTGTCAGATGCCATGGTCACGTCCTCCTCTCGCTTGGTTGACCGGACTGTCGGGGGCGGCGTGGCCGTCGGCCGGCGTCTCCTTACCGGGTGGGGCGTCGAGGACATGCTCGACGGGAAAGCCCAAGGCGCCGAGGGTCTGGCTCACCGTCGCCGGCGGCACCGCCCCTTCGACGACCACCCTGCCGTCGGTGCCGGCGTGCACGCTCGCCACGCCGGGAAGTGAGCCGACGCCCTCTTCGATGCGCTCGATGCACGAGCCGCAGTGCACGCCCTCGACCCGGTAGGCGCTGCGGGTGCGCTCGACCGGCGACGCAGGGGGTTGGCTGGCTGCGACCTCGTCCGCTACCGCCTCGGTGCTGGCCGCCTCGGCGCCGTCACTCTCGGAGTCATCCGGGCGGCTGAACAGCTCGGGGAGAAGCAGGACCTTGATGCCCTTCCATAGGGTAAGGGGCAGGTTGGTACCGAACGAGTTGGACAACACGATGGTGACCGAGGTGACCATGGCGACCATGGCCCAGATCGGGTTCACGTAGCCGCTGGTGGCGGCGGGGACGCCGATCGAGTTGAGGGTCAACGCGACGATGAGGTTCTGCTTGGTCTTGCGGTAGCTCTCCGTGGCGATGTCATA
>JAVKSQ010000060.1:0-5710 GCA_039583615.1 Acidimicrobiales bacterium
CGCCAACGGTGACCGGCACAGGGTCGCACACACTCTCCCAGCTGATAGCGCGCCACGGCCAGGAGCGGGCTGGAGCGACGGGTGCCAACTCGGCGATTCCGCTGGACGGCGCCACCCGAGACAGCTTGCGGGCGGCCGGCTTCGACGATCTCGAGGAGGTGGTGCCCCAGGGCGAGGTCGTGACGGTCCTCAGGACGGCCAACGTCCACACCGGCGGCACCATCGAAGACGTCACCGACGACCTCCATCGGGAGCTCGAGCAGCTGGCGGTGGCAGCCGCCAGGGCCGTGAGCGTGCCGGTGGCCGGGATCGACCTCATCGTCGGCGCCGTCGACGCCCCCAACGGGCTCATAATCGAGGTCAACGAGCAGCCGGGCCTGGCCAACCACGAACCGAGGCCGACCGCGGCCCGCTTCCTCGACCTGCTCTTCCCCGAGACCCTCACCGGGTGACCAGCCGATGGGGGGATGACCGCGATGTGCGGAATTGCCGGCGAGCTGCGTACCGATGGCAGCCGAGCCGACGTGGGTGCGACGATGCGCATGGCCGCCACCTTGGCGCCCCGGGGACCGGACGGGGCGGGCGTCTGGAGCTACAACTCGGTCGCCTTGGCCCACCACCGCCTGGCCATAATCGACCTGTCTCGACGGGCCGATCAGCCGATGGTCGACTCGGAGCTGGGCCTGGTGGTGGTGTTCAACGGCTGCATCTACAACCATCGGCACCTTCGGCGGGAGCTCGAGTCTGCCGGTTACCGCTTCTTCTCGGCCAGCGACACCGAAGTCCTGCTCAAGGCCTATCACCATTGGGGCGAACGCTTCGTCGACCACCTGGTCGGGATGTTCGCCCTTTGCATCGTGGAGCAGGTCTCCGGCCGCGCCGTGCTGGCTAGGGACCGCCTGGGCATCAAGCCCCTCTACCTGACCGAGGTCCCCGGGGGCATCCGGTTCGCTTCGTCGCTGCCGGCGCTCGTTGCCGGCGGCCTCGCCGACACCTCGGTCGACCCTGTCGGCCTGCACCATTACCTCGCCTTCCATGCGGTGGTACCCGACGAGCGCACCGTGCTGGCGGGTGCCAGGCGGCTCCCACCGGCGACCGTCCTCACGGTGGAGCCCGACGGCCGCCGCCACCAGCGTCGCTACTGGGAGCTGCGCTGTGAGCCGGATACCACCCGTGCCGGTTGGGACGCCTGCGAGTGGGAGGAGGCGGTGATGGCTGCCCTCGAGGTGGCCGTACGGCGACGGCTGGTGGCCGACGTGCCCGTCGGTGTGCTGCTCTCGGGCGGCCTCGACTCGAGCTTGATCGTCGCCCTGTTGAGCGAGGCGGGCCAGCAGGGCCTCTCGACGTTCAGCATCGGGTTCGAGACGATCGGCGACGAGGTAGGCGACGAGTTCCGTTGGTCGGACGTGGTCGCCCAGCGCTTCGCCACCGATCACAACCGGATCTTCGTACCGACCACCGAGGTCCTGGATGCCCTGCCGGGCGTCGTCGGAGCCATGAGCGAACCCATGGTCAGCCACGACGTGGTTGCCTTCTACCTGCTGTCGCGCGAGGTCGCCCGTTCGGTCAAGGTCGTCCAGTCGGGCCAGGGGGCCGACGAGGTCTTCGCTGGTTACCACTGGTACCAAGCCATGTTCCAGGACAGATCGGCAGGGGTCGACTGCTACCAGTCGGTGTTCTGCGATCGCACCCACGCCGAGATCGCGTCAGTGGTGGGTTCCGACTATCGGCTGGACGCCGACGTGAGCGGCCGGTTCGTCGCCGACCACTTTGCTCGACCAGGCGCTCCGACCGCCGTCGACCGGGCCCTTCGCATCGACACCGAGGTCATGCTGGTCGAGGACCCGGTCAAGCGGGTCGACAACATGAGCATGGCGTGGGGTCTTGAGGCGCGGGTGCCCTTCCTCGATCACGAGCTGGTCGAGCTGGCGGGGGTTTGCCCGGCGGCGCTGAAGGTGGCTGGCGGCGGCAAGGGAATCCTCAAGCAGGTAGCCCGGCGGCTCCTGCCGCCGGCGGTCATAGACCGTCCGAAGGGCTACTTTCCCGTCCCCCCCCTCATCCACCTCGAGGGGCCCTACGTCGACCTGATGGCCGATGCCCTGCGCTCGCCGGCAGCCCGGGGCCGTGGCTTGTTCGACCCCGGGCACGTCGAGCACCTCCTGGCCGCCCCCGACGAGCTGACGACGCTGCGCTACAACAAGCTGTGGGAAATCGGGCTGCTGGAGCTGTGGCTCCAGGCTCACGGTCTGTGACGTGGCGCGTCGGGTAGCTGGCTTGGCCTTTCATGAGCGGGAAACCTCGATGGAACACCAGGCGGGTACCCTTGGCTTGGGCGCGGTGACGCGCCTGGCGCGATCTTCCAAAGGCGTTCCGAAGGCAACGGCGCGATCAGCCAAGGACAACAGGCGGTGACCGTGGTGGCAGGCCTGGAGCAAGGGAAAACCTGTGCCGGAGACGATCCGCGGTCGGCGCCGCGAGGCACGGCCGACGGTTGGCCGGCCGGTGGCGAAGCGACCAGCGTGGGAGTGGAAGAGGAGTTCCACGTCGTCGATCTAACAACGCGCGAGCTGGCGGCCCAGGCGCCGCAGCTGCTGGCACGCCTGCCGGCTGGCTCCTTCGCAGCCGAGCTGCAGCGCAGCATGGTGGAGTCGAAGAGCCCCGCCTGCGCCGGGCTCGATGAGCTCAGGGACGGACTGACCCGGCTGCGCCGCCACCTGGCGTCGGCGGCCGAGCTGGAGGGGCTGGGTGTGGCGGCGGCCGGCACCGTCCCCCTCGTCGACCCCCTGCGTCTGGCGGTCACTCCCACGACTCGCTACCAGCGCATGCTCCGGGACTATCAGCTCCTGGCCAGAGAGCAGCTCATCTGTGGCACCCAGGTGCACGTGCAGCTCTCGGATCGCGATGTCGCGGTGGCCGTCGCCCAGCGGGTTACGCCCTTCCTGCCCAGCTTGCTCGCCTTGTCGGCCAGCTCGCCGTTCTGGTTTGGCGAGGACAGCGGCTACTCCAGCGCCCGTTGGCTGGTGTGGCAGCGCTGGCCGACGGCCGGTCTCAGCGGCGAGTTCTCCTCAGCTGCTGAGTACGACGCGCTGCTCGCCGACCTGGTCGCCTCCGAGACCATCAGCGACCCCGGGATGGTCTACTTCCACATCCGGCCGTCGGCGCACGTGCCGACTCTGGAGCTGCGGGTCACCGACGCCTGCCCGGACGTGGAAGACGTCGTGCTGATCGCGGGGCTCTTTCGGGCGCTGGTCCGTAGAGAGGGCGACAACTTGGCACAGGGTGCTCCATCGCCTCGAATCGCCGCCCCCCTGCTGAGGGCGGCGATGTGGAGGGCGGCTCGCTCAGGCTTGGAGGATGGCCTCTTGGACCTACCCCGCTCGCCCCGCCCCGTCCCCGCGGCGGTGGTGATAAGAGGTCTGCTGGATGGTCTCAGACCCTTCCTCGAGGCGGTCGGGGACTGGCAGCAGGTCTCCGCATTGGCCGAACGTGCCATCGCCCGGGGCAGCTCCGCCGCCCGGCAACGGCGTGCCTACCAGCGTCGTGGCCGGTTGGCCGACGTCGTGGACCATGTGGCCGAGGGCACCCCAGGCCGCTTCCAAGCGCCCTCGGACCTTGGCTAGGCGGTGCCGGAGCGTCCGCTGTGGTGGTGCGCCTGGGATGTGCAGGGTGTCCGGGATGGCCAGGACCGCTGGCAGATGAGCCAGCACGGGAGTGCTGGCCGGCGGGAGGCGCCCCGCCGGCAACGAGTGCCCGAGGACGTGTACGGCAGCTGGTCGCCGACCGGGTGCCCCGACGGTGAGCGCCTGGCCTTCGTGTCCGACCGCAGCGGCGAGGCGCAGGTATGGCTGGCCGAGCTGTACACGTCCCAGGTGAGGCTGCTCCCGGCCGACCTGAGGAGGGTGGTGAAGGTCAGCTGGTCCCCGCGAGGCGACTGGCTGGCGTGCGTCACGGCGGCGACCGGCGCGTCGCGCCAGCACGTGTGGGTGGTGCGGCCGGACGGGTCAGGACTCCACCGGGTGGCCGGAGGTGGCCCGGTCACGGCCCAGCTGGGTGCCGGCCGGCGGCAGGGTTGGACAGTCCAAGGATGGCTTCTCGTGACCGAGATGCACCATCTCTGCTCCGCCTTTCTGATCGATCCCGCCTCCGGAGAGCGTCGGCTGGTCACCGCCGGCCCGATGCTCGAATTGCTCGATGTCAGCGACGACAGCGGACGGGCGCTGGTGCGGTACGGCCCACGGAGCCAGCACTGGCTTGGCGTCGTCGTGCCCGACGCCGGCGAGAAGACGGTGTCGGGCCGTCAAGCGGTGGTGGGAGCCTCGGGCCAAGGCTCGACCGACCGAGGCGCCCTGGCCCCCGACGGATCGGTGATCTTCGCTCGCAGCGATGCCGGCCGTGACCGAGCTGCGCTCGTCGCCATCAGCCTCGACGGGAGCCAGCGCACTATCCCGTTGCCGCCGGAGCCGCCGATCGAACTGGCGGCGCGGCCTGACGCCGAGCTGGAGGATCTCGTCCTGGCACCCAAGGGTGAGCATCTGGTGCTGGTCTGGAATGTCGACAGCGGATGCAGCGAGCTCAGCGTGCTCGACTTGGCCACTGGACGCGAGCGACCGGTTGGGCCCATACCCCGAGCGGTGATCGACGAGTGCTGCTTCTCCACCAACGGCTCCTCCCTTCTCCTCACGGCCGAGAACTGGGCCGACCCCCGCGGCGTCTGGTCCGTCGACCTAGCCACGGTGAGCGCCGTGCCAGTGACCAGCGCCGGTGGCAGGACGGTCACCAGCTCGCCAGGGGCCAGCGTCGAGCGCGCCGACACCACCGAGTTGTCACCTCCCATCCTCTCCCGTCTGGCTTCCACCGACGGGACTCGGCTCACCGGCTGGCTGTACCGGCCGGTGAGCCGACCACCGTGGCCTACCATGATCCACCTGCACGGAGGCCCCGAGCTTCAGGAGCGGCCGGTCTATAACTCTCTGTTCCAATCTCTGGTGGCCACTGGCATCGCGGTGTTCGCGCCCAACGTACGCGGATCGGCAGGCTTCGGTCGCCGCTTCCTCAACGCCGACAACCTCGCCGGCCGCTACGGCGCCATAGCTGACGTGGCTGCGTGCGCAGAGCACCTGGCGGCCAGTGGCGTCGCCGATCCCGGACGCATCGGCTGCATGGGTCGTTCCTACGGCGGCTACCTGACACTTGCTGCACTTGTCTGGCACCCGGAGCTGTTTGCCGTCGGTGTGGACGTTTCTGGGATGTCCGACTTCAAGAGCTTCTTTGCTCTCACCGAGCCCTGGATCGCCGCCGCGGCGACGAGCAAGTACGGTGATCCGGTCGGCGACGAGCAGCTGCTCTCCGATCTCTCCCCCATCCACCGCATCGAGCGCCTCCTGGCCCCGCTTCTCATCGTCCACGGCGGAAAGGACACCAACGTCCCGATCCACCAGGCGCAACAGCTTGTGGCGGCCCTGCAGGCGCGGGGGGTAGAGCATCGGTACCTGCTCTTCCCCGACGAGGGACATGAACTGCTGGACACGCGCAATCGGGTGGCGCTGGTTAGAGCGACCGTGGCCTGGGTGGTGGACCACCTCGCCTGAGCGTGCCAGCGGGAACCTTTAGCAGCAGTCTATTTCGTGCTCACTTGAGCCTGTTGCGAGAACGGCCAACCGGTGTGGCGGGAGGATGAGGGCGCGGGATCGACGGTCCAGGAAGGGCCGGC
>JAVKSQ010000061.1:0-4743 GCA_039583615.1 Acidimicrobiales bacterium
GGGGGCTGGCCCCCCGGATGGTCTGCCCCACGAAACTCAGCTAGCAGAACCGGCAGCAACCCCTTGACACGTTCCGGAAATGGTCAGCGACTGGATTGTCCGGCTGCGCCAGGTTGGGCCGCCGACTGATGCCGTGAAGGTGTGGGAAGGCGATGACTTCTACCTGGCCCGCGTCTCCCGAAGTGAAGTTATCTGCCGATACCTCGTCGTTGATTATGAGCGGCTGATCATTCTCAAAGACCTAGGGTGACGCCCGGATCGTCACCCGGATAGCCGGTCCCACCCAAGGCTGCCAGCAGCGGGATGGAATGAACCGCCTTGCCTGCTCACCGCTGGGCAGGCGATGACCCTGGACGACGGCAGAACTCCTCCACCGCCTCCATCCACCCGAGCAGCTCGCTGGCCGTGGGGGCCAGGTCGTAGGCATGGACGTGGCACGCTCCCGTGAGCGAGCCCCAGGAGGCAGCCACGGTGCCGGCGAGCTCCCGCCCGGCCAGCTCTGCCAGGCACAGAAGCTGGGTTCGCATCGGACAGGCGATGACCGCCGGCATGCCGCCTTCCTGCCAGTAGATGTCAAGGGCGGCTTCGATCGCCTGGCGGCCCAAGAGGGCAGCCGCCCGAGGCCAGAGGCCAGCAGTCCCGGGATCTGGCCGCTGGCAGAGGTGGCGAGCGGCCTCGAGCAGGGCCGCCGGGGCGTCCGGATCGCTCATTTGATCTTCATGCGGACCTGGCCGACGAGGTTCTCGGTGTCGGTGATGAGGGCGGAGAGGTTGTGCTCGTACGACCCGTGAGCCCCTTTGTTGCAGGTCTGGTACGTGTCGGCGGCCCACCGGCCCCAGCCGTTGAGACGCGCTAGCACGTCGCCCCCGCGACTGGAATCACCGAAGAGGGCCAGAGCAGCCCGAGTGTTGAGCTTGGAGGCGGCCGCGAGGTCGTCTTCGATCTGCTGGCGGGGCCGGCCGGCGACAAGTTGGGAGCGCCGGACGGCTTCCGACAGCACGGCCTCCAGGCTCAGCCGGCAAAAACCGGCGACCAGCCGGCGGGCCAAGTGCTCCGGGAGGACTTTGTCGCCAGCCACCGCTCGGGCGTCCTCGAGGGCCCGGGCCGGCGGATCAAGAGCAGGCCGCACGCTGACGACCGAGTGTGGCCGCCGGGTGACCTCCAGGATGGTTGCCTCTAGGCCGAGGCGCCGTACCGCCTCGGGCAGGCGTTCGTCATGGGTGAACACGATCACCTGGCGGGTGGCGGCGGCGCCCGACAGCACCCGGGCCAGCCCCTCCACCTTGGCCGGGTCCATTGCCTGCACTGGGTCGTCGATGACGAGGAAGCCGAAGGGGCTGGCCGGCATAGTCACCCGGGGCAGGAACACCGACAAGGCGAGGGCATTCACCTCTCCTTGGCTCATGACGGACAGCGCCGCTCCCTCGACGCCGTCCACCGTGACCTCGAAGTCGACCTGCCGGCGGTTCACTGAGCCGCTCAGACGAATGGCGCCCAGCTCCACGTTGCTCTCCTGGCGAAGCTGGCGCCAAATGGCGGAGGACGCGTCGGCCATCGGGCGCAGACGACGGTTGCGTAGGTCGTTGATGGCGGCAGTCAGCCACTTCCCGGCTTCCTTGAGGGCGGGTACTCGCTCGGCGGCGACGCGAGCATGGTGGGCATCCGCACACCATTTGGCCACTTCGGTTGCCAGGGGCGCCCAGCGATCCTCCCGCTCGGCTAGCGCTTTGGCGGCCGTTTCCCGCACCTCGTCAACCGCGGCGATGAACTCAGTGCCGTGTTCCTCAAGATGATCGGCACGAGCGCGCAGCGCATCTCCGTCATCGCCCCCAGGGGCACCGAGCCACGTGCGCCACGCCGCCCGCGCCCTCGGAACTGCCTCAACGAGGTCACTCTCGAGCGCCCCCGGCGCTGGCAGCAGGAGGCTCATGGAACGGGTGATGGCCTCGCCAGCCGCCTCCGCCGCCGCATCGGCGATTGCTGCCTCGGCTTGAAGGCGGGTGACTGTGGCCGACGTCTCCGCCTGCCATGCCGAGTCGAGCGCCCCACTCCGCCCACATATCGGGCAGTCCCCGTCGCCGTGCTGGTGGTGGTGCTCGAGTGCAGCGGTGAGCAGGTCGGCCAGTTGGCGGGCCCTCCCCGCTTGGGTGCCGGCGACAGCATCCAACCCGTCACCCGCTTCCCGCAACGCCCGCGTGACAGCCAGGACCTCATCGATCACCGGTGCGGCGATTTGGTTGAGACGACGCAGTGACTCCAGCTCGCCGCCGCTGTCTGAGGCGTGAACACCCGTGGCGATCCGTTGTGCGGTGCTGATGTCCCAGCTCCGCTTGCTCAATGCCGTCAGGCATGCTCCAGCTCGCTCGTCATCGAGCTCCCTCAGGTGGTCCCGCAATGGGTTGACTGCCTGCTTGACGGCCAAGAGTGGTGCCTCAGCGTCCTTGACCGCCCGCTTCAGCCGTTCCCCGGTGGAGTTAAGGCCCTCGAGACCCAGCACGGCCTCTAACAGGTCATACAGCTCGGATGGCTTCCCGAGGAGCGTCTCCAGCTCGGTGTGCGAGAGGAACGGCCGGTATGCCTTCAGAGCTCCCGCCCATCCGAGCCGCTCGGCTCCGCGCATCTTCTCGTCGGCCACTTGGACCCTCGTGGTGTGGTCACTGAGGGCCTGACCGCTGTCCCATGTGCATTCGACGATCGCTCGGCCGGCACCCTCCATGGTGAGCGTGAGCCGGATGTCCGCGGCCGGCTGGTGAAGGTTGCGCCACCCCTCTCTCCACACGGCCGCCCGTTCCTCCCAGCGCCGTACTGTGCCTGTCAGGAGGAGCTCGATCGCCTCGGCGAAGCTCGACTTTCCCGACCCGTTGCGGCCCACCACCAAGGTAAAGCCGGGCCCAGGACAAAGGTTCAAGATGCTCTTTGGCCCGATGCCGCGGAACCCGGCGACCTCGAGTGACTCCAGGTACGCGACCGCGGGTTGCACCGCAATCTCTGGCAATGGCTGGGGTCGTTCCAATGTCTCCCCGCCCAGTGCGTGCCGGAGTGCCTCCTCGCCCGAGCATGACGCCAGCAGCAGCGCCTCCGCCTCCGCCTCGAGGGGCTGCTGGTCCAGCCGCTCCAACACTGCCGTCAGAAGTACGTCGTCCATGCCCAGCCTCTCGTCTCCGCCCCGCCTTGTTGGCAGGCATCATCGACCGTCAACGTATGCAGGCCCTTTCGCCCCGAGTCAACGAAGAACCTGACCGCCACCGCGAACTACGCCGCCAGCGACTGCTGCTGCTCCTCGTAGGCGACCGCCGCCCGTACCATCTCGGTCGGCACTTCGTAGCCCCGTGCGATCTCCTCGATGGACTCGCCGTCGAACAGCTCCCAGAGCCGCTCGGTGGCGATGCCCTGGACCGATGGCCGGCCGAAGCGAACCAGAGGGTCGATGACCACGGGCGACGCCGTACCTGCCGGCTGCAGTCGACGGGCATGTCCCTGCTGGGGCGGGTCGAACTCGATCTTTCTGTAGAAGCGCTTTGCCTCGTCGGCGAGCAAGATCGTCTGTCCCGAGGAGATGACGATGGCGATCGACTGTGGAACATCGTTCTTCTCCTGGAGCTCGAGGATCAGCTCCTTGCCATAGATGAAGGGCTTCGCCGTCGCCAGGGGGTACGGAGTCCCGAACTCCTGGCGCAGTGCCTCGATCACTGGACGGAGGCGCTGGAGGGGGACCCCCTTGCGTCGGTACTGGCGGAGGTACCCCAACTCGACGAACTCTCCCCAGGTAACCACGTCATCACCGGTCGGCTCGACCCGGATGACGGGATCGTAACGGACCCCTCGGCGCTCATAGCCGTCGAGCCATGCACGAGCGCGGTCGGACCGCAGGCCGAGAAGGCCTGCTGCCTCGCCGACTGCGTACACCGGCCGTTCGAGAATTGATGCCACCCGCCCTGCCACCCCTGCATCATGCCCGACGTTGCAGACGCCGTGCGGCAGTTGCCCCCGACCGGCGGCCGTGGGTATCAGCAGTTGCCCCGGCCCATCGACCGTTCCCACCGCCAAGCCTCCGACACCGGTTGTCCGTAGCCGGCGGGGAGGCCACAACAAGGCCGTCGCCTCGGCCCACCGTGCGCCCACCTGGCGGACACTTCGGCAACCTCGTCCCCAAGCGCCAACCCCCAGGCTTTACCACACACTTACATCCAGATGTTCCGGCCTCGTCGGCTGCGCCGGAAATGGGCGACGGCTCTGATCGGGCTGCCGTTGCCCCAGATAACGTCGCCCTACGACGCGGTTGGCCCTCATCTGGCGCCACAGCTGGCCACCCACCGACCCGCCTGTGCCGGTGCCGGACTCAGCATCGGCGGTCGAAGGGCGTGCACGGGCGAATCGTCGGGTCTCGATAAGGCCCGACTGACCCACGAACTGCTGGTCACCGGGCTGACCTGGTTGCAAGTGTAGGACTCGGGGGACCATATGTCTGGCCCCCGAGGCCGCTGCTGCGCCCCGCGCCCAAGCGCCATCAATGGGTTCACCGGAGATGGCGGCTCCCCCCCTTTCCGACGGCCCCCCCAGGGGGGCCGTCGGCTCCGGCTGGTGTCCAAGCGGGTGCTGCCCACGAAGGCGGACGGGTGGCTCAGGGCCACCGAGCCACTCTGTCGGTCCAGTTCGGGAAATTTCTGGTTCTCCTCGGGTTTCTGTGGGTGAATTGACCTGGTCGTGAGGTCCGTCCTGTGGGCAGCTCGACGGTGATCCCGC
>JAVKSQ010000062.1:0-3366 GCA_039583615.1 Acidimicrobiales bacterium
GCGGTGCCGCCCGCCCCGGCGGTGCCGCCCGTCCCGGCGGTGCCGCCCGTCCCGGCTGCCTCGGCGAAAGCGTGGCCGGCTTGGCTTCCGGCCGCCTCGGCGGCGGCGAAGAACAGGTCCTCCTTGGAGCTGTAATGGCGGTAGAAGGAGCCCTTGGCCAGGTTTGCCGACCGGCAGAGGTCATCGATCCTCACCTCGGCGAAGCCGTGGCGGGCAAAGGCCGCCATCCCCGCTTCCAGCAGGCGGGCCGAAGGTGCTCGCGTGGATGTCTCCCCACTTTGTGACTTGATGACCTCATCCCACATCTCGGGACGAAAGGCCTGCTCATCGGGCATCTTGGTCAGGCTCGGGAGCAGCCGGCGGATCTCTGGCAACGAGAGCCGGCGTCGCTGCCGGAGGCTGCGGATGATGCGCAGGGACTGCTCGTGGCGATGGTCGTACAAGAAGCGGTTGACTGCCACCCGGTGGGGTGGGGGGAGCAGCTCCAGGCTCAGGTAGTGGCGGATGGTGGCCGGGGTGGCTCCGGTTCGTGCCGCCAGCTCGGACATCGAGAAGAGGTCGCTGGCGGTCATCGAGGACCCGGCGGACCTGGTCTCACTGCGTTGCCGGCCGCGTTCGGCGCGCCCTTCGGAGTGACCCGGCTCCGCCCACTACCATCGGGGAGGCCGGGTCGAGCACACGGCGTCATCACTACCCAGACGGGGAGGGAAAATGGCAGGCGTGGCACTGGTCACCGACTCGAGCGCCTGCCTGCCTGCTCGCCTGGTCGACTCCCTGGCCATTCGGGTGCTCCCGATCACGGTGCATCTCCCGGGGACGAACCGCCTGGACGGTGCCGAGGGGCTTCCCGAGCAGGTATACCAGGCGCTGGAGGCGGATCAGCCGGTGAAGTCGAGCCCCCCCTCGGTGGCAGACTACCTCGGCGCCATCGACGAGGCCGGAGCCGATGCGGTGGTCATAGTCGTTCCCGCCGCCGAGTTCACCGAGATGCGCAGCCATGCCATGGTTGCCTGCGAGCTGTCCGGTGGGCGGGCGGTGACCGTCGACTCGCGCACGGCGGCTGCCGGCCAGGCCCTGGTGGTCCTGGCCGGGGCAGAGGCAGCCGCCTCTGGCGAGCCGCTGGAGCGCGTCCTTCGCAGCCTCGAAGAGGCATCCGGCCGGGTCGACCTGGTGGCTTCGGTGGCCGAGCTGGGCCCCCTGCGGCGCAGCGGCCGGGTGCCTTCCCCGAGCCTGGGGCCGGCCCGATCGGAAGGAGCTCGGACCGTCTTTCGGATGCGGCGGGGAGCGGTCGAGCCGCTGGCCAGGGTGGGGACGGCTGGTGCCGCCCTGCAGCGGATCCGCCAGGAGTGGGCAGCAACCGGTGGCCCGGGAGCCATCCAGTGCGCCGTGTTCCACTCCGACTGCCCGGAGCTGGCCAGTCAGCTGGGCGAGCGGCTGAGCAGCGTGACCATGGTGGCGGGGTTCAGCGCGGCCATGGGGATCAATACCGGCCGTGGGGTGGTCGGGGCTGCGTGGCTGGCGTAGAGCCCGGCTCCCATCGGGGTGGTCCGGCGGGACCGGCCGGAGCCACCGGGCCCACCCTGTTCGCCAGGTATGCCTATGCCCCCAACGAGGCGGGCTACTGCGGCTCGCACGACCACCGGGCACTGCTCGAGTACGGGGCCAGCGGCCTGGTGGATCCCGGTCTGGCCCAGTTGGCCCGGGCCTTCGGCGGTGCCTGGCCGTACCTGGCTCTGATCGCCGAGGCGACCGGCATCCAGGACCCTCTCGACTACCGGGTGGTGGAGGCCTACTGGGTAGGCAACTCGCTGCTCGATCGCATCCCTGTCACCGCCTTCGGTAACTCGATCGAGGAAAGGTTCCGCAAGTGCGCCGGCCCGGGCTGGAACCGGTTGACCGAGGCCATCCCGGCGGGCGGCATCGCCCATCACAGCTTCCAGGTCTTCTGCGTCTACCCGTGGGTCGGGATGCTCGATCAGCCCTTCAGCGCCCAGGACGCGCTGAGCGTCCTCGACCGGTGCCGCATCCGCTGGGGCCAGGTCGTCTCGGTGTGTGGCGAAGAGGTGGTGGTGCGATCGCAGCCCCTGGTGTGGGAGGCCAGGTCACTGAGCTACGGCCCGCCCCGCCTGGAGAGCGTCACCCGGGCCCTGGACGGCCTGGGCTTCGTCGCCGACCCCCAACCGGGCGAGTGGCTGGCCCTGCACTGGGGATGGGTCTGTGACCGCCTGACTCCTCGCCAGCAACGCAACCTGAGGGGCTATACCGCCAAGGTGCTGGAGATGACCAACCGGCGGTTGGCCCATCCCGGCCCGGCGATGGTGCTGGGTTAGGGGCGGTACTGGCTTAGGGTCCGCCCCCCGGCCCCCGGCCCCTTGGCCGGCCACGGGGCCCGCCGGCGGCGCCCGGCGGCGTTCATTCACCGAGGTTTCATGCTGCCGCCACCAGGCGGTCGCCTCCCGTTAGGCCACCGGCGTCAGGCTGGGCACCAGCGGACGACACCCGGCCGACGACGGACAAGGGGGGCCACTCGATGGCGTCAGGCAGGACACCAGGATGGCGCAGGCTGGCCGGTGCGGCGGCCGCCGGGTGGCTGGTGGCCGGGGGTGCGGCCGCGGCCTACGCCGCGCCCGCCAGCCCGGCGGGGCACCGCACCGGCCCACCCACCGCGACCCCGATCAAGCACCTGGTGGTCATCTTCCAGGAGAACGTGTCGTTCGACCACTACTTCGCCACCTACCCCCGCGCCGCCAACACCGACGGTCAGCCCTTCGTCGCCCAGAGGGGCACGCCGACCGTCAACGGCCTGTCCAGCGCCCTGCTGACCGACAACCCCAACCTGTCGAACCCTCAGCGGCTCAACCCATCGAAGGCTGCCACCTGTGACCAGGACCACGGCTACACCGCCGAGCAGAAGGCCTTCGACAGCGGGCTGATGGACCGGTTCGTCCAGAACACCGGTGGCGGCCTCAGCCTCCAGCAGTGCCTGGCGGCCGAGGGCAACCCGGCGCCAGCCACCGGCGCCTCGCCCAACTACGCGGTGATGGACTACTTCGACGGCAACACCGTCACCGCTTTGTGGAACTACGCCCAGCACTTCGCCACCAACGGAACGCAAACGGTCTTTGCTTGACACTGCCGGCTGCTCGGGCTTGGCCCGGCGTCCTCGAGTGGGGTGGGTTGGTTGTCCCGGCCCGGTCGGCGGAGGCGGGTTCGGCGGTGTCGGCGTGCTGGTGTCGGGTGGGTCGTCGAGAGGGATCCTTAGCTGGATTTCGACGTTGAAGCCCCGGATTCCAGGACTCCTGGCATGTAGGCGAAAAGGCCCTGAAAAGTAGGGGTAAATCCCCCACTCCAGCCCCTGGCTGTGGA
>JAVKSQ010000063.1:0-2618 GCA_039583615.1 Acidimicrobiales bacterium
CGGGCGGCTCGGGCGGCTCGGGCGGCTCGGGCGTCTCGGGCGTCTCGGGCGGCTCGGGCGGCTCGGGCGGCACGGGCGGCACGGGCGGCTCGGGCGGCTCGGGCGGCTCCGGCGGCTCGGGCGTCGAGGTGGTCAGGCCGGCTGACGGCCTGGGCATCGATCCGAGCTGGGCTCCTGTTCCCCGGCCCCTGGAGGTCCCCACGCCGGCCGGCACTGTGCACGGCCTCTACTGGCCGCCCACCAACCCAGAGGTAGGGCCAGCCGGCGGCGGGCGCCCACCCCTCCTGGTGACCTGCCACGGCGGCCCCACCGGCGCCGTCTCGGCCGGCTTCGACCTGCGGCTGGCTTACTGGACCAGCCGCGGCTTGGCGGTGGCCGGGGTGGACTACCGGGGCAGCACCGGCTACGGCCGGGAGTACCGCCAGGCCCTCCGCGGCCGGTGGGGGGTCGCAGACGTCGAGGACTGCCTGGCGGTGGCCCGGCACCTGGCCGACGCCGGCTTGGCCGACCGGGACCGGCTGGCGGTAAGAGGGGCCAGCGCCGGCGGGCTCACCGCGCTGTGCGCCCTGGCCGCGGGCGGGGTCTTCGCCGCCGGGGTCAGCCACTACGGAGTCCTCGACCTCGAGTCGCTGGCCGGCGACACTCACAAGTTCGAGTCCCGCTACCTCGACTGGCTGGTCGGTCCCTTGCCCGAGTCGCGGGCAGCCTATGTCGAGCGTTCGCCCCTCCACCGCCTCGACCGCCTCCAGGCGCCGGTGCTCATCTTCCACGGCTCGCAGGACCCGGTGGTGCCACCGGCCCAGGCAGAGGCGATGGCCGCCGCCCTGCGCCAGGTCGGGGCTCCCTTCGCCCACGTGGTCTTCGACGGCGAGGGCCACGGATGGCGCCGGAGCCAGACCCTCGCCCGAGCCCTCGAGCTGGAGCTGTCCTTCTACGCCCAGGCTCTGGGCCTCGATCCGCCGGACCAGGGCGAACAGGTCCGCCTGGAGGGCGGGTCGGGACAGCCGTGAGCCGGCGCCCCCCGGGCCGTGACCAGGCGCTGGCCATGGCCGGGGCGGCAGCCACGCTGGGCGCCGGGCTCACCCGCTTCCTTCCGTCCGGACGGGTCCTCCCGTTCGTCGTCTCGGCAGTGGCGCTGGCCCTGCTGGCCGCCCTCGTCGGGCGGTGCGTGGACGCCCTCGGTCAGCGCCTGGGCCCGGGAGCCACCGGCGTGGTGCAGTCGGCCCTCGGGAACCTGCCCGAGCTGTTCTTCTCCGTCTTCGCCCTGCGGGCCGGCCTGTTGGATGTGGTCAAGGCCACCCTCGTCGGGTCGATCCTGGCCAACGTGGTCCTGGTGCTGGGGGCGGCCTTCCTCGTGGGGGGGATACGCCACGGGACCCAGCGCTTCCCGGCCGAGGCGGCTCGGGGCATCGGGCTGCTGCTCGTCCTGGCGGTGGCCATCCTGGTGGTCCCCAGCCTCACCTCCGCCCTCCACACCCCGGCCGGCAACCACGAGGTCGCCCTGTCCGACGTGGCAGCCGTGGTCCTGCTGGCGGTCTTCGCCCTGGCGCTGCCCGCCTCGCTGGGTCGGCGAGTGGCCAATGCCCCGCCGGTGGGCTCGGCCGGGGCCGGTCGGGCGCCAGCACCGGCCGCCGGCCCAGGGCGCGGCCCGGGGCAATCCAGCCGGCAGCCGGCCGGAGTGGCCCTGGGGGTGCCCGTCGCCGGTCTGGCTGCCTCCAGCCTGGCGGCCGCCCTGGTGTCGGACTGGTTCGTCCACTCCCTGGGGCCGGCCATCGGGGCTCTGCACATCTCCCAGGCGTTCGCCGGCCTGGTCATCGTGGCCATCGCCGGCAACGCGGTGGAGAACGTGGTGGGGATCCAGCTGGCTGCCCGCAACCAGGCCGACTACGCCCTGTCGGTGATCCTCCAGAGCCCGCTCCAGATCGCCCTGGTCCTCATCCCCGTCCTGGTGCTGGCCTCTCCGCTGATCGGCGGCCCGGCGCTCACCCTGGCCCTCTCGCCGCTGCTCCTGGTAACCCTGGTGCTCTCCGCCCTGGTGGCCGTGTTGGTGGTCTTCGACGGCGAGTCCACCTGGTTGGAGGGCGCCTGCCTGGTGGGGCTCTACGTGGTGGTGGCGGCCGCCTTCTGGTGGGGCTGAGCGCCGAGCCAACTCGGTTCCTCCGGAGTTGGCGGCCGGCGACCGGCGAGGTGAGAGCCGGCTCGCTTCCATGCCGCCGGCGCGGCAACTACCTGAGAAGGCGGCGGGAGCGGTGACCGCAGCCATGCCGGCGGCTGGCCAGGACCAGCACCACCAGCACGGCTGGCAGCCATGCCACGTGGGCAGGGGCGGTCACCGCCCCGACCGCCAGCAAGGCGACCATGGCGACGACCGCCGCGCCAGCCAGCCGATGCCGGCGGGGAGGCGGTCCCGGCTCCGACCCTGGGCCCGAGAGGGGCGGCAGGTCGTCCATGAGGCCGGCCAGGTCAGCCCTGGTCTTGGCCCCCATGGCCCGGTCCAGCCGCTCTTTGAGCTCGGCGTCGTCCAGGCGCCCCTCGGCGTAGCCCGGACCTTTCATCACCGGGTGAAGTGACGAGGCCGTAGATCCACCAAAAGGCCCTCCTGGTAAGGGAAACTGTGG
>JAVKSQ010000064.1:0-2372 GCA_039583615.1 Acidimicrobiales bacterium
GCCGCAGCCTTGGCTACCAGAGCCCCACCGAGCTGTACGCTGCTGCTGCCGTGCAGTGATCGCTAGAACTGGCCGTCGTCTCCTTGGACTGGCGCGCCCAACCCGCCGGTGTCGCACGCCGGAGCGACGCAGGCGAAGTAATGCCGACCAGTCTCCGCGCCTTTTGACTACCCACACTCCCGCGATCCCCATGGCAACGACGCGATGGAGCCACCACAGGCTAGGCAGACAGATCTCGGTCAGCCCGTAGCCAGCTGGAAGCCCTGCCGGCCCACCCGCTCCAGGCGGCCGTATGGCGGCCGAACCGGTTCCTCCTTCATCCGCTGCATCGTCTTGAAGACAGTCACCTGGGCGTACTTGGTGCCCTTGGCCACCATCTCCGCATGGACCTGGCGGACGGTGAAGATCTGCTCGCCGCCTCGCTTCCCGGCTCGCTCCGACAACACGACCAGCGCCGAGAGCACCTCGTCACGGCACGTGGGTAGCGTTGCCTTGCGGCCGCCGAGACGGACCGGCTCGCCGGCGAAGCTCGGACCGCGGTTCGTATCCGGAGGCACCATCTCCACACAAAAGGCCAGCTCAGGCAGAGTATCCTCCACTGACCTCCGGACAACAGCGTGTCCGGCGTGTCTTTGAACCACCCTGGATCCACCGGAGGCTCTGATCTCGCAAGGAGACTGGAGCCATGCTGAACCACCCTGGATCCACCGGAGGCTCTTCATAGAGAGCCCTGCCGGCCTGGAGACGCGGCCACAACCTCCGAGCGAAGGAAGGTGTGGACCGGGTCGTCCGTGGCGGGGAAGCCCTGTGGTGGGACCGCACCCCCCGCTCCAGTAGGAAGGACACGCATTGTCGCGATCTCAACCCCCCGTACCCGTTCGGATACGATGGCTCTCTACGGTGATGGGAGGGCCCCTACTGCTCATCTTCCATACATTGATGGAACTGCTGTAGACTCATCGCTGTGATGCCAACTGTAGAGGTCGTGTGGCGCCACCTGCTGGTGGGGGCGAGACAGGGGCGCCGACGATGGTCGTCAGTGAGCGAGCTGGCGGCTGAGCTGGGCATCCCGGTGTCGACCGCGCACCGCTCGATCGAGCATCCCGTGGAGATCGAGGCGGTCAGCGTCCGGTCACTGGAGGGCCTGCAGGTGCTGGACCCGTACCGTCTCCTGGTGCTCTTCGCCGGCCGCCGCCGGGTACAGCGGGATGTCGTCAAGCGGTTCAGCGTGAATGCCCGTGCTGAGGAGGTTGAGCAACTCGTTGCCCGAGGGAAGGGCGTGCTCGGCGGGTTCGGGGCGCTGGTCCGGCACCTCGGCTCTAACCGGATCGCCGACTACGAGACCGTCTTGGTCTACGGCGATCCCGACCTACCCGCCTTGCCGACCGGCGCGCCCGGCCAGGGGACCGAGGTGCTGGTGGCCGAGCCCGACCGGTGGCTGGCCGGCTATGGCCCGGTCACCCCGCTGGCCCAGGCGTACGCCGACCTGTTCTCCTTGCCCGGCTGGCAGGCCGCCCGCTTCATCGACCAGCTCGACGCCCGCCAGGTCGCCGCCGGTGACGAGCCCGTTCTACTCGTCTGAGCAGACCGAGCTCTCCCGTGCAGTGCTCGGGGAGATCGTCGCCGCGGTCCCTGCCGCCATCCTCATCGGAGGGTGGGGCACCTGGGTCCGCACCGGGGGCCCGATGAGCCATGACGTCGACCTGATCCTCGGCCGCCCCGAGCTGGCCGTGCTGGAGGGCATGGTCGACGACCTGTCTGCCTCCCACCATCTGGCCGGGACCAAGTGGCGGGCGACCTGGCGACAGGTCCACCTCGACCTCTACGTGCCCTACCAGTCGCGCCTGGGGGCGAACCTGCAGCTGCGCACCGAGGCGCTACTTCCCCACCAGGAGCAGATCGGCACCTTCCGGGTCCTGTCGGTGGCCGCCCACACCGCGACCAAGATCGCTGCCTTGCTGGACCGGCCCGACAGCCTTCCCGGCCGCAAGGACCGCGATGAGATCCTCCGCCTCCTACAGGACCCCAGCACGGCGGCGACGCCAGGGATCATCGCGGCTGCGTCGGCCCGGCCGTCCGACCAGCAGCGGGTGCTGGTGGGCAAGGCGTTTGAGTTCCTGGTCGCTGATCCCTCGCTCAGCAGGTCTGACCGGGATCGCCTCCGCCGTGCGGCGACTGCCTGGCAGCGGGCGATAGAGATCGACGCCGAGGGTCCAGACCCGGGCCGGGAGGCAGGGCCGTCCATGGGCCCTTGACCCTCGTGACCCGGCTCGGCCCGGTGGGCGTGTCTTTACCGGTTCTCCTCGGGTTTCTGTGGGTGAATTGACCTGGTCGTGAGGTCCGTCCTGTGGGCAGCTCGACGGTGATCCCGC
>JAVKSQ010000065.1:0-2233 GCA_039583615.1 Acidimicrobiales bacterium
ATGCTTGAAGGATCCGGTGATCATTTGCCAGCACCAGGCAGTCCGTCAGCGTGGCCCTTTTCGCACCGACCACCTAGTAACGGCCGGACCTCCGTTGAGTGGCTGGGGCTTGAGGGCTCCGCGTTGGTCGAGGGCGTCCTCCGGCGGCGGGAGCCTTTGACGACGTGACGGCGCCCCGGACCCGTCACACCCCCACGCTCCGTGCGGCATGGCCGCACGCGTCGCGATCAGGGACCGAGATGACGTGACGGTAGGGGCGGCGAGGCCGGTGAGCCCGCCACGCCGGTGGGCCGGAGAGGAGCCCGCTCGTAACGCCGCTGCGGCGAGCCGGTGCGCCGCCGCCGGCGCCGACTGAATGGCCAGAGGAGGCACCGTCTGTCCTCATTGGCGATGCTGGAAGACCACCTGGGGGATACCCCAGCTCATGGTCGTCCCGGTCATCTGACCGTTCGTCAGGACCTCCAGCGACTCGGCAGCTCCTCAAGCTCGGCCGGGTCTGCTGACACCAACGGGTCGTGGCGCCAGACCTTGAGGTTGAGGCTGAAGAGCGCTGCCGCCCGATGGACCGGAACCTTCCCACTCCCGCACCATGCTGGGCCTGCACCGGCCCTCGGGGCGGGGTCGAGTTCGGTAAGCGTCGGGCCGGTCGACTCCCGCCGTGGATGACTCCCCCTTGCGCCAACGTGCACGACGACATGAACATCCCCGAGTAACCGACCTGATCGCAATGGCACCAGACCGCGCTGCGCCCCTCCTGCCCAGGCTGCCGCTCGCACCGGGCATCCCCAGTGGTAGCAAGCGTCCCTACGGCCGCCTCCCAATACTCTCGTCCGCCGCCAGCCAGACGCCGACACCGGTTGTCCGTAGCCGGTGGGCAGTCCGCAAGAAGGCTGCCCCCTCGACCCTCCGTGAGCCCGCCCTGGCGGACACCCTCGGCAACCTCGTCCGCAAGCGCCAACCCCCAGGCAATCCACACACTTTCATCCCTACCGGGATGACCCAGCCTCGCCGGTGCAGCCGGACTTGTGCGACGGTCTCATCGGTCGTCCGCCCTCGCTCTGTCGTGACGATCGTCACTACGGTGAGCCAGCTGGTAGTGCTTCCAGTAGGCGGTGATGGCCTCGGAGACGTCGATGCCCCGAAGAGACCGCTCGTCGAGCACGTCTTCGTAGACAGAGAATCTGTAACTGGTCGCCTCCGCCACCTCCACCAGCCGACCGAGCCAGTCCGGGTGCCTCAATGGCTCCATCGCGGCCTTGAACTCGGTCGCCGACATATCCAGCTCCACAATGGTTATGACCTCCCGGTCATCCGAGAGGCTGCGGGCGACCCGAGTCTTGGCCGGGTAGTCACCGTCGATGCCCGCGGGGAGCCACGACAGCGCGAACTGGTCGTGCTCACTCCTGGCTTCAAGCGGTGCATAAAGACCACACGCAGCATCGACGCCTCCACCACTGAGCTACTCGCTCTTGGTAGAGCGCTGGTGACACTGGTCACGGCGGCTGACATGCTTCAGCCCCTCGATGGGGACCTCTGTATGCCAGCCACCGCCACCCTACCGTTGGGCCGGATAAGCCCCGGGCCCGTCCGTGCAGCTGACCCACGCGCCCGAGCACCACCCGGCGATCCACCCGAGGCGGCGGCTCCCCCCCTTCCGACGGCCCCCCCAGGGGGGCCGCCGGGCCCAGTCCTATGCGTGGGTCGGTGCCGCCCACGAAGCCATCAGCGTGGTACAGGGTCCTCGGCCGGCTCCGCCGAGCAAGTTCGGAGAAATTCCTGAAGTGTTTTCGGACCATCACCCGCGGCGCGGGACACCCCTGCTGACCTGCGGTTGCGCAAGGGCGACTGGGGGCGACTCGGCCAGAGTCGCAGATTTGTCAACATCGGCGTCAACGTTGCCGTCAACCCCTCGGTCGCACTCTGCGCCCATGATCTCCATCGGCAAGCTCTCAACCAAGTCAGCTGACTACTACCTCGACCAGGTCGCCCCCGGACCTGAGGCCTACTACCTCGGGTCGGGGGAGAAGCCCGGCACCTGGGTGGGCCGGGGATGCGGGGACCTCAACCTCTCCGGCGAGGTGACCGCGGGCGCCCTCGCCGCCGTGCTGGGCGGGACCGACCCGGCCGGAGGTGACTCACTGGTCACCGGCAAGGCCGCCGCTGATGGACGCCTGGGCGGCTTCGACCTCACCTTCTCGGCTCCCAAGGGGGTGAGCCTGCTGGCCGCCCTGTC
>JAVKSQ010000066.1:0-1793 GCA_039583615.1 Acidimicrobiales bacterium
CCTTCGAGCTCATCGGCGCGTCCATCCCCACCCACCTGCGGCCAATGTAGACAGAACCACCAGCCCACAAACTCGAGAACCCCCTGCTCAGCAGGGGGTTCTCTCGTCACACCAAAGTAACTTCGGGCTACGCCAGCCCCGAACAGAGCTCTTCCACCGCTTCCATCCACCCGAGCAGCTCGCCAGCGGTCGGTGCCAAGTCGTACGGATGGACGTGGCATGCCCCGCTGAGCGAAGCCCAGGAGGCAGCGACGATCCCGGCGATGTCGGGCCCGGCCATCTCGGCCAGGCAGACCAACTGCGTGCGCATCGGACAGTCAACGAGGGCGGGAGCGCCCCGAGCCTGCCAGTACCGGTCCAGGGCGGCTTCGATCGCTTGCCGGGCCACCAGGGCGGCGGCGCGAGGCCACAGGCCGGCCGTGCCAGCGTCGGGCCGCCGGCACAGGAGGCGTGCGTCGCAGAGAAGGGTCGCCGGGGTGGCGGTGTCGCTCATCGTGTGTTGGCCCGAACCTTGTGGACGAGGCGCTCGGCGTCGTCGATTAGGGCGGCCAGGTTGTGCTCGTATGGTCGATGGGCGCCCTTGTTGCAAGCTTGATAGGTATCGCCGGCCCACCGGCCCCAACTGTTGAGCCTCGACAGCACGTCGCCGCCGCGCTCCGCGTCGCCGAAGAGGGCAAGGGCGGCACGAGCAGTAAGCGTGGAGGCGGCCAGTAGGTCGTCCTCGACCTGCTGGTGAGAATCACCCACAGCCAGCCGAGCTCGCCGCACACTCTGCGCGAACGTGGCATCCAGAGCCAGCCGGCATAGCCCGGCGACCACTCGACGCGCCAGTTGCTCAGGGACGCCCCGGTCGGTGGCAACAGCTCGGGCGTCCTCGAGGGCGCGTGCCGGTGGGTCGAGCGCAGAACGCACTTCCACCACCGAACCGGGCCTCCGGGTCACCTCGAGGATCGCCGCGTCGAGCCCCAGGCGGCGCACCGCCTCCGGGAGCCGGTCATCGTGGGTGAACACGATCACCTGACGATTGGTGGCGGTGGTGGAGAGCACGCGGGCCAGCCCTTCGACCTTGGCAGGGTCCATGGCCTGAACAGGATCGTCGATGACGAGAAAGCCGAAAGGGCTGGCCGGCATCGTCACCCGGGGCAGGAACACCGACAAGGCGAGGGCATTCACCTCCCCTTGGCTCATAACCGACAGCGCCGCGCCGTCGGTGCCGTCCACCGTGACTTCGAAGTCGACCTGCCGGCGGTTCGCTGATCCGGTCATCCGCATGGTGCCCAGCTCGACGTTGCTCTCCTGGCGAAGCTGGGTCCAGATGGCGGCGGACGCCTCGGCCAGCGGCTCGAGGCGGCTGTTGCGCAAGTCGTCGACGGCGCCAGTGAGCCACCTCCCGGCGTCCTTGAGCTGGGCGGCTCGTCGGGCCGCCCCCTGGCCTTGGCGTGCCGCCACGCACCATCGCACCACATCGGCGGCAACGGGTGCCCAGCGGTCCTCCTGCTCGGCCAGCGCCATCTGGGCGACCTCTCTTACATTGTCGACCGCGGAGATCATCTCGCTGGCGTGCGCCTCGAAGTGATCCGCCCGAGCACGCAGTGCGACCAGGTCGTCACCCTCCGGTACCCTGAGCCACGCCTGCCAGGCGGCCCGTGCCCCGGCGCGCGCCGGTGATGCGGCGTCGACCACGTCGAGGCCAAGAGCCGGCGGCTCGCCCGCTAGTTGAAGAGGTGATCGGAGCGCTCGAATGAACGCTATGTCGCCTTCGGATAGCCGCGTGGCCGAGGGCGGTGGCGAGG
>JAVKSQ010000067.1:0-1519 GCA_039583615.1 Acidimicrobiales bacterium
TGGCCGACCTCGCCGGCCAGCGGGAGGAGCTCCGAGGCCGGTTGTCGGCGGCGGCGGCCGCCCTGCCGGCTGACGGCGGGGCCGCCCTGGCCCTCATCGACCAGGACCGAGCCAGGGCAGCGGCGGCCCTCTCGGCGGCCCCGGCGGCTGGGGCCGCCGCCGGGAGCGCCGGCCGGGAGGGCGATGAGGGGCGGCGTCGGCCACGATGGCGGCAGGCCCGCCTCCCCGGCGAGCAGGTGACTGCCAGCCCTACCGCTGGCACCGCGGCGGTGGCGCGCTGGCGGGCGGAGGTCGAGCGCCTGGACGCCCGGCGGGCCGATCTCCGAGCGCTTGGTCACCGGCGCGCCCAGTGGGGGGTGGAGCACGGCGAGGACCTGGCCCGCTACCGGCAGCTGGGAACGGCCATCGAGCGGCGGGAGCAGGCCCTGGCCCGGGCGGCGGAGGCGGCCCCACCTGCTCACCTGGTGGCCGAGATCGGCGACCGACCGGTGAACCCGACCGATCGAGTGGCCTGGCGCCAGGCGGCCCGCCGCGTAGAGTCCTACCGGGAGCGCTGGCAGGTGGGCCCCGCCGGGCCGGCGCTCGACGAGCGACCCTCCGACCTTGGCAGACAGGCGGCCGCCGGTGGCGGGCCAGCAGCTGCCAAGGAGGCGGCCCGGGGGGCAGGGCCCGAGGCCGGCTGCCTTTCCCGGAGGGCAGAGCGGGACCAGGCGGCTGGCGCTCTGGAGAGGGTTCGGCTCGCCCTGCGTCCCGAGCGCACCAAGGTCATCCAGCGTGACGGGGGGCTGACACTGGGCTGAGCCAGCCCGCGTCTACAATCCATCTACAATAGGGGCTTATGGGAGCTGAGCAGACCACTACGGTCCGGGTCCGCCGACCAGACTCGGAGCGACTTCAGTCATTGGCCAAATCCCGGCAGACGACGGTCGTCGAGGTCATCCACTCGGCGATCGACGCCCTGGAACGCCAGGAGTTCCTTCGGGGGCTGAGCGATGACTACCGGCGACTGCGCGAAGACCCTGAGCAGTGGCAGGCGTACGTTGCCGAGCGTGGGGAGTGGGACTTGCTTGGGTGATCTGGCGAGGCGAGGTCTACCAGGTTGACCTCGGCCGTCCGGTCGGGCACGAGCCAGCGTTCCTGCGTCCAGCAATTGTCGTGTCCAGCGACGCCTTGAACAATGGGCCGGGAGAACTGGTCGTCATCGTGCCGGTGACGTCCGCCGACTACGGCTTGCGCAGCCACGTCGAGGTCGGCGCAGGCGCCAGCGGGCTGGAGCACCGCTCCTACGCGACATGCGACCAGATCAGGGTCGTGTCCACTGCCCGGATCCGGATGAGACGAGGCATGCTGACCCCTGACGAGCTGCGTTCGATCGACCGCGCGCTGCGGTTCATCCTCGACCTGTGAACCGCGTTCCCGTCAGTACCCGAGCGCCGGGGGGCGGCGCCTTGCAGGCGTGAAAATGTGGCGGGCAGCCCGCGACGCCGACGTTTCTCTGGTCACGAGGCCGTAGGTCAGT